>JBKHJO010000124.1:0-3078 GCA_046538105.1 Anaerolineales bacterium | reverse complement strand
TTTCGCTTGCGAAGCTGCATTGCATGAACGCAAAGCGTTCATGCACCGGCACTCCATGGGAAGATTGCGCCCTTCGCCGCGTGTCCTGTCATTGATTCCTCGCTTATGCGACGTATCCCTCACTCACCGGTCTGCTCCTCGGCCAGGATCTTGACAACCAGTTTCCGCAATATCGGTACATCCTATGTTGCCGTTACCCAGACGATGGACCAGTCCACGGCGAAATACTCATGCACGGCGATATTTCGGAATGCCACAATGTCAGCCCATTCAACATCGGGATGTTGTTTCCTCAGCTCCACCGACAGTCGAGAGGCAGCTTCGCCAATCATGATGAGCTTCTGAAGTACAGCACTTTGGCGCAGTTCATCCGTAGCCAGGTCCCTGCGCGAAATTCCTTTCATGAAGCGTCGGATGGCATCCGCTGCCTCTATAATGTCGGCCAAGTAGAGCTCATCACGCCGCATAGAGGGTCTCTGCATCAGACAGCACGGACTCCCGGATTCGAGGTTTGAGCCCTTGCCTGGGAACCAGATCCACAGGTCGCCCCAAAAGCTCAGAAAGCTCTCGCCGCATGCGGCTCAAGGCCATAAAACCTATCTCGGCATCGGATTCGAATTCGACCAACAGATCCACGTCGCTGTCCGGCCGGAAATCATCTCGCAAGACGGAACCAAAGACCGCAAGACTCCGCACGCGGTGGCGCCGGCAAAACTCTGCGATTCGCTTTGAAGACACGTCCAGCCTCGATTCGACCGACATATTCCCCATTCCCTATATCCGTTTCATCCTAGATCTCGTTCACGGGATACATGGGCGGCTTGCCCTCCAGCACGCCCACCACGTCCTCGGCCACCAAGGACATGGAGCGCATAGCCTCCTGGGTTGCCGAGGCCATATGGGGCGTGACGACGATGTTATCCAGGGTAAAGAGGGGATTGTCCGCCGGGGTGGGCTCCTCTTCAAAGACGTCGATCCCCGCACCCCTTATCTTTCCCACGACCAGGGCCTCGTAGAGGGCCGCCTCGTCCACCACCGGCCCCCGCGAGCAGTTGAAGAACATGGTATCTTTCGTCATGAGGTCGAACTCGCGCTGGCCGATCAGTTTTTCCGTGGAGGGGAGCAATGGCACGTGCACGGACACATATTCAGCCGTCTGAAGCAGTTCTTCTAAATCCACCTTGCGGGCGCCCACTTCGCGCTCCAACTCTGGCGCAGGTACCAGATCGGAGTAGAGGATGGACATGTTAAAGGCGTGGTGGCACACCTGGGCCACGCGTCGGCCGATGCGCCCGAATCCGATGATGCCCAGGGTGCGGCCACATAACTCGCGACCTTTTTCGCCATAGCGTACGTCAAAGCGTCCTTTGCGCAACTCCCTATCGGCATAGGCGATGTTTTTGGATGCGGAGAGCATAAGGCCCAGGGTGTGCTCGGCCACGCTTTCTACTGTGGCCTGGGGCGTGTTCACCACCTGTATGCCATGGTCCGTGGCAGCCTCCAGGTCCACATTGTCTACCCCTACGCCATGGCGTCCCACCACCTGGAGGTTTGGTGCGTTCTCCATGATGCGTCGCGTCATGGCCCCCTGGCTGCGAATGACGACGCCGTCGATGTCGCCGATCTCGGAGATGATGGTCTCCTCATCCGTGTCGCTGGCCAAGCGTATCTCTCCGGCCTGGCGTAGCACATTGAGCCCCGCCTCGTGTATCGGTTCGTAGAGTAAGAACTTGGTCATCTGTCGTCTCCCCTCACTCCATTTTGCCCAGGTCTTTGAGCACGGCGATGAGCTCCTGGCGGGCTTGGCCCTCCAAGGACTTTATGGGGGCGCGGCAGGGACCGGCCGGCACGCCGATTAGCTCCATGGCGTCTTTGACCACCACGGGGAACGATCCCAGGCTAAAGGCGTAGCGCAGCGGTGCCAGGGCGCGCTGGCGCTCCAGGGCCAGTTCATGATCTCCGGCCATGTAAGCATCATAGATGCCCACCACCAGATCGGGAACCACGTTGGCCGAGGCGGCCACGGCGCCCGCACACCCGTAGCAGAGGGCGGCATAGATCAGCGTGTCGCGTCCCATAAAGATGCGGAACGTGGGCGGACACTCGGCGATGTACTGCATGGTATTGGTCAGGTCGCCGCTGGAATCCTTGACCCCTAAAAAGTTCTTGGCCTCGTTGGCCACGGCGGCCATCACCTTCGCCGAGATGGGAATGCCCGTGCGGCCGGGATTGTTGTAGGCCAGGACGGGGATTTCCACGGATTGTGCGATCTTGAGGAAATGCTCGCGCAGTTCCTCATCCGAGGGCTTGATGAAATAGGGGGTGATGACAGAGACGGCGTCCATGCCCGCGTCCTCGGCATAGCGCGTCAACTCGATGCTCTCTTTGGTGGTGACGGCTCCCGTGCCAGCCATTACAAAGGCGCGCCCATCGTTCTCGTCGATGACGATATCCATGATGCGCTTCTTCTCCTCTGTGGTGAGGGCGAACGACTCCCCCTGGCTGCCAGAGGTGAAAAGGCCATGCACGCCGTTGTCCAACAGGTAATTCACCACCTGTCGCAAAGCGCTTTCGTCCAGGGTCTCGTCCTCGTTAAAGGGCGTCACCATGGGGACGACGATACCTTTGATCTCCTCGCTCATGGAAAGTTACCTCCCTTATAATATTTGTGGAGTATGACACTCCACCTGCCGGTGTATAAACGTAACCCTATTCTAACACATTCGAGCCATTGGGCAAGGGAAGGTTCCCTCGATTGTCAGGAACCCCCAAATGGCCCTTTTTCCAATTTGACAGGATGAGGGGGGCGTGATACAATCGGGCGTCGTTGTCTGAGGGGAACGAGAGAGTAGCGGGAAGCGTTAGAGGTCAATCTCAGATTTGACAGTTTCCAGGCTATGTGGTAGGATCAGTATCCTTCGGAAACAGTGAGGGGACTTGCAGGGTAAGCGAAAGAGGGCTCTTTTCCAGATTTGACAGGAAAAAGAGAGATGAGTATAATCCTTTATCCTGGAGTTGGAAAGGCACCTTAACAACTAAAGAGTGGCAGAAATGCACAGCGTGCGCGAGTAAGGGAAA
>JBKHJO010000015.1:0-49331 GCA_046538105.1 Anaerolineales bacterium | reverse complement strand
ACAGGAAACTGATCTCGAAGGCAAACTTATCATCTTCCATGCCGGCAGTTTAACCGTGCCAGTGGACGAACTGGCCAAGGCCTTTCAGGTCGACCATCCCAATGTCACCTTCGAAACCGAGGCCGCCGGCAGCCGCACCACGGCACGCAAGGTCAGCGAACTGGACCGTGAGGCGGACCTGATCATGTCGGCCGACTACACCGTCATCGACAACCTCCTCATCCACGACCATGCCGACTGGAATATACGTTTCGCACGCAACACCATGGGCATCGCCTATACGGACCAGTCCAAGTTCGCCGACGAGATCAACAGCGACAACTGGCACGACGTGTTGATCCGCGACGGCGTGATCTATGGCCATTCGGAGCCCGATGCTGACCCCTGCGGCTATCGGACCCTGTTGGTCTGGCAACTGGCGGAAAAGCACTATGATGCGCCCGGTCTGTACGCCAGGTTGAACGAGAACTGCCCGCCAGAGAACGTGCGCCCCAAAGAAACGGACCTGCTGGCGCTGCTCCAGTCGGGCGATATGGACTATGTCTTCATCTACCGCTCCGTCGCCGTGCAGCACGGCCTCAATTTCATCGAGTTACCCGACGAGATCAACCTGAGCAAAGTAGAACATGCCGACTTTTATGCCCAGGCCACGACGGAGGTAAGCGGTCAAGAGCCCGGCGAGACCATCACCCAGGAGGGCAAGCCCATCGTCTATGGTATGACCATACCCCACATCGCCCCCAGCCCGGAACTGGCCCTCGCTTTTGTCGAGTTCCTCCTTGGCCCCGAGGGACAGGCCGTCATGGAGGAGCAAGGACAGCCTCCCATCGTGCCTGCGGTATCCGCCAATGTGGAGAATCTGTCCAATGAACTGAAAGATATGGTCGAGCCAGCCGAAACGACGTCCGAATAGCGAACCGATCATCTGGTCTACCACGCCCCCTTGCTCTATAATCAGAACACAGAGTGAAGGAGCACAGTCGATGAATCCCCCATGATGCGCGAAGTAATCCATAGCGACGATCGGGATATAGAAAGGAGCATACGTCTCCATCCATGAAGAACGAGGTAAAAGATCTCTTGGCCAACGGCATGCATGTGCTCTACCTCATGTTGGGAGCACTCCTGATATTCTTTGTTACCTGGCCCCTGCTGCGCACCGTAACGGCCAACAGTCCGGCCATCCTGCTGGAAACCCTGCGTGACCCCGACGTTCGAAACGCGATCCTCCTGACCTTTTATAGTTCAGCCCTGGCCACCCTTTTCGCCCTCATATGTGGCGTGCCCCTGGCCTATCTAATGGCCCGAGTCGACTTTCCTGGCAAGCGTCTGGTAGAGGGGGTCATCGACGTGCCCATCGTCATCCCCCACTCGGCGGCCGGTATCGCCCTGCTCATGGTCTTTGGACGCCGCTCGTTGCTGGGAAGGGCCTTTGGTCTCATGGGGCTCAAGTTCGTATCTGCCACGCCGGGCATCGTCGTCGCCATGCTCTTTGTCAGCCTCCCCTTCCTCGTCGACTCGTCACGGGAGGGCTTTGAGGCCGTGGATCCTCGCCTGGAACGGGTAGCGCGCACGCTGGGGGCCTCGCCATGGGCCGCCTTCTGGCGCGTCTCCTTTCCCCTGGCCTGGCGCAGCATCCTCTCCGGGATGATCCTCATGTGGGCACGAGGCCTGAGCGAGTTCGGGGCCGTGGTCATCCTGGCCTATCATCCCATGATTGCCCCGGTGTTGCTCTACGAGCGTTTCGAGTCCTATGGCCTGCGCTACGCCCGCCCGGTGGCAACTCTGATCATCCTCATCTGCCTGGCAACTTTTATCCTGTTGCGTTGGATCGCCAGCCATGGATCACAGGAACGGGGTGCAGCATGACGAATACCGGCACACTTCAGATTCAGGATCTCCATGTCGATCTGGGAGAATTCCATCTCCGAGACATTGCCCTGGACGTGGCAGAGGGCGAGTACTTTGTTATACTCGGCCCCACGGGTGCGGGCAAGACCATATTACTGGAGACCATCGCCGGCCTGTACGAGGCCGACCGGGGACAGATTCTTGTCGGAGACCAGGATGTGACCTCGCTGCGACCGGAAAAGCGCCAAATCGGTTTCGTCTACCAGGATTACGCCCTCTTCCCGCACCTGAGCGTGGCCGAGAATATCGCCTTTGGCCTCACCCTGCGCAGAATACCGCATCCGGCGGTCGAGGAACGAGTAAAGGCCATGAGCGAACTGCTACACATCGACCATCTCCTCCACCGCAGTCCAAGGACCTTGAGCGGCGGCGAACAGCAGCGGGTAGCCCTGGCCCGGGCCCTGATCGTCGAGCCACGCCTCCTGCTCTTGGACGAGCCCCTCAGCGCCCTCGACCCAGAGACCCGCGAGAACCTGCAGCGAGAACTCGCAAGCGTCCATCAGGAATTAGGTACCACGACCCTTCACGTCACCCACGATTTCGAGGAGGCCGTGGCCCTGGGAGACCGCATCGCCGTGATTCATGAGGGTCGGATTGTACAGGTGGGAACACCGGAGGACATCTTTCAACGGCCCGCCTCCGAATTCATAGCCCGCTTTGTGGGTATGCGCAATATCTTTCGGGGCCGCATCTTGGCTACTGACAGCGACGGCTACAAGGAAATCTCTGTCGGAAAGGTGCGCCTTGCCGCTATGACAGAACGCCAGGGGACCGTACACGCCTCCATCCGCCCCGAGGATATCATTTTATCCCAGAACGCGTTGCACTCCAGTGCCCGAAATTGCTTTCAGGGGCGGATCGTGGATATCGCCAACCGTGGTACCATCATCTATGTGATGGTGCGTGTGCCGCCCGAGACCCCCGAGGAGGCGGCGACGGAATTCGTCTGCGCGATCACGCGCAGATCCCTGGAAGAGATGGACATACGAGAGGGAAAACAGATCTACTTGGCTTTCAAAGCCGCAGCGGTACATATCTTTTAGACGCCTTGTGAGACATTGCCCGGTGGAACATGCAGACGATCTACCCTTTAGCAGGAGAGACGACGACGGTCTCCTCCTGTCTATAGGTTACCATACCCGGACGTCCTCCCCTGATATGGCGCACGTGGCGCCTCTCTGTATAGTCCACCTGCACCTGGGAGCGCTGCCTTGCCGCTGAATAGTATGCGGCCAACCGGGCGGCGCGCAAAAGTGTCTCCTCATCGACCTCCGCCCCGCCGGACTTGATGATGACATGGGAGCCCGGCACGCCGTGGGCATGCAGCCAGATGTCGTTGGGTCCGGCCTCCCGAAAGGTGACCTCGTCGTTCTGGCGGCTGTTGCGCCCCACCAGAATTAACGTATCATCCTCAGATCGCACGCGAATGGGGCCCCGCACCTGTCCTGCCGTACTCCTCTTTTTCTTGTCCGACCGCAAATATCCCGCCTCCCGAAGCCGCTCCTCGATCTCATCCAGTTCCGGGCGATCCTCAGCCAGGCCGACCTCCGTACGCAGCTGCTCCAGATAGGCAAGGTCCACCTTGGTCTGCCTGATCAGCCGGGGGATCTTGCTTGCGGCGGCCTTTTTTCTCTTGTACTCCCTAAAGAACTGTTGGGCGTTCTCGGCGGGTGACAGGGCAGGATCCAGGGGAATCGCCGTCGGCTCCTGTGCCGAGTCCTCCAGGTCGGTGGAGAACTGGGAGAGATCGACTACCAATTCTTGTTGGCCACGCTCGATGGAGGCGATCATGGCCAGAATGGCATTACCCTTGGCTTCCAGGCGGGCAAGTTCCTCATCGGAAACCCAAGATTCCTGTAGCGAGGCGAGGCGTCCCTTATAGCGTTCCACCTGGTCGTCGATCAATCGATGCAGGCGGGCTCGTACCTTGCGATAGGCATCCAGCGATTCAAGGGCCTCCAGCACCCGTGAGATGGCCTCGCTTACCGTCGCCACTCCCTCTCGATCGGGCAGGTGGGTCAGTTCATAGGGAGCATAAACGGCGGGGTGTCTCTCCTTCCCCTCATCCTCGTAGGCGACGCAGGGCGACCAGTCATGGGTCTCGGGAAGATGCATGAGATCGAGGGTGACGGCGACGAGTTCCTTATAATCTTCCCACCGCAGGTCAAAATCGGGTTCCACCCTCCCCGTCGCCCGATAAAAGATCTCTCGCGCCAGCAGGGGGCTGACGCCGAACACCCCCTGCACCAGACGTCGCCATAGGCGGTTGCCATCTTCTTCCTCCATGATCTGCTGCACAAGGGCGGGAGTAAGATGCAGAGGGTTCTCCTTATCCTGAGGAGGCGGCGGGACATAGGGCTCCTCCGGCAATATGGCACGGTAGGGATTGACGGAGGAGGAAACGGGCTTGATGGCCCCCATGATCATCTCATCGGCATCCAGCAGTATCACGTTGCTCAGACGGCCCATGATCTCGCATACCAACACCACCTCCCCATACTGCCCCTCAAAGGTCAGGCGCAGTATGCGCTCAAAGGGAGGCTGTTCCACGCCCCTGAGCCGCGCGCCCCGTACATGCTTGCGCATCAAAAGTTGCAGCGGAGAAGGTGTCTCCGTACCGCGCCGCAGTTTTTCCTCCACCAGAAACATGTGTGCGGCGCGGGATTCCGCACTGATCAGCAACTGATATCGCTCCCCGGCATAGATCTCCAATCCCAGCGCATGTTCCGAGGGCCGCACCACCCGCTGCACGCGTCCTCCCATAAGATGGGCCAGGATCTCATCCCTTACCGCCGACATGGTCAACGTATCATAGTACATGGGAAACAGCCCCGCTCTGAAAAGAGAATGATAGTGTATATCGAACCCGGGCCCTATACTCGTATGTGCGCATCCCGAAAGCCGAGACCATGGGCATCAGTCCTCCCCCGTCGGCGTCGGTGTGTCTGCGACAGTAGGCGAGGGTGTCTGCGTCGATGTCAGGGTGTCCGTGACCGTCGGCGGCGGGGATGTGGGGGTGAAGGTGGGTGTATCCGTGGGAGGAACGGACGTATGGGTCGCCGTGGGTGTAATCGTATGAGTATGCGTGGGTGTCGGAGTCAAAGTAGGCGTGGCAGGACGCTCCCACCCCGCCTCCACCGAGGCCCTGTCCCCCCGCTCATAGTATTCCACGACTACCCCGTATTCCCCTGCCTGGAGCACGGCATCGGCCTCCAGACGCTTGGCCGACGAGTCGCGCCAATCATCGATGAGGAGTTCCCCATCTACATAGAGACGCACGCCGTCGTCCGCAGCGGCCCAGAAACGATAGATGCCTTCCTCAAAGGAGATCGTCCTGCGCCAGCGCACAGAAAAGTTATCCGCAGGCAAAAGGGAGGAAGGAGCCCCCCTGCCCCAGTCAAAGTCTACATTTTTGTCATTGCGCACTATTCGGGGCTCACCCTCAAGATCGGAATTCGCAAAATAACTGCCTCGCCACTGAGAAAAGGTCTCCGTACGCTCCCACCCCAGGCGGACATGCGCGTTTCCGCCACCATCATAGTATTCGACGCGCACGTCGTAAACGCCCTCGGCTATCCACGGGTGCTCCACATACTCCCCACGGACATCGCGCCATTCGTCGATCAAAAGTTGCGAATCCAACCACACCCTGATGCCGCCATCCACCGAGGTATAGAAACGGTAGGCCCCCTCTTTGAAAGAGATGTCCCGTTCCCAACGCACACTGAACCGGTCGGCGGGAAGGCCCGCTGCAGGAGCACGCGTTCCCCAGTCAAAGGATATGTCCTTGTCGTTGCGCACCAGGACGGGTTCTCCTTCCAGTCCCACATTATCATGGTAGGTCCCCCGCCAATCCGCATAGGTTCCTTGATGCTCCCACCATACCCGCAACAGCGCCTGTCCCACATTCTCATAATAGGCGACCTCGACCTCGTGCTCTCCCGCGCCAAGAGAAACATCTGCGTGGTATTCTGTGGCCGCCTGATCCTCCCATTGATCGATCAAAAGTTCCCCATCGACCCACAGGCGCACACCATCGTCCGCATATGTGTAAAAGCGGTACTTGCCCTCCTGGAACGTCCAGCGTCCGCGCCAGTAGGCAGAGAAATGATCGGCCGGCACCGTGCGATGGGGGGAACCATCTCCCCAATCGAAATCCAGGCTCTCATCGCTACGGGACAGCACCGGGTCCCCCAAGAGATTGGGATTATCATAATACTCGCCTTCCCAGACCCGCTCCTGAACAAAAGGGGTAGGAGTCGCCGAGGGGCGCAGTGTATGGGTGGGCGTAGGAGTCATCTCACCTACCCCGATGATGATACGCCGAGCGACCAGACGCCCCAGACGGTCCAGTTCGCCCTCTGCTTCTATCTCCTGGCCGGGCGCTATTTCCCGTGGCGATGCACGTTCTCCTGTATCCCACGTCACCTCCAGATTCTCGGGAACGATAATCTGTTCCACCTCTCCCTCTTTGGGAGTGATGACGATGATCAGTGCTCCAGGAGAATACTCGCGCACGGTGCCAGAAACTCGTGACAGGGACGGCGTCGCAGGGGAAGGGGAGGGCGTATCGCTTGGAAAGGGCGAGGGGGTCGGCGTGAGAGAAGGCGTCGGAGTGGGCATGATGCGATCACGGGCGATACCCACGTAGACGACGATACCCAGACCAGCGACGAGCAGGGTAGCCACCGCCAAGCCTATGAGTATCTTTTGCCAGTACATATCACCCTCGCCAAACATCTTTCCTCTCCTTCTCTAGACGGCCCCAGGATACAAAAAGTTCCCTTTCCCTCATCCCACAAATTGCAGAGGTAAAGGGGTAAACGTCAATATAAAGAGGAGGAGCACGATAAAGGCCGCGATCTTGTCCGCGTGTGTGAGGGGTGACACATCATCCAGGGGATTCACACGGCTGCGAGAAAACACAAAGACGAGAAGCGCCCAGATCAACCAACCCTGCCAAAAGACGCCCAAAAGTACGAGCAGGCCGATCAACACCCAATTCGTGTAACGCGTCTTGTCCCCTACAAGAGCATAGAGCACATGCCCCCCATCCAGTTGGCCAGCAGGGACCAGATTCAGCGAGGTCACTAACAATCCCGCCCATCCCGCAAAGGCAACCGGATGCAACATCACGTCCAGCCCCTCCGAGGGAATCCAACGGCCGAACACCAGTCGCTTTATGAGCATATAGAGCAGGGAGCCTCCCTCCATCACATAGACCCCCTCACTGGGCAAAGGGGCCAGGTGGGAAAGATTCAAACCCAGGATCAGAATGGGAATGGCCAACAGCAGACCCGCTATGGGGCCGGCCGCCCCGATACGCAACATGGCGCGGCGATTGGGCGGGATACTCTTCATGCGAATCACCGCCCCCATTGTCCCAAAGGGACTGAAGGGAAACGGAATGAGATGGGGCAGAGTCACCGCCACGCCATAGTGGCGGGCCATGAAATAGTGCCCCAATTCGTGTCCCACGAGTATGGATAACAAACTCGCGGCAAAGGGAATGCCTTTGGGAATGCTACGCAGGATGCCAGAGAGTGAGAGTTCCGATACCTCCCAGAAAACGACATAAGCAAAGAGTGTGGAGAGCACGGTGAGTGCCGCCAATAAAATGGGCAGCCATTTCTTATTCGGCGACGCCCTCATAAGGCCGTCCACAACGTAGATGACCTCCCCCTCCCCTTCCCGCCGAAACAGGAGCATCTTTCCCCTCGCCCGGCATACAGGGGCAAGATGTTCATAGGCATCGGCGGGCTCCACAAGAAAGCACCCCTCGACACGCACGGCGTGCCCCCCTCTGGCCCCTCGCGTGATCGAAGTTATGTCAAATATCCCCCGAAGCGCATCGTGCAACCAGTACAGATCGTCTCCGGACGTGGATCGCAAGTCTATCATCCTCGCACTTTTTCTCAGTTTCACCTTTTCCTATGATAGCATGAAAGGGAAATAAGTGACAACGCGAAAAAAACCCTTACCCTGTCATGGTCTGATGACTTTTTCCCCATCCATATATGGTCTCAATACCTCAGGAATGACGACGCTGCCATCCTCCTGCTGATAGTTCTCCAGGACGGCGATCATGACCCGAGGCAGCGCCAGCCCGGAACCATTGAGGGTATGCACATGGTGCACGTCGCCCTCGTCCTCGTCCCGATACCGTATGTTCGCCCGACGACTTTGGAAATCCTTGAAATTGCTGCAGGAGGACACTTCAAGCCACTCCTGGCAGCCCTGAGCCCACACCTCGATGTCGTATTTGACAGAGGCTGTAAAACTGAGATCCCCCGTACACATCTGCACCACGCGGTGTGGTAGATCCAGCCGGCGACAGATATCTCGCGCGTTCTCTACAAGACTGTCAAGTTCGTCCATCGAGTCCTCTGACCGCACGAACTTGACCATCTCCACCTTGTCGAACTGATGACCGCGCTTGATGCCACGCGTGTCCTTTCCGGCGGACATCTTTTCGCGCCGGAAACAGGGCGTGTAGGCCGTGTGGTAGATGGGAAGGGCGTCTCCCGCCAGTATCTCCTCACGGTACATGTTGGTTATGGGGACCTCAGCTGTGGGAATGAGCCACAGGTCATCCTCGCTATCATAATAGAGATTCTCAGCAAATTTGGGCAACTGCCCTGTTCCATACAAGCACTTGGGTAGCACCACAAAGGGGGGATAGACCTCCGTGTAGCCGTGGTCTTTTGTATGTACGTCCAGCATCCAGCGGATGGTGGCGCGCTGTAGCCTGGCCCCCAATCCCTTTAGGATATAGAAGCGACTGCCAGATATCTTGACTCCCCGTTCAAAGTCGATGATGCCCAGATTCTCCCCCAAATCCCAGTGAGGCAGGGGCTCAAAGGCGACGGAGGGAATCTCCCCTTCGGTCTCCACAATCACGTTTTCGTGCTCATCAGCCCCCACTGGCACGCTCGGATCGGGCAAGTTGGGAACCTGGAGCAGAGCCCTCTCCAATTGTTCCTCCACCGGCGCCAGTTCTTCGTCCAGGGTATCTATGCTGGCTGCCACTTCACGCATCTCGGCGATGGCTTTCTCCCGCTCCTCGGGTTCCATGCGGGGTATCTCTTTGGAGACACGGTTGCGTTTCGCTCGCAGCGCCTCCACCTGCCGAAGCAGGTCGCGACGTTGCGCGTCCAACTCCACTACCTCGTCGATGGGGGCCGACATGTGTAGCGTCTCCATCGCCGCTTTCACCTCATCGGGATTCTCGCGGATATAGGTCAAATCTATCATCTCTTCCCCTTTCTTATCACAATGCGGTCTCGAAACACAACAAAAAAGCGCTTCCCGTCCAGGACGAGAAGCGCTTGCTCCCGTGGTGCCACCTATCTTTGCCCGACGTTCTAAAATGTCAGACCTCAGACCTTAAAAGGTCTTATCCCCTAACGCGGAGTACGGTATCGCTTAACGACCTCTGAAAGGCCTTTTCGCGAACGGCTCGGGAGGGGATTCGCCGCTCCCGTTCGCCGCCTTCCCAGCGCTGGCGACTCTCTTTGGAACGGGAGAACGGCTACTGATCTCCGTCGGCGCCATTGATCATCTTTTGTTTTTCGACGAGCGCCCCTCACATTCAGAACGCCACATCAGACAAAAAGTACCCCCTAGGCGACTTGAACGCCTGCGCCCGGCTCCGGAGGCCGGTGCTCTATCCATCTGAGCTAAGGGGGCGCAACCACTTTACATTATATCCCAAAAAAAGGGAGAGAGCAAAAAATGGCTGCCCTGAAAAAAGCACTGGACGTTCAGTTGCGTCGCACTTTCGTGAGACCTTACAGTAGAAAAGCATACTCTGTATATAACAAGAGTAAATTGCTGGAGCACGTCCATCAAGTGCGACGCAACTCATGGACCTTTTTCCAGTAGAGCCAAAAATATCTATTCCCCTTCATCTGCACCTGGTGGATGTTCTATGGCATGGAGGACACTCTGTACAATCGTCCCATCGACGTGATCCAACTCTTCGTAAATCGCGTCGCCTCGCTCCCCACCCAATATACGCCAAATAGCTCCGGCCAGTTGCTGCCATTCCTCGTTGGTCTCCAGTTCCTCGATGGTCTCCACCGCCTGCGCATCGAGGGCCTCGCCCCGCGCGCTCTTGGCCACCGCGTCGATCAACCCCCTCCACCGTCTGCGCACCGATTCTGCCTGGGACGAGCGGACAAACGCCTCACGCGCCCGGCCACGCCACTGCGCTTCCGCCTCCCGATCTCCCTGTGCCTCGGCTATGCGTTGCAGCAGCACGTATATCTTCCAGGGGTTGAAACGGGTCCCCAGATCCTCCGCTACAGCACGGGCTGCTTCCGCCCACTCGTGCGCCACTTCCAGTTTTTCCTGCCGCAGCAAGAACTCGGCCAGTTCCATCTGGGCAGCGACGAGGGGCATCTTTTGCCCACGCTCTGCATAGATCTGGATGGCCTCCCGGTAATGCACTTCCGCCCGCTGCACATCGTCCCGCACCTCGGCCAACTGGGCCAGGCGACCCAGCATCTGGGCCGCATACGCCGCATGCTCGGTCCCCCGCGTCAACTCCAGGGCCTGTTCGTAGCAGTGTTGCGCCTCGTCCATATCCGGCTCCTGCCTGGCAATGCCTCCCAGGCGGCTCCAGGTCCTGGCCATGTTGAGCTCGTCGTCCACGGCCTTAAAGTGAATGAGGGCCGTCTCCAGGTTCGCCCGGGCTTTTTCCGGATATTCTTCCGTCAGGGCGATATTGGCCAACTGCACGTTCAAAGCCCCCATGGCCTCGCGATTATCGAGTTCCTGAGCGATCTCCAGGCCGCTCTGGCAGGCCTCTTCCGCCTCCTGAGGTCGGCCAGTCCGCACCAGTACCTGTGCCAAGGCCTGATAAAGCACAAGGCGTTCCGATCGAACCGTCTCGTTTCCCTCAATGCCCTCCAACGATCCGAGGGCCTTTTGGAAGGCGCCATGGGCCCCTTCGAATTGCCGCGCGTTTTGCAGCAACTGCCCGAATCTGTGCAAAGCAACGGCCCGGTCCAGGGCCGCCTCGTCTCCGCCATATGAGAGGCCATCCTCCTCGCTGATGCGCTGGACGAGTTGTTGAAGCAAACTGCCCGCCTGGGAGACACGACCGGACTGCAGGAGCCGCTCGCTCTGACCCAGCAGGAACTGAAAGGCCGGGCGATCCAGAGGACCCTCTGCAGGGATTCTTTTCGAGGCCGTCTCCTGGAATTGCTCTGCGATGGCGTCCCTCTCAGCAGGCAGATCGAGAACGTTCAAAAAGTACTGCAGATAACGCATATAGGCGACGGCAGCATTGAGATTTTCGGCCTCCAGTATTCGCTGGAAACCCCGTCGAAAGTTGGGCATCTCGTGGCGAGCCAATACTCTGGCGGCATCCGGATACTCGGCATCCGTCTCACTCAACCACTTTAGGAGCCCCAGATAACTGCCATAGTATTTCTCTTCCAGCCTTTTCCGCTGCTGGCTCCCCAATCGCCGCGCGAGGTGGTGGGGCAGCGCGGGATGCAGGCCAACAAAGGGCACATTGATACCTTCGAGACGGCGGGGCTGCATCAAATGCGTGGAAACAAACCGTTCTTTACACTGTTCCCACATCTCCCGTTCAATATTCAACATCTGTAGCGCCAGAAACTCGACGAATCCCCCCGCAAAGAGCCCTAGAGAATAGAGTTCGTAGCGCGTATCCTGATCGAAGGAGCGCATGAGATATTCCAGCGCCAGAATGACGGCCCCGTTGCGCAGGTGCGCCTGCCCTTCGTGAATGCCGGGCATAATCTCTTCCAAATCCGTCATCATCTGCTCTATATCTCCATCCTTCAGCAGGGAGCCCAGCACACAAAGGGCTAAGGGATGTCCGGCCAGGACGTCGACCAGTTCGGCCAATGCAGGGGCAACCCTCTCGTGCGCTGTTTCCATCAGCGTGTCGAGCAGGACAAGGGCGTCCTCCTTATTCAGCGGATTCATGGACAGCGTGCAGCATAACGGTTCCAAAGCGCGAGCCGCATCGGGTACATCGGGGGTATCGGACAGGATGCACAGAGCACATTCCTGATGTTCCCCCAATCGCCTGGCCAACTGAAACAGGCTGGCCTTTTCCTCGGGATCCAGGGGAAATGTCCCAGTGGGAAGGACAGCCTCTATATTATCCCAGAGGACGAGAGTAGGCGTCTTCGCCAGGGCCTCTTCCACCGCCTCTAGGGATCCGTCCCTCCCTGGGGAAAACTCATCTCCCACAAGATCCTTGCCCAGATTATGCAGCGGCCACTCGGACAGCCCCCCGCCCTGAAAGTTAGTATACACGACATGTTCGAAACGTCCTGTCCGTACCAGCCATCGGGCCACGTGCGCTGCAAGTGTCGTCTTGCCCAGGCCCTCATACCCGCATATCCAAAGCGGTCCCTCATCCCCCGATTTACGCATAGCCTTTTCCAGTTCCACGATTTCTCTACCCCGCCCCACAAAAGGATGATCGGGCTCGGGAGGCAGTCCCCCCACCTCGGACGGGGAAGGCAGGGATTGCCACGCAGGCTGCAGACCACCTTCGGGAAAGCGGATGATCTTGCTCACTCCGCTGGAGGATTCCCCTTCAGTGGACCCGATGACAACGTCCTCCTGTGCGGCAAAAAGCGCACCCCCCCTGCCATCCTCACATGCATGTTGTGCTTTTGCCACGGCGCGCCCCAGAGGCTCCTTGGCCAAAAAACCAGCAAAAAGTTCAGTACCCATCGTCGTCAGCGCCTGCGCTGACATCTCCCCCGAAAGAAGCAGCACATTCAGGGCAAGGGAAGCAGCAAGGCTGCTGACATGCTCACAAAAGGCCTCACCCATCGACCCGGCATCCGCTATGGCCTGCAGCATCACCAGAGAAAGATCTGCATCACTGCAGGTTCCTCCCAGCGCATCAAGGCCTATGGGGCTCGCATCCCCTCCCTCACCCTCAAACTGGAGAGTCAGCCTCCTCCCATCGTCTGAGGCAACCCCACTCAAATAGAGGATATCGACGATGGGAGCCTCTGCGTCATGGAGACGTTCGACAAAGGCGTCATAGGTAGCCGGCCATAGCCATTCCGCCTCCATCCGGTTGCCCTGGGCTTCCACAGCCTCGTAAATGGCCTCTACGTCGGTGCGGTCGGGCACCCTCGACAATAAAAGGGGACGCGGTGCGACGACGAGCATGCGCAGAGCGGGACGGTTATCTTCCATACCGGGCCTCCAAGGGATGAATAAACCATCTTTGGCGAAAAACTACCCACAATACCAGAGTGCAATAACCTATTATAAATGGAAAAGACCCCTGAAGAAAATAGGCGCATAGGTCGGGCGAGGGCATGATGCAGCATGGGTTTTGCACGTTGCCTTTCGTGGTAGTATCATATTCTTGGAAAGGATAACGATGGGATGTGATGATAAAGCCATCGGGTGGGGACATCCGAGCTATGTGTGGCGTCGGGGTCAGGAACGCCGCTTAGAACTCGTTCTTCGTTACGTCGATCTGAATGGGGCGCGGATTCTGGACGCCGGCTGCGGTTTGGGACTTTATATGCTCCGCTTTCGCGATTTTACCGAGCATGTATATGGCGTGGATGTGGACCCAGAGAAGGTACGCGAGGCGCGCAAGGTGTTGGCGCATGTGGAATGCGCCTCAGCAGAGTGCCTGCCCTTTGCCACAGACTCTTTCGATGTCGTCTTCTCCCACGAAGTGCTGGAACATGTGGAGAATGATACAGAGGCCGTGCGGGAGGCCTACCGGGTGCTGAGGCCCGGAGGGCGCCTGGTGATCTTTGTGCCTAACCGCTGGTACCCTTTTGAGACGCATGGCGTGTACTGGCAGGGACAGTACCACTTTGGCAATATTCCCTTGGTGAACTATTTGCCCACGGCATGGCGCGATCATCTCTGCCCCCATGTCCGGGCCTATACGGGGCGAGACGTACGCGCTCTGTTGGAGGAATCACCGGGGCGCGTCGTGGCGCATCGCCGCGTGTTCGCCGGTTATGATAACATCGCCGCTCGTAGCCCCCTTTTGGGGTCGATACTGCGCAGGGTAAGCTACTTTTTGGAGAGGACGCCGCTGCAGGTTCTGGGGCTATCGCATTTTATCGTTTTCGAAAAGGCAGGCAGTTAAAGGGTTTTCTTTTTGAAGGAGTATAATGCTGGTCACATTCGAACCCTCTGGCATCGCCGTGGAGGTAGAAAAAGGTAGGACACTGCTGGAAGCGGCGGACGCAGCCGAGGTGGGCATCGAGAGTCTTTGTGGCGGACGTGGCACGTGCGCCAAGTGTAAAGTGGTCGTCCACGGCGACGCATCGCCTCCCACACCCCTCGAACTGCAGGGCTTGAGCGCGCATGAACTGGATAACGGATATCGTCTGGCGTGCCAGACCGTTCCCCTCTCCGATGTTGAGGTGACGGTGCCAGAGGCGTCACGCATCTCAGAGGTGAGCATCCTCTCGAAGGGAATCGAACGCTCTGTGCAACGGGATCCCTGGGTACGTCGGCATACGTTGCAGGTCCCTCCAGCCACCCTGGAAGATCCGATAAGCGACGCGGAAAATGTGCGTCGCGCCTGGAATTTCCAGGGTGGCGACGAGATTTCCTTCACCCTGCACGCCCTCCATCAACTTCCCCAGGCATTGCGTGCCAAAGAGGGATTGATCACCCTAATCGAAATAGATGGTCGCATCGTACATGTGGAACGTGGAACTGGCCCCGAGCACGTTTTGGGGATAGCCTTTGATATCGGCACGACGACTATCGTGGGATATCTGATGGACCTGGAGACGGGTGAGCAGATGGCCGTCTCCTCCCTTCTGAATCCTCAAACGCGCTATGGAGACGACGTAGTATCGCGCATCGACTTTGCCAACAGTGAGGAGGGAGGCCTGGAAATACTGCAGCGGGAGGTCATCCAGGCCCTGAATCACATCATCACGGACACGACGACGGAGGCTTCTGTCCGGCCAGAACATCTCTTTGCCCTGACCGTGGTGGGGAACACGACCATGCATCATCTGTTTCTGGGCATCAACCCGGCCGCCCTCGCCCAATCCCCTTATGTTCCCGTGGTCACCTCTCCCCTCACCTCGAGAGCCTCGGATCTGGGGCTCGAGGTCCATCCCGAGGCCATAGTCTACACCCTGCCCAATATAGCGGGATGGGTGGGAGCGGACACGGTGGGTGTACTGCTGTCCACAGACATCGCCGAGAGCGACGAGATCGCGCTGGCCATCGACATCGGTACCAACGGTGAGATGGCCCTCGGCTCGCGAGAGCGCCTCATCACCTGTTCCACAGCCGCCGGCCCAGCCTTTGAGGGCGCACATATCAGCTGTGGTATGCGAGCCGCCAGTGGCGCCATCGATCTGATCCGTATAGACGAGGACGTAAAGTGGCACGCCATCGGGGAGGCGGCTCCACGGGGAATATGTGGCTCGGGGCTGGTGGACATGGTGGCCGAGATGGTCCGCGAGGGCATCATCGCCTCCACAGGGATGATGCAGGATGCGAAGGAACTCCGAGGAGACGGTCACAGGGCATTGGCACGGCGGATAAAGCAACGGGAAAAGCAGCGCGCCTTTACTCTGGTCGACCCTTCTCAGGGGGCAGAGGGACGGGGTATCGACGTAACGCAGCGGGATGTGCGGGAACTTCAATTGGCCAAGGGGGCCATTCGAGCCGGTATCGAGATTCTTCTAAAAGAACTGGACTGCCCCCCGGAGAAGGTGGAGCGAGTATACCTTGCCGGGGCATTTGGTAACTATATCCAGCCAGAAAGCGCCCTGAGCATCGGCCTGATCCCCGACTTTACCGAGGCTGAGATCATCCCCGTGGGCAACGCGGCCGGCGCGGGGGCCAAAGAGGTCCTCCTCGCCCGGGCTTTGCGCGAGAAAATGGTCGAAATCCTGGATCATGTGGAATACCTGGAACTCTCTGGCAGACCAGATTTCCAACAGGAATTCACAGAGGCCATGCTGTTCTGAATCGAGAACTAGTGGCGAGTCCCTCGACGTTCTATATCCATTTCACTTTGACTTGTGCCCGGAGATAGTCTATACTACCACTTGGCATCAGGGGGACGTGCTTGTAATACGGGTTTTTCATTCGCAGATGCTATATAAGATTTGGTAGATCTAGTTCCTTGCAAGAGGAAAAGGAGTGTGTGATGGCAATCAAGGTTGGTATCAACGGTTTTGGTCGTATCGGGCGTCAGGCGTTCAAGAGCATGGTCTCCAAATATGGGGACGAGATCGAGGTGGTGGGGATCAACGATCTCTATCCTCCCAGTGCTTTCTCCCTTTTGCTCCGCTACGATACCGCATACGGGCGTTTTGATGGTACCGTCGAGGTGACAGAGAACAGCCTGATCGTGAATGGCAAAGAAACAGAATTCTTCTCAGAGCGTAATCCCGCTGACATCCCCTGGGGTGAACTGGGAGCGGATATTGTGCTCGAGTCTACGGGTATCTTTCGCGACGCCGAGGATGCTGCCGCACATCTGGAAGGCGGCGCGCAAAAGGTCTTGATCAGTGCACCGGCCACCAATGAGGATATTACCATCGTTATGGGTGTGAACGAGCAGGATTACGATCCCGCGAACCACCACATCATTTCCAACGCCTCATGTACCACGAACTGTCTGGCCCCTGCAGCCAAGGTGGTTCACGACAAGTGGGGGATCGTCAAGGGCTTGATGACTACCGTCCACTCCTACACCTCGAACCAGACATTGCAGGACATGCCACACAGCAAGCCCACACGGGGACGGGCAGCGGCGGAGAATATCATTCCCACCACCACAGGGGCTGCCCAGGCCGTATCCCTGGTACTTCCCGATCTCGAGGGCAAATTCGACGGCATGGCCATGCGCGTGCCGACGCTGACAGTCTCTGTCGTGGACTTTGTGGCAGAGACGGAAGAGTCCCTGACCGGAGAAGAGCTCATCGCCGCCTTTGACGAGGCCGCCGAGGGACCCATGAAGGGCATCCTCGGGGTCAATAAGGAGCCCCTCGTCTCTATGGACTTTAAGGGCGATCCGCGATCCAGCATCGTCGACGCGGACTCTTGTCAGATCTTGGGCGGGAATATGGTCAAGGTCGTCACCTGGTACGACAACGAGTGGGCATACGCCACGCGCTGTGCCGATTTGATGGTCTATATGGCCAAGAAGAGCCTCTAACCTTTCCCCCATACAGGGAATTTTCCCAGCGGGGATGGATATGATATCCATCCCCGCTGGTTTGCGTTTAACCTCGGGGTTCCACCCTCAATAGATCCTGCCTATATCAGCGAATCTCTTGACGATAGTCCCATACCTTACACAACAACCAATAGAGGGGCTTTGAATACACATAGTCATAAGCCCCCACATAGCGCACGATCTCTCCACCAAAGCCGGCTTTGAAACGCTCCACCCCCTCCAATTCCACCGTGGGAGAGTCGGGATCCAAATCGGTAATGCCCCAAAGATCGTACTGCGTACAGCCCTTGGATTTGGCCCACTGCATGGCCCGCCACTGTAACTGATGATTGGGCATCAGGTTCCGATGTCGGTTCGATGAGGCACCGTATATATACCAGGACTGCTTGTTAAAGGCATAGGCCATGATGCCCGCCAACGGCTCCCCCTCATAATAGGCCATAAAAAGGCAAACACGGTCGTCCGGGGCAAAAAGTTCCCAGGCCCGCTGATAATAATTGAAACTGTGAATTTCAAAATCCCCTCTGTCGGCCGTGGTACGCATCATATCGTAGAATGTCTTTACATCTTTTTCCTCCCCCTTGCGCACCTCCACGTCTCGACGTATAGACAAACGCACGTTGTAACGCCACTTGGATTTCATACGCATCAGTATATTTTCTTCGCTGGCCTCCAGGTCGACGATGACGGTGCGCCGTGGCTGTATGCACTGCGAACTGGGAATGAGGCCATGCCCTCGAAACCACTTATGTCTGTGCTCCTGATCGTCATACCATTCGGGCTCTACCTTGACGGCGATAGCGCGCATGCGGCGCGAGCGGCGATGAATCGCCTGCCATAGGGCGTCCTCGATATCGGGACCTCTTTCGGCCAACACGGGACCTTTGGGAATATAACCGAGGGTAAAGGGACCAACATCCCGATACAGTATCTGCGCACCGGCAAGGAACGCATTGCCCTCAACTAGGGCCAGGCGTCTGGGAGTCCAGCCAAAATCATCCTTTAATTCTCCCCATGCCCACGTCTGCAGCAGGTGTCCCTTGGGGCTCTGTGCGACCCAGTCATCCCAGCACTCGGGGCCCGGAAACTCTGGCTCCATAGACTCTAGTAGTTGCACAATGCCTCCACAATGACTATTCTCACTCCTATGCATTATACAACAACCGAAACACTTATAACAGCGGACGCGGGATGGCTACAAGAGAGATAATCTGCCTTTACAGACAATGCTCAGTACCCGCTCGCAAAGGACAAAAGCCATATTTGACAGACGCATGATGATAGCCCATAATAGGGACACTTGATTCTGAGAATCAAGGTTGCTCTTTAACTTTGCCATCCCAATACAAAAGGAGGTGATGTGTATGGATTCAATCAGTAGTACGTGTATTGTCCTAGCATCGCCTCCCCGAGGTGTTTGCTAGGACAAGAAGGTGACAAACCCCCTCTCACGAGGGGGTTTGTCGTTTTATACGCATCATACGGAGCAACAGATGCGCCTAATTCCCCTGTGACAGAGCGAGATAGAAAGTGGATCCCTCCCCCGCCTCACTTTCGGCCCAGATGTGCCCGTCCATAAGTTCCACCATCTCCCGGGCGATGGCCAGCCCCAGGCCGATCCCGCCATGTTCCCTACGCAACGCATCCCCGACTTGATAGAATCGCTCGAAAATACGCTCCAGTTCTTGCCTTGGAATCCCCACCCCTGTGTCGCTCAGGACAATGATGACATCTTTCTGTCCTCTTTCCCTAGCGGAAAGGGAAATGGTGCCTCTTTCGGGGGTGAATTTGATGGCATTGGAGAGAAGATTATGAAGGACGAGATCGAGCATCTCCGCGTCGGCACGCACAGTAACCTGAGGCACTGATTCTATCTTGATGATCTGTCCCTTGCTGATCGCCAGGGGCTGCAGATCGCCGAGGGCGCGGTCGAGGGCCGATCTGACATCCACGTTCGTCAGATTCAACTGGGCTTCGCCTGTATCTATACGTTGCAAACTGATCATATCGTCGATGATAGATTTCAGTTGCACCGCCGAGCCCACCACCTGATCCAGATGCTCGCGCATGGAGCCGGGCGCCTGATCCGCCAGCAGCGTGGCATAAGCCAGTAGAACGGTGAGAGGGGCCCGCAGTTCGTGGGAGGCGATGCTGATGAACTCACTTTTCAGACGATCCAGTTCCTCCAGACGCTCATAGGCGTCCTGAATCTCGGTAAACAGGCGCGCATTATCGATGGCAGCCGCCGCCTGGCTGGCCAAAACGGACAGAAACTCCACATTCGCTTCCGTGAAGGTGGCTCCCCGTTCTGTCTTGGAGACATTCAGGACACCAAGAACCTCGTTCTTGTGAATGAGGGGCAAAGATACAGCGGTCTCGATCTGTCGTGTACCCTCTCGATACCGAAACCGCACGTCATCCTTGAGATCGCCCTCAAGCACCAGTGGCTCGCGATGGGTGATAGCATAGCCAGCAATACCCTCGTCGGCCCTCTGGCGCGTCTCGGCGACCACGTCGGGAGGCAGACCTTCCGCAGCATGAATGGTCAAGACGTCGCCATCCAGGAGCATGACGGAGGCGCTGCTGGCCTGGGTCTCTTCCTTGGCGATACGCACCACACGCTTGGGAATATCGGCAAGATCGACCGAGTGCATAAAGGCGCGGCTCAGGTCGAGAAGGGGAACCAGGGTCCTCACGCGGGCGTTCTCCCGCTCTCTCCGCCCCTTGGCCAGGGCACGCTCCACGGCAGCACAAAGCTCATGCTGGCGAAAGGGCTTGAGTACAAACTCTGACACCCCGATCTCCAACGCCTCGATGGCAGCCTCCATACTGCCAAAGGCTGTCATAATGACCAGGTCTATATCAGGAGCCAGATCACGGACGGCGCGGCAGGCCTCCAGCCCCGTCATACGAGGCATTCTTAGATCGGCGACAAAGAGATCAAAGGATTGAGTGCGAACACACGAGAGGGCCTCGGAACCGCCCTCGACGCCGACCACCTCATAGCCGGCGCGCTCCAGCGCATGCACACACACGGCGAGCACGGCCTCATCATCATCGGCTACCAGAATGCGGGCATCAGGCATACTCTCGTACTCCACCCTATCGATCAGGTGTCACTGGGCACCATATAGCCACGGCGGAGAATGTTCACCAGATAGACGGGCTCGCCAGCATCTGGCTCTATCTTGTCGCGGATGTTCTTGACGTGCACCCGCACGAGATCGGGCATACCCGTTCCTGGCGGATACCCCCAAACCTCCTGCAAAAGTTGCTCGGCGGAAAAGACCCGGTCCGGATTGCTCATGAGGAAATGCATGAGCTCAAATTCCACGGGAGTGAGAAGGACCGTGCGATCGGGCGTTGTAAGTTCGAAAACGTGACAATCGAGACTGAGCCCCCCCACCTCGATCGTCTCTCGACCCGTCGGTGTCTCCGTCTGTTCCTTGCGCCGCAGCAGAGCCCGGACGCGCAGTTCCAACTCTATCAAGTTAAAGGGTTTGGTGAGATAATCGTCCCCCCCAGCCTCAAAGCCCTCTATCTTATCTCCAATCTCTGCCCTTGCCGTGAGAAAGAGGATGGGAATGTCCCCCAACTCACGGTTGGAACGCAGATGACGGCAGACGTCGATACCGTTCATGCCCGGCATTATGATGTCGAGAACGACCAGATCGGGATGTCTCTGGCGGGCTATCTCCAAAGCATCGGCCCCACGATGGGCCACCACAGTATCAAATCCCGTATGTCCCAGCGTACGTTCAATAGTCTCGGCAACATCCTCATTGTCATCGACGATGAGAATCAAAGGCTCCATATCTCCTTCCCCCTCATTATCCGGCGGCGGATTCACTATTCGGGACGCTATCCTTCTCTATTATACCAGTTTCAAAACATAAGACAACGTCAACTACATCTATCCTCCGTCTTTGCCAGTAAACCGCAAGCGTTTCGTATCCAGAGGACAAGAAATTGACGAAGCGATCCTCACACTGTATCATCTGCCTAGTCCTTAAGGAGAGATTTAATGGATACGCAGCAGACCACAAAAGGCGTTACCACAGCACAGCTAATCGGGGTACTTGTATTCGCCCTGGTGCTGTTCTTCCTGGTGGCCTTTGTCACCAAAGCGGTGGAGGCCTATCGTCTGCGGAACTGGCGCGATCAACTCGATCACGAGATCTTTCAGATGGAACGGCAAAAAGCAGAGTTTCAGGCAGAGATAACGCGTCGCCAGTCAGAGGCCTGGGTGGACAAGGAACTGCGTGATGCGGGCTGGGTGCCAAAAGGTGCCGAACGGATAGTCGTCATGGAGGTCACCCCCGCCTCCACTCCCCAACCCACCCCCACACCGTCAGAGAGCGTACTGGCGATCCCTTCTGTGGGCGGGGATCCGCCCCTGTTCCACAATCCCCACTGGAGAGCGTGGCAGAGACTGATCTTTGGATTTGACGAAGAAAAGGATATGTACTATAATAGTGAGCGTTGAATCGGCGCGGGGTGGAGCAGTGGCAGCTCGTTGGGCTCATAACCCAAAGGTCCCAGGTTCGAATCCTGGCCCCGCTACTTCTTTTTGGGGCGACGTAGCTCAGTGGTAGAGCAGGAGACTCATAAGCTCTTGGTCACTGGTTCAAATCCAGTCGTCGCCACCAGTTGCTAAAGGCCTTTTCCCTGTAGGGAAAAGGCCTTTTATCCTTTTGCCCACTTGTTATCTCTTCCACCCTACCGCCATCACCCCCGGGAGCCCGTACAGGGAATCCCCATACCTCTGCCCCCTTCTTATGACCACGATTTCAGGGTGCGGGCGTCTCAGAGGACTCCTCTTCAAGCAGTTCGCCGTAATCGTCGGGCATCTCCCGAATGACATGCGCCCACTCACCCTCTGGCACGGCCTCTCGCAGCACCGTCACCACCGCCCTAGCACGCTCCATGGCAGGCCCCTGTGTTACATCGGCCCGCGCCGCCACCCGATTGTAGAATTCGCCCAGGGTGAAACAGGCCCTTCGCCGTATGGGCTCCGACGCATCCACATACTCGTGCACAAACTCTTTCAACTCTTTGGGCAATTGGGAGGCCAGGTGACGCCGTTCCGTCTGGTACAGGCATTCCCCCAGCGTCGAGAGGATCGCCCTGGTCGCCTTTATCGCCTCGTCGCGAGACGCAAACTCTCCCCGATCCTGGACCCGATTTACGAATTCCTCATATTGCATATTTTCGTCTCCCTTCCTCTTCATGAGACGGAATAAGCGATCGATATTCATTATACTTGAAAGATTGATAAAGTCAAGAATGGAAGAAGCCTTAGCAGGAGGCCAGTCTCCATGCCACACGATATAACTTGCCCCGTGTCGATCCCTTTCATAGAATGGAAGCGGGTGAGTATTATGAAAATGCGAGGGGCAATAGGGACAAACCATAAAAAGGTTGGGAAGGGGTTTTCCATGAAAGTAAAGGTATTTGGTACCCTGAGAAGCGTCATAGGGGAAAAGGAACTGGAGGTCTCTTTGGATCAAAAGGATACCGTGGGTGCAGTATTGGACCATCTCACGGTCACGTATCCCGCATTGAAGGAAAAACTTGGAAAGGGCGAAATGCCCGCCACGGGCGTCAATGTCCTCGTCAATGGACGCTCCATCCAGTTTCTGGATGATCTCGACACTGCGCTGGAGGAGGATGATAGATTGGCTCTCTTTCCTCCTCTCGGTGGCGGCTAAAAGCAAAAGAGCGGTTGGCTCATCGTGCCCTTTGCCAACCGCTCCCTCTTTTCAGTCCTATAATGAGGATCAGTCGAGGATTCCCAATTCTCCCAACTTTTCCTCGGGCACTACCCCATCTTCCCAACCTCGATACGCATAGTACTCTTCCAACATCTCGTCCAGTTCGCAGACCGATTCCGAGGCCGCACCGGTGCCCGGCTCCTCCAGGAAACGGAGCGGTAGTGTATCGGAGCCCTCTCGAAAGCCGTTGAGGTTGTTATAGTGGCGCTCCAGGTTATAGATCCGCTCCCCGATCTCCAACAGGCCGTCCGCATCCAACTCCACGCCCGTCATGCTCGAGTACAACGCCGCAAATACGTCCAGGGGGACGGCAAAGGTGCTAAACTTGCATACGTCAGCACTGTCGGTAAAGCCGTAGACGTTCTGGAAGGTGGCCAGCAGTTCGCCCTTGCCCTCCCACGCCATCGGATCAGCCACCATCTCCTCTCCCAACACCCAGTTGACCACCTCCGCGGCCGGCGTATACCCCCGCAGGTGGCAGGCCCCACGGTTGGAGGTGGCATAGCCGATGCCCATGCCCTTTAAACCGCGCGGATCGTAGGCGGGGATGGACTGCCCCTTGGCGCTCATCGAGATCTCGGGAGCGCCCCACTTTTCTGCCGCCCGCGCCGGGCCTTTTGCCAGTTCATCGCCGATTCCCTCACGGAGGGCGATCTTTTGGATCAACTCCATCATGGCCCCCGTATCACCCCAGGCCAGACCGTCCACCAGGCCCTTTTCGGTGGCTTCCATGGTCATGGCGAGGGCATTGCCCGCCTCGATGGTATCCAGGCCCAGATCGTTGCACCGGTCGATCATGGCCGCGATAGCGTTGATATCATCGTTATCACACATGGCCCCAAAGGCCCAGGCTGACTCGTACTCCAGGCTCTCCATATGAAGCCCGGCATACTCACCCTGTGTGATCTCTACCTCCTTTTTACAGGCCACGGGACAATTGTAGCAGGCGGGACGGTCGACCAGGATGCCCTCGGCCACCGCCTCCCCACCGATGGCGTCCGCCTGAGCAAAATCGGAGCGCTGAGCGTTCCGTGCCGGTAGAGCACCAATCTCGTTGGCCAAGTTCATCAATACGTTCGTGCCATACACGTGCAGATCGCCCCCATCTGGATTCGTGGTGGGTACCTCACGAATCTTGGTCGACGCCGCCCTGATCGCCTCGCGGAAGGCCTCCGCATCGGCCGGCTGCGGCATATTGGCACGATCACCTTTGACGACAATGCACTTCAAGTTCTTGGAGCCCGCCACCGCGCCGGTCCCACCTCGCCCCGAGGCCCGTGCGTCGGTGTTGATCCATCCGGCAAAGCGCACCAGATTCTCGCCTGCCGGCCCGATGCTCATCACGCCCACATCCTCGCCGTGCCTCTCCCGCACCAGCGCAATCGTCTCCTGTATACCCTTGCCCCACAGGTCCGAGGCGTCGTGCAGGGTAACCGTTCCATCTTCCACATAGGCATAGGTGGGATGCGTGGCCTTGCCCGCAAAGACCAAGCCGTCGAATCCGGCCCATTTCATCTTTGCGCTGATCCAGCCCCCCATGTGAGAATCGGTGCAGGTGCCGGTGAGAGGCGATTTGGTAACCACACACACCCTGCCGCTCATGGGAGCCTGTGTGCCCGTGAACGGGCCGACCATGACGCTGAGGATGTTATCCGGCGACAGGGCTTCCACCTCGGGACCATTGTCGAACAGGAACTTGACACCCAGCCCCCTACCCCCTACATACTTGCGCGCCTCTTCCTCATCGATGGATTCGTACTCGATCCCTCCCGTACCAAGATCGATACGTGCGATCCTATCAGCATATCCTCCCAAAGCCATGGAATACCTCCTCACAACTTACAAGCATTCACCACTGCAGATCGCAGCAATCCGACCCCATCACCTCCTTTCAAATACTGCCCTATATATGCCGGGACCCAGTGTGGTCATCATACATTCCCCAAAATTCCCTGTCAAGCCAGTTTTAAGAGACGTCGCAGAGGGCTTTGACATCGGCCCAGTGGGTTCAGCCCTGGGCGTCAGGTTTCTATCCAGAAAGGTTCTTTATGTTCGGACCCGTAAATATGCATCTTATCTCAAATCATCTATGCTTGACAGCACAAGATAGTCAAAAGATAATGTGGATACATAGATGGGTAAGCAACATAACAGATCACTTATGAAAGGATGGAGCCATGTTCAGCAATAGAGATAGAGTGATCGCACGTGTCGCAGATATGCCTCGCGGTGAGGTTTCGCCCTCCAATCGCTACTGGTGCGTCACCTGCAAGATGTTGTTTGACATTGAGAAGCCCGTCTGTCCCTACATGCCCAAATTATGCATCAACACCCCCATTCCCGTCGAACTGATCCCCCCAGAGACGACGGGTAGCCTCGAAAAGTTCGGCCTCTTTTATCCCAAGATTCCGCAGCAACTGATGTCCCATCTCACCCCCGAGAATGGGAAGGAGACGGGCGAGGCCCTGGCCCAGGCCTATAAAGGCTTTCTGGAGGAATGGAACTTTTCCTACACCACCGAACCGCTGCAGACGCTCAAGAGTTTCATTATTCTCGTCAGTGGATCCGAGACCGCACAGCGGGTGCAAGAAGAAAAGTTCACCTTTGTGGTCACCGACCCCCAAAAAGCCTGGAATCGCAAGAAACTCCGGACGGTACTGGAGGCCGGGGTCCAAGTGCTGCGAGAGGATCTCGGAGTCGAGCGGGAGATCCTATTTGACGACATGGAGATCATCGGTGATATGCCATCCGGCAAGTACTTTTGCCCCATGTGCCAAAAGTTTTTCGAGTTCTCCCTGCAACGGGACACCATCACCTGTCCCCTGATGGCACAGAAATGTATGGCGACCCCCCGCGCCATCGAAAGAGCAAAATACTCACTCTCGGATCTGGCAATCGTCTACAAGCATACCCCCGATATATATCGACGTCTTCTCGCCGTCTTCCCCGACCGCGCGCGGGCCGTACCACACCTCAAAGACTTGCTTGAGGAGGAATGGAATTTTGAACTGGAGGACGGGCCATTCGACATCATCCGTGAACGCCTCGGACTGGAATGATCGAATGATAAAAATTGGCAGGGGGCTTGAGACGCGTCTCAAGCCCCCTGCTCGATTCCCTTCCTGATTTTCCCTGCGAAGAGCAGAAATTACGAAATGAACCCATTTTGTATCTCTCACTTTCCCGCCCTGGCTTGACACACGGGGGCTTTGGCAAGATAATGTAGGCGACGCCGTTGGTTCGGAAAAAAGGGGGCGTGATGGAAAGGAATGGTCTTCGCATCGGCACACTGTTCGACATCGACATCCGCATCGATTGGAGTTGGCTTTTGATCTTTGCCCTGGTGACGGGGAACCTGGGATCCGCGTTCACCGCTATGCACCCGGAGTGGTCTCCCATGCTGCGCTGGATCGTGGCTGTCATAGCCGCGCTGCTCTTTTTCGGTTCCGTCCTGGCTCACGAACTGGGCCACTCCCTGGTGGCCAAGGCCCAGGGGACACCTGTGAGCAATATCACGCTCTTTTTGTTCGGTGGTGTCGCCAATATCCAGGAAGAGCCCGATTCGCCTGTCAACGAGTTCTTTATGGCTATTCTCGGTCCCGTCGTCAGCCTGACAATTGGCGGCCTTCTTCTCCTTATCGCCAACATCATCGCCGGTCCCACAACTGCAGGCGTAACTGATCCTATGGAGATGATAGAGGGCCTGGGGCCCATAGTTACCCTGATGCTCTGGTTGGGCTCCATCAACGTGTTTTTGGGGCTCTTTAATATGATTCCCGGTTTTCCTCTCGATGGCGGGCGCGTGATACGCTCCATATTCTGGGCCCTTACAGATGATCTGCGCCGTGCCACCACCTGGGCCATGTGGATCGGTCAGGGCGTCGCCTGGCTCATGATCACGGCCGGAATATTCGCCGTCTTTGGGGTGGCCATGCCCGTCGTGGGCAGAGGCGTCATCAATGGATTGTGGCTGGCCTTTATCGGCTGGTTCCTGAGCAATGCGGCCTTTCGTAGCTACCAGCACGTCGTCGTCCAGGATATACTCGGCGGCACCCCTGTATCCCGTATGATGCGCCATGACCCACCTATCGTGTCCCCGGCGATCTCGGTGGAGGCTTTTGTGTACGACAGCGTGATGCAATTCGATGACTATGGCTTTCCCGTAATAGACGATGGTCGGATTGTGGGTATCGTCACTATGGATGACGTGCGGGCCGAACCGCGCAGCAGATGGGCTGACCTCACGGTACGGGATATTATGACAAAGGTCGAGAATGTGATCATGGTGACCCCGAATGAGGACGCTGCAGAGGCCCTACACAAACTCGCGAGGAGCGAGGTGAGACAGTTGCCCGTCGTGGAGGGTGGGGAACTGGTCGGATTGTTGCGCAGACGCGATATCGTCAGGTGGCTGGAGGTGACGGGAGAGATGGAAGCCCCCTTTGGCCTGCGAGGAACTTGATCCAGCCGTTTGTAGGCCAGTCCCCTCGTTCGATATGATGTACCTTTGACACAGGGATCTGCGTCGAGAACCCAGGAGATACGCTGACAACATGTTGATACGTTCTAGTAGACTTGGAGGGTAAATATGGCTTTTGAGAAAGAAAGAGACATTCTGGTCAGGGCACGAAAAGAGCGCAAGCCTGTGGGCCCCATATCCGATATGGTGCCCGGGGGGTTGACCCTGGAAGCGGCACATACCATCTGCGAGGAGAACATACAGGAGCGCATAGACGCCGGCGACGAGTTGCGAGGCTACAAGGTCGGATTCACCAACATCCCCGTCCGCGACGACATGGGCTTGCCCGACTCCACCTATGGCTATATCCTGGACAGCATGGTGCTGGAAAGCGGCGGAGAGTTCGACACGGATGAACTCATCGATCCCAAGATCGAGTGCGAGATATGCTTCCTGCTCAAGGAACCTCTCTCGGGAGAGGGCCTGACCATCGAGGACGTGTTGGCCGCCACAGAGGGCGTCCGCGCCTCGTTCGAGATCTGCGATGCGCGCATCAAGGATTGGGATTGCCCCTATCCCGACTTTTTCGCCGATAATGGGTTCTCCGCGCGCGTCATCCTGGGCGAAAAGGGCTGGGTGGATCCCAGTGAGGTGAACTTGCTGGAGGAAGAAGCCGTCCTCACCCGCGACGGCGAGGAATTGGGCAGGGAAAAGGGCAGTGCGGCCATGGGCCATCCGGCTAACGCAGTATCCTGGCTGGCGGCCAAACTGGCCGAGAGGGACAAGTCCTTGCGGGCCGGAGACTTGGTCATGACCGGCACGCTGACCCCCATCATCTCCATCGAACCGCCCGCCACCTACAGGGTCGAGTTCTCCACCCTGGGCGTTGTGGAAAAGCGTTTCGTCTAGATCGCCTGAAGCGCGTGCATGGCCCCTTTCTCCTTGGAAGGGGCCTTTTTGTTATGCTACCTTGTCCTGATCCGGTCGAGATCGGAATACGTACAGCGGAGGACAGGTGCTCCAGCCCCCTGAATCTGGAGCATGATTGCAGGGTGGGAGTTTGAGCAGTATAATGGCCTCGCCGTTAAGAAAAAAGTCATCAATGATAGCCTGGGGCAAAGGCGAGTGCGGGGACAGAGATGGACAGGAAACAAAAGAGATTGGAACCGATTTTGGAGGGCGATCCTCTGACCGGAGGTGAGAGAGCGTTGGTCCCTCTGGACAGTCTGCCTGCAGCCCAATGAGAACGCGTACGGGAATTGATGGCCGAGATTGATCTGGAGAATACCCAGAGCATCATCGCCTTTTGGGGTGGAGGCACAGCGAGAACTCACATCCTCCGCCGATGAGATGCTGCAGCAGGTGCGGAACAAGGACGTGGACCCCGTGGGGGGATACGGTGGGCAATCTGATGACCAGAGTACGGGGCCTGGGCATAGACGCGTTGGATCCCGACAAAGAACGGGACTGGTTCGAAAAGGCTGTCCTGCGGCGCGTGGAACCATTGGCGCGCTTTGTCCAGCGCTATGAGACGGTACAGGACCAGATCGAGGACATGATTGTGGTACAGGAAAGCCACAAATCGCGCCTCCTGCGGGATGTCAATATGCTGGACCGGCTGTACGAGGCCACGGTGGATTACTTCCATCAACTCGAACTCTATATCCTGGCTGCGGGAGCCAGGCTACGGCAACTTGACGAGGAGGTACTCCCCGAATTGCAAGCCCGGGCCGAGGAGACGGGCGACATGCTGGTTGCCCAGAACCTGCGCGATATGACTGCGCGTCGCGACGATCTGGAGCGGCGCATCCTAGTCCGATCGCCCACCTGTCGTAGCGAGAGAGGCACCTATAATATCCACACAGGGGAAGCCCTCTCTTTTGAGAGGGCCTCCCCTGTTCAATCTGAACCCCATCCAAGTGTGAGGAGGAAAACATGGGAAAACTTGTAGAAAAGGTGGCCATTGTGACGGGAGGTGGCAGCGGCATCGGCAAAGCCATCGCCAAAGCCTTTGCCACGGAGGGATGCTCTGTGGTCATCGCCGGGCGGACGGTTGATCGCCTGGAGCGTGCGGCCAGGGAACTCCAAGAGGCGACCGGTTCCGAGACGCTGCCCATCCCCACCGACGTGGGCGTGGAAGCCCAGGTCAAAGAACTCTTTCAAAAGACCATGGAGCGCTATGGACGTCTGGACATCTTGGTGAACAGTTCCGGCGCCTTTGACGGGGGACGCATCGACGAGGTCTCTTTGGAAGCCTGGAATCGCGTCATGGCGGCCAACATCACCGGCCCCTTTTTGTGTACCCGCGAGGCATTTGCCATCATGAAGGACGCCGGGGGCGGACGGATCATCAATATCGGAAGTATATCGGCGCAACGTCCGCGCAAATATTCGGTGCCCTATACCACCACCAAACACGCCATCTGGGGCCTGACCAAGAGTACGGCATTGGACGGGCGAGAGTTCGGTATCTCAGCCAGTTGCCTGCATCCTGGCAACACCCTTGTCCAACGGCGTGCCGACGGGCGGGCGTCAGCCGGCTGGGATGAGGGAGGAGAACCCATGATGTCCACCGACGAGGTGGCTCGTACAGCCCTCCTCATGGCCACCTTGCCACCTGAGGCCAACATGCTCGAGGCCATCGTCCTGCCCGTGGAGCAAAAGTACCTGGGACGAGGATAGATCCACAGGTTTTTCAATGCTCGGCTCATAATACGTGAAGAGCATCTGGCCCACTTGTCGTGATAAAAAGAGTGTGCTATCCTATGTTTTGTACGTCTGTAATGATATCAATTCGGGAGGACTTTTTTTTCTTATGGGTGTAAATGAGAATATCCGCAATGTTGCCCTCGTCGGTCATGGTGGCAGTGGCAAGACTTCGCTGGGTGAAGCCATGCTTTATGATACAGGAACCATCTCCCGGCTGGGCAAGGTTGAGGAAAAGAATACGATCTCGGATTATGACGAGGAAGAAAAGAACCGTGGCTTTTCCGTAAACTGTTCCGTTCTACCCTGCGAGTGGCGGGACTATCGGCTCAATATCCTGGATGTGCCTGGCTATATGGACTTTGTCGGGGAGGTCAAGACGGCCATTAGAGCGGTGGAGGGGGGTGTGATGGTGATCTGCGCTGCCTCCGGTGTGGAGGTCGGCGCCGAAGTGCAAAAGGCGTTCCTCGACAAAGGATCCCTTCCCTGGCTGGTATTTATTAACAAGATGGATCGCGACAACGCCAACTTTGGACAGGCCATGGAAAGCCTCAACATCAAATTCCCCAATACGACCTTTGTCCCCATCACCCTCCCCATCGGCTCTCAGGAGTCCTTTGAGGGAATCGTCGATCTACTTTCCATGAAGGCCTATATGGGAGAAGACGCCGAAGAAGCGGATATACCCGCCGACATGCAGGACGAGGCGGCAGAGGCCCGACTGGAACTGGTAGAGTACGCTGCTGAGATGGACGATGAGATTATGCTCAAGTACCTTGATGGCGAGGATCTGACCCCCACGGAGATCATATCCAGCCTCGCCCAAGGAACGCTGCGTCGTGATTTTGTGTTGGTGCTGAGTGGGTCGGCCACAAAGAACATAGGCGTAAGACAATTGCTTGACGCCGTCGCCGATTTCATGCCAGACCCCTCGGACATCGAGCGCGAGGCCATAAACCTGGAGACTGACGAGAAAGAGATCATCGCCCCTGATACAAAAGGCCCCCTGGTGGCGCAGGTATTCAAGACCATGGCCGATCCCTTTGTGGGCAAGATCAGTTATTTCCGCGTTTACAGCGGCACCCTATCTTCTGACTCCCGTGTTTTCTGCTCCAATGAGGGCGAGGAGGAACGCCTGGGGCAGGTATATATCCCACGAGGCCAGAAACAGATACCTGTGGACGCTGTAAAAGCCGGCGAGATAGGTAGCGTGAACAAACTGGTATACACCAGCACGGGCGATACCCTATGCGATGAGAATACCCCTTATAGGATGGAAAAGGTCACCTATCCCGAGCCTCTCTATTCTGTGGCCGTCTTCCCCAAAACCAAGGAGGACATGGACAAACTGGGCGAAAGCCTGAGCCGTCTGGTGGAAGAGGATCCCACATTGCGCGTCGACTATAACGCGCAGACAAAGGAAACCATACTATCAGGTATGGGGGCCTCCCACATCCGTCTCGCTACCCAACGCCTGGCGCAAAAATTTGGCGTCGATGTGGAGACGGAATTGCCCGCCATCCCCTATCGGGAGACCATCACAAAGACAGCGGCGGCCCAGGGACGGCATAAAAAGCAGACGGGCGGACACGGTCAGTTCGGCGACGTTTACTGTCGCTTCGAGCCCCTGGAGCGCGGTGAGGGATTCGAATTCGAAAGCGAGATATTTGGGGGATCCGTGCCCAAGCAATATATCCCCGCCGTGGAAAAGGGTGTTCGCGAGATCATGGAGACGGGCATCGTAGCCGGCTATCCCACGGTAGATTTCAAATGCGTGCTGTACGATGGCTCGTACCACTCGGTGGACTCTTCTGAGCTTTCTTTCAAATTGGCCGCGCATCTGGCCTTCCGTGCAGCGATGCCAGAGGCAGGCCCCGTGCTGTTGGAGCCCATCTGCCGCATCGAGGTTACCGTACCGGAGGAGTATATGGGAGACATCTTGGGCGATCTCAACACGCGCCGCGCCCGGGTGTTGGGCATGGGCCAGGATCGGGGCAACGGCATCATCACCGCTTTGGTACCCCTGGCCGAGATCCAGCGCTACGCCACGGACCTGCGTTCTATGACCCAGGGACGAGGTCTCTATACGCGCGAGATCATACATTATGACATCGTCCCCTCGCAGTTGGTGGAACAAATTCAGCAGGAAGCCGAGGCGCGTCGGGAGAGGGCAGAGGCAAGAGCGGGCTGACACCTCCTTTCTCATCCTCCCTCTTGCGGGCAACCCCATCGGGTTGCCCGCTTTTTTATATCCCCCTCCCCGCATAGCGCGGTACACCAAGAGTTTGCCTCGACATGCCGCCAAAGAAACCCTATACTCAACGTTGCTGGTCACAATCTATCTTTTCAAGGCCTGTCATTATGCGCGTTGATCTCCATGTTCACACCCGGCATTCGCCAGATTCCCTGACCAATCTGGAGGATGTGGTCCGTTGGGCCAGGCGTGCGCGTCTGGACGCCCTGGCCATCACCGACCACGACACCATCGAGGGAGCGCTGGCGCTCAAGGCGCTATCAAATTTTCCCATCATTGTAGGGGAAGAGATCTCCACCAACCAGGGGGATGTGTGCGGCCTCTTTTTGCAGGAGAGGATCGCACCCGGACAAATGGCGGCAGAGACCATGCGCCAGATCCACGAACAGGGGGGCATCGTCTACGTGCCCCACCCCCAGGATCGGTTACGTCGCTCTGCCCTACGGCGGGAAACCCTCTTACCCCTTCTGGATCACATCGACATCGTAGAAGTGTTGAACGCCCGCGTCTTATTGCCCCTGGATAACGAGCGCGCCGATGCGCTGGCTCTCGAGCACAATATCTTCCGCGGGGCGGGCAGCGACGCCCATCACGGCATCGAGATCGGATGCGCCTATGTGGAGATGCCCCCCTTTCACGATGCGCCGGGCTTTTTACAGAGCATGGCGCAGGCAAAGGTCTGCGGGCGGCGCTCTTTTCCCCTTGTGCGCCTCAGTAGTGTCTATGCCAGGGTAGTCAAAGCCATAGAAAGGTTCCCATGATCCGCGAGACAGGGAGGCCCCAGTTGATTTTCAATCTTTTCATCTTTTGAGGAGCAAATCATGACCAACACATTACGTATCGCGGTAGTGGGAGCGGGAAGCATTGCCCGACGATATCATCTTCCCAGTCTGGTACGACTATCCCAAAAAAAAGATGTGGAACTGGCGGCCCTCTGCGATATCGACGAGCAACGCGCCCGGGCGATGGCAGCGCATTTCGGCTTTCAACACACCTACCAGAATTGCCACGCCATGCTGGAATCCGAGGCCCCGGACGCGGTGTGGGTCCTGGTACCCATAGCCGCCATGCGTGAGGTGGCAGGCCTTTTTCTGTCACAGGGGATACCCACCCTCATGGAAAAGCCGCCAGGGAGCAACAGCCGCGAGACAAGCGAACTGCTAGAGATCGCCCAGCGGGAAAACACCCCTCATCAGGTGGCCTTTAATCGGCGTCATGCCCCCTTGCTGCGACGCATGAAGGCTTTGTTGGAGGAGGTAGAGAAACCTGTACAGTTTCTTTCCTGTCAATTCCATCGTGTGAACCGTCGCGAGCAGGACTTTGCCTATGGTACGGGACTACATGGACTCGACACCCTAAACTGGCTGGGCGCAAGCGAGATCTGTGAGGTGCACACAGAGAATATATCTCATAACGGCGCCTTGATAACCCTGACCTATGCGAACGGAGCCCAGGGCATGATGGAGATGCTGCCATGTGTGGGTGTGCAGAGCGAGCGCTACACGGCCCATGCTGGTGAACGTACGGTGGTCGTCGACGGCATCGTCGAATGGTTGACATCCTTTCCGGGTTATCTGAGATGCTTCGATGGCGGAGAGACAAGCCTGCATATCAAAGATGCACGCACTTTCCCCGAGATAGTGGGAGGCTTTTGTGGAGAAAGCGCACACTTTGTCAAGTGCTTGTACGAGGGGACAACACCTTCCCCAGGATTGGAAGAGGCGTTGCGATCTGTCTGCATCGCGGAAGCGGTCAATGCCGGGGAGAACGTTCTCTTTTCGCAAGACGGAGCATCTCCTACAAGTGATACCCCTCGGCCATCTCCCCTCCTTGAGGCAAATTGATCCTTTGACGAAAGAACGATATACTTCTATGTGTCATACGCTCCGGACCCTTTATGTCGGGGCTTGGGATCTCTTTATCCGCGGGACGAGAGACATGAGAAGCGAAAATGCGCGTGGGCCGGTGTGGATCGATGCCAACCCCCCTTCCTTTCTCCATGCCTATCTGGAAAATGTGGACCCCATACTACGGGCGCGCAAGGGCGCTCTGCACCTCCTCTGTGATGCAGGCATCACAGAAGCCATCGCGGCCACAGTGTACGACGCCTACTACTCCGATCCCTGCTTTGACACCCTCCCCAGTCTGCACAGTGCTCTTTCGAAAACCTGTCTTGAACATGAAAATGTGCAGGGGACACTCTTGGGCGCCGTCATCATCAGGGACATGAGCGTCTTTGCACTCGTTCCCGAGGATCTCTCCCTGTGGCTGACGCGTTTCGGCGAGGTTCGTGAATTGCACAAAGGCCCGAAAAGATTCCCCTTGACCACAGCACACGAGGAGACCACGGATTATAGGACAGTACTGCGCGCCATACGCTACCCCCTGGGGACGGGAGATAGGCTGCTTTTCACGACGGAAAAGGCTGTCGAGAAACTGGGACCACGTAAACTGCGTCGCTTACTCCGCAATAGCGGTTCAGCCCAAACCCTGGTACGCGCCATGGGCCGCCACGGACGGCCGGCCGCCGTCATACACGTGCCGGGATTCTCTGCCGTGCCTGCCATAGAGTCCATGTCCGCAAATACCTCTCCCGAGCCCGAACGGACGTTGACGACCCCACGAGCGCGGAAAAGGGGCATATCCCCCATCTGGCCAGCCCTCTTGATCGCCATTCTCTCTGTCGTCTTGGCCTTCTGGTTGAAAAAGCCCACAATATCGCGCCAGGAACTCTCTGACATCTTTTCCTGGGCTTTGACCCCCGCCGCGAACATCGTGGTCTCTCCCACTCCCCCGTCCACACCAGGGAGAACCATAACACCTGCGTCGGAAACAGCCCGATCTGCCGCCATCCCCCAGGACGAGGAATCCGCCTCGACGGCGACCACGACGACGGAATATGCCCCCATCGAACTGCTCTATCCCGCGGAAGACGAATCGGTGTACGGCCGCGAGCTGACCCTCACCTGGGCCTGGGACGGCGAATTAAAGGAGGACGAGTATTTTGATCTGCGCTTGTGGCGCCTCGGGGAACCGGAAAAAAGCATCGCCTGGACCAGGGAACGGGAATATACCCAGCGCCTGACAGAACCTGGCTGGCATTCATGGAGGGTATGTCTGGTGCGGAGGGCAGAGGGCGTCGTAGAACAGGTGCTGGCTGAGGCCCAGGCGGCCGATTTCGATTGGAACCCCGATAGAAACGAGTAGACTGCGGCCGAATAGTCCCGCTCTTGACCTGTTACGTGGCAAAACGGATATGCAGGATATCGCCGTCCTGCACCATGTAATCCCTTCCCTCGACCCGCAGCGCCCCCGCCTCCCGTGCCTGCCTCATCGACCCTGCCTCGATCAGATCCTCATATTGAACCACCTCTGCGCGAATGAATCCCCTTTCCATATCCGTGTGGATCCTGCCCGCCGCCTCCAGCGCCGTCTGCCCCCGCTGTAACGTCCACGCCCTGACCTCATGACCGCCTGTAGTCGTGAAAAACGTGATATAGTCGAGCAAGCGATAACCGGCACGGATAAACCGATCGAGCCCCCTCTCGATGCCAAATTCGGCCAGATAGGCCCTGGCCTCTTCTCCAGGCCAGGTGATCAACTCTGCCTCCAGGACGGCACAAAGGACGATGGCCTCGCTCCCCTTCGCTTCCGCCTTTTGTTTCACCTGTTCCGCGAGGGCTCCCCCATGAGGCAACGCCTGCTCATCGACGTTCGCCACATAGAGGACCGGCTTGTCCGTCAAGAGGGCCAGGTCTTGCAGATGTTTTCGCTGCTCGGAAAAGAGATCGAGATCGCGTATCATCTTTCCCTGTCGCAACTGATCGCTCACCCACTCCAGTATATCCAGTTCCGCCGCGAAATCCTGAGGATGCGTTCTGGCCTGTTGTCTCACCTCTTCCTCGCGCCTCTCCAGGATATCCAGATCGGCGAGGATCAGTTCTAACTCTATAGTCTCCATATCCTCAACAGGGCCCAACTCCTCCGTGACGTGTGCCACATTCTCATCGCGAAAGCAGCGCACCACCATGGCAATGGCATCGACGTTACGGATATGCGAGAGAAACTGGTTGCCCAGCCCCTCTCCCCGATTCGCCCCCTCCACCAGGCCAGCGATATCCACGACCCGCAGGGTGGTGGGCGTGACGCGTTCGGGCTGAATGATCTCAGCGATGCGCGACAGCCTCTCGTCCGGCACAGGTACCACGCCCACATTGGGCTCGATGGTGGTAAAAGGGTAACTGGCAACGGCGGCCCCTGCCTCCGTCAGGGCGTTGAATAGCGTGGATTTCCCCACGTTTGGCAGTCCCACAAGTCCGAGTTGTAAGGTCATGAAAATCCCCCGCTTTCACCCCGCTAGGATGAATCCTCGTTGTCGTCTTCCGCTTCTGTCTCTCGCGGTCCAATCAGATAACGTGCCGGCCATGGTTTGTAGCGACTAAAGAACTCTTCCCTCGTCTCTCGATCTTCTTCCTCGATGATGCGATACACGGTGACGTCCACACCTGCATGGGACCGCTCGACTTGCCTGCGCTCCCCAGGGGGCAGGGAGGGATCCTCCTCCAAAACGGGCTCGCCCGGCTCCACAGGATCGCTGGTGATGGGCCCCTCCATGCGTACGGTGCGCTTCCCCCTTTTTCCGTAAAGGTAAAAAGTGAGCAGCGCCTTCTCCTCATCCACCTCGGTCAGGATGAGAAGGGGTATATCGGTGTCGTTGCGGAATCGCATATCCACAAAGGAATGAAAGGCGGCGGCATCGAGTCCCACGGGGGGCTCGTACCAACTCACCCGGTAACTGTGAGGATGCCGTTCCAATATGGGATAGCCCCCCCAAAAGGCGGCCCGAAAACAGGTGGTACTGACCTGACAGACCCCACCCCCTGGCCCCAACACCGTACGATCGCCATAGATCACCCACGACTGGCTGTAGCCGTTGGCCACCGTGACCGGTCCCAGATGATCCAAAAAGGAGAACGTCGCCTGCCCGGGCACCGTCACCCCGTAAAAACGCGCCGAGGCCACCCGTATATTCTGTAGCCGCTCAGGTTGAGAACCTGCAAAACTGCTCTGCCCCGTGCTGATCACTTCCAGAGGAAGAATCTCTTGAAAGTCTTTCTTGACTACCCGGGGGCGGATCACGCGCACCGGCAGGGTGATCTCCCGTTGGGAGGATAGACAGGCCTCAGCAACCAGGTCTGTCGCCGCCTCCATATCCAGCGCATAGCCGTTTTGTGAAGGGACGAGGGTTGTGAGCCGCTGTGCCTCCGGATCATAGTCATAGCGCCCCTCTCGTGGAGGCCGGGCGATGTCATCGGCGATGGACTGAAGAAATGCTGCGATCTTTTTCCTGTCGACAGTCACCTGAACGGATAGCCCCTCCCCCGTGGGAGCAGCACGGGATGTCAGCCACGAGGCCAGCACGGCAGGATCCACGGCCCAGCGCCTGTCTATAACATGGGGCTTTTCCTCTTCTGAAATCTCGGGAAAGGCAAAGTGTAAAGTCAAAGGGCCACTGAGAAGCATCCCCACCTTTTCCTTTGCCCCCTCAACCTCTGTCAGGAGCGGAACGATCTCCCGAAAGGCCAGTGGCACGCGGACGGGCTCCATGATGACGTCACCCACCGGCATCTCCTGATCGCGCAGCAGGTCTGCCAGGCGAGACTTTTTGTTCCATGCTGAGGTTCCCATGGCCTCCTGCACCGACGCCTCGATACGCTGTCGCGTGACGTCGACATCCAGTTCACGCCCTGTCTCCGGCGCGTCCGTGTGCGCCTGAAGCCCAGCGACATGAAGACGGGCCTGCTGTGCGGGATGTCCCCCCTGCTTGGCGACCTGGCGCAGGGCCAGCAGGGCAGGCCCCGCTTCCACATGGTACGCTGGAATGATCTGGTATCCTTGCCAAAAAAGCCTGAGGCGCGTTTTCATATCCTCAAAAAAGATCCCTTCTCGCCCCAGATACCATGCCGCCTCCACGGCTCCCGCCAGATCCCGATACCCCCCCAGGTGGCGGCTGGAAAGGGTCCATTCTCGCTCTGCAGTATACAGGCAGATATAGGGAGAATCCTCATTCAGCCGCTTTTCTAGGAGATCCGTGGCCTCCTCGGGAAAAAGGCCACCAACGTCCACCCCCTGAATGCTCACTCCCTCATAGATGCGACCGCTATATCGGGCACCGTAATATAGAAAAAAAAGCCCGCCAGCGGAGAGCAGCATGAAAAGACAGAACCAGCCAGTTAGCAGCCCCCTGATAATATATGAACGCCAGCGGCGCCTTGATTCTCCCCCCACGCGTTCCCCTTTGCTCTTTCCCGTTGTCGAGTGGTCGTATTCTAGTCGCCGGGTTCATGGCTCGTCAAACCAGAGATGGGGAGACACGCGGATCGCCCAAAAACGCTCCCCATCTCGATTGACAGACAGTCCCCCTTCTGCTATACTCTAGTTCCTAAGGGACATGTCACTCTGGAGGGATGGCAGAGTGGACGATTGCGGCGGTCTTGAAAACCGTTGATCGAAAGATCCGGGGGTTCGAATCCCTCTCCCTCCGCTTCAGAGAATATGTTCGCCTTTTTATGGGGAGGTGCCGGAGTGGACGAACGGGGCCGCCTGCTAAGTGGTTGTAGGGGTTATACCCTACCCAGGGTTCGAATCCCTGCCTCCCCGCCTTGCTATACCAAGATGAACGCGCCGGCGTTCACAAGGGATTTGTTTGCCAGCGAACCGTGTGCTAGAATGGGTGTACGGTTACAGGAATATGCGCCCGTACCTCAATTGGATAGAGGAGCGGTCTACGAAACCGAAGGTTGGGCGTTCGAGTCGCCCCGGGCGCGCTAAGTAGAGGTACCACAGAGCAGACAGGGTGGTACCTCTTTGCTTTCCCCTCCCTCAATAATGGGGAAAGGTGGGCATGGAAGGGAGTACATGCATGTTCAGCGATCTGTTCAATTTCGAGGGCATCAACTGGTGGACGCTGTTGGGCGGGATGGGCCTCAACTTTATCATCACCATGATCTCCTCCATCGGTGGGGCCTATATGGCACAGAACGAGGGAACTGCTGAGTTTTATAGGAACTTTGGATCCCCCGTCATGATTCTCGTCATCTTTGCTGGCTGTATTCTGGCGGGCTTTGTCACGGGCAAGATCGCCGATGATGTGCCTGTCAAACATGCTTTCATCTCCAGTCTGGGCGCTGTGGCCCCCTTTCTGTTTCTTGCCATCACCACCTTCAACCCCATCGCCTTTATGATGGCCGCCGTGGCCGTGGCGGGCAACCTCAACGGGGGCAAACTGGCCATCCCGCGGCCTCGACACGCACCACCTGCAGATAGGGAGTAGGATCCCTGCTTCCATCTCGTTTTCAGCCGACATAATCATTGAAAGAAAGGAGCATCGGCATGAGAATACGTATAACGAACAAGAATTTTGAGGTTACTGAGGGGTTGGAATCCTATATCGCCAAAAAGGTGGGCAAGTTGCAACGCTTCCTTTCCAATCTCGACCAAGTGCGCCTTGATCTTACCTACGAAAACACCAGAGATGTCAGTGATCGCAATGTCGCCCAGATCACTGCATGGAACAACGACGGCGTCATCCTACGAGCGGAAGAGCGGACGGGTGACATGCGTTCTTCCATCACCTCCGCCGTCGAGAAGATGGAGCGCCGCATAAAGAAATACAAGGGCAAGCACTGGTATGCCAACCAGAAGCAGAGGGCCCAGACAGCCACCATGCTCGAAGAGGAAGAGGAAGACGAAGCCGAGGAACCGGTGGTGCGCGTCAAGAGATTCCAGACGCGCCCCATGGACGTGCGCGAGGCCATCGATCAGATGGAACTTTTGGGACACGACTTTTTCATCTTCTATAATATCGACGCCGAAGGATTCAGCGTCGTCTATCGCCGCCGTGCAGAGGGCTATGGCCTGCTGATACCAGAACTACAATAATGCTGAGGAATTGATACGCATAGAGTGCGAAAGGGGAGGAAACATTCCTCCCCTTTTTCCTTGCCTCCTCGGGAATGGGGAGGACAGGGACGAGTCCTTGCAAAAAGTGGGCCGCGCCCAATAAAGAGCGTAACCCCCTGTATGGGTAGGGGGTTACGATATCCAAAGGGTAGATCGAGGAGTTAAGCATATGGTAAATCGTCGTTCCCCACAGAGAGAACGCTGGGGCTGGTATCTCTACGACTTTGGTAATTCGGCCTATGCGGCGGTAGTGCTGCTGGCCGTTTACTCGGCCTATTTCAAGGGAACCGTGGTGGGCGGCGCACAGGGATCACGGCTGTGGGGGATATCCGTGGGCATTGCCATGTTGTTCGTGGCCGTGACCTCGCCGGTCCTGGGAGCCCTGGCGGATTTCTCCGGGGCCAAAAAGCGCTTTCTCCTCTTCTTCACCTCCCTGGCGATAACCTTTTGTGCCCTGTTATTCTTTGTCAGAGAGGGACATTGGTTTCTCGGGATGCTCTTCTTCATCCTGGCCGAGATCGGCTATCGAAGCGCCCAGGTCTTCTATAATGCACTCCTCCCCGAGATCGCCGAGCCAGAGGATATGGGGCGAGTTTCAGGGAATGGCTGGGCTATCGGGTCCGCTGGCGGCATTCTCTGCCTCGTGATCGTTCTGGTGCCCATCGTACTCACGGGGAGTGATCCGCTGGTCGTACGGCTCTCCCTTGTGTTTACCGCTGTCTTTTTTGCCGTGTCGGCGCTGCCAACTTTTTTCTGGGTGCAGGAGCGCACCGAATCCCACCCGCTTCCCACGGGCAGGAATTACTTCTCTGTAGCATTCCAGCGCCTGGCAGAGACGGCCAGGACCATCAAAAAGTTCAAAGAGTTCGTCAAATTCATCATCGCTTTCCAGATATACAAGCACGGCGTGTACATCGTGCTCAACTTTGCAGCCATTCTGGGCGCCGTTCTTTTCGGCATGGAACAGCAGGAACTGATCATCTTTATGATTCTCGTGCAGGTGACAAGCGTCGCGGGAGCCTACCTCTGTGGGTTACTGGTCGACGCCGTTGGTACCAAACACTCGCTTATCGTCTCGCTGATGCTCCTGATCCTACCAGTGGTCTGGCTCTACTTTAGTCGTTCTCGCTTCGAGTTCTATCTTATTGGTGCTGTGGCCGGTTTCTCGCTAACCGGTATCCAGTCCGTCAGCCGCACCGCGGTGGGCATGTTCGCTCCGCCCGGCAAGAGCGCCGAATTCTATGGCTTCTTTGCCATGACGGGACGCACATCATCCTTTATCGGACCCACGCTTTTCGGCCTGTTGGTGGCATGGACCACCCAATGGTACGAGACCGCCCACCAGATGGGCCCCATAGCCGCAGAGGAGGCCGGCCACCGCCTGGCCCTCGTGTCCGTCGTGGCTTTCCTCACCATGGGCCTCCTGTTGCTCCTGCTGGTCGATGAGAAAAAAGGACGTGAGGCAGGCGCTGGATAAGACATGGGCAGTAACCAGATGAGCAAAAGAACCACGCACGGTCGCAGGGCACCACTGCAGAAAGCGGCCACACCGGAACTGACCACGACGAAAAGGTACCGAGGGATAACTGGGGAGGAAAGCGAATGCCATGAGTGAAATGACCATCGCCGAGCGTATCACCTATCCACGCCGACGTACGCTGCGTGCCATACTTCGGCAGATGACGACGGTGGCATTCGACCTTCTCAGCGATTTCCAGGTCATGGGCCAGGAGAATGTCCCGGAAAAAGGGCCCCTGCTCGTGGTGGCCAATCACTTCAGTTTCATCGACCCCGCCATCATGGTGCGGGCCATCCCCCACCCCATAGAGTTTGTGGGAGGGACGCGCATGCCTAATGCCCCCTCCACGGTAACCTGGCTCCCCAAAATATGGGGGTATTTACCCGTGCGTCGCGGGGGCGTCTCACGCGACGCCATGCGCGCCTCGGAGGCCGTCCTGGAACAGGAGGGCTTTTTGGGTATCTTTCCCGAGGCTGGCAGTTGGGCCGCTGTGCTGCGGCCCGCCCGTCCTGGAACGGCTTTTCTGGCCACACGTACGGGTGCTCGCATCCTCCCTCTCGGCATCCACGGATCGGCCAACTTTTTTCCGCGCCTCTGCAGGCTGCGTCGCGCTCGTGTGATCGTGCGCATAGGCGAGCCCTTTGGCCCCTTTTGCGCCGAGGGCCGGGGCAAAGAGCGTCGAAGAGGGCTCGAGGAGATCGGGCACGAGATCATGCAAGAGATCGCCAACCTGCTGCCCCCAGAGAAAAGGGGATGCTATTCTCAGGACCCCGCCATACGCGCCGCCGCCCAAAAGGTGGCGGCCTACCCCTGGATAAACCGACGTCCGGGATGATCGCCCGTGACACCCCACATACGGATACGGGCATGGGCGACCACCTTGATTCACACCGCATGGGTGCACGCAAATGCTCTAGATGGCTCACTATTTTTCGTCCGCGCAGGCGTTCTCAGGACTGCAGATGGCGGCGCCATTCTGCAAGGCCACCGCAGGTGGCCCAATGGCCGATAGGCCTCACGCGCTGGCTTCAGACGGCAAATGCTGGGGAATGAACCGAGCGTGCCCGGCCTAAAGCCCAGCGCAAAGGCGCTTCGCGCCGGGTGTCGACCTGCGTCGACGCATCTGGACAGTGCCAAAGGGTGTGCTTACGCTACGTATGCCTGCTCAAATTGCCCTTTCTGACAAGATCAATGATTCTAACAGTGCGTGTCCCCTGCCCCTCGCTTGGTAAAGACATCCCTCTTTGATATAATGGCCCTGGTCTTGAGATCTGTCTGATACATTGGTCGCAGAACGTCTGGGGGCAGCATAGCCCGAGTTTGGGACACCCTGCCCCCCCCAAAAAAGGCAGCGGTGGGCAGTTACCGCCCATCGCTAAAAGGGCTTCATCGTAAAGGATTGCGTGTGACATTTCATCCCTTCTCTTTACAACGCACAGCCGCCGAGATTTCCAGGGCGCGACATATCGCCGAGGTGCTGATACGCAATGGCCTCGGGTTCTTGGCAGAGAGGGCGGGCCTGACGCATTTTCTGTCACGCCGGCGGGCCAGGCGGATGGAGCGAGATATCCAGGATAAAGATTTGACCATCCCCCAGCGGGTACGCCACACGCTGGAAGAGTTGGGCCCCACTTACATAAAACTCGGTCAGATCCTTAGCACCCGTCCCGATCTCTTGCCCCCCCAGTATATCGTAGAGTTGGGCAAATTGCTGGATGCCGCTCCCCCGGTACCCCTGGAAGAGATCTCCCAGACCGTGGAGAAGGAACTGGGAGCCCCGATGGATGAGGTCTTTCAGCATTTTGAGGCAGAGCCCATCGCCTCTGCCTCCATCGGCCAGGTGCACAGGGCAACCCTGCACGATGGCACAAAAGTGGCCGTAAAGGTACAGCGCCCGGGCGTCGAGCCCACCATCGAGGCCGATTTGGATCTCCTCCTCAGGCAGGCACGCTTTGTAGAGTCCCGCTCCGAAACCCTGAAACAATATGGCCTGGTGGATATAGTACAGGAATTCGCCCAGAGCCTCCGCGACGAGATCAACTATACCATCGAGGGCCGGCACGCAGACAGGTTGCACGACCTGCTGGCAGAGGAGAGTATCCTCATCCCTGGCGTGTATTGGGACCTGACCACGCGTCGGGTCATCACCCTCGATTACCTGGAGGGAATTAAACTTACACAGATAGAAAAACTCGCCGAGGTAGGATACGATCTCCACACCGTCGCCGTGCAGATCACACAGTTGTACCTGCGACAGGTCTTTGTACACGGCATCTTTCATGCCGATCCCCATCCGGCCAATATCCTCGTCTGTGATGGACAGATAGGTCTCGTGGACTTTGGGGTGCTCGGCTACTTGACGCCGCAGATGAAGCGTGACCTGGGAGATCTCCTCTTTGCCGTGGTGCAAAAGGACGCCGACGAGGTGGTACGGATTATCACCCGCATCGGGGCCATAGGTCCGGCCTCGGACCGCGACGCATTGCGGCGGGATGTGAGAAGGCTCATCCTCCACTACTATAACGTCCCCCTAAAGAGTGTGCCCATCGCCCAGTTCCTGAGAGATATGATGCGTATGACCTTCGAGCATCACATTCGCCTCCCCCCCGACCTGGCCCTGCTGGCACGCACCATCATCGTGCTGGAGGGAGTGACGCGTAACCTGGATTCTTCCTTTGTCCTGGCCAGGTATCTGGAACCCTTTGTGAGTCGGCTGGTAGGGCAACGCTTCTCCGTCCGACGCCTCACGCTTAACACGGCGACCACCCTGCGCGACCTGGAAGACATGCTGCGCGTCCTGCCCGACCGCGTGGACAGCATCTCCGAACAGTTGGACCGGGGGGAATTGACCGTGGGCATCCGGGTACGCCAACTGTCCCAGGCCATGCGCAAACTGGACGCCATCGGCAACAGGCTTTCCTTCAGCGTCGTCGTGGCGGCCATCATCATAGGCTCGGCGCTGATATTGATGGCCGGTGAGGAGGCCACTATATTCTTTATTCCCTTCACGGACATAAGCCTGCCCATCCCCCAGATCGGCTTTCTCCTGGCCGGCCTTTTGGGAGCGTGGCTGCTGTTCTCCATCATACGATCCAGGGGACTCTGACAGGTCCCGCGATACGCCGACAGTTAATATACAGAGTATATAGAAGGGGTAAACGATAGAATGAAAGTTATGGTTACCGGCGGGGCCGGCTTTATCGGCTCGCACGTCGTGGATGCCTGCCTGGCAGAGGGTCACCAGGTTTCCGTGGTGGACGACCTCTCCACGGGGAAGCGAGAAAACGTCGATTCCCGAGCCACGTTACACGTCGTCGACCTGTGCGACGCGGAGGCGATGATAGAGGTCTTTGAGCGAGAGCGGCCGGAGCGCATCTGCCACCTTGCAGCCAAAGCCAATGTGCGCGAGTCGATGGAGTGTCCCATCCTGTACACGCAGGTCAACGAGATCGGCTCTTTGACCCTCCTGGAACTGGCCAGGGAATATGACTGCCCAAAGATCGTCTATGCCTCCACGGGAGGGGCTGTGTATGGCGAGCCCGAGCACCTCCCCGTCGATGAGAAACATCCCATCAAACCCATCAGTCCCTATGGCGCCACCAAGCACCAGGTAGAACATTTTCTCTATATATATAAAGTGAATTATGATCTGGACTATACCGTGCTGCGCTTTCCCAATGTCTACGGTCCGCGCCAGGACCCTAACGGAGAGGCCGGCGTCATCGCCATCTGGACGGCCGAGATGCTCGACGGGGGCGAGCCCGTCATCTATGGCTCCGGCGAGCAGGAGCGCGACTTCGTCTATGTGGGCGAGATCGCCCGCGCCAACGTCCTGGCCCTGACCCGGGGCAGCGACCAGATCCTCAACCTGGGTTCGGGCGTGGGCACCAGCATCCGCTGCGTGTTCGACCATCTCAAAGAAATCACCGGCTTTCCCCAAGACGCGGAGCATGGACCGACCCAGCCGGGCGATGTGTTCCAGACCTATCTCGATGCCGAAAAGGCACACGAAATCCTGGGATGGCAGAACGAGGTCGGCCTCAAAGAGGGGCTGGAGCGCACCGTGGCCTATTTCAGAGAACAGCAAGGGTCCTCAGCCGAGGATTGAGATCCATGTCCGCTTAAGGGAGAGATGCAAAACATGACTGCACTGAAAGAAGGTTCATGAGTTGCGTCGCACTTGGTGGATGTGCTCTAGCAATCTACTCTTGTTATATGCAGAGTATGCTTTTCTTCAAGTTCTCACAAAAGTGCGACGCAACTGAACGTCTAATGCTTTTTTCAGGGAAGCCAAACGTCTTCTCCTGGAAACGGGTTCTATGAGAGATATGGAATGCATGTTTTAGTGCGTTTCAACGCACTTGATGACATTAGCCGTCGGCTTTGAGCCGACGATTCACGGAGCAGTCCTGTTGCCCGCTTATCTTCTCAATCTTGATAGGGTGGCAGGGCCTATACTTGATTCTCAGATCACCAAGATTGCCGCATGCCAAGACCCATGTCACACGATCCCAAGAGCAGCCCATCTGCTGAAAGCAAGCCAGGAGGCAAAACCATGGCCGACGCCCCTCCCTCTGCTGAGGAACTCCTTGCGCGCATCGCCGCGGAGGCCAGGATCGACGGAGGCGGACAACTCGTCCACGTGGAACGCTACCCTCCCCGACAGCCCCGCTATGCCACGCCGTCATCCCCCCTGCCAGAGGCCCTGCAGCGCGCCCTCGACGTCCTGGGCGTCTCTCAACTCTACACCCACCAGGTCGAATCCCTGGAACGCGCGCGCCGGGGCGAGGACGTGGTGGTCGTCACGACCACCTCCAGTGGCAAGACCCTCTGCTACAATCTCCCCGTCCTGGAAGCCCTGCTGCAAGACCGCTCTGCCAGTGCCCTGTACATCTATCCCACCAACGCCCTGGTGAACGACCAACTCAGGACCCTGTTCAAGATGAACCTGACCCTGGGCCACGAGGCCCTGGGCATCGCCAAATACACCGGCGCCGTCGACACGGCCAAACGACAGCGTATACGCGCCCGCGAGCCAAACATCGTGCTCACCAACCCCGAGATGGTACACCTCAGTTTCCTCCTGTGGCATCGTAAATGGAAAGCCCTGTGGAGTAACCTCCGCTTCATCGTCGTCGACGAGGTGCACACCTACCGCGGCATCTTTGGCTCCAACATGGCCCATCTCTTCCGCCGCATGCTGCGCATGGCCGCCCACTATGGCTCCTCGCCCCAGTTTATCTGCTGCTCCGCCACCATGGCCAACCCCCAGGAACTGACCGAGACCCTGACGGGACGGCGCTTCTCCGTCGTCGACCAGGATGGCGCAGGACACGGCCGCCGCTATTTCGCCCTCTGGAACCCCGGCGCCGCTGACCACGATTCCAACGTCCACCGCTCCTACACCGAGGAAACCGTCGACCTCCTCCTGCACTGCCTGCGGGCCAACTATAACACCATCGTCTTTGCCCGCGCCCGCCGCCTCACCGAACGCATGCTGCGCCAGAGTCGCGAGCAAGCCCGGGACCGGGGAGACCCCCTGCCCCCCATCGCCTCCTACCGCGCGGGCTATCTGGCCCAGGAGCGGGAAAGCATCGAGAACGACCTCAAGACCGGGGAACTGCGGGGTGTCATCACCACCAACGCCCTGGAGATGGGCATCGATATCGGCGAACTGGACGCCGCCATCATCAGTGGCTATCCCGGTACCATTATGTCGACCTGGCAGCAGGCGGGGCGCGCGGGCCGGCGGGGTCGGGACGCCCTGATCTTTTTGGTGACCTCCCAGAATCCCCTGGATCAGCACTATGTGAAGCATCCCCAGGAATTTTTCGCCCAGCCCCACGAGCGGGCCATCGTCAACCTGGATAACCAGTACATACGCCTCAAGCACCTCCTCTGCTCCATCGCCGAACTGCCCATGGATGCGGCGGAACTGGCCCGCCTGCCCGGGGAGACGCGGGAGACCATCGAGCGCCTGAAGGAGCGAAAACTGCTGGAGGCCCAGGAGAGCGAGGACGGCGGTGAGAGGGTGATCTATCCCGAGAACCAGCCCACCCCCCACGTGGAGGTCGGCCTGCGTTCTGCGGGGGGCGAGGTCTATCGCATCCTGGATCAGGATCACAACCAGATCGGTACCATCGGCCCGCCCAACGTCTATCGCGAAGCCCATCCCGGGGCCATCTACCAGCATGGCGGCGACGACTACCGCGTCACCTACCTGGATCGCCATCGCAAGACCGTCACCGTGCGCCAGGAGCGCGCCCCCCACTATACGCGGCCCAACCGCACCCTGCGCCTGCGCGTCGAGGAGGTGCACGCCTCCCGCCCCCTGCCCGCGGGTGACGGGACGGCCACCCTCTCCTTGGGGGATGTGCTGGTGGAAGAGACCGTATATGGCTATCAGGAACTGCGCCTGGGCAGCGACGAGATGGTCCGGCGCGTCAACCTGGACTACCCCTTTACCCTGCGCCTGCAAACCACGGCCATGTGGCTCGCCCTGCCCCCCGAGATGGGGGAACGCATGCCACAGCCCCCTGGGAAAAACGAGGAGAAAGAAGACAATCCCCTGGCCCCGGGCCTCCACGCCCTGCAGCACCTGCTCACCGGCGTCATGCCCCTGCTGGTCATGTGCGACCGCCGGGACGTGGACGGCTTTTACGACAGCGACCACCAGGACGTGGGCCCCGCCGTCTTTTTGTACGACGACTATGAGGGGGGCATCGGCCTGGCCGAGGCCGCCTATCGCCGCGCCGAGGACCTGCTGCGCCTGGCCTACGAGACCGTGGACGACTGCCCCTGCCGCGACGGATGCCCCGCCTGCATCCAGTCGGGCACCTGCCGACAGCGCAACGAGTCCCTGAGCAAGGCCGGCTCCCGGGCCATCCTGGGTGCCCTGCTCGCTGGCGCAAAGACGCCCGCCGAGACGCCTGAAGAGATCGCCTCCCTCTCACCGGACAGCACGGCTTTCAGCCGCGAGCGCGCATTGGAGGCCCTGGACGCCTGGCGGCGCAAGGACGTGCACGCCTACGTGGACCACGCCGAGAAAGAGCCCGCCGTCACGCAACGCTTCCACCAGGGCGACCGCGTGAAACTGAGCCCCTATGGCGGGGGCGTCGTCCTCTCCTCCGAAATACGCGATGGCCGCGAGTGGGCGACCGTGCGCTTTTTCCGCCGCGGCCTGGTCAAAGAGATCGACGCCTCCCAGGGCCGCCTGCGCAAGGCGTAAGGAGACGCTGATCTGCCTTGCGCACGCCACACCAGAATGTATAATGAATACCGTGTTTGCATAAGAAGATGGTTGAAACGTGAAAGACCCTAAAGGTTTCGGCCGGTGGTAGGATTTGAGGACACCTTACCGCCTCACTGCACCTTTGGCGTCGAGTGGAAGTGGCGGAAAACCTTTAGGGTCTAGGGGATCTCTATCTTCAGAACAGGAGACCCTAAAGGTTTTGGCTGAAGTTAAGAACTAGGGAAATCGCATCCGTTTGGAACGTCTTCGCTTTCAACGGAAAGTGGAAAACAAACCTTTAGGGTCTTTCCAGTATACA
>JBKHJO010000058.1:0-14176 GCA_046538105.1 Anaerolineales bacterium | reverse complement strand
CTCTCCTCATAGCGGGCCATGGCCAGCAGCCGCCCGGGGGTGACCTCCACCACGTGGGGCTCGCAGAGGTAGGCATGGCCCGTCGGATCCTCGCCATCATACGCCGGGTAGGCATTCACACGGCCTATGACCGACCACGTTCTGCCCTGATCGCGGGACGCGACGGCCAGGATGTTGCCCTCCCTCTCGCCGCGCCCCTGTACGCCATCGATCCCCACAAAGAGCAGGCGGCCATCGGATAGGGCGATGGCACCGTGGGGGGCGGAACAGGGCACGCGCAGGGGCGCCTGCCAGGTGTGTCCGGCGTCCGTCGACCGTCGCACCCAGTATCCCAGGGCGTAGCGCCCGTCCACCACCCTCTCGCCGGCCCACTGTCGGATATCGCCCGCGCTCACCGAGCGGATCTTTTTCCGCCAGCGGGACTCCTCTCCCTCAGGCGCCCACTGCATGTAGGTCTCCTCCTCATAGTGGGAGGTGAACCAACTGATGACGACGGTGCCGTCGTCGCACACGCAGATCCCCGCGTCGCGGTCGTCGAGGGGGGTGTCGTTGATCAACTCGGGATCACTCCAGGTCTGCCCATCGTCCTCGGATCGCACGAGAAAGGTCTTGCCAAGGGGGCAGACGTGGGCGTCGCGGTCGCCGGAAAAGGTAGCGAGGAGTTCGCCATCGGGCATCCTGCCGATGGTGGACCAGCCGATGTAGCGTCCCGGCTGTTTGCAGATGACCTGCGAGGAGATGATATCTGCGTGCGTTTCCTTATCCATTGGGACCTCCTTCTGTAATCCGTCTTATGAGGCGCTCTTTGCACCGTCTGTCATGGAGATTAAGAAAACAAGCGGGTAACAGGACTGCCCCACCGACCGTCGGCTCGAAGCCGACGTCTAGCCTCATCAAGTGCGTTAAAAACGCACTAAATCACGCATTTCGCTATCAAGAAACCCGTTTTCAGGAGAAGACGCTCTGCATCTTTCTCCTTTAGCAGAAGTGAATTTGGCTGCACTGAAAGAACCAAAAAAAGCTGCCTGGCACTTACAATCAGCCTTCCAAGAATTACTTCCTTTACGTGTAGAATAGATTATTCCGTTACCATTTATCCTACAAGTGCCAGGCAGCTGAACGCATAGCACCTTCTTTCAGTAGAGCCGAATTTTAATCCTCGGCTGAGGCAAAAGCGAATACCCGATCAAGTTCTTATCTTTTATCAAGGCCAGCGCGCTTTAGGTCGGGTCTACGCGCTCCACTCTCGCTGCCAGACGGAACGATTGTACACGGGGCGGAAGCCCAACGAAAGGTAAAAGGGCTTGGCCGTCCCTACGCAGGCCACGGTGGCGCCCAGTGCTCCGCAGCGCCGAATGCCCTCCAGGACGGCCGCGCTGCCCAACCTCCTGCGGCGGTAGTCGGGATCGGTGGCCACGGGCTCTACATAAGCGACCCTGTGCACGGGCTCGTACCACATGCCGCAGTAGGAGACGAAATTGCCGTCGGGCGCCTCCACCACCACGTTCAGGTCGCGGCGATAGTTAGGAGCCGACTGCATGAACTCCCGCTCCGCGATCCCGCCCTCTGGCGGTTCGTCCCCGTGATCGAACCCGCGCCAGAGGACACGATCCACCTTGCGCAGGTCGTTGTCCTCGGCCAGGCTCTTTAACCGGAAACCGGGCGGCAGCGAGATGGGCGGAAAGGGATCGGGGATGGCAAAATGGGACATGGGTTCGCCGCCACTGCCTTTAGTGTAACCTCTCTCCGAGGCCAGGCGCTGGAACTCGTCGTCGTGATCGTTGATGTAAACGCGGAGCCGCCGCACGCCGTCGCTCATGATGCTGATATGCTCCTCGGCGTAGCGCAGCATCTCTCCTTTGAGGACCTCATGGTCGGGATGGAGCTCGAAATAGGCCGTGCCCATGAAATGCTCCGGATGGGCGATCCCCACGACCTCGCCATCCGCCTCCCAGATGCCGATGACGCTCAGGTTCACGTCCCACACCAGGGGATGGTAGTGCATGTACTCCCAGCGCGGCTGCATCCAGTTGATATGTCCGCCGATGGGAACGTCGTACGTCCTCACCAGGAACTGGCCCACCCCTTCATAGTCGGCGGCCCGATCATACTGTCTGATGGTGATCTCCATGATTCTCTCCTTCTTGCCAAACATTGAGGGGCAAAGCCTGCCGCCAAGATGCCGACTATTATGGTCGATCTGTGGGGAAAATGCCAATGGCGTCCACCCTTTGCAGCGAGCCGCCGCGCTCACCCGCAGGGTCTTGGCCCATTCAGGGGATATCCCCCTCCTCAAGATCCCTCCAGTTCCGGCCCCTGATCTCCTCCAGTTCCTCGCTCGTCCAGCCCATCACATCGCGCAAGAAAACGGGTGGTAGCAGGATGCCGGGGATGGCCGCATGCACCTTCTCCGTCGTCTTGTCCTCATCGGTAAAATCACGATCGTAGGTCACAAAATAATCGACCTCTGCCGCGATAACGGAGAGGGCAACCGGCACATCCTCTTTTTGGCGCACCAGGTCCCGGTTTCTGGCCACCTCCTCCTCATCAGGAAGGGGCGCCTCCTCATAGTCCACCAAGTCGAGAAAGTCCTGAAACTGTCCCTCGTAGCCCGGAAACCGCTCCGCGATACGGCGACGCGCCTCTCGGATCACGATGGGGGAAAGAACCAGGACGTAATCCCCCTTGGCCGCATGACGCAGAACCTCATAGGGCCAGCGAGGAAAGGCCGTGCCCGCGATCAGTACATTAGCATCCAGGGCCACGCGCAGGGCCACGGCTAGGATTCTCGCCCATACAGTTCCTCATACACCGTACGACGATCCTCCTCCATCTCGGCGATGAGCTCCTCCTCCGTCACCCCCTGCCGCCTGGCCTCCCGACCAAGGGCCCTGCCCAACTCCCGAAGGTGCTCCTGGGCCAGCAAACGTCGATAGCGGGCATAGTCCTCCATACTGATGACGGCGGCCACGGGGATGCCCAGTTTCTCGATGACCACATGCTCCTCGCCGCGGTGCACGCGGTTGAGCAGTTTGCCCAGGCTATTCCGCGCCTCTGTGGCGCCCATAGTCCTTTTGACAGACACCGCCTCGCGCATATCTTCCTCCTCAGCTGATTGTACAGTATTGTACATCATTGTATAAAGAGTATAGCCCATAGACAGGGCCGGGTCAAGGAGAAGGGGCCCGAGGATTTTCTCAAGATCACGAAAAGGTCGATGAATGCCGCATGGTAATGCAGGGCATCGACGGTGTTGTCCCCATTGAGACAGGGGAACGCCGCCAGGATCGCATTAGCAGTAGCCGCCGGGCTCACCTACAGGGCCTGGGCTCATTCCGTGGGCATCCCGTATCTCCCTTTGCTCCTCAAAGCGCGACCGCACGAAAGAGGGGTCTATTGGTACTTGCCGATCTCCTCGCGGGCGATCTGCACCCAGCGGGCCAGGCGCTGGGGCTCGTCGTTCAGGGTGTGTACGTCCTTCATGATGATCTCCAGACGGCAATGGCCAGCCACCTCGAGGGTTTGCCGGATGTCACTGCGGATGGCCTCCTCGTCAAAGTGTGCGGTGCTGATCAGGGCCGGGTTTGGCTTGCGGGAGAAGACGATGTCGCGACCCAGTGCGTCGGCCATAAAGCCTTGATCGGCCCAGGGCGATACAGACACGCGGGCCAGGTTGGGGATGCGCTCGATGATGTGGAAGCGATTGTTGACCGGCTCACAGCAGCCATAGTAGGTTTTGCCGAACCGCTCGACGATGTCGAGTTGGTAGGGAAAGACAAACTCCTCGAATTGCTCCGGCCCCACGCCCACGGTCTCCTGGGATTCGCTCAGCACCCACAGATCCTGGGTCCGCACGGACATGCCCTCGGTCCAATCCTCCTGGGGCAGCGAGCGCGTGTATCCCATGCTGCCAGAACCGATATAGTCGTTCTCGTTGTTCAGAGAATAGAGACCCTCGCTCTCCAGCCAGTCGGCAAAGGCCAGATGATCGTCCCGCAGAAAGGCCATCATTCTATGCAATCCGGCGGGATTGTCGTACATGGCCAACATGAGTTGTTCGAGGCCGATGAGGTCGATGGCGCTCCAGGTCAGCCCCATGGTCCAATAGAAACTGCCGCGGATGCGAACAGTCAGAAGACCATCGAACAGGGCCTCCAGTCTCGCCTTCTCTTCCAGGGTGGCCTCGCGGTCGACGCTGAACGTGCGGGGGTGCAGTCTATGGAAATCCTCGTCCAGGTCCCGAATGGGCGCGTCCCAGACGTAGGATCCCATGTGTGTCTCATCCCCGCCCTGGTGCATCACCGGGGCGACGCCATAGTCGCCCTCGGTGACGTGCCAGTTCACGTTCATCACGGGCTCGACCACGTGGTCGTCCTGGAGTTCCTGGAATCGATAGATCGCCTCGCGCAGTTCATATTCCAGATCGCGTGCCCATTCGCGCTCGCACACCAGGGTATCACGGGGCACGGGCGATCTCTGGTCGCGGACGCCCCCGTGTTCGGCGAGCACCATGACGCGATCCCCGTCTCCGGCGTCCAGACGATACCATGCCTCCCGCCGCTCCCGGTTCTTGGGGGTCTCGGCAATATCGGCTTTGATCTCCGCCAGTTCTCGGAGGACATCGATATCGTGTTGAGGCAAATCCATAATTTGATACCTTTCACTGTTGATTCTACCGAGTTCTATCCTGCCAGGGCGGCCATGAGCGCCCAATGAGCAGAACATGCCGGGAGGCCGGCATGTTCTCGATATAATAGATTCTCAAAGCGCCTCTTTCACTCCTCTTCCAGATAGTCCATCTGTGGCTGCAGCGGCCAGCGGTAGGTCTCAGGCGGCTTGACGCACTGGGCCCAGGCGGTGAGCACCTCCTCATCGGCCCGTTTCTCCTGCATACGGGCCCACACGGCATCGGGATCCCAGCCCTCGAGTACCACGTCTGTCAGTTCGTCGAGGATGGCCCGGCAGTCCGGATCGTCGGCGCGATCATGGAGTTCCTTGGGATCCTCGCGCAGGTTAAAGAGCTGCGGGGGTTGGCCGTGATAGTAGTTGAGTTTCCAATCCCCCCGGCGTACCATGCGGTGGATGCAGCCCTCGTCGGTACAGTACTCGGAAAAGGCCGTATCGTGCCAGGCCTCGCTCTCGCCACGCAGCACGGGCAGCAGCGTTCGCCCGTGGGAGGCGGGCAGGGACGGGGCGTCCAGGGCGTCGAGAATGGTGGCGTTGAGATCCAGGGCGCTGACCACGCCGTCGTAGCGCACTCCCTCGGGAAGGTGACCGGGCCAGTGCATGATCAGGGGCACGCTCACCGCCTCGTCATAGAAGGTCTGTTTCCACCACAAGCCGTGCTCGCCCGCCTGCTCGCCATGGTCGGAACTGTAGATGATGAGGGTATTCTCGGTCAGGCCGTTGCGCTCCAGGGCATCCAATATCTGTCCCACCATATGGTCCACGCGATCCACCAGTGCCCAGTAAGCCGTGCGGGCACGCATGATCCACTCTCCCGCCACCTCGGCGATGCCGCAGCGCTCGCGCCACCAGCGATGGTAGGGATGTAGGTGATCGCCCCAGGGCTCGGGGTGATCGGGCGGGGGCACTTTGCCCTCGTACCGCTCATAGTCCTGACGGCGGGCGACAAAGGGCTGATGGGGCAGCATAAAGCCTACGGAGATGGAAAAGGGCTCGTCGAGGACGCCGGAGCGCCTGGCGATGCCCAGTTCTTCCAGGCGATGCACCGCGGCGGCGGTGACGTATTCGTCGTGGACCTGATAGGCGTTCTGCCCGATGCCCGACTTTTTCAGGCTAATCCGCGCCGGCCCCTGGGTGCCGGTGAGCATGCCGTGATCCACGCCCGGCGTACCGCCGAGGTAGTTGGCGCTGTGGTCGCCCACCAGGCGTTCGGCATAGCCGTGGAGCTGGTCGGGGCCGCGCGAGTGCATGCGCCCGATGAGTACGGGCCAGTATCCGGCAGCGCCCATGGCGTGGGCCAGGGTGGGGATGCCCGAATCCAGCGAGTGCTGGTTAGTCCAGCAGTCGTTCTCATGGGGATGCCGCCCGGTCAGCGTGGACATGCGCGAGGGCACGCAGATGGGCGAGGGGCAGTAGGCGTTCTCGAACACCACCCCCTCGGCGGCTAGCCGATCCAGGTGGGGCGTCTGCACCACGGGATCGCCATAGCAGCCAGTGACAAAGGGATTGTGCTGGTCGGAATGGATGTAGAGCAGGTTGGGGCGTTCGCCAAAGGTGTAGGGCATCTTTGTGCCTCCTCAAATCTAAGGGGTTGTCTGACTACCGTATCACTTCAAGCGTTGGCTTCCCTGAAAAAAGCATTAGACGTTCAGTTGCGTCGAACTTGATGGACGTGCTCTAGCAATTTACTCTTGTTATATGCAGAGTATGCTTCTCTACTGTAAGTTCTCGCGAAAGTGCGACGCAACTCATGGGCCTTCTTTCAGTAGAGCCAAGCGTTGGGTGTGTCACATCGCTACGCCTTACACAAACGTATTATACACCATACGGCTCGTCCTATCCCATCATCAAGAACAGATGGCAACGGCGATACGCAGCCCGGCCAGGACGACGGGCTCGCGCCCGCTGGCGCTGATCCCCAGGATGCGCATCTTGTGTGTCTCCTTGTGTATAGCGTGATGTGGGCGAAAAAGCAGACGCTTCTCTCGCGGCGCCGAAGCGCTGCTTCGGCGTGGGTCTCACGTGATGACGGTTGGCGAAGCGGACGCTTTGCGCCACGTGTCCACGTCCCGCCCCGCTACGCCTCCCACTCCATATCCAGGTCCAGCGGGTAGATGGGGCGGGGGAGGTGCTCGTAGGGCAGGCGCTCATAGTCCACCATGGCCACACCGGGGGTGTCCAGGTTGATGTTGGCGGCCACGATGGGGTCGAAGGAGGCGCGGTGTCCCTGGTTGGACTTGACCACGACGATGCGCTTTTCCTCAAAGACGATGCCCGCGCTCTTGAAAAAGTCCCGATCCTTGCCCGTTCGCCCTCGCGAAAAGATGACGTCGATCTTATTCCCTACCCGGAGAACGACCCGGGGGCCGGCGTCGATCTCGCGGAAGGCCTCCCGGGTGACGACCTTGCCCCAGCCGCCGTGGGCTGGGCCGGTGATGGTATAGTTGCCGTCGTCGACGGCTTTTACACGACCCGTGACGGGCAGGGGCTGATAGAAACGTTGATCAACGCTGGCGCCCACCTCCATACTCAGGGAAGCGCCCACCCCCGCCTCCAGTCCCGCCTCCACGACATTCTCGTCGCGGATGGTCAGGGTGCAATCCCGCGCGCCGAGGCGCAGCAGCGCCTCCAGCACGGCGGGGCTGTCCGCCGGGCAGAGGCTGCCGGGGTCGTCGCCCAGATCCACCAGGCACACGAGGCCCTCGTCCCGCCGCATGGCGATCTCGATGCCCCGCTCGATGGGCAGGATGGGTCGCACAGTGCGGATCTCTTCCCGGCAGTCCCACAATTCCTGGGCCATCTCCTTTGCCAAACGCTCCGCCAGCGCCGGGTCGCCGTCGGTGGTGGCGATGACGCTCATGCCGGCATAGGGGACATCGGAATAGCCATACCCGCCCTGGATGGTGAGGTTGAGAACGCCCGGTTTCTCCTCCCACTCTTCCCGGAGGAGGTTGAGGTGATACAGGGGCAGGCGCATCTCGTCGTTGGGCAGGTGCGACCAGGTGCTCTGTCCCACGTTGGGCCCCAGGATAGGCACCCGCACGAAGCGCGTCACGGGATCTATATCCCCCGCCAGCATACGCAGCAGGAAATCGGCGGCCTCCATCCCCCGCTCGTAGGCGTCGATGTGGGGGTTGGTGTTCAGGGGCACGGGCACGGCGAGGTCGCATTCCCCCGGAGCATAGTTACTGTGGAAATCGTAGGTGGCTACAAAGGGTATCTCGTACCCCAACAACTCTCGCATCGACCGCAAGAGATCGGCCTCGGCGTCCATATAGGGCTCCTCCACGGCCATGGCCCCATGGAGAGCGAAATAGACCCCGTCCACCGGCCCGGCCTTTTGCAGGCCCTCCAAAAAGATATCGCGATAGTGTTTGTACACCTGGGTGGTGATGGTGCCCCCCCGGCCTCCGGCGCCGAAATTCACATTCCCTATGGGTACCAGTTCCACGTCCGCCGCCTCTGCGGCCTCTTTAAAGCCGCCGATGTAACTCTTGGGGTGGGCCTCGGCCAGGACCTCCTCCCCCATCTGCAGCGGAACGTCCAGTGTATCGTTGCGCTCCACGGCAAAACTGTTCGTCTCATGTCGCATACCCAACACGGCAACGCGCATATCTCTCCCTTCTGCTGTTTATCTTCATGTGTACCCTCTGCCCGTATCATACCGCCTGCGGCGCAACGCCACAAGCCCACACGTGAATTCGCCCTCGTGGGCGACCGGCACAATGCGCTGACGTGTGACTCCCAGTTTTTGACAAAACTGTTGTATATTGCTAAAATTGATTGATATTAGTGGATTTTGTAGGGAGGGAAATATGAGCAGTAAGGTGGGCATCGAATACTGCACGTCTTGAGGGTACGAAGGTAGAGCCGTCAGTTTGGCGGACAAGGTGAAGGAAACGTACGGAGACGAGATAGACGTTGAGTTGACCCCTTCCAGTGGTGGCGCCTTCGAAGTCACCGTGAATGGCGAAAAGATCTACTCGAAACTGGAGAGTGGACGATTCCCCAGCGAGGATGCCGTGCTGAGCGATATGGAGGACAGGCTGTAGATCAATTGTGCCTTTCGATCTTTGGCGGGAGCATTTCTGAATGCTCCCGCTTTTTTTATATACCAGCCTTCCCAAAGAAAAAGTATACCATATCGTCGAGGGTCATGAATCCCACATCGCCCTGCCACCCGCCTTCACAAGCAGGGGAAAGTGCTCCACATCCTTTAAGCAGCGATCCCTATGCCTGACACGAAGCGCCGAGCCATTAAGCGCCGCCGCGAGGATGATCCCCACGGTGACCAGAAATCAGAGGTTCATCTCTATCCTCCTTCCACCCATTGTGACATAGCCTTTCTCTGCGTACATCTGACCGTCTTCGTGTGCAAGATCGCCCACCTGTAGCGCTGCGCGACAGTGATTGGTTCGCAGCACATTCCATGATACACTTGGTAAAGAGCAAGCCAATGAACAAGGAGAAGGAAATGACAGAGACCATTCGGTATGCCATCGTGGGCCTGGGAAACATCGGCCGCAACGTGTTAGAAGTATATGCCAATCGTCAGGAGCAGATAAAAGCCCGCTATGACCTTGAATTCGTTCTCGTGGGGGCCGCCGACTCGTCGGGGGCGGCCATGGATCCGGAGGGACTGGACATCGCCCGCATCCGCGACATCAAATATACCAAAGGCGGCGTGAGCGAATATCCGGAATGCGGACAGGAAAGGGTGGCCGCCCTGAAGATGGTGCAGGAGGTGGAGGCCGAGATACTGGTGGACGCCTCGCCCACCAATCTGGAGGACGGGGAACCGGGCATGAGTTGCGTACGCACTGCCCTGCACAAAGGATGGCACGTGGTGACCTCCAACAAGGGTCCCCTGGTGCTGGCCTTTGGCGATCTCATGGACCTGTCCGAGGAGATGGGCGTCGAGTTGCTCTACTGCGGCACCGTGGCCGGTGGTCTTCCCGTGATCAATATGGGTACAAGGGACCTGGCGGGCTGCGGCATAACCCGGGTGGAGGGGATCTTTAACGGCACGACCAACTATATCCTGACCCGCATGTTAGAGGGGGAGGTCTCCTACGAAGAGGCGCTCAAGGGCGCCCAGGATGCGGGCATTGCCGAACCAGATCCCACCCTGGACGTGGACGGCTGGGACGCAGCCAACAAACTGGTCATCGTGGCCAACGGCGTGCTCGGCCGTCCCACCACCCTCGACGACCTGAAGGTGGAGGGCATTCGCGACGTCACGCTGGAAGACCTCCAACAGGCCCGAGAGCGGGGTCAGGTGATCAAGCCCCTGGCCTCGGCCATCAAGAGGGGCGAGGACTATGTACTGGAAGCCGGTCCCATGGCCATCGACGAGGATCATCCCCTGGCCCATACGGGACAATGGGACATGGGCGTGGTCTATTACACCGATTTCATGGGCGTCATAAGCGCCGTCATCGAGGCGCGGGGACCCGTTCCCACCTCCGCCGCCGTATTAAGAGATATGATCAATATCTATGACCACCCCTAAGCCCGTTCTCAACGCCACACTCTATAGTATGCCCAGACGAAAATGGGCTGAGCCTACTGGGCATCGGATACATCGAACAGTTTGATAGCGATCTGGAGGATGGCGGTGACGATGAGTCCCCAAGAGGCCATGATGAGGACGACGAGACCGATATACAGGAGCGGATTCTGAGATATCTCGACGTACAGGCGCAGGAGGGAGACGTACATACCTCAACCCTTTGGGAAACGGACCATGATAAATTGATTATATGTCTTTATCGGGCAAGCACAAAGTGGCCTGCGACCTCCCGGTCGGCGAGGCGGCGATGACGCGCGACACAGATCTCCGGGCCGTCACAAATAGGTTACTGGCCTGGTACAAGAAGAATCGGCGGGATCTGCCCTGGCGCCGCGCCCGCGACCCCTATGCCATCTGGGTGGCAGAGGTTATGCTGCAGCAGACCCAGGTCGCCACGGTGATCCCCTACTATGAACGGTTCTTACAGCGTTTCCCCACCGTGCGAGCGTTGGCCGAGGCCGACCTGGACGACGTGCTGGCCCTGTGGCAGGGACTGGGATACTATACGCGGGCGCGGCACCTGCACGAGGCGGCCGGCATTGTTTTGCGGGAGTATGGGGGCATGTTACCGAGAGAGCGGGGGGCGTTGAGGGACCTGGCCGGCATCGGCCCCTACACCTCCGCCGCCATCGCCAGCATCGCCTTTGGCAAGGACGTTGCCGCCCTCGACGCCAACGTCGTTCGGGTACTGTGTCGCCTCTTTGATTACGCGGGCGATCCCCGAAAAGCGGCGGGCAAGAGGGCGCTGCACCGCCACGCCGAGGGCCTCCTGCCTCCAGGACGGGCGGGCGAGTACAACCAGGCCATGATGGAGTTGGGGGCCACCATCTGCACTACGACACCGGCTTGTGAGACGTGTCCCCTGGGCGCCTTCTGCGAGGCATATGCCAAGGGGTTGCAGGCGATACGTCCCGTGCCGCGGCACCGTCAGGAGGTGCCTCACCGTACCTTTGTCTCCACCCTTGTGCAAAGGGAAGGACGCTTACTCATCGTACGCCGCGTGCCCGAGGGGTTGCTGGGTGGACTCTGGGAACTTTCTGGCGGCCCGGTAGAGGAGGGAGAGACGCCGCAGGCGGCCCTGAAGCGACATCTGCGAGAGGGGCTGGACCTGGAGGCCACCATCGGCCCGCGATTGGGCGTCGTGGAGCACGCCTACACGCATTTTCGTCTCACTGTACAGGTTTATGAGGCCAGCGTGGAGGGCGAGCCCCAGCCCCAGGCGACATGGGATAGGATCCACTGGCTAGATCCCGAGGATCGGGATGCGTTCGGCCTCACCGGGGTCACAGTCAAGACCCTGGCCAAGGTGCCGTGGTCGGACTCAGACCTCCTCCTCTGAGGACCGCCCGGGGATGCCCGGCTCTGTCATGGCAAAGGGATCGAGGATCTCGTCCAGTTCCTCCTCGGAGAGGTAGCCCTTTTCCAGAGCCACCTGGCGCAGGGTCACACCCCGCTCCATGGCCTCCTGGGCCACCTTGGCGGCCTCAGAATAGCCGATATAGGGGTTGAGGGCCGTGGCCAACCCGATGCTGTGTTCGGCCAGTTCCCGGCAGCGACCCACGTCGGCCCGTATGCCCCGCACGCAGCGCTCGGTAAAGGCCCCTATGCCGTTGGTCAGGATCTCGAGGGACTGAAGCAAGTTGTAAGCCATGATGGGCATCATGACGTTCAGTTCCAGTTGCCCGGCCTGGGAGCAGGCGGCCAACGCCCGATCGTTGCCCATGACGTGATAGCAGACCATGTTCAGCATCTCGGCCATCACGGGGTTCACCTTGCCGGGCATGATGGAGGAGCCCGGCTGCACGGCGGGCAGCGATATCTCACCGAACCCTGTCGTGGGCCCAGAACTCAACAGGCGAAGGTCGTTGGCGATGCGGGTGAGAGACACGGCCAGGGTTCGCAGGGCGGCGGAAAGATCCACGAAATCGGCCGTGCTCTGCATCAACTCGAAGAGGTTCTCAGACGTTCTAAAAGCGATGCCGGTGAGTGCCGATAGCCTCTCCACCATGGCCTCGTGATAATGGGGATGGCAGTTCAGACCTGTGCCGGCCGCCGTTCCCCCTATACCCAGGCGCTTTAAATCATCCGCGGCCCGGGCGATGCGCTGCCGGTCGCGGCGCACGGCCTCCGCATAGGCGCCGAACTCTTGTCCGAGGCGCACGGGCACGGCGTCCTGAAGATGTGTGCGTCCCGACTTGAGCACGTCATCGAACTCGTCGGCCTTTTTTCCAAAGGCCTGTGCCAGATCATCCAGGACCGGCAGCAGGTCTCGAACCCTGCGGGAGGAGGCCACACGTATGACGGTGGGGATGAAATCGTTGGTGGACTGGGCCATGTTGACGTGATCGTTGGGATGTACGGGCTCGTAGCGGCCGGCCTCCCCGCCCAGGGCCTCGTTGGCCAAGTTGGCGATGACCTCGTTGGTGTTCATGTTATGCGAGGTGCCCGCACCAGCCTGGAAGGGATCCACCACGAACTGATCGTGCCAGCGTCCCTCAGCGATCTGGGCGGCAGCCTGCACGATGGCCTCGCCACGCCGAGGGTCCAGCAACCCCAGGGACATGTTGACCTCGGCCGCCGCGCGCTTGACCAGGGCGCTGGTAGAGATGTACTCGCCGGACTGACGCAGGCCGCTGACGGGGAAATTCTCCATGGCGCGCTGCGTCTGCGCCCCCCACAGGGCATCCTCGGGCACGCGCACCTCTCCTAACGAATCGGTCTCAACTCTCATCACCCTCAACCTCCCTCTATGCAGATAATTCGAGACAAGTCACGTTTCGGCCGCCCCCTTTTTCGGCGGGGCCACCACATCGTCTTCCAGTTGCATGGCCATCAAGTAGCCTCGCGCGCGCTCTGTCCTCTCGTAGCGATACACATAGTCCCAAAAGACCCCAGAATGTGTGGGTTCCAACAGGTGGGCCAACTCGTGCATCAGCACATAATCGAGAACGAACGAAGGAACGTGCGCCAGACGGTGCGAGAGACGAATGGTGCCTCGCATGGGAGAGCAGCTCGCAAAGCACCTGTTCTGATTGGTGACAAAGCGGATGCTGCGCCAGCGCAGCGCCCCATCGAAAAAGGTCTCGTTCAGACGCTGGGCCCTGGTCTCCAACTCCTCATCGGTGGCGAAATGGCGCCACCCGCCGCGCTCCTCGCGCATCTTCTCCTCAAAGTGCTGTACGATGCGCTGCAGTCCCCCTTTATCGATACGGGCGGGCACGCGTATCTCCAGCGTGTACCAGTTGAGCATACGCGCGCTGGCCGTCTTTTTGCGGCGTCTACTGCGGACGATCCTGGTCTCAAAGACGTCCGTGGAAAGGATGTGCTCATCGCTCACGTCTGAATGCACCTCAAGCAAAAAAAAGAAAACCCCAGTTTGTACAGCAAACTGGGGTTCATGATATGCCGAGAGAGGGATTTGAACCCTCATGGATCTACATCCACTGCGTCCTGAACGCAGCGCGTCTGCCAGTTCCGCCATCTCGGCTTAACACTCGATACTATAGCACCAGCGTATCGTTTTGTCAAAATTTATCGAGAGCCGCCCGCACAAAGGTACTCTTACGTCCCGGTCTCCAGCACGATGACGGTATCGGCCGGATCCGGCGCCTCGACGGGCCCCCTGATGACCATCTCTTTTCCCCTAACCGAAAGGGGCAACTGGGCGCACGTGCCGCTCAGCAGACGCGCGCCACTGACCTGGTCATCGAAGCGGGGAATCTCTATCCCGCCCCCTTTGGGCCAGTCGAAAATGTGCAGGTACGCTTTACCCGGCCTGGCCGTGCTGCGCAGGCCCTCAAGGCCCTGCAGCGGTCCCGGCGTGGTGCCGTATATCGCCTCCCTGTTCCTCTTGAGCCAATAGCCCACAGAAAGCAGGCGATCGACGCTGGGTTGGGGGATGACACCCTCTGCCGTCGG
>JBKHJO010000057.1:0-14328 GCA_046538105.1 Anaerolineales bacterium | reverse complement strand
CCTCCACCCATCTTTCAGCACCCCGTTTTTACGAAACGAACCCATTTTCTATCCCAGGACATACCTTTTTTCGAAACGAACCCATTTTTTAGGGCGGCACCCCCCAGTTCTTGTATGTAATAGGCGCAGAATTGCATGGCGATTCTGCCAGGAATACAAAAGTCGTATTCCCACCCATATCTTCAGGGCGGGGCACAACTAACACGAGCGCACCCTTTGACGTTGCCCAGATGCGTCGACGCCGGGCTTTGGGCCGAGCGGATGCGAGCCATCTAAAATATCCCGATTGGCGCATGCGCCCCGCCGGGGTACAATATGCCCGATCCATCGTCACCCACCACTTTATTCTCGAGGATATGAAACGGACCATCACCACCCGCGTGGTAAACAGAATAAGGGACAGCATCGAGCGCCACGACCTCTTTGTCCCCGGCGAGACCGTCGTCCTGGGCGTGTCCGGTGGCCCCGATTCCCTGTGCATGCTCCACGTCCTGCGTCGACTGGCCGATGAATATGCCCTCTCCCTCCATGTGGGACACCTGCACCACGGCATCCGCGGGGAGGACGCCGACGAGGACGCCCGTTTTGTCAAGGAACGGTGCGACGCCTGGGATATCCCCTGCCGCGTGAATTACGTCGACGTTCCCCGCTGGGCCGAGGCCCGGGGCATCGCCCTGGAAGAGGCCGCGCGCCAGGCGCGGTACACCAGCCTGCGCTCCCTGGCCCGCGCCCTGGACAGCCGCTGCGTTGCCGTGGCCCACAACGCCGATGATCAGGTGGAGACCATCCTTATGCATATCCTGCGGGGCTCCGGGCTCTCGGGCCTGCGCGGCATGCTCCCCACCATCTGGATGGATGAGATGCGCCTGGGCAATCCACAGCCCCAGCGTCCGCCCGAAAAGGCGCGTGTCCGTCTCGTGCGCCCCCTGCTGGACGTGCCCCGGGAGGAGATCGCCGCCTACTGCGCGGCCCAGGGCCTGGCGCCCCGCTTTGACCGCTCCAACCTGGATACCACCTACTTTCGCAACCGCCTGCGCCACGAGTTGCTGCCCCATCTGGAGACCTACAACCCCAACATCCGTCGGGCCCTGCGGCGCATGGCCGATGTCATCGCTGCCGATCATGAGGTGCTGCGCCAGTTGCGCGACGAGACCTGGCCCCGGGTCGTCTGTCGGGAGTCCGACGAGGCCATCCTCTACGATCTGGAGGAGTTTCAGAAGCTTTCCTTGGGGCTGCGCCGCTCCCTGCTCCGCCAGGGCATCCATCGCCTGCGCTTCTCCCTCCGCGATATCGAGTGGGGCCATATAGACGACGCCATCACCCTCATCGACGGGGGGGAGGTGGGGAGCATGATCGACCTCCCCAGGGGCCTCTGCCTCCGCCTCACCTATTCGGACATCCTGCTGGCCGATGAGGATTACAGGCTGCCGCGGCGGGATCGCCCCCGCGTCCGGGAGCCCGTCCCCGTTCCCCTGCCGGGCAGACGCGCCCTGCCCGCACGGGGATGGGTCTTTGAGACCTGCTTTATTCGCGTATGGGACCTGCCCCCCGGCTGGGACGAGGAACAGCACCCTCACACCGCGTATCTCGACGCCGCGCGGGTGACGGCCCCCCTCGTCCTTCGTCCTCGTCGGGAGGGGGACCGCTTTGTGCCCCTGGGCCTCGACCATAGCCAAAAGGTCTCCGATTTCATGATCAACGTCAAGATCCCCCGGCGAGAGCGGGACACCATCCCCCTGCTGACCTGCGAGGGCAAGATCATCTGGATCGTGGGCTGGCGGCTGGATGCCCGCTACGCCGTGACGCCGGAAACAAAAAGAGTGCTCGTCACCAAGGTATACGAGGAGGAACGCTAAAGACGATGCCCACCGTGCGCCTCAAATCGGGAAGGGAAAAACCCATCAACAACCGTCATCCCTGGATATTCAGCGGTGCCATCGCCGCCACCGAGGGGTATCCCCAGTGCGGCGATATCGTCCAGGTGACGGACAGTAGGGGCAAATTCCTGGCCCAGGGGTACTATAACCCCCGGTCCCAGATTGCCGTGCGCCTCCTCACCTGGCATCCGGAGGCCGTCGTCGGTGCCGATTTTTGGCGTCGCCACCTGCAGGCGGCCCTCGCCCGCCGCCAGGCCCTGGTACGCGCCGCGGATACGACGGCCTATCGCCTCGTCTATGCCGAGGCCGATGGCCTGCCGGGCCTCATCGTCGATCAATATGAGGACTGGCTCGTCTTCCAGTCCCTGACCACGGGCATAGAGCGCCGCAAGGACCTCCTCGTGGAGCTGCTGGACGATCTCCTTTCACCATCGGGCATCTATGAGCGCAGCGACGCCGATGTGCGCGAGCACGAGGGGCTGGAGCCCGCCACCGGCCTGTGGAGCGGACAGATGCCGCCCCGCGACCTCGTGATCCGCGAACACGGCCTGCGCTTTCACGTGAACGTCTTTGAGGGACATAAGACGGGATTCTATCTCGATCAGCGGGAGAACAGGCGCCGCGTGGCGCCCTATTGCGCCGACAAAGAGGTGCTCAACGCCTTCTCCTATACGGGAGCCTTTGCCGTGTACGCCGCCGAGCAGGGTGCCGGGCGCATCACCAACATGGACACCTCCACCGATGCCCTGCGCGGTATCGAGGAGAATATGGCCCTGAACGACTTTTCCCGGCAGGACGACGAGTATGTCCGTGGCGACGCCTTTGAGGAACTGCGCACCCTGCGCGACCGCGCTCGCTCCTTCGACGTGGTGATCCTCGACCCGCCCAAGTTCGCCTTCTCCCGCTCCCAGTTACACGCCGCCACCCGGGGCTACAAGGACATCAACATGTTGGCCATGCGCCTGCTGCGCCCCGGCGGCATCCTGTGTACATTTTCTTGCTCCGGCCTGGTCGAGGAGGAACTCTTTCAAAAGGTGGTCTTTGGCGCCAGCGTGGACGTGGATCGACAGGTGCGCATCATAGAGCGCCTGAGCCAGGCCGGCGACCACCCCGTCCTCCTCACCTTTCCCGAATCGGCCTACCTGAAGGGCTTTATCTGCCTCGTGGAGTGAGAGCAATGAGACGTGTCGCCTTGCAAATGCTATTTGCAAGGCCAATCTATACATATGTCCCTCGCACCGGTGTGAACACTCGGTACCCCCGACCTTTGCACCCCCCAAAAGATTTGGTACAATGCAGTCGCATCAGGAAAGACATTGTTGTCAGCGATCCACGGACGGCAGGAGGAACATCCCATGAAAGCGGTGCTGGAGGATATAGCCCAGGTGCTCATCTCCCAGGAGGAGATACAGGAGCGCGTGGCGGATTTGGGAACGCAGATCTCGGCCGACTATGAGGGACGTAACCCCTTTTTGATCTGCGTCCTCAAGGGGGGTTATATGTTCCTGGCCGACCTGACCCGTGTTCTGACCATACCCCACGAGATCGATTTCATGGCCGTCTCCAGTTACGGCGACAGGAGCGAGTTCAGCGGCGTGGTGCGCATCCTCAAGGATCTGGAGGTGGATATCAGCGATCGTCATGTGCTGATCGTGGAGGATATCATCGACACGGGACACACCCTGGCCTACCTCCTGGAAAATCTGTGTGTGCGCCAGCCCGCCAGCCTGCGCGTCTGCGCCCTCCTGAGCAAGCCCGCACGGCGCGAGGTGCCCCTGAATGTGGACTATATGGGGTTCGAGATCCCCAACGAGTTCGTCGTTGGCTATGGTCTCGACTATGCCGAGCAGTATCGCAACCTCCACTTTGTCGGCGTCCTCAAGCCAGAGGTGTACAGGCAGGAAGGCTGATCCCAATCCTCACATCCTCCTGACAAGGCTATAGAAGATGGGGTATAATGCTCCCGACAAACATGACGAGCGGAGGATGGGGGGATGCCGAAAAAGGACGGGCAAAAGCCGCGCGGGAGCGAATCCGCGCCCTGGTGGGACGTATCAGCAAGGTTTTGGAATCAGCAGAGCAGTCGCGGGAGGGCGCTGTTGGCGAGCGTCGTTATCCTCCTATTTCTCTCTCCCTGTTGCGCCCTCACCTTTATCCTGTCCGGCGATACCATCGTCGAACTTGCCGCGCTGCTTATGAGAACCGATGGTGCCCAAACGGCGCAGGTTGGCCCATCTACCACCGTCTCGCCGACGCCGCGATCCTTCACTCCAAAGCCCACCTTCACCCCCGCTCCCACGTCGATACCGACCACACAACCCGAGCCGACGGGAAACCTGTCTTTCGCTTCCACCACATCGACGACGGGCCGTATCAGGGGACACGTGCTACGCGTCATGGACGGCAGCACCATCGAGGTGGAATCTGATCGGGGAATACACCGCGTGCGCTATGCGGGCATCGATTGTCCCTGGCCCTTTAGCCCCGCCACGGACGAGGATCACCCAGGGGAAGAGGCCCACGCGGCGAATCAAAGGATGGTGGAGGAAAGGGAGGTCTACCTGGAGCCCTGTGGATCGGGGACAGACAGGCCGGAGGAGATGATCTGTTACGTGTGGATCGGCGGCATCCTCGTCAATGCCGAACTTGTGCATCGGGGATACGCTCGCCCCTCCCTGGTCTCGCCAGATGAGAGATATCATGACCTGTTTGCCCTGCTGGAGCAAGAGGCTCGCGAGGCGGGGCGTGGCCTGTGGGAAAAGGTGGCTCACAGGATGTCGGAGGAGATGGAGGCTACAGCCTCCACTGTGCCCGCAGAAGCCACAGAGACGGAACCCCTGTCCACAGAGGAGGAGGGTGCCCTTTTCGCCCTGACAGAGATCCCGCCCACCAGCACTTTTACCCCGATACCGCCCGCCACCACATACACGCTACAGCCGACGACCCCCTTGCCCACCGCAACGGATACACCGACCAGGACGCCCACGCCGCGCCCCACGGCCACCAGCATTCCCGCCCCAACCCCCAAGCCAGCAGAGGGCGACACCGACTCCGAATGCATCTACGTGGCGAGCGCTAACTCGGATAAATACCACGATCCGAGTTGCCGATATGCGGAGAACATCCTGCCCGAGAATCGGGTCTGTTTCGGCTCCAAGGAGGAGGCCGAGGACGCTGGCTATGTGCCGTGCAAGGTCTGCAAACCGTAGGAGGATGCCATCACGCCGCGACCCCTTTACCAATGCAAATAGGCCGTCACGAGACCGTGACGGCCTATCAGGTCTCAACGTCTCTTCTTCTTCACTGGTTTGCAAGGGCCTGTTCCATGCGCTCCAGTGCCTTTTCCAGATTCTCCACCGAGTTGGCGTAGGAGAGCCGCAGATAGCCCTCGCCGTACTCTCCAAAGGCGGCCCCGGAGAGGCACGCCACCCCCGCCTCCTCTAGAAAAAAGTCGGCGCACGTTTTGCTGTCCATCCCCGTGGCGGTGATGTTGGGAAAAGCGTAAAAGGCTCCCCGGGGACTCACGCAGCGGATGCCCGGGATATCGTTCAGTCCCTTGATAAAGATCTCCCGACGCTCGCGGAATGCCTCCATCATCTTCTCGACGCTCTCCTGCGGGCCGGTCAGGGCCTCAAGCCCCGCCCACTGGTTAAAGGCACACGTGCAAGAGTTGGAATTGACCATCAACCGGGTCACGGCCTCGGCCATGGACGGGGGCATTACCCCATATCCCAGTCGCCAGCCCGTCATGGCATAGGTTTTGGAAAAGCCGTTCAACAGGATCGTTCGCTCCCGCACGGACATGCCCTCGCAGGAACTTATGCTGGCAAACTCTCCCTCATAGATCATGTGGTCATAGACCTCGTCCGAGAGCACGGGGATATCCCGCGCCACACAGATCTCGGCAATGGCCTCCAGATCCTCCGGCTCCAGCATGCCCCCCGTGGGATTCTGCGGGGAGTTGAGGATGATGAGGGCCGTGCGCTCGTTGACCAGGTCGGCCAGTTCATCCACGTCGAAGCGGAACCCGCGCTCCTCGCGCAGGGGGATGGGGACGGCCTTGGCCCCCACGAAATCGATCATCGACTTGTAGATGGGAAATCCTGGATTGGGATAGACCATCTCCCTGCCCGGCTCCCCCAGGGCGAGGATGGTAAAGAACATGATGGGCTTGGCCCCCGGCGTGATGACCACCTGATCCGGATCTATCTCCTGCCCCCGGGTGCGCCCCATCTCCTCGGCGACCACCAGGCGCAGTTCGGGGATTCCTGCCGAGGGGACGTAATGGGTGGCCCCATCGCGCATGGCCTCACATGCCGCATCCGTGATATTCGGCGGCGTGTCGAAATCGGGCTCCCCGATCTCCAGGTGAACGATCTCTCGTCCCTCGGCCTCCAGGGCTCTGGCCCGCGCCAGCACCTCAAAGGCCGACTCGCTCCCCAGACGGCTCATGCGTTCCGCAAAGTTCATCTCATCTCCCATTGACAAGCAACCTCCTATACGCTCTCACCAGTCTCTTGGCCGTCTCCCGCCACTTGAATTGTCTCTTCCTTTTGAATCCTCGCTGGCAGAGTTCATGCTGCAGAAAGACATCGTCAATGACGCGGCAGAGGGTCGATGCCAGAGCCTCCACGTCATAAGGGTCCACGACGAGCGCGGCATCCCCCGCCACCTCGGGCATGGATGACACAGAGGAGGTGACGACAGGCGTCCCACAGGCCATGGCCTCCAGTATGGGGATGCCAAATCCCTCATAGAGGGAGGGGAAGGCGAAAACATCTGCAGCGCTGTAGACGTAGGGCAGATCCTCGTCCTTCACAAAGCCGGTCAGATGCACCCTTCCCTCCAGGCGCAGATCGCTTATCGTCTCCTCGATCTCGTCGTAAAGCCAGCCCTTGCCCCCCACGATGACCAGTTTGTGGGGGAGATGATACTCCCTGACCAGAATATTGTAAGCCTTGATGAGGCGCACAAAATTCTTGCGGGGCTGCAGCGTCCCTACCGCCAGTATATAGGGATACCCGATGTCGTAACGTTCCAGCAGGCGCCGCAAAAGATAGTCGTTCTGCATGGGGTAAAAGTGGGACTCTAGTCCCGGATAGAGGACGAGGATCTTTTCCTTCGGCACCTCAAGGAGTTCCATCAGGTCCCGCTGCGTGCTATGGGAATCCGCCAGGATCAGATCCGCCTCCTCCACGGAACGGGGGACGGCCTCCATAAGATAATCCAACAGATCCTGCGACGAACATTCGGGACGGCGCATAAAGGAGAGATCGTGCACGGTCAGCACCTTGCGTGCGGCCAGGACGGGAGGCAGCACAAAGTCCGGCGAATGGTATATATCCACCAGCCCGGTGATCAACTCTACGGGCAGAGGCACATGAAAGCGCTGCCAAAGGGCCGTCAGATAGCGCTCCTTGATGGGCAGTTCTTTCAGGGAAAAGTTCTGGGGCCAATATCTGTACTCTGGATCCTTACCGGCGCTGAACAGCACGTAGCGATTATCCTGATCGAATCGGATCAGGCCCGAGACAAGCCCACGGGTGTATCTGCCTATCCCCGCCTTTTGCTGCACCGCCGCCGTATAATCGATGCCTACACGCATCATCTCTTATATATCCTTATAGGTCCAAACGCGATTCACACCAAAGTTCCAAAACAACACCACACCGCAGGCGATAGCCTTGGATAGATTATATCCCCAGGCTCCCCAGGGTGAAAAAACAGAATGAGCGAGGGATAAAAAGATTGCCTGATTGATGATCAATCCCCCCACATTCACGACAAGGAACTGTCCCAACTGAGGCCCAAGGGGACTCTCTCGTGACTCTGGATAGGTCCACAGGCGGTTCCAGGCAAAGTTGCTCATCACCGCCACAGAGAAGGAGATGGTGTTGGCGACCCCCTTGTACAGCCCCAGAACCTGAATACAAAAGTTCAGCACGCTAAAATCCACCGCGGCGCCCACGGCTCCCACAACGCTGAACTTGAGGAACCGGTCCACCTCTAGCCGGTTCTCTTCAAGCAGTATCCTCAGTCTAGCAATGGACAGATCCATTATATCACAGACCTCTCTTTGGGTCCCCTCTCATACAACACGAGGCCCAACAGAACGGCCACGAGAAGGTACATTTCGTGCACATAGAGGTTATCGAAAAGATTATGAACAGACAAATGGGCGAGCATACCCAGCACGCCCAACGATAGGCTGACGGACCAACCATCCCCCTCGCCCACACGGCGCCACACCCCCACCAGCGCCGCCGCCAGCAATGTCAGATAACTGGCCAGGCCCACCAGCCCTCCCTCGGCCAGCACGTGCAGATAGTAATTATGGGCGTGTCCCAGTGGATCCTGCCAGCGGGGCGGGGCCACCGACCCATAGGTCGTAACATACTGGCCGGTGCCAACGCCCAGCCAGGGACGCGCGGCGAACATGCGCCAGGCCGCCTGCCAGTGCGCCACCCGCTCCACGATGGCAAAATTCTCGTCCGTGATCTCGATGGCCGTAAGGTCCCGACCAAGATAATGGACCAGATCGCTGAATCGCCGAACCAAGTCCATGGGTAGTAGAGGCAGCACATAGGGGGCGAGAAGGAGGATGAGGAACAGCACCACAAGAACCACCGCCCACGCGCGTCGCCCCAGCCCCAGACCCACTAAAGCGAGTCCGGCGACAAAGCCCAAAAGGGCCCCTCGGGACCAGCTCATGACCAACGCGGTCAGGAGTACCACAGAGGCCACGGCGGCCACGCTCCACAACGCCAAAAGGGGCACCTCGCGCCTCGACCACGCCCGCTGCCATAGACCAAAAAAAATCGTATAGGCCACGGGCAGCAAAAGCCCCACATAGCCCCCAAAGGGATTGGGCTGTGAAAAGGTCCCATGAGCCCGCATATAGCGCCCCATCAGCACGAACCCCTCGGGGCCCTTTTGCTGCACGAACTGATAGATACCCAGGGCGCCCTGACAGATACCGGCCAGAAGCAGCGCTCCCACCAGAGCCCGGCGCCCGTGGCCATCGAGTGCGCGGGCCACAAACAGATATAACAGGCCAAACGCGATCCATTTGGCCAGCGGCTTGAATGCGGCCATCATGCTGGAGGCTGGCCAGACCGAGAGCAACATGGCACCCACATAGAGGCCCACCGCCCAGAGCAACGGTGCCCCTCGTAACACCGTCCGGCGAAAGGCCATCACATGCAGCAGCCAAGAGCCGAACATGGTCAACAGGACAGCCTCGCTGGGGCCAAACGTCACCCCGCCAAACTGGAACTCCCACAACGAACCAAAGGGCACGGTGAAAGCGAGAAGGTATAATCCCAGTGAGGGGCGCAGCAAAAGCAGGACGCCCGCCGCACCTCCAAATACCAGGACGAGGCAGGTGATGAGCGGGGCGCGCCCCAAAAAGAGGCCACAAACGCAGAGGAGGCACAAGAGCAAAAGGCGTCCCAGAAGCGGCCGCAGTCGATACAGACGCGGCGAGGAGTCACCCACCCAGTATAAATGCGTATCCACTATGAACCAGAGGCCTTTCCAGCACCAATCAACGTTACACGCCTCGCGCCGTAGCGCTTACTATCCCGTAAAATCTCTTGTTCGCAGCCACTGATTCTTCTCCGAAATGGTGCCAACATCTCCTTGGTAAAACCGGACGGGCCATATCAATCACAGATCCGCTCCCGGAACCAACCGATGGTTTTGGCAAGGCCCTCCTCCAGGCTTACCTGCGGCTCCCAGTCCAACAGCGTGCGCGCCTTGGCGATATCGGGGCGCCGCGTCTGGGGATCATCCTTGGTCCGCGCATCCTGGGGCACCGTGAAACTGATGTCGGAATCGCTTCCGGACACCTTTAGCACCAGGTGGGCCAGATCCAGAACGCTTATCTCGCGGGGATTGCCCAAATTGACGGGCATCACCTCGTCTGACAACAGAAGGCGGTAGAGCCCCTCGACCATATCGCTCACATAGCAGAAACTGCGGGTGTGCGAGCCCTCGTCGTAAACCGTCAGAGGATCGTCGCGCAGGGCCTGGCTGACGAAATTGGGGATCACCCGCCCATCGTCCAGCCGCATATGTGGCCCATAGGTGTTAAAGATGCGCGCGATACGCGTCTCCAGATCATGGGCGCGATGATAGGCCATGGTCAGGGCCTCGCCAAAACGCTTCGATTCGTCGTAGACGCCCCGAGGCCCTACGGGGTTGACATTGCCCCAATAGGTCTCCACCTGGGGATGGACGGTGGGATCACCATACACTTCCGAGGTGGATGCCAGGAGAAAGCGAGCCCCCTTGGCCCTGGCCAACCCCAACGCGTGATAGGTCCCCAATGCACCAACCTTCAAGGTCTTGATGGGCATCTCCAAATAGTCCACGGGACTGGGCAGGGAGGCCAGATGCATGATGGCGTCGACAGGACGATCCAGATAGATCGGCTCGGTCACGTCATGCTCCAGGAAATCGAATCCGGGAGCATCCTCCAGATGGGCGATATTGCGTCTGCTTCCGGTGATGAGGTTATCCACCACCAGAACCTGGTGGCCGCGCTGCAGAAACAGATCGCACAGATGAGACCCTATGAACCCCGCGCCACCAGTTATGATAATATACACGGCAGACTCCAGTAACAGTGAGACCATCCCAGTCCCTGATTATGACCCCACCTAGTATACCCAAAGCATGACAGCGGGTCAAAGAAAAGTCGACCTGTCCGAAGCGTCACTTGCTCCGACTCGCCTCCCGTTTTATACTTGGCTCCATGAAATGGACGCAAGTGCGAGATGGGTGGAAAAGCCTTTTGTATATCATCATATCGTCTGTGATCCTGTTTTCCGTCGCCGGCTGTGCCGCGGCCTGGGTGACCCCCACAGTGCCCGCAGAGCCGGCGCCGCCCACACCGCCTGCGGCCAATCCAAACCCGGGAGAGCCGACATCCCCCGATCCCGGCCGGGCAGCACCCACGGCCACGCCCCCCCTCGCCGAGATGGTCGTGGGCGACGCGCCGGTGCAGCACTGGTCCAATCCCAACGACGCCCGGGAATTGCTACACGATGGTACCCATCTCTGGGTGGGGACCCCCAGCGGCCTGGTACGCTGGGCATCGGACGGGACACATCGGATCTATACCACCGAGGATGGGCTGGCCTCAGAGGCCATACAGGGCCTGGTCAGGGACGGCGAGGGGCATCTGTGGGTGGGATATGCGGATCACGAGGCTTGGAGCGAGTACACAGAGGGGGCGTGGCATACGTACGCTACGCGCCGGGAGGCCGTCGAGGCTCGCTACCGGGCCATGCTCTCCGCGCCCCATTTCAATCCCCGCCTGTGGAGCAGCCGCGAGGAGAGCGACTGGCTCTGGCTTCCCACGACAGAGGGCACCGTGCAGGCCTACGATGGAGAAACGTGGCGCACCTACGGCGAACGGGAGGGGGTCATCCATGACGTCTGGTTGGTCACCGTATCGCCCCAGGGACGCGTGTGGGCTGTGGGCCGGGGGGTGAGCACCGCCGAGGAGGGGGTGCGTTCCTGGGAGGACCACAGTTTCTTCTCCAGCGTAGCCGATAGCCAGTACGTCACCGACGCTCTCGCAGACGAAAAGGGGCTCTGGTTGACCTTTCTGGCAGCAGGGGAGGAAAGCGGCGGCGCATGCCACCTGAAAGCGGGCTCGGAAGAGTGGGAGGGACATCTCCACGAACTGAATCCAGCCATCCCCTCAAAAGTGTACGACGTGCAGATCGACGAGGAGGGCACGGTGTGGCTCTGTGGTGCCGGGGGCCTGAGTTATCGGGAGGAGGGCAGGCCATGGGACGCCCTGTCCCTGGAAGATATGACCATTCAAGGGTATGCCCAGGACGAGGAGGGCACCCTCTGGCTGGGTGCAGCGCGGGGAATCTGGCACGTGCAACTGCTCGACGTCGACGGCACGACGCGGCAGGACGTATCACAGCAAAAGGAGATACGAGAACTGAAAGGACCCTGGCGCATCCCCTCACCCTTGCTGGACAACAACGTCCGCGCCCTGGCCATGGACAGCATGGGTGGGCTGTGGATCGGCACGGACGGTGGGCTCTCCCACGTGAACGCCGCAGAGGAAACCAGCATCGTCAGCGAAAAGGCCATTCGAGCCCTGGCCATCGATGGAAACGACGCCGTGTGGCTAGCCAGAGCGGAGGGACTCTATCGGCTGCAGGGGGATACGCTGGAGCAGGTGGACGAGAAGGTGGTCGAGCTCATAACCCTCGACACCGACGACAGGCCCTGGATCTATACCCAGGAGGATGAACTCTACAGAGCAGAGGGCGAGGGATGGGAAAGGGTGGCGCAGGTCCAGGATCTGGCGGGGGCGCCGGCGCGGGACGTGGCCATCGACGGCGCGGGGCAGATCTTTCTGGCCACGGCAGAGGGGCTGGGTATCCTCTCACCCGAGGGAGAGTTTCAACTGGTCACCGACGACGAGGATGACGGTCCCCTCAGCAGGGACGTGCGGGCCGTGGCCCTGGGGCCCGATGACGTCCTCTGGATAGCGACGGCTAAGGGATTGGCGCGCCGGCGCCCCGACGGGCATTGGACGCGCTTTACCGTCGAGAGCACCGAGGGCGGCCTGCGCTCCATGGAGATGTGGGACCTGTCCGTCGCCCCGGACGGCACCCTGTGGATGGTCACCTCGGCGGGCATATCCCGGCGCACATCCTCGGAGGCTGACTGGGCCTACTATGACCTGCCCAGCGCCGCCCTTGTCCTGGCAAAGGGACCTGAGGTGGCCTGGGTGGGGGGAAGGAGCGGTCTCTACCGCATCGGTGCCGAGGCGCTGACCCCCGTGCCCTGACGCGACAGCGCGCAATGGCTATGTAGGGCAAAGTGTTACTTTGCCAAGGGGCGTTTGTTTACGGCGACGTGCACTTGCAACGTAGGGCGGAGTGTCACTCTGCCAGGGACTGTCGATTTACGGTGGTGCGTAAGGGGCACGGGATTTGGAAACCCTGTTCGACCGTTGGCGGAGCGGGCGCTCCATGCGATAAGTACAATACATGAGAAAGAGGAGGAATCGATCCATGGCCAAGCGTACCGACGTGCGGGTGCAGGGCGTCTCCCTTTACTTTTTGCCCGTCCAGACGCGCATGCCCCTAAAGTTCGGCCCAGAGACCTTGACCTCCGTGACCTGTGCGCGAGTGCGCATGACGGTGTGCGATAAAAGGGGACACACTGCCACGGGCTGGGGCGAGACGCCCCTGAGTGTGCAGTGGGTGTGGCCCAGCACTCTCTCATACCGCCAGCGGCACGATGCCCTCAAGGATTTTTGCCTCACCCTGGGCGAGGCATGGGCCGGATTCCAGGCCCGGGGCCATCCCCTGGAGGTGGGCAGGGCTTTTCAAGACTATGTCCTGCCCGATCTCTTGGCGGAGACGAACGCCCAGCGCGAGGAGGAGACAGGTGCCATGCCCTGGCTGGCCGCCCTGGTCTGCTGCTCGGCCTTTGATCTGGCCCTGCACGACGCCTACGGCATGCTGCACGAACGCCCCGTCTACGATACCTATGCTGCAGATTTCATGAACTGCGACCTGAGCGACCTATTGGAACCGGCCGAGGGCAGCGACGTCTCCTTTGCAGGGCGGCATCCTGCCGATTTCCTGGTGGACTGCCGGCCGGATCGCCTCCCGGCCTGGCACCTGGTAGGGGGTGTAGATCCCCTGGACGAGGACGATCTGGACGGCAGTGAGCCCGATGATGGCTATCCCGTCCTGCTGCGAGATTGGATCGCCCGCGACGGGCTGCGCTGTCTCAAGATCAAGTTGCGGGGCACCGACGCCGCCTGGGACTATCGGCGCCTGGTACGCGTGGGCGAGATCGGCATGGAGGAGGGCGTGCTATGGCTTACCAGCGACTTTAACTGCACCGTGACGGATCCCCAGTACGTCACCGCCATCCTCGATCGCCTGATGGCGGAGCATCCCCGCATCTATGGTATGCTCCTCTATGTGGAGCAGCCCTTCCCCTATGATCTGGAACAACACCGCATCGACGCCCACGCCGTCTCGGCACGCAAACCCCTGTTCATGGACGAGAGTGCCCACAACTGGAAACTGATCCGGCTGGGGCGTCGACTGGGGTGGACGGGCGTGGCCCTCAAGACCTGCAAGACCCAGACAGAGGCCATCCTGAGTCTCTGCTGGGCCAGGGCCCACGGCATGACCCTGATGGTGCAGGATCTCACAAACCCCATGCTGGCCCAGATTCCCCACGTCTCCCTGGCCGCCCACGCGGGGACCATCATGGGCGTGGAGACCAACGCCATGCAGTTCTACCCCCGGGCCTCACAGCCAGAGGCCGCCGTGCACCCCGGCCTCTACCGCCGGCGCGATGGGGAGGTGGATCTCTCCTCCATCCGCGGTCCAGGCTTTGGCTACCGCCTCGCCGAGATCGATCGCCCCCTGCCCCCGCCCACGGTCACGTT
>JBKHJO010000056.1:0-14414 GCA_046538105.1 Anaerolineales bacterium | reverse complement strand
TCCCCTCAGCATCTTCCAGCGCAATTTGAACAGCTCGCCAAAGGCCCGCAGGATGACGTCGGGACGGGCCCCGGTCTGGCTGCCGGCCTGGCGGGGATAGTGGCTCACCGGCTCCTCCACGATCTCGAACCCGGCCCGCTTGGCGCGTACCAGAAACTCGGCACTGAAGGTGGCCCCCCGCGAGTCCACGTCGATGGTCTCGATGACCTGGCGTTTGAACAGCTTGAAGGCGCAATCCACGTCGCGTGCCGTATAGCCAAAGAGTAGATTCACCAGCCAACTCCAGCCGCTGCCAAACAGGGTACGATACCAAGGGTCGCTCCGGTCGTAGCGATAGCCGACGACGAGGTCGGCGCCGTCGATGCGGGGGAAAAAGCGCTCCAGTTCCTGTAGATCGAACTGCAGGTCGGAATCGGTGAGAAATATCAACTCTTTCTCCGCTGCCCAGATGGCGTGATATACGGCGGCGCCGTACCCCTGGTTCGCCGGGTGGCGAATCAGGCGCACACGGGGGTCCCAGGCGCCGATCTCCTCCACGATATCGCCGGTGTCATCGGCGCTACCATCGTCGACGATGACGATCTCCAGGTCGTCCACCATGGGTCCCACGTTGTCGCGCACCCTGTCGATCATCTCGGCAATATTGTCCGCCTCGTTGTAGGCGGGCATACTCACCGTTAGACTGGTCATGAGAACCATCCTCCCTCCAAACTCAACGGCGCCCGAGACCCCCCAAGAAGAGATCGCGCCATCCACTCCCTGAGGCCTCGCCCTGCCCTTTATCGGACGACGCGTCACGCATCCATTCCTCGCCGGTCTCGCGGACCCTGGCGATCTCTTTCTCCAGGGCCTCCACCTCCCCGCCGGCCAGCGCGGCTCGCAGGGCATCCAATCGCCTCGCATAGATGTCCAGCCAATGCAACATATTCTCCCGATTGTGCAAAAAGGGAGCGGCGGCAAGGGCCTGCGACCGGGATAGCAGGGAGACCATACCGGCCAGGGCGCCCCCCGTGGCCTCCTTTCGTTCCCTGGCCCCCGTCTCCTGGTGCAACGTATCGATCATGGCCAGGGCGCTCAACAGCGGAAGTTGTAGCGTGGCGGCTACCAGGCCATCGTGCTCCGCCGCATCGATGTAGCGGGGAACGGCCTCCACCGCCTCGGCCAGGTTGGAGGCCATATCCATGGCCTGGGAATCCACACCCTCGGGGGCCACGAGGAAAAAGGTCGCACCCTTTAGGAGATCAGGCGCAGGCTCCTCATCCCCTCGGATCCTGGGAGACACCACGTGCCCCCCCACAAAATGGACATTGTCGGAGAGCAGCCGCCGGGCCATCTCGATCACGGGGCGCTTTAGGGCATAGGTGTCCACGATGACCGTCCCCTCCCTGATCTCGCCGCTCAGAGCCTCCAGCGTCGTCTTTATCTCTTCCAGATCCACGTCGAGGAAGATGAGATCGGCCTCCTCGCAGGCGGCGAGGAGGTTCCAATGACTCTCGTCGATGGCCCCCAGTTCCTGGGCACGTTTGACGCTGTCGGCATGGGGATCATGGCCCACGATAGAGAGATCGTCGCTCACCGCTTTGAGCGCCAGTCCCACCGACGTGCCCACCAATTCGAGCCCCACCAAGGTCAAGTTCATGATGCTACAGTCTCCCTCTACAGAATCCCATCCGCTAACATACGTCATCGGCCGCCTTTAGCGCTGCCAGCGCTTCGTGCAGGGTGGGATCGTCCATCTCCTCCAGCGGGGATTCGTGATAGCGCACCAGATCCACGACAAAAGGCGAGAGCCCCACCTCCTCACACAACCGAGCGCCAAGATCGGCATGGTGCGCCTGCACATAGAGGCCATCATCCGAAGAGGCCAGACGCGAGAGTAGTGTCTCATCCACAGCCCCCGCGGCCACGCCGAGCACCCGATGCCACATCTTTAGGTCGCCACACGCCTTTCCCACATCGTGCAACAACGCGGCCCGCCTCAGCGCCTGCGACGGCTCCCCATCCCTATCGAGGACACGCAGAACACACAGGGCATGCCGCTGATCCCCCGCCGACATGCCCCGAAAGAGGGCAAAAGCCTGGGCAGGAAGAAGTTCCTTCGCCGGACCATAATCCATCTCCATCTCGTCCGCCTGCAGGTGACCCAGAAACTGTCGCAAACGATACTTCCAGCCCATACAGGGACCCTTTGCTCAACCCAGGATGAGATGCAAAAAGAACTGCGTTGGAGGGCCTATCAGGGCGCCGATGATGTTGAGCCCCATAAACTGCGAGACGAGGATCACCCCCAGCAGAATCATGGCGCCGTATCGTTCCCAGCCGGCCACGAACTCTGAGAGGCGCCATACCCACTCAGCATTGCTCAGGCTCAAGAGCCCCAGCAACACACTGTGCCCGTCCAGCGGCGGAAAGGGCAACAGGTTAAACACAGCGATGACGACGTTGGTCATCACCAGGATACGCAGTATGTAATAAAGGAGAAAGAGGTTCCCTCCCATGAGGCGAGCCACCAGGCCCACAATTGCGGCCAAAAGGAGGTTCGCCACCGGCCCGGCCAGGGCCACCAGCGCCTCCCCAAAACGCCGCCCATATTTGAGTTGATAGGGGTTGACGGGCACCGGTTTGCCCCACCCTATACCCATCCCCGTAAAGACGGTGATGACCATCATCACCGTACCCATGGGATCCAGGTGCACCAGGGGATTCAACGAGACCCGCCCCCGCAGCCGCGCCGTGGGATCGCCCAACCTGTCGGCCAGCCATGCATGGGCGCACTCGTGCACCGTCACGGCCAAAAGAAGCCCCACCAGGGAAAAGATGATGGGCAACACGGCCCGGGTGTTAAGCAGGGCGTAAACGAGAATCAACCCCCCAACGATGAGCCAAAACGTACGGTCCTGATCGAATTTTCCGAGAAACGCGCTTTTATTCCTATTCATGACGAATGAATTATAACATATCCCGACCACAGGGAGAAGTCGACCAATCGGGGAAAAAGCCCAGCAACATGGTGTGACTTTTGTCATGGACTGATCGGTATATTCATGCTAAAATACATAAAGAATATTGAGAAGATGTCCGAAGGAGGAAGGGCATGCTGGATAAATTCATCTACCTGGATAATGGTGCCACGACGCGGCTCGACGCGCGCGTTCTGGAGGCCATGAAACCCTACTTTTTTGAAAAATATGCCGTGGCCACCTCACAGTTTGGCTATACGCTGGGCATAGACGCCAAGGACGCTCTGGAGGAAGCGCGGAATACCATAGCCGGCGCCCTGGGAGCCCAAGCGGAGGAATTCGTGTTCACCTCCGGCAGCACGGAATCGAGCAACATGGCCATCAAGGGGGTGGCCACAGCCCTGGCCGAAAAGAAGGGGCGGCACCTCATCGTTAGCAAGATCGAAGATTTTCCCGTCTTGCACAGCGCCCGGGCCCTGGAACGGGAGGGGTTTGAAGTCACCTATCTTGACGTGGACGAATACGGCCGCATCGATCTGGGTCAGTTCTCTCAGGCCATCACACCTCAGACGATCCTGGTCTCCATGCAGTCGGCCAATCAGGAGATCGGCACCCTGCAGGACGTGGACGCCATCGCCCGGATCTGTCAGGAAAAGGATGTTCTGTTCCACACCGACGCCACCCATTCCTTCATGCGCGTGCCCCTGGACGTGGCAGAGACGCCCGTGGACATGGTGACCGTGACGGGCCACCTCATCCACGGTCCCAAGGGGATCGGGGGCCTCTATCTGCGCGAGGGCACACCGTTCACGAAATGGATGGACGGCGGTTTTCAGGAATCCAATCGGAGGGGTGGCGTGGAGAATATCCCCGCCGCGGTGGGGTTCGCCAAAGCGGTGGAGATGGTGACGTCGGAAGAGACGGCCCGCCTGCAGGCCATGCGCGACCGGCTGACGGAAAAACTGTTACAGATCCCCCATTCCCAACTCAACGGGCACCCGGAGCAGCGCCTGCCCCACAACGCCAACATCTCGTTCCGCTTTGTGGAGGGCGAGTCCATCCTGCTGCACATGGATATGCGGGGGTTTGCCGTCAGCACGGGGTCGGCGTGCTTTAGCCGCTCCCTGGAGGCCAGCCACGTGATCCTGGGCATCGGGGGCAACCACGAGCGGGCCCACGGTTCCGTACGCTTTACCTTTGGGCGCTTTAACGAGGTGGAAGAGGTCGATACCGTGAGCGAGGCCCTGAGCGACATCATCGAGAATTTGCGAGTCATCAGTCCACTGGGAAAGGAGTGAGTATCATGCCGTTACCCTATAGCGAAAAGGTCATGGAACATTTCAAGAATCCTCGGAACGTGGGACGACTGAAAGACGCCGACGCCGAGGCCAAAGAGGGCAGTCCGGCGTGTGGGGATATGGTATCCGTCTATCTCAAGGTCGACGAGGAGACGCAGCACATCGAAGACATCACCTTCGAGTCCTATGGCTGCGCCTCCAACATCGCCACGGGTTCCATCATCACCGAGATGGCCAAGGGCAAGACCCTGGAGGAGGCGGAAGGTATCTCCTGGCAGGAGGCCTCGGAGGAACTGGGAGGCCTGCCACCCATCAAGGCCCACTGTTCCGTGCTGGCCGTGGACGGCCTGCGAGCCGCCATCCAGAACTATAAGGAGCGTCACGGCCTCATCACCGAGAGGGAGCCGACGACGGAAGAGGTCGTTCGCCGGCGCCTCAAGCGGGTCATGAATCCCGTGGTGGGGCTGGATCTGGTGCGCACGAACCTGGTGAACGACATCGCGCTAGAAGATGGCACCATACGGGTGGAGATCGACCTGCCCGCCGATCACCAGTTCGCCAACAACATCTCGGAGGAGATCCACGAAAAACTGGACTATTTATGGGACGTGGATCAAGTCATCGTAAAGTTTACTGAATGAGGTGATTTCATGGCCGATATCAAAGTGAACGTGCGTGGAGAGACGTGTCCCGTCCCCCTGGTAGAGACCCGCAAGGCGCTGCGTAAGGCGGCAGAGGGGGACATGGTCGAGGTAGTAGGCACCCATCCGGCCTCGAAAAAAGAGATCCCCATGGCCGTCGAGGCGCTGGGATTGGAACTCTTGGAGATCGAGGGCGCGGACGACGACTGGACCATTCGTATCCGACGATAAGGAGGGAAACATGGCCGACCGCACAACCATCGTGGTACAAAGCGGCGATATGGACAAACTGTACAGCGCCCTGGTCATCGCCAACGGCTCCCTGGCCATGGGCATGGAGGTCTCCATGTTCTTTACCTTTTGGGGGCTACAGCGTCTCAAAAAGGGCGGCCTGGACAAGGGGCCGCTCTCCAAGATGAATTTCCTGGGGCTGGGGAAATGGATGATCAAGCGGCGCATGAAAGAGGCCAACGCTGCCTCCCTGGAGCGCATGCTCGCCGACTATAAGGAACTGGGAGGCAAGATCATCGCCTGTGACATGACCATGGAGATCATGGGTATCGCCCTTGAGGATCTCCGAGAAGATCTGATCGACGAATGCGGCGCCGTGGGCGCTTATATCCGGGACGCCAGAAAATCTGACATAAACCTATTCATCTGACGGTGGGGAGACGGGCGTGAAAATAGGCGATAGATTTCAAGAGCAGACCAAGTACGTCCGCGGAGAGCTTTCAGGGGGCGGCCTGGATTGGGCCAACAAGCCCGAGACGTACAAGGCGTATCCAGACGCCCCCAAGATTCCCCTGGACTCGCCCAGAACCAAGGGCGGCACGTCCTTGTGGAGGGCGCTCAAGGAGCGTCATAGCGTGCGGAGCTTCTCCGATGAGCCGCTGAGCAAGATGGAGCTTTCCCGCCTGGTGTGGGCAGCTCAGGGGATCTCTCATGAGAGTGGGGGCGTGGCCTTTCGCACTGCACCATCGGCAGGGGGTCTGTATCCCATCGAGACCTATGTGGTGCTGAAGCGCGTGGAAGATATAGAGGCAGGCGTGTATCATTATGCAGTCGCCGAGCACGCCCTGGAACAATTGCAAACGGGGGATTTCTCCTTACAGACGGCCCGCGCAGCGCTGGACCAGCGTATGGCCTACGAAGCGAATGTGGTGTTCGTCTGGACCAGCGTCTTTGAGCGATCAAAGTGGAAATACAAGCAGCGGGCGTATCGTTACATCTATTTGGACGCCGGACACATCGCCCAGAATGTCGCCCTCGCCGCCGTGGCCCTGGGCTTGGGAAGCTGTCAGATTGGCGCCCTCTATGATGAGGAAGCCAATGAACTCCTGGGCATCGAGGACGAAAGAGAGAGCGTCATCTATATGACGGCGGTGGGCCGGGAGCACTAATTCCCTTCAGAATATGCGGCATGCTCGGCGGAAAAGTCTGGTTCACTGTGATGGGATGAGTACCCAATTATTCCCATCAGCGCATCAGGAGCAGGCTGAGAGCCATAACGGCCATACCGGCCAACAGTCCGATCAGGCTGTCGTGTCCCTCACCGTAGGCGCGGCTGGTGGGCAGCAGTTCGTCCAGACTGATGTAGACCATAATACCGGCCACTCCGGCAAAGAGTATGCCCATCACCTGAGGGGGCATCACACCCCCCTCACCCCCTATGAGGACGCGCAGGGCAAAGTAGGCGATGATCGCGCCGATGGGCTCGGAGATACCGCTGAGGGCTGAGTAGAGAAAGGCCTTGCCCCGTTGGCCAGTGGCATAGTAGATGGGCACGGAGACGCTGATGCCCTCGGGAATGTTGTGCAGCGCAATGGCCACGGCGATGGCCGCCCCGACCGTGGGGTCCTCAAGCGCCGAGAGGAAAGTGGCCAGGCCCTCGGGCAAGTTGTGAATACCGATGGCAAGGGCGGCGAACAGGCCCATGCGCAGCAACTCCTCATGGCAGGCGGCCCTGGTCTCAGAAACGCCTTCTCCATGCTGGGGGTCGACATCCGCAGTGGCAAGGGTGGAGGCCTTTGATTCCCCAAGGGCCGCCCTTGCTTCCGCCGTATGGGGCTCATGGGGATTCTCCGCCTCTGGTATCAATGCGTCGATGACACCGATGACAGCTATCCCGCCAAAGAAAGAGACGACATTGATCCAACCCCCCAGCCCCGCGCCATAGGCCGCCGCCAACGCCTCGTTGCCCTTGCTCAGGATCTCGACAAAGGAGATGTATATCATGACGCCGGCGGAAAAGCCGGTGGAGATGGCGAGAAAGCGATAGTTCGTTCTCTTGGCAAAAAAGGCGATAGCACTGCCTATGCCTGTCGCCATGCCCGCAAAGATGGTCAATCCCAGAGCAAGCCAAACGTTGTTCATACTCCCGTTGTATCCTCCGATCAACGACAAAAGTAGGAATCTGTTGCACCTATTGAGCATGACAAAGGATGTTATTATCCCTCGTCATATACCCCATAGCGGATAAAGGCGCGGCAGGCGATATCCTGCCAGCGGGGCTCCAGACCGATGGAGGCGTTATCGTTGTAGTAGCCGGCGATAAAGCCTCCCTCGGGCCCCCCGAGTTTCTCCAGTAACTCTCGGGCCTGGGCCACGATGACCTCCTCGTCCCGGGTCTGGAGCGCCTTTTGGATATCCACCGGGCACCAGAAAGTGATCTGACCGTGGAACCGCGCCAGGTTGTCGATACCGTGGAGCTGGGGTTGGTCGAACTGCAGGAGATCCACGCCGGCCCCGATGAGGTCGGGGATGATGGCCGTGATCCTGCCGCAGGAGTGCATAAGGACCCTGAGCCCATGGGCGTGTGCCACGGCACAGAGACGCTCAAAGCCGGGCTTGAACATATGGCGCCACGTGTCGGGACGGATCATCAGTCCCTCCTGGGTGCCCCAGTCCTCGGGGAACATGACGGCGTCGACACCGGCCCTTGCATATTGCACCATGGTCGCCGCCAACACCTCCTCAATGCGCCGCAACAGCACACGCACCCGCCGGGGATGGAGCAGGATGTCCATGAGGAAATTCTCCAGACGGCGCATCTTGCGCGCGATATTGAAGGGGAATCCCGGCAGCCCGCCCACGCGAAAGCGTTCGTTGGAGGGATCCTCGCAGATGGCCCGCACCTGGGGAAAGTTGGCGGGGTTGGCCAGATCGGGCAGGGTGAGGGCGTCCAGATCGTCCCAGTCCTCCAGCACGCCCCGAGCCACCTCGCCCTTGCTGGTGGCATCCACCCGGGCCCAGGTGTTGCCCCACTCGTCCACATATTCCTGGCGCCCTTTGCTCACCTGGTGCCAGTCGCGGCTGAAACCCTGTAACTCATAGTGCACGTGGCACAGGTCGTGCCAATAGGGCGGGGGAAAAGATGCCGCCAGCCGGGCGGGCCCCTCGTATGCCAGCGTGCGCTCGACGATCTCGCGCGATTTCATCGCCCTCCTTCCTCCATAAGCGCCATGTTCTCCCCTACATACGGAATGATACCCGTCCTGGCCAAAGAAGCAAGCGCCGTCGGGCGAACGGGCGGGCGCACATTGGCTTGCGTCCGTATCGGAAACTGTGCTACACTGGGGGCGAATTGTCGGCGCATGAGGGGAGGGGAGATCCATGTTGGCCAAGATAGCGAGTTGCGCTCTCGTTGGACTGGAGGGTACCCTGGTGGACGTGGAAGTAGACGTTCATCCCGGGCAGGTTGGCAGGATCGACATCGTGGGCCTTCCCGACACGGCCATCCAGGAGTCGCGCCAGCGGGTGCGCTCGGCCATCTATAATTCCAACCTCACCTTTCCCCAAAAACGGGTGACCATCAACCTGGCCCCGGCAGACCTGCACAAGGAGGGGCCCTCCTACGATCTGCCCATCGCCGTGGGGATACTGGCTGGCGGGAACCAGTTGCCCATCGACTTTGGGGACAGCCTCTTTATCGGCGAACTCTCCCTGGACGGCAGCGTGCGTCACATCAACGGCATCATCTCCATGGCCTCTGTGGCCCGTGAGGAGGGGGTAGAAACCCTGTACGTGCCCGCCATGGACGCCCCCGAGGCGGCTCTGATCCCGGATCTGACGGTGATCCCCGTGCGTAGCCTGGGGCAACTCGCCATGCACCTGAACAACCTGAAACTCATCGAGCCATACGTGGAAGACGAGGACCTTTTCGCAGCCAGCGAGCCCGAATATGCCGTCGATTTCGCCGAGATACGGGGCCAGGAGCACGCCAAGCGGGCCATGGAGGTGGCCGCTGCGGGCGGCCACTGTGTGTTGATGTGTGGTCCACCGGGCTCGGGCAAGACCCTGCTGGCCCGCTCCGTTCCCGGCATCCTGCCGCAGATGACCGTCGAGGAAGCCCTGGAGACGACCAAGATATATTCCATCGTGGGCTCTCTGTCCTCCGACAAGCCTCTGATGCGCCAGCGTCCCTTTCGGGCGCCTCATCATACCATCTCCCAGGCAGGCCTGGTAGGCGGCGGCCACTGGCCCCGCCCGGGCGAGATCTCGTTGGCGCATCGCGGGGTGCTCTTTCTCGACGAACTGCCCGAGTTCGGCATGCGCACGCTGGAGGTGCTGCGCCAGCCTCTGGAGGACAAGATCGTGACCATATCCCGGGCCACGGGATCATTGAGTTTTCCGGCCAATTTCATGCTCATGGGGGCCATGAATCCCTGTCCCTGCGGCTACCACGGCGACCCCACCCACGAGTGCACCTGTTCTCGGGGCATGATCGAGCGCTATCAGAAGCGCATCTCGGGGCCCATGATGGACCGTATCGACATCCACGTGGAGGTGCCCCACGTGGAATATGAAAAACTGACCGACCGGCAATTGGGAGAACCCTCGGCCAGCGTGCGCAAGCGGGTGGAGGCGGCGCGGGAGCGCCAGCGGGCGCGCTTCCAGGGCACGGGTCTATACTGCAACGCCGACATGGGCCCGGCCGAGGTGCGCAAGCACTGCGAACTGGATGAGGCCGGCCGCACGCTGATCAAGGCGGCCATGCGTCAACTGGGACTGAGCGCGCGGGGCTACCACCGCGTGCTCAAGCTGTCGCGCACCATCGCCGACCTGGCGGGCAGCGAGGTGATCCGTTCCGAGCATCTGGCCGAGGCCCTGCAATACCGGCGGCACATGCCGGGGGAGTAGCAAACGATCCAGACGCCGCACCCTGACATACGACCAACTGCCAATCGAGCCCGCATAATATCATCTCATGATCCTCTTTGTGTGTGGCGACGCGATAACGGGGAGGGACATCGACCAGAGATTGCCCCATCGTAGCGCCTTTTCCATCCACGAGCCGTTTATCGAGAGAGCCAGAGGATACGTAGAACTGGCAAAGAGTCAGTGTCCCTCGTCTCGTCGCCTTGATCAATGTCAGTACAAGTTCCCGGATGGCGAGGCCGAGATGTGTCAATGAGGCCCAGCAGCGGCCGAGGCACAAAAAGGGCAGAGAAATCTCGGCGTTCTTTGTGTTTCTGCGATGAACAGATATCACTAGAGGAGATGACGATGGCTCACTTGTTGATAGTTGGGGGCAGTGACGCGGGCATCAGCGCGGCGCTGCGCGCACGTGATGTGAACGCGGCCTGGGACGTAACCGTGGTCTTGGCCGACCGATACCCCAACTATTCCATCTGCGGCCTCCCGTTCTGGCTGGGCGGGGAGGTGGCAGACTGGCATGACCTGGCCCACCGGAAGGCGGAGGATATCGAGGCCAAGGGCATCGACCTGCTGCTGGGGCACACTGCCCAAGCCATCGAGCCGACCGCCAGGACGGTCACCGTTGTGAACGAGGCTGGGCAGTCCCGCCACATGTCGTATGATAGCCTCGTGATCGGGACCGGCGCGGTCCCGGCCGTCCCCTCCATAGAAGGTCTGGAACAGGATGGCGTTTTCTTTATGCGCACGATGGGTGACGGATTGGCGCTCCGCGACTATTTGGCGGAGCAGTCACCGGCCTCGGCGGTGGTGGTGGGCGGTGGCTACATCGGTTTGGAGATGGCCGAGGCACTGATTCACCGCGGCATCCGCGTCACGCTGGTGGAGTATCTTCCGTCTGTGCTGAACACAGTCGACCCGCCCTTGGGGGCTCTGGTCAGAGAGGCGCTGGATAGTCATGGTGCGAGGGTCGTGACGGGCGCGGCGGTAAAGGCAATTGACAGGCAGAGGCATCAACTGTTTATCACCGGCTCCCAGGGGTTTCAGGCCAAGGCCGAGTTGGTGCTGGTAGCGACGGGCGTGCGGCCCAATACCGGCCTTGCTGTAAGCGCCGCGGTTGAAACGGGAGGATGGGGCGCGATCAGCGTCGGCCGAGGGATGGCAACGAACGTGCCGCATGTTTACGCTGCCGGCGACTGTGCCGAGACGTATCACCGGCTACTGGAACGGAACGTTTACCTGCCTCTGGGGACCACAGCCCACAAGCAGGGGCGCGTCGCCGGGGAGAACGCGGTTGGAGGGGAAGCCGTATTTGCCGGGACGCTGGGCACACAGGTGGTGAAGGTGTTCGATTTGGTCGCCGCCCGCACGGGCCTGCATGACGAGGAGGCGCTCAAGGCCGGCTTTGACCCGGTGACCACACAGGTAGATACCTGGGATCACAAGGTCTACTACCCGGATGCGCGCAGACTCTGCCTCCGGGTCACCGGCGATCGTCTGACGGGGCGGCTGCTGGGCGCGCAGATCGTGGGCCATCGGACGGCAGAGGTCTCGAAGCGGGTGGACGTATTCGCCGCGGCACTGTTCAACCGTATGGAAGTAGCGAACCTGAACGACGTGGACCTCAGTTACACACCGCCCCTCAGCACGCCGTGGGACGCGGTGCAGGTGGCAGCGCAGACGTGGATGAAGGCCAAGGACGAATGCAAACTGGAAACGTAAGCGACGCGACAAAGAGGGGCAGAAGAAGGACTCTGTCGCCCAGTCGAGCCGCTTGGAGTACAGAACGAATCGCTGGTTCTGGCGCTCGTGGCCATGATTCCGGAAAGAGAGATGGTAGTTGCCAGCCTTGCCGCGGGCGGCTACCTCGTATGAGTGAAGACCTGTAGGCACACGGCCAGCATCTCGTGGCTGTTTGGGGCATGCGCTCCGACGTTCAGTGGGGGGTTTCTGCAAGAGCAGCGGCAAACCCCCTCAATATCCCAACTCCACATCCACCACATTCATCAGCGGCTCGTCGCGCAGGTAGCGCCCCAGATTTTCCATAAAGATGGAGGTGATGCGATCGGCGTTGTAGGGACTGCTGCCGCTGGTGTGCTGGCTCAGGATCACGTTGGGCGCATCCCACAGGGGCGAGTCGTCCGGGAGGGGCGACGGGTCCGTGACGTCCAACCCGGCCCCGGCGATCCACGTCTCGGACAGGGCCCGCAGGAGGGCCTCCCTATCGATGGAGGGGCCTCGGCCCACATTGTAGATATAGGCGCTGGATTTCATGGTCCGCAATTCACGCTCGCCCACAATGCCCTCCGTCTCGGACGTCAGGGGCAGGCAGAGGGCCACATGATCGGCGCGGGGGAAAATATCCAGCAATTGATGGGGGCCGTACTGTTCATCCACGTGGGGGAACCGCCGTGCGCTACGTCGCACGCCCAGCACGTACATGCCCAGGTTGCCCGCCTTGCGGGCCAGGGTCCCGCCGATATCCCCCAAGCCCAGCACACAGAGGGTCTGACCCTCCAGTTCGAACTTTTGTGCTCTGATCTCCTCTCGCACCCGGGCGTGCTCGCGCTGGGCGCGCATCAGGGCGTTCAACCCGGTGGCAAAGGCCAGCATCATCCCCAGGATCAACTCTGCCATGGGGACGCCATGAGCGCCCGAGGCGTTGGTGAGAAGCAGATCCCGTTCACCAAGCCCGGCATCCAAAAGGTGGTTCACCCCTGCCGTCCCGGCCTGTACCCAGACCAGTTGGGAGGCCCTTTTCACGGCCTCGGCCGGAAGATGCTTGGTGAAAATGATGTGGGCCCTGGGCGCCGCGGCGATGAAATCGTCCTCATGGGGACAAAAGAGGAACTGTACGTCAGGATAGGCCTCTCGCATACGCTCCAGGTTGTCTTGCCCCACGTCCTCGCCGATCAGCACAACCAGTTCGGTCACAGAAACCTCCCGGCTATCGCGAGGCAAACCACCATTCACAGTTCCGCCACGCGGTGCTTGCGGAAATAGTCCCAGTCCCACTCGGCGCCCCAGCCGGGGGAGGCCGGCGGTGTGATGTAGCCCTCCTCGGGCACGGGGGGATTGAGCAGGCCGATCTCCTTCCCCCGCTCGTCCCGGGTGCCGCCCGGAAAATATTCATAGTAACTGGTGTTGCGGATGGCGCATACCAGGTGGCTGTGTACCAGGCCGTAGAGGCCCCCTGGGCCGTTAAACTCCACGTTGGCGCCGTGCATCTCGGCCAGATGGGCCAACTTGAGGACGGTGGTGGTGCCGTGTCGCGCGTTGAGGCGCAAAAAGTCGGTGGCCCCGGAGATGAGCCACTGGGCGCACAGGTCCATGTCGTGCATCATGGACTCGGGGGCCAGTACGGGCACGTCCAGGGCCTGGCACAGTTCCTGAAGCTCCGCCTGTTTGGCATCCGGCAGGGGCTCCTCAAACCAACCGGCGCGTATCTCTTCCAGCGCGCGCCCCACCCGCAGGGCCTCCTGATAGTTGTAGCCCGCCAGGGCGGCGTCGTGGAGCACGTCGATGTCGGGCCCCACGGCCTCGCGGACGGCGCGCAGGTAGCGTATGTTCCGACTCGCCCTATCCCGAAAGTGATCCTTGACCGCCGGGAAGCCCATCCCCACGGCCTTGATCGCGTCCTCGGCGGCGACCTCCTCGGTGCCCTCGCCCCGCCCGCCGCCGATGTTATAGTAGGCGGGACAGCGCTTTCGTGCCCGCCCCAGCAGGGCGTACACGGGCAGGCCGGCCACCTTGCCGGCGATGTCCCATAGACAGTTGTCGAAAGCGCCGAACCAGCCCGGGCGGGTGAACATGCCCCGCGTGGCGGCGCTCAGCTTGTCGTGCAGATGCTCTCGGTCAAAGGGATCCTCGCCCAGGGCCAGGACGCGAAGCTGCTCCAGATCGCGGGGCCGCATGGTGAGGTAGCGCGCATCGCCCACAGTACAGACGCCCTCCACCCCCTCATCGGTGTGCACGTGGAGGACGTGCAGGTTTCCCTGCGCTGCACTATGGTGCTGCCGTATCCAGCGCCGCGAGAGCCCCACGCCCTTTTTGACCAGTTGGAAGCGGTTCGTGATGCGTTCCGCCTCGAACACCGAGATTTTAATCGCGTCGATCTTCATAATCGGGTTTCGCTCCTATGTCTCTAGACATCTCATTCATCACCAAGCCGCCAGCGCGTCATCATCAGGCAGGTCTGCTCCCCCGGCCGCTCCTGCTGATAATACACGGTCAGGAGCGTGCCGTCGTCCAGTTGCACGGACGCCGGATACCCCAGGTCCCCACTCGGCGCGTCATCGCGCAGGATGATCTCGTGGTCATAGCCCCAATGCTCGCCGCCATCGGCGGAGAGGCAGGCCCGC
>JBKHJO010000014.1:0-50083 GCA_046538105.1 Anaerolineales bacterium | reverse complement strand
ACCATCTTTTGCTCCCAAATGTCCCTGCCCCTTTCATCCCACCAGGTACAACATCCGCCGTGTGTGATCGACGGCCTTGACATCCAACGCGCGCCCCCAGGGTCCGCGCCGATATATCCTGTCGCCGGCACAAGCAATTCTTTCACCACACACCGGCTACCAAACGATAGCGCACCCGACGGGTATAATCGTTATAGCCTTCCAACTCCTCCTTGAGCATATCATCTTCCATCTTGCTACGAATCAGCAAAGCAACCCCAGTAAACATCATAGGAACGAACGCCCACGCGGCGTCCAAAAGGATCGGTGTGGCCAGATACGTCAGCAGGGCTCCTGCGTAACCGGGGTGCCGCACCCACCCAAGGGGCCGCTCCATACCACCCTATGACCGCGCTCGGTCTGCAAGCGCACCACGCCGGAAAAGTAGCGGTTCTCGATCAGAGCATACGCTCCCAGTCCATAGCCGGCCAGGATGATGGCCAGCGACACAACCTTTACCGGCAGACCGAACGTCGGCGACCAGCCAAACACGGCGTCAAGTCCGGTCACCAGGAGTATCAGCCCACCGCCCAATCCCGCCAACGGAGCCAGAATCTTGTCCCAGGACGCAGCATCCTCGTGCCGCATAAAGCGCGCGCGTTCGGCCAGCAGATCGGGATGCCGCCGGGCGGCTACACCGCGACTTATGCCAAAACCCACGATGCAGATCAGGGCATACACCCACGCCTCCCACCAACGCCAGCGCCGGGAGATCAACAATTGCATCTTCTACTCAACATGATATACCATATGAAAGAATCATTCCACAGTAGAGGAGATCGCCGTGAACGGAGAATGGCAGCATGTGGAGCAGCCCCCGGTGCCCCCCGCCCTGCGCCGGGCCGTGGGGGGCCATCCCCTGGTAGCCCGGCTGCTGGCCCAGCGGGGCCTCACCGATCCCCAGCGGGCCCTGGCCTACCTGGACCCCGACCACTACAATCCAGCCTCGCCCTATGACCTGCAGGACATGGAGGTGGCCCGGGATCTCCTCCTTCGGGCCACCTCTGCCGACGAGGCCATCCGCATCTGGGGCGATTTTGACGCTGACGGCCAGACGGCCACGGCCATCCTGTACGAGGCCCTGGCGGCCTGTGGCGCGCGGGTAGATTATCAACTTCCCCAACGTGTGGAGGGCCACGGCCTGAACAGGCGCGCCGTGGAAGAGGCCCTGGCCGATGACGTCTCCCTCCTCATCACCTGCGACACGGGCATCGGCGATGAGACCCTGGTTGAGCGTGCCGTGGCCGGCGGCCTCACCGTCGTCATCACCGACCATCACGACCTGCCTCATAATCTGCCCCCCGCCCAAGCCACCGTCAATCCCAGGCGGCTGCCCCCCGATCATCCCCTGCATCACCTCTCGGGCGCCGGCGTAGTCTACATGGTGGCTCTGGCCCTATTAGAGGATCGGGAATCATCAGACCTGCTGCAGGATCTGGTGGCCTTGGCCGCTCTGGGACTGATAGCCGATATGGTAGCCCAGGTGGACGACGTACGCTATCTGATTCAACGCGGCCTCACTGCCCTCCGTGGCATCCAGCGACCGGGTCTGCAGGCCCTGTTCCAGATGGCCGAACTGGACCAGACCCACCTGGATGATCAGGACGTGGCCTACCAGGTGGCGCCCCGCCTCAACGCCGCAGGCCGATTGGGCGACCCCGAGACCGTCGTGCGCCTGCTGCTGACCCGCGACCGACAGGAGGCACAGAGTCTGGCCGGGCGCCTGGAATCCTTGAATCGGGACCGCAAGGCGCGCACCGAGGCGCTCCTGGCCCAGGTCCAGCAGCGCCTGCATCGCTCCTCCGAACTTCTCCACCAGCCCGCCATCATCCTTGACGGTGAAAAGTGGGAGGAGGGGCTCCTGGGCCTCGTTGCCGGTCAACTCGTCCAGGAATATGGGCGCCCCGCCATCCTCGTCGCCCACCGTCCGGGTAAGGCCAGCGTGGGATCCGCCCGCTCGATAGAGGGCGTGGATATCCATCGGGCCATCGCCAGCCAGGAGGAACTCCTCTATCAACAGGGGGGCCATCCCCAGGCGGCCGGCTTCTCCATGGCACGGGACAACCTGCCCGCCTTTTCCCGGGGCCTGTTGGATTGGCTGCGCCGGGAAACCTCCATCGAGGAACTGGTGCCCCAGATTACCATCGACGCCCAGTTACCGTGGGAGGAGATCACTCTCGAACTGGCCCGCCAGATGGCACGGCTGGCACCCTTTGGCGAGGGTAATCCCCAACCCGTCTTTGCCGCCCGGGGGGGCACCCTGGTGCGCACCGAGGACGTGAGCCGTAATCGCCAGACACCCCACCGCCGCCTTTACCTGACGGGCGAACACGGAACGCCCCCTCCTTTTGTATGGTTCAACGCCCAGGAGATACCCGAACCGGGAGAGCGGATCGACGTGGCCTTTCATCTCTCGCGACAGCATTGGCGAGGCACCGAACGACTACAATTAGAGTTAGTGGACTGGCAGCCCTCCACGCCGGCAGCAAAAGTGAAACGTCGCCCCCTCGTGGGAGGCAGAGAAATCGTGGACTGGCGCCAGAGGGGTCAGTGGCGGGACGCCATAGACAAACTGGAACGGGAGCACACAAGCGATGTGGCCATCTGGGCAGAGAACGTATCGGAACCCCTCGAGCGGGGCGTGACGCGGGCCAGCCTGCCATCGACGCCCGTTCTGGTTCTGGCCATTCTGACGCCTCCGCCCGGCCCCGTGGCCCTACAACAGATGCTCCGCCGCGCCGACCCGCAGATCGTTTGTCTGCTGCCCCCCTATCCTACAACCACACCCCCCATGAACGAGTTTTTAAAGCAGGTGGCGGGCATGCTCCGTGTGGCTCTGCGCGCCCATGGGGGCGAGATCGATCTTTTGCGCATGGCCGCGCGTATCGGCACACGGGAGACGGCCATCATGGCCGCCCTTCAGATGTTAGAGGCCTTGGGCAGGATACGCCTGACCCGCAAGGAGAATACTCTGAAAGCCACGCCGAAAACTTCCTCCGGGACCAAAGCGGCCCGGGCGAACCACGAAAAGGTCACCCACAGCACCGAGGCCTCAGAGCAGGCCCACGAGACCCTCGGCTATCTACTGGGCGAGATTCGGGCCTATCGACGAGCATACCAGACGCGTCCCGTCGAGGAACTATTTCCTCTTGTGTAAAAGAGATAGACGATGTCTCCCTTTTCTCAGAGTGTATTTTGGCCAGTTGTGCCCTGCGCCCGCAGATGCTAGAATATCCTCGCCTAGCAGACAGTGAGGAATAGATGCCTACATCAACGTCAACGGTCAGAGTGCCCACTCCTGAAGAGATCTCTTCCTGGGTATCCTCCCTAAAGTCTCGTCTATATACCTATATCATGGAACCCGAACATCAGGTAATGTGGGGCATCCTGTTATTGGCTGCTGTCCTCCGGCTCGCCCACTTGGATCTCATCGAACTGCGAGGAGAACACGTGGGCCACCTTCAGACCGCCCTGGCGCTCCTGGGCCGGGAATACCAATGGGAGGCCCAGGCCCTCTCCGCTGCTTCCGACACCCTACCCATGTTCCACAACCTTCTGGGCTTCCCCCTCCTGCTGGGGCGGGATCCCAGGTTCGTCTCTGCCTTTATCGCTTTGTTGAACGTAGCAGCCATAGGTGGATTCTATAGTCTGGTGCGCCGTTATTACGGTCTCCGGGTGAGCATCCTGGCTAGCACGTTTTTCGCCACCGCGCCGTGGGCGGTGGTGTTTTCGCGTCGCATCTCCTGTGAGGCATTGATCATTCCCCTCTCCCTCCTCCTCCTACAGGGCTGCGCCACAGCCCTCCTGGATAGGGAACCACTGGGATGGTCGCTGGCCGCCATCAGCCTGGGGGTCATGCTGTACACCACCCTTCTCGCGCTCCCCCTCACTTTTGCCTTTATCACACTGATCGCCATCTACCATCGGCGCGTCCGATGGCCCTATCTGCTCTTTGGCGTATGCCTGGCGTTGCTTATCTTTACGCCCTACCTTTATGAGCAGAACTTGTCTCGCTTTGCCGATCTGCGCCCCCACCTGCAGCGACTGCTGATGAAAACGAACGTGCTGCCGGCGCAACGAGGGCTGGACGTGGCCACCTGGCTTCACTCCGGGCAGCAACTATCCACGCTAGTTGTGCCCTCGGAAGAGGACTTTTTGCTGACATCCTCCCTCTTTTCTTATATACCGCAGTTAGAGGGCGTGTTGTTTTTGCTAACTCTGCCCGGCACCGTCATCCTGACCATCCATGCCTGGGGCCACTGGAAAAATGGCCAGGATCATGCCAGATACGCCCTCCCCGCCACCTTTTTGTGGGCATCGCTGTTGGCCATAGGCTTGCAGCCAGGCCCTTTGGAGCCCCGCTCTCTGGTCATTCTTTATCCCTGGGGGTTTATGGCCATGGGCTTGCTCATCGACAGGGGAATAAGCCTGTGTGCCAGGCAACGTCGGCACGGTTTTGGGTGGACATTGGGACTGCGTTTGGGTCTATACCTTCTCTGCCTGCTCCTTATCCTCTGGAACGCCTATGCCGTCGCTTATCTATACGATTTCTTGCCTCGCCACAACACAGAGGAAGCATATGGCATCCCCTACCGCTTTTGGAAACAGGCAGCGAATCTGGTATGCCGCGAGACCACAGAGATAGGAGAGGATCGGGCCTGGGTTATCACAGAGGATGATGCCAAGCCGCCCGCCGCTGGGCCATTGTCCTATCTGACTGCACCCCGTCTGAAGATGGTGTACCTGCCCCAAGACGACTGCCCCAATATGCTGCTGCCGGCCGGACGCCCGGGCATTTATCTGTTCACTCATCCCGCTCCCCTGGTAGAAGACACTGTACAACAATTGGGGGGGGAGACACGCGGCGCAGTCCTCTTTCCCAGTGGACAGCGGCTTCGGTTGGAAATCGTGGAAGCAAAAGAGATTCAGGACCTGTTGGAACCAATACAGGAACGGGAAGTCTGGACCTTTGATGCTGGACTGCAACTCATCGGTTATGACTGGAACTCGCGAAACGCTGCCCTTATCACTCATTGGACCTTCTTCACCCTTCCTCCATTGGAGCAGAGGCGCGAGCATCGACTTTGCACCTGCCTGCAGGCCGAGGCTACAGAGGGAGAACAGACCACCTGGGTCGTCTGCTGTAACGGGCTTGGTCTGAACGAACGCCATTGGGAGGAGGGGCTTGTGCTCAAACAGTGGCACAGCCTCCCGGAAGATGCACCATCACACGAATACGAATTGCTGATGCAGATACAAGAATTCCATGCCCCACCGGGAACGGAAGCACACGATATCCAACCTTACCACGCACAACTGGGAACCGTATCCGCCTCGAAATAGATCGCGATATTCGAAGAGGAGTGTATAGCACATGTCCAACAAAATGCGCCCCGAACGTATCGTGAATAGTGTAGCCCCTATCAGGATCTGCGATAACGGGGGATGGACCGATACATGGTTTGCCGAGCACGGCACCATCTTTAATATAGGCGTGTATCCCTATGTCGAGGTACAGATAGCGGTATATCCTCGCAACACGCTGGAGCATCGCGTCATTCTGAACGCCGAGAACTTTGGACAGCGCTACGCCATCTTCCCCCGCAACGAACGCCACGAGTGGATACATCATCCCCTACTGGAAGCGGCTATCGACTATATGGGCGTACCTGAGGAACTGTCGGTCCAGATCTCCATCTTTTCCGAGGCCCCGGCGGGATGCTCCACAGGGACGTCAGCATCGGTCACTGTCGCTCTTATCGGCGCCCTGGACTGTCTCACACCGGGACGCAAGACGCCGCTGGAGGTGGCCTATGCCGCCCACAAGATCGAGACGGACATCCTCAACCAGCAGAGCGGCATCCAGGATCAACTCTGTGCGGCTTTTGGAGGCATAAACTATATCGAGATGTTCTGCTATCCCTACGCGGCCGTATCTTCCATCAATGTGCCTAACTCCATCTGGTGGGAACTGGAGCGTCGCCTGTGCCTCATCTTTTTGGGCCGTTCCCACAGTTCCTCACAGGTACACGAGATGGTTATCGAGGGACTCGAGAACGCGGGGCCAGAGAATCCCAAACTGGAAGTCCTACGACAAACGGCAGGACGTTCCCGAGACGCCATCTATGGCGGAGACTTTGCCGCGTTAGGCGAGACCATGATCGCCAATACCAAAGCCCAACAGGCGCTGCATCCTAAACTGATCAGCGCCGATGCAAAGCAGATCATCGACATCTGCCGAGAATATGGGGCCCTGGGCTGGAAAGTAAACGGGGCCGGCGGCGAGGGCGGATCGCTGACCATCCTCAGTGGCCCATCCATGAGCCGCAAACGGGCCATGATCAATGCCATCGAGGAGACCAATCCCCTCTTTCAAAATATCCCCATATATCTCAGCCGCTACGGCCTCAGAATATGGAATTGCGAAGCGGGCTGCGGTTACTGAACTCTCTCCTGAAACCACATGATGCCTGGCACTTTTATCGGAGCGCGCGATAGAAAACTGCGTCTCAACCATGTTATGGTTACCAGGTGCCAGGCATCTTTTTTACAGTAAAGCCTATTTCCCCAAGCGGCCTGGGAACCCCCACGGGTTCTCAGGGGCTCACAAGCCCCCTCTCCTCGATGAGGGTTTCCAACTGCTGCCAAAAAGCCTCGGGGATATCTTCCTCCACTACCCGCACATTCTGTTCGGCCTGATCGCGGGTGCGGGCTCCCAGGACGGTGACAGCACCTTCCACAGGACTTTGCAGGCAGAATTGCACCGCTGCAGCCGGCAGGGAGCATCCCGCCTTTTCGCACACCCCCTCTATCTTGGCCACATAGCCGCGTACGTCGGACATCGCGCGACTGTAAAAGTACGTGGCCCGGGGATCGGCGCTTCCCTTGGCAAGAATGCCCGTGGCATAGGCGCCAGCGATGATTATACCCACATCGTTTTCCACGGCCCTGGTGATGATTCCTTCGCCATCCTGATCGATCAGATTGTAACGATTGGCCATCATCAGCACGTCGAATTCGCCACTCTCCAGGGCAAAATCCAGAGCAGGCAGCGACTTGGTACCCACCCCGATATTCCCGACGACGCCCTCTTCGCGCAAGCGCGAGAGCGCGGCATGCGCTGCCTCATCGCGCACGGTATTCTCCAGTTCCTCTCTGCTCACCACGTCATGGATGTGCACGATGGGCAGATGACTCACCCCCAGCGTTTCCAGGCTGTTCTCTACAGAACGCAGCGTCCGATCGTAGGAATAATCCCTTTCCTCGCCATAGTGACCCGTCTTAGTTGATAGGATAACCCCCTCAGCCAGGTCGGGCCGTTGCCGCAGCGCCTCTCCGATGCGTCTCTCACTCTTGCCAAGTCCATAATGTGGTGAGGTATCGATCAGGTTGACCCCACTCTCCAGAGACGCCCACACGGTTTCCAGAGCCTCCTCATGGGAAACGTACTCTCTGCCGATGGGCCCCCCGCCAAAACCAACGACCGTCACTTCCAAATCAGTCCTGCCCAAACGTCGTTTTTCCATTATTTCCCTCCCTTTCACACGCCCAACTGACCTGAAAAAAGCATCAGGCTTTCACGCAGCAGACGTTTTTATACGTCATATGCTCGATATCAATTTAATGATGCACGGTATCCGTGATGCGCTTGTCAGGGCCTCGATCCTCCCTATCAAAGGAGGACATCTCCTTCATCTCCTCCAAAAAAGCATCATAGCGATCCCGATCCACGGGTATCTCCACCGGCTCTCCCGTATGCCCCGAGAGGATAACGGCATTTATCATCTCCACGCTTTTTCGCCCGTCCACACCCGGCGTGAGCAGATCCTCCCCATAGAGGATGTGTCGCGCCATGTTTCGCAGCACAGCGCCATGTCCGGATTCGCAGTCGGGGATAGGAACGTCTATCTCCTCATCTGGTGGATGGCCCCACATATCCTCGGAGGCATCGCTGAAAGCCTTTACTCCTTTGGGCAGTTCCCAAAAACGGATCTCGTCGCCCACGACGCGCAATTTCCCCTTTTCGCCGGCCAATTCCATGATCTCCGTGGTCGGCGCCTCGGTCGTAGAGCAGTGGAGATAGCCCACCGCGCCGTTAGGATACTCTAGCATAGCCGTCGCCACATCCTCCACCTCGATGTCGTGGTTCTTGGTCATGGTCAGGGCCGTCACCTTGCTGGCAAGTCCCCCAAGCCAGGTGAACCTGTCCAGAGAATGGGGCGCCTGATTGATCAACACGCCTCCCCCCTCACCCCCCCACGTGGCCCGCCACCCAGCAGAATCATAATAAGCCTGACTCCTGAAGGTGGAAAAGACGAGCATGGTACGATAAACCTCCCCCAAAAGACCCTCCTGAACTAGTTTCCCGGCAGCCCGCCAGATGGGTGCCGTGCGCGTCTGATGCATCACGGCAAAAGGGACACCCGTGCGCTGGGCCGCCTCCACCATGGCGTCGGCACCAGAGACCGCCACCGCGATGGGCTTCTCAGAGATCACAGGCTTGCCGCTCTCCATAGCGTAAATGGATATCGGGGGATGGAAATAGTGGGGGGTAGCCACGATGACGGCGTCGACCTCATCGCACTTTACCAGATCCTGATAATCCACAAAATAGGGAACGTCAAAGGTCTCCCCCACCTCCCTCGCCACATCGGGCACGATGTCACACACCGCGCTCAGTTCACATTCCTCGATCTCCTGTATCGAATGGGCATGTCCCGTACCCATACCACCAGTCCCAACGATGCCATATCGTACGGTTTCCATCGAAACGCCTCCCATCTCCGCTAATAAAATGGATAGTATGCCGTCATTATAGTACCACCCCTGGATGCAATGAAAGCGCCTGCTTTGATCCGTGAGGGATCATTCTTCCTTCCGTGCCGAGATATAAAGTCCCCCGTGGGGGAGTCGTTTTTGCAGATGCTCCACCCGCCCGGAAGACAGTTCCCCATCCACAATCAGGGGCTTGACCGCCAGAATCTTTTCCAAGACCGGGATTAAACTCTCCACAGGAGGGCCGCTGGGCTCGGGATCGAGGCTGATCTGAATAGCATGTGGACGCTCCACCTCCAGCAGGGCATCGACAGTATGAAGAGAGCCCGAGTGCAGATGGATAACAGAATAATCGACCGCCTCGCAGATCCGAATATCATAGGGCAGGAACCATTCCGCATACTGGGCCGGAGAGAGAAACGAGGAGGCATCACACTGAGTACGCACCACCGTGCCTGGCGCCCATACCCCAAAGGGATTGACATAGCCACCCTCAAGGGGAGGAATGCGCTCCAACTGTGCTTTCAAGACGTGGATGAAAACGGCGGTCACCTCACCTAAAAAGCGTCGCAAGCGGTCGGGATGATCATACATGGAAAAACACATCAACTCCGGTCCCAGTACGGCTTCAGCGAGATCGGAAGGGCCCCGCATCAGCGTCTGCACCACCGCATAGCGGCCACCGCTACGTTCTACGAGCATCTCTGTCAGCGTGGTGAGGGCATGGAACCAATTATCGTGAAAATGTTCCTCTTCGTTCCCCCACTCGGTCCAGTCGGTCACAAAGGAATCGGTACGCATGCTTCCCCCCTGGATCGTGGCACGGATCGGACAACCCAATACAGCCTCCACCCAGGGCACGCGGACATAGGGTGCGCGCGTGCGGACCCTATCACCATAGAAGTCCAAATCCCCCTCTCTCTCGGATGGCCCCACCAACCGATCAAGATCCAATATCTCGGGCGTTACCCTAATATCTTCAGAGGCCAGAGAGCCCCCCTTGAGGGGTAACCACAATTCCCCCAAGGGAGTATAAGGCACAGAAGCCACCAGCATCTCTTCCCCTCTCCACCATGCCGCGTGCCGCGCGAATAATGCCTTCACATCCCCACGTTGTCGCATCTACCCAAAACTCCATTCTCACGCACAATTGTCAATTCGTTAATCTCACGGTACAATTCTACTCGCTCTTGGCAAGCAGATCAAAGCACGGAGCAGAGAAACACATCCCCTATTTTGGAGGCTACTATTTATCAGGGCAGCCAGATATAGATCCCAGTGATCGTTCATCCCGAGAGGAGGCAGTGCATGCCCGACCAGATCGTTCCCTGCACATACTTTGAAAAGACCGGCCCACAGAACTCTGAGAAGACGATAGCGTTGGCCCAGGCTCGTGCCGAGGCTCTGGATATAGAACATATCGTCGTCGCCTCGACATCTGGCAAGACAGGGGCCATGGCTGCAGAGATGTTGAGCAAATGCTACCACGTGGTCGTCGTTAGCCACTCTACCGGCTTTAACAATCCCAACCAACAACAACTGGAAAGCGAATACCGAGAGCGAATCGAAGCGACAACCGCCGACATCCTCACCTGCCAGCACGCCTTGGGAGGCATAGGGCGCGCCGTGCGACGAAAATTGGGCACCTACCAACTCGAAGAGATCATGGCTTTCACCCTGCGCAACTTTTGCCAGGGCATCAAGGTGGTGTGTGAGATTACCATCATGGCCACCGACGCCGGCCTCATGCCGGCGGGCGAGGAAATCATAGCCATCGGAGGGACAGGACGCGGAGCCGATACGGCAGCGGTTATACTCTCTACCAACGCCCAGGACTTTTTTGATCTACGTGTACTGGAGATTCTATGCAAGCCCCGCTGCTGGTAGTGGGCCTCCATCGCGCACAAAGGTATATTCCTCGGCGCCTCCCGGACTAGGACTCTTCTACAGAGGTTTCGGCCGGCGTATCCCAGGACATCTCAGAGGAGGACGGTGAAAGGGTGTTCTCACCACGCAAATAAAAAGCCGTCTCTCGCGTATTGTGCTCAAGTGCCAGCAGCAGATAGATCAACTCACTCACAGCGTACGTCAAGATAAAGTGCACAACGGCAAACAGTAAGACGAGGAACCCTGCTGCAAGACCGGGAAGAAAGCCCCCCACCTGACGCAAAAGCGGCATTCCTGCAAGCAACGGACTTTGGAATCCCGCACGCTCCTGAACCGCGCCGAGGATGACGGTGAAAACGGCTGATAAACCACCTGCTATGAGGACAATCCAGGCTATAATTTTGTATATGAAAGCCACTGCACGCAAAGCGCGAAACTTTTCCACAGTCAGATCCTCCTCCACGAAATCTCGTTCCATACTTTTTCCTGATTGTTCCTTTATCCAGGACAGCCAACTTCGGAAACATTATAACACGGTGGATACCCCCTCGCAAGCTCATCCGCACACAGATACACGATCCGCGGTCTACTTTTGATTTGGGTATACGATAGGTGTAGCGTTGAAAACAGGCCAAGGAGCGTTTGTCATCCAAAATGCTAACCACTATAATGTACGGTAGTTGAGGGGCATCAAGCAATATGCGGAAATACGCAGGCAGTGACTGCCCGAGAAACTACCCTGCAACAGACATGGGCCCAAAGAGGATCTTTCAATCACACCACGATCAAGGAATGCTTTGGAGTCAGTAGTGTAACGATGGGGAAAGAGATGATATCGAATGAGGACGGCACGATTAGTTTTGTCCCAGAACTGGTAGATACGATCCGCGCTTTCCTAAAAGAGTACGAGGAGAAAGAAGGCCCTCTGGCAGGAGACCTCGAAAGGGGTCTGATCATCTCCTATGCACTGGGGGTTATGCGCTGTGACCTGGAGATCGTATGGCAGACGCTGGGCGAGGCCAGGACCTTCTCAAAACTGCATCCCCGAGACCTTTTTGAGGAGTGTGTAGGACAGGATTGGGAAGGACGCACGGAACAAAAGTCGGCAATCAAAGAGGCGCTTAAAGCATCACCTCTACAGATCGATTTTGATTAGGTTTGCTCACCTCTCATGCGTTCATAAACGGCGCGCAGATTATCCTGATGAAGATTGCTGACCATGCCATCCAGAGGAATACGTGACTTGCCGCAGGACTCGATGTCGATCTCGGCCAGTTTTTCAGGTGGCTCACCGTCCTCTACAAGCCCTTGAACTTTTTCCACGATGGCGGACAAATACAAAAGGCTGGTATCAATGGCCTTCTGTGCCTCTCCGCGTAACAGAACATGCCCATGTCCCTGCACGATGAAATCAATCTCCATCTCCTTGAAATGCAAGAGGGTAGCCCGGAGTTGATCTATATTCCCATTCACGATATAGGGGACGGGCATGATTGCATCGCCAGCGATCAGTACCTGATCTTCTACCTCGAACACGCTGATACCATCGGGACTGTTCCCGGGCGTGTGAAACAGCTCCATCTTTCTATTTCCCAGGTTGATATGCATCTTCTGTCCAAACGTCATCCCGGGCAAACGCAGCCTGACCTCGGCCAGTTCGGGCGTCCGACGGCGTGCTCTTTCCAGTCTCCGTTCACCGAAACGCGCCAACATCTCACGACATTTGTCGTGGGCAATGACCTCTGCCCCCTCAAAAAGCCAGTTTCCATATATATGGTCCGCATGATGATGCGTGTTGACAATATAGTGAATGCTGTCAGGACCGAGATCATCCTCAACAAAGGCAATAACTTGGCGCGTTTCCTCAGGAAAGGGCAGCGTGTCAACGATGACGGCTCCCCCCCCTGTGATAAAAACAGTAGAGGTCACCCGCAAATAGAGATCGCTCAAAAAAACATAGATACCATCTACAACCCTCTCAACTCTCAACAGTCGCTACCTCTTCTTTCCACTTACCATATCGAACGTGTGGCCTCTCAAACGAAAATGCCGAGCAGAAAATCAGATAACTTTCAACCGACTATCAACATATGGACAATATCACAAAAGAGAATGGCTGTCAAGAAAAGCAAGATAAACTGCAGATCGTTTTGACAATGTAGACTAAAGGTGCTATCATGGAACCGGTTGGATATCAGATCTATAATATGTCTCTTTTTCGACCATAGTCCACTATCAGAGGAATCAGCAGATGATCCTGGAAAAGATCCGCAAGGCCTACCCTGACCTCACCAAGAGTCAGAAAACACTGGCTGACTATATCGCCTCTTCCTATCGAGACGTCGCCTTTATGACCGCATCCCGCCTGGCCGAGACCGTCGAACTGGACGAGGCTACGGTAATTCGTTTTGCACAGCGTCTGGGCTATCCGGGCTATCCCGAATTTGTCGAGGCGATCCAGAAACTCGTGCGACAAGAACTCGACAGATCCCATGTCACATCGCGGGAGCCCCTTCTGAAAGAACTCTACACCAAATTAGAGGAACTGCACCGTGTCACGGGACACATCCCGCCCGAGACAGCGCATAGAACGGTGGAGATGCTACAGGGTGCCAAAACCATCTATGTGGTGGGCCAGGGAGCCGGTGCCGCCATGGCCGAGCTCTTTTCGCTATCGCTGCGATCTCTCGATATGAGGGTCCAGCACGTTGCAGGAGACGCCCACAAGCTGTTCATGGATCTCGACGCCCTTTCATCCAAAGACCTCCTGGTAGCCTTTGCCACCCAGACGAGCCCCATGGCGGCCAAGGCCGTCAAATACGCCGCACACAGAGGCGCCCCTACCCTTGCCCTGGCCTGGTCCCCCACAGCACCTTGCGCCCAAGCTGCAGAGATTTCCCTGAGTTATGCCCTGAGCGACACGCCCGGCACACACTCCATCGCACTCACGGCGATCCTCATCGATGCCCTCACGGATCACCTGAGCATGTTGAACAGGGAGCAGGTCGAGGCACGGAAGCATCGTCAGGAAAAAGTGCAAGAGTTCTTCAACAATCCGTGAGGGAACGTCTCTTTCAAAGCATACAAAAAAGGCCCCCATCACTGAGGGCCTGCTGTAATCCCCGGGATGCCGTGTGTCCAGGAATGTATGAACCCCATACATCAGGTGGGTGCCGTCCGTTGGTTCAGGGTGCCATACGATAAGCTCCACAAAACCACTCCAGGAAGCTGGCTCCCAAAACAAAGGTGTTGGTTCAGTTATTGTGAACATCACCAACATCCCAGCGATTACACGTATAAATATATCACATGCGTCGAAACGATGCAAAATCCCTTATCATCATGTGGACGAGTGTTAGAACTTGACACGCGGTTCCCATGTCCATATCATGCTCTAAAGTGCAAAAGCATGATCATAATGAGGAGGTCTCATGACAAAAAAAGTCGCCCGTGTACCGAGCTTCCCGGCCCTGAACGGCTGGGTGAATCGTATACTCCGCGTCGATCTGAGCGATATGACCATTGAGGTGCAGGAAACCGCTCCCTATGTTCCCGATTTCCTCGGTGCACGGGGAATAGCAGCCAAGATAGCGTGGGACGAGTACCCCCAACCCATCGAACCCTTTGATCCCCGTAACCCCCTGATGGTATTCCCGGGCGCCTTGACGGGATCCCGTTCCCCATATTCTGGGCGCACAAACATCTGCGCCTTTAGTCCCCAGTCCTACCCTCATCACTTTTTCACGCGCTCCAATGTGGGGGCTCACTTTGGCGGCGAACTCAAGCGTGCAGGGTATGATGGCATTGTCGTGACCGGGGCCAGTGACAAACCCGTGCGTCTCAGGATCCGCGACGATGAGGTGAGCATTCTCCCCGCGGATGATTTCTGGGGCCGCGATACGCTGGATACCCTGGAAACCCTCGAATCGATAGATGGAGAGGGCACGCGATCTCTGGTCATAGGCCCCGCTGGCGAGCGTCTCAGCAGGATAGCCACCATTCACGCCGCAAGCTCATCGGCCTGTGGCCAAGGGGGATTTGGCGCCGTCATGGGCTCGAAAAAACTCAAGGCTATCTCCGTTATAGGCACAGCCAAAGTGCCGCTGGCGGATGCCGAGCGCCTCAACCAACTTACTAGAGAAGTGGGCAAGGAAGCACGCACCATGTGGAACGCCCGCAAGCGTATCGAACGACTCAATGAAACCATGGCAGAGGAAGATATAGGTAAGGTGCGCCCCTACCCCTGCACCGAGGCGTGTGTGTCTCCTTGCAATCTCTATTATCAAAACGTCCCCGGCCGCGCCCATGACTGCAAATACAGCGGACACTGGACGTGTGTCGGCAGTATCTTTCGCGGTATGGGCCCCAAATCTGACACCGGGGGCGTGTTCGATTGGCAACTGGGTATTCGCGGCGGCCTGGAAATGAATGTGTTGTCCAACCGCTACGGATTAAATCAATGGGAACTCATCATCGGTATGGTACCCTGGCTGGAAGCGTGTCAAGACGCCGGATTGATCTCTGAAATGAACGGGAAAGCCATAGATTGGCAATCCCCTGACTTTTGGGCCCACTTTCTGAGAGCCCTTGCTTACCGCGAGGGGATGGGCGATGCCCTCGCCGAGGGAGGCTGGGCGGCTGCCCAATCCCTGTCTCTGGGAGAGGAACTGGTAAGACGCTACTATACCGGCTGGGGCTATTCGGGACACTGGGACGGCCACGGCTCCTGGTCCAATCACATCGTCTTTCCGTTCTGGCTTGTATCCGCCCTGCAATGGTTGACCGACACACGGGATCCCATACCCAGCGGGCATGGATACGTTCACGGCGTGATGAACTTTGGACCGGCCAACAATAATCCCATCGCGGGCTCGGAGGACAATCCCATCACCTGGGATCATATGCGGGGAATCGCCGAACGCGTCTACCGCGATTCCGACGCCTTGGATCCCTTTGGTGGCTACAATGCAAAGGCTTATCCCGGCTTTTTCCACACAAAGCGCTCCGTGATGAAGGATTGCCTGCCAGTCGACGACTTTGTCTTCCCCATGATCTACAGCCCCAATACGGAGGATCATTTTTGCCGTATTGGCGACATTCCGGGGACATCGGTCGAATATCACCTCTTCAAGGCCGGCACGGGAACAGATTGGACAGAAGAGGAGTTTGAGGATGCTGCCGAACGAGTTTATACGCTGGAGCGCGCCCTGACCATCCGACACTGGAGCCGAGACCGTAAGGTGGATGAGATGGTACTCCCCTCCTTCGAGTACAAGGAGAACTGGACCAATCCCTTCCTGGAAGAACGGTATGGACTGGACCGTATAAAGTTCGCCCCCGTTGTGAGAGAATACTATGAACTTCAGGGCTGGAATCCGGAGAACGGATGGCCTACCAAAGAGCGTTTGGACGACCTCGGCTTGGGGGACGTATACGAGCCCATGATAGAGGATGCCGCCCAAGCGGAAGAGGAATTGCCAGAGCCACCAGAAGCAGGCCCCATCCCCCAATCCCTGGTCGAAGAATAGCGAGAGCGCAAGAGAAGCGTCGATATACCGATACTTGTCTTGCACAATTTGCCCTTACTATCAAAGAGGTTACAATATTCGTAATTCACATATAGTGGCACTTTGAATTTAGAACATCGAGAGCCACCCTAGTAGACAAGAAAGGGGACCAAATGCCAAACAAAGTACAGGGAATCATTCCACCACTCACCACACCTTTTACAAAAGAGGGCGAGGTTTATGAAAAAGGGCTCCGTGACTTGGTAGAGTTCCAGATCAAAGGGGGATCTGACGGCCTCTTTATCTGCGGGACCTATGGCTCCGGCCCCGTCATGACCCTCGAACAGCGCAAACAGGTGACAGAGATCGTCGTCGACCAGGCAAAAGGACGAATCACTGTGATCGCCCATGTAGGAACGGCCTCGACGGATAAATCGGTCGAGTTGGCCCAGCATGCGGAGGCCCAGAACGTCGACTTCATAGCCTCCATCTCGCCATACTATCACAACCACAAGGAACGCGCCGTGCTCGAGTATTTCCGCACCCTGGTAAACGCGGTGGACAAAAAAGTGTTTGTCTATAACAATCCTTCCTGTTCTGGGGTGACGATCTCCCCCGGTTTCCTGCACGAACTCGCCGATGTGGGCGTCGCGGGCGTGAAGGATAGTGGTTTTAGTTATGTCGAGTTCACTCATTTTGTGCTGGAACTGGAGGACAAGCCAGACTTTACCTTTGTAATCGGCACAGAGGGGATCGCCCTGCCGGCATGGCTGGCCGGGGCAAAGGGTTGTGTGTCCGGCCTGGCCAACGCCTTTCCCGAATTGATGGCCGAACTCTGGGGGCTGTATCAGGAGGGCATGATCGAAGAGGCTGCCGAACTTCAGCTGAGGGTCAACAAGGCCCGCCGCATCCTGCACATCCCCGATTCGACCAACACTGCCTGCTACGCCGTCCTCCAGGCCCGCGGCGTGGACGTCGGTTATCCTAAGGCACCCTTCTTGCCCGTGGCAGAGGACAAGCGCGAGGCCATGCTTGACGGGTTCAAGGAGATGGGTTTGCTCTGATGCTTATCAGAAGTAAGGAGATCTTGCCATGACGGGAGATGTAGGCGGATCGGGATGCTCCCATCCCAGGATCATATGTTTGGGCGAGACGATGCTCATGTTCGCTCCTCCCCAGCACGAGATGATCGAGTATTCGATCGACTTTAAGGCCTATCACGGAGGATCAGAATCTAACGTGGCCATCGGTTTGCAACGACTGGGAATGCACGCGGGATGGATCAGCAAACTCCCAGAGAACGCCCTGGGGCGCAAGGTCGCGAACGAGCTCCGCGCTTTTGGCGTGGATGTCTCCAGTGTCGCATGGACCGAGGAAGGACGTGTGGGGCTCTTTTTCTTTGAATGGGCCTCCCCTCCTCGTCCTCTGATGACCATATATGACAGGGACCATAGCGCAGTGAGCACACTGGTGGCGGACGATCTCGACTGGGATTATATTGCGGGGGCGGAGTGGCTGCATATGACAGGCATAACCCCCTGTCTTAGCGACACTTGCCGCCGCAGCGTGCCCGAAATCGCCAGGCGGACGCGGGAAGCAGGGGTAAAGATCTCTTTCGATGTCAACTATCGCTCTCTGCTAACCACGCGGGAGGACGCGTGTCGTAGATACGCCGATATACTTCCCTATGTGAACCTCTTTGTCACCACAGAAGAGGACGCAGAGATGTTCCTGGAAGAATCCATGGATAGGGAACAAGCCGTGCGCACCCTCTTTGCAGAGAACGACTTTGATGCCGTGGTCATGACCCTGGGCGAGGAAGGTAGCATCGCTTACGATGGTACATCGGTATATACCGCCTCAGGCTATGAGGTGGAGACAGTAAACCGCCTCGGAGCCGGCGACGCCTTTGACGCCGGCCTCCTCTATGGCTATCTCCTTCAAGATCTGGGACAGGGGCTGAACTATGGTATGGCCATGGCTGCCCTCAAGATGACCATCCCGCAGAATATCCCCCCCGTGAACAAGGTAGACGTGGAACGCCTTCTTTCCGGCCGACACATCGATGTAATACGCTAACAGCAGACTGCTGGGGGAGATCCTTCCCCCAGCAGTTCCTCTCACACGCACATGCTAAACGTCACGAGATGGAAAGCACCTGCCTCCAGGCTTATTTTTCCCTATCCCGACGTAACATCCGCCTTTCCTCTGGCGACGGCCTCCTGCCCCGAGCCCACACGCTGAAATGCTGCGCAATGGGATCGCGTAGATCGACGACATGCCTCCACATCCCCTGGATCAATTCCTCCTTCACATCCCTATAATGGGGATCATCGATCAGATTCGTCATCTCGTGGGGATCCGTCTCCAGATCGTACAGTTCGTCCACATCCGAGGCATTGAATCCGTACTTGTACCGGCGGGTTCGCAGCCAGCGTTGTTCATAGGCATAGGGATGATGATGCCGCACCATGTAGATATCCTCTCGGGGCTCCACCAGTTCGCCCCCTGAGAGTACCGGGAGCAACGACTGAGCATTGGAACAATAAAAAGGCTCCGCCCCCGCCCAGGCCAACATGGTGGGGGTCAGATCGTGAAGATAGACAAACTCATCACAGATCTCCTGCTCCATTATCCCGGGGCCAGCCACGATGAGAGGAATGCGCTGAATGTCATCATACGGATAAGGCCCTTTATCGATGAGTCTGTGATGGCCAACCATACTACCATGATCGGAAGCATACACGATCAACGTATCCTCCAGGATGCCCATCTCTCTTAACTTATTAACGATACGCCCCGTCTCCCAATCCAGAAAAGCGCAATATCCCGCATACTTGGCCACGGCCTCGCGCCAGATGGCCTCGTCCATATCATCGATACCCCAATAGTTGGTGCTCATCATCTTTTGCATCCAGGGTTTGTTCGTCCAGTTCTCCCGCATGCTGGACGAAAGTGTCACATCCTCTTCCGTAAAGGCGGAAAAGAACGGCTCCGGCAGAATATAGGGATCATGTGGTCCCCAGAAATTGGCCCATATGAAAAAGGGTCGACCGTCACCCTTTCCCCGTGTGCTCAAACATTGGAGCAGATCTATGGCTTCTTCCGCCACATAGTGCTCGAAACTGGCCTCCACCGGCCCCTTTTGTCGCGCATAGATCTCGAAATCCTCATTAGCCGGATAGTATACGGTCTCCTCCAGTTTCGGCACATCCAAACCGCGCTCCGCCAGATACTCCATATAGTGGTTGACCGGGTACTTGCACGATCCGCCAAAGGAGCGCATATAGATACCCCCCGCTGGATGCGAATAGCCTAACCAGTCGTTGGCCTCAAAGCCAAAGTGGGTGGGACCATAGACATCGTCAATATGCCATTTCCCCGTGTAGCCGAGACGATATCCTTCATCAAGGAGGGCATCAGACAGGTTGGGTATATCCCGCCTAAAGACGCCTCCATTCCGCATCACGTTATGTTGATGGGGATACACCCCCGAGAAAAACGAGGCCCGCGCTGGCGAGCAGACCGTGACAGGTGTAAAGGCGTGAGAGAAGCGCACGCCGCGCTCCGCCAGGGCATCGAGTGTGGGAGTATCCGCCAGGGCACCACCATAGACGCCGATGGAATCCATGCGCTGCTGATCGGTGAGGATGAACAAGATATTCTTCTTTTTCATGCGCCAAACCTTTCCGTCTAGACATTCGAAACTCGCATCACCCAATGTAGCACAAACCAGAATCCCTGCAAAGCGTCTTGACATTCATCCACTCCATCACTATCCTCATCTATCAGATGAATGTGAACGGAGGAGATACTCATCATGAAGATCGAGCAGATTCGCACTATTCCCCTTTTAGGAGAAACGCCCATCTCTGGTTGGGAACACGAAACCCAACCAGAAACCAACCTGCATACCATTATAGAAGTGGAAAGTGACGAGGGAGTAGTAGGAGTGGGGAGCGCCTACACCAGCACCCCTCTCGTGAACGCTGCGATTCAGTTGCTCAAGCCCCATCTGCTCGGAGAATCGGCTGTGGAACCGGATCGGGTCACGGAAACACTCCACCAGATGACCTTCTGGCAGGGCCGCGGCGGCTCTATTACCCACGCCATCAGTGGCATCAATATCGCCCTCTGGGACCTCTTTGGCAAGGTCACGGGACAACCTGTAGGGCGACTCTTGGGTGGCTGCTATTGTCAGCGCATCAGGCCCTATGCCTCCATCATCTTTGAGTGGCCCCCCAAAGACTTTGCCCGAACGCTGGAGGGTATCATGGCACAGGGGTTCAGAGCCGTCAAGATGGGATGGGGCAATTTTGGCCTGGTGAGCGATGAACGTGACGAGGCCATGGTCAGGACGGCCCGCGAGACTGTAGGGAATGAGGTCGCCCTGATGGTAGACGCGGGAGGAAGCGGACAATTCTGGCCCCACGAGTACAAATGGGCCCTGGAAAAGGCTCACATGCTCAAGGATTATGACGTCGTCTGGTTCGAAGAGCCCCTGAGACCCGACGATATCGAAGGATATATCCTCTTGCGAGAGCACGCCCCTGTGCCCATCTCTGCCTGCGAGGTCCTCACCCGCCGGCAATCGTTCATCCCCTGGATAGAGCGGCACGCCGTGGACATCGTGCAACCCGATGCAACCAAAGTGGGTGGACTCTCGGAAGCCCGCCACATAGCGTGGATGGCTTACCACCATAACGTGACCATGGTCAGCCACGGCTGGAACACGGTTTTTGGACTCTATGCAGACCTGCATCTCGCTTCAGCCATCCCAGAGGCGAAATATGTGGAGTACATCACGCCCTCCCCATACATTGATGACCTATCAGAGACGCCCCCCCAACTGGACGATGAGGGCTATCTTCCCATCCCCACAACGCCCGGCCTCGGGGTCTCGCTGGACAGCAAAAAGGCGGAACGATATTCGGCGGGACGCGTATACACTTTCGACTAATCCCTTCCCCTTTCAACACCGAGCGTGGCATCGCATAGACTTGCCGTCTATGCGATGCTCTTTCCTGCTAAACGGCGGCCGTCAGGGCCTGCTCCAGATCGGCGATGATCTCCTCCACTTCCTCGATGCCCACGCTCAACCGCACCAGCCCGTCACCGATGCCCAACTGATGGCGCTCCTCGGGCAAAAGCGCTCGATGGGAGGAGTGAGCGGGATAGAGCACCAGACTGTACACATCCCCCAGGGTCGTGGCAGACAATATGAGTTCAAGAGCCTCCATGAAGCGAAAAACTTCGGGCTGATGAGCGCCACGGATGTCAAAACTGATCATACCCCCGAAACCCTGCCCTGAAAGAGCCGTTTTGCCAGGGAATGCTTGGGATGACTCTCCAACCCCGGATAGTTGACGTCGACCACAGCGACAGAGTCGGTTAACCATTCAGCCACAGCCTGAGCACTGGCGCACTGTTATCGCATACCAAGCGCCAGAGCGGGCACGTCCGCCACCTTGAGCAAAGGGTTGGATATCGTCTCGCACACCAGCGCCATAGGACGCTCCTCGTCAAGGGCTTCTGCAACCTGATTCAGATCTGTGACATCCACAAAACGCGTCTTCACGCCCAGCGAAGCGAAAAGATCTCTTTGTAGAGCATAGGTTGAACCATAGACGTCGCCGGCAGAGATGATATCCGCACCCTGCTTGGCCCCAGCCCCCCAGTAGCGCAGCGTGCATCGCCGCCATCCCCGAGGAAAAGGCCACGGCTTCCTCGCCACCTGCCAGCATGGCCACAGCCTCCTCAAAGGCTCGTACTGTGGGATTCCCATGCCGGCGATACACATAGCCTGCTTTCTCGCCGGCAAATACTGCCTCCAGGTCGTTCACGTCCTTGTACATATAGGCGACCGACAGATAAAGGGGATCAGCGACCGGCCTAAAGCCTGGCACCGGCCGATCCCTCCCCGCATGGACAGCCTGTGTATAAATACTCTTCCATTTCGTCATAACAGATCAATCCTCCAACAAACTAACACAACAACGTTATGAGGCACTTGACCATATCTCCCCATGGCCCGCTATATTATTCTTCTCTTACGTCGTTGTAAATCCCGACTGGTGAACCAAGAAAACCAAGCAGAGAGGGGCAACGGTGACGCTTTGACATAGATCAGCACCCGTGCTAGAATGTTGGCTGTTGCAATATGAGACGGTCCATTAAGAATCCTCGACGATGTGGTCACGTCATACCACAGGTCTGGCGACGCGTATATTCATTTCGGGATGCGCGCCAAAGAGGAATATGAAACGCGCCAGCTTTTTCTGTGGAGAAAGCTGGCTTTTATCTTGTAAAAAACATGCGGGAGATACATGGTCCAAGTATTACCTTTTCGGGGTATACTCTATACTCCATCATACGCTAACCCCGGCATCTACGCCCCTCCCTATGATGTAATAGACGAAACAGAACGAACAGAGTATCTGAAACAGGATCCTCACAATGTGGTACAGTTGACCCTCAGACCCAAATCGGGCGACGACAACTGGTACCAGAAAACGGCACACAGGCTGCAACGTTTTCTAAAGAAAGGAATACTTGCCAGGGATGAGGTTCCCTTTCTTTACGGCTACCGTCAACAATTTACGTTGGGAGACGGAGAGACATACATACGAACGGGCTTTATGGGACGCGTGCGGCTGGAAGCGTGGGGAGGCGGCATCTATCCCCACGAGCGCACGCGGGCCGAACCGTTGGAGGACAGACTGCGGCTCATGCGCGCCACCCGTATGAATATGAGTCCCATTTTTGGCATGTACCGTGACCCTCGGCAAGAACTGTTCGTCTGGCTCGAGCCTCCACAGAAACCATTGCTAGACTTTTGGGAGGGGAAGGAGCGTCACATCTTTTGGCGTATTCGGGATCCTCAGGCCCTCGCGACCCTGGTCCAGGGGATGAAAACACGGGATGTGGTCATCGCCGACGGCCACCATCGCTATGAGACGGCCCTGACATATAGACGTGAACGCCCTGCCCAGGAGGGAACGTGTTGTGGCCCAAGACCGTACGACTATGTGTTGATGTACCTCACAGCCGTCGAGGACGATGGGTTGCGCATCCTTCCCGCCCATCGCGTGGTCAAGGGAACGCCAGATCGTAGTTGGGAAGAACTGAGGGGACATCTGCAACAAGACTTTGCTATTACTCCTTTGTCGCCAAAAGCCTCCCTCACAGAGGCCATCTCGGCCTATCCTAAGGATGTCGTAGCCATCGGCGCCTGCATCAGAGGAGTGGGGAAATGGCTACTCAAACTGCGTGCCCCGCAGAGAATCTATAGATTCTCTGAAGGAGACGTGCCGAAGGAGATCGCCACGCTGGACGTATCCGTGCTGCAGAATCTCATCCTTCAACCTCATTTTGATATATCCCAACGGGATCTGACCACCACGGAACGCGTGTCCTACACCACCAGCGAATCCAGGGCCTGTGAAGCCGTCCAGGAGGGAGAGGCCGACGCGGCGTTCATTCTCAGACCTCCGTCCATAAAACGCGTCTGGAATGTGGCACACGCCGGGCTGAGCATGCCCCAAAAGAGCACTTATTTTTATCCAAAATTGCTTACGGGACTGGTCTTCAACCCCCTATATTGATCAAACACTCTGAAAAGGATAATCAAGGAGACTATATGAAGATACTCGTCACGGAAACCATCAGCCAGGTAGGTCTGGAGCGCCTGCGCCGATATGCTCACGTGAATGTTCGCAAGGATCTGTCTCATGACGAATTGCGAGATATCATCGGGCAATATGATGCCCTTATCGTGCGAAGCGGCACCGAGGTCACATCCGACATCCTCTCGGCCGCAAAGCGACTGCGCGTCGTCGGACGGGCCGGCACAGGGGTGGATAGCATCGATGTCGACGCAGCGACCGAGGAAGGCATCGCCGTGGTGAACGCTCCCACCGGCAACTCGAACGCCGTAGCAGAACAAACCATAGCCCTCATGCTGGCCCTTGCCCGTCGCCTTTATCCTGCCATCTCCTCCCTCAAGGCGGGTCGTTGGGAAAAGAACTCGTTACAGGGCATCGAAGTACGGGGCAAGACCCTGGGCCTTGTAGGCTTGGGACGCATAGGGAGCCTGGTAGCCTCGAAAGCCAGGGCGCTGGAGATACGCGTCATCACCTTTGACCCTTACACATCAGAGGAACGCGCCAAATCAAGTGGTGCTTCCCTGGTCTCGCTGGAGGAGTTGCTTACCACCTCCGACTTTATCTCCATCCATACACCCCTGACCCCAGAAACGCGAGGGATGATAGGCGCCGAGGAACTGGCCAAACTAAAGCCTTCGGCCTATATCATAAACTGTGCGCGCGGCGGGATCGTGGACGAACAGGCCCTCAAGACCGGCCTGAAAGAGGGACGCATCGCGGGGGCTGCCCTGGATGTCTTTGCAGAGGAGCCCGCTGTGGATAACGAACTCCTCGAGTCCTCTCGCCTCATCGCCACCCCCCATCTGGGAGGATCGACGGCAGAAGCCCAGGATTCCGTGGCCCTCGACGTTGCCCAGGCAGTCATCGATGTATTAGAGGGTAATATGCCCGCCACCCCCGTCAACATGCCCTACCTCCCACCCAAAGCCGCCGAGTTCCTTCAGCCATATACTGATCTAGCAGAACGCCTGGGGAGCTTTTTCATCCAGTGGCACAACAAAATCCCAAACAAGATCGAACTCACCTATGAGGGCAAGGTCCGTCAATACGACACCCGCATCCTGACCTCAGCGTTCCTGGCCGGTCTGCTTTCCCCCATAAGCACGGAGCCCATCAATATAGTGAACGCCCTTCACACGGCCGAGGAACGCGGCATAGCGATTTCTGAGATACGCCAGGGGCGGCGTGAGCATTTTGAAAGCGTCCTCCGTGCCCAATTTGAAAACGGGGAGGAGGGGGAAAGGAGTATTGCAGGCACTATACTTCAGGACAACCCCTATCTGGTGAGCCTGGATGGACAGCGGTTAGAATGCATCGTCCAGGGGCACATGTTGGTCGACTCCCACCATGACCGCCCGGGCATCGTTGGCACTATGGGACAGATATTGGGAGAAAACAACATCAACATCTCCTTTGCACAGTTGAGCCGCACCAGTCGCGGCGGTACATCGATTATGATCCTGGGACTGGATGAAAAGGTATCGTCCGATATCCTCTCGGAACTCGCCCAGATACCCGATGTCTGTCGCGTGCGCACCGTCGACCTCGCACCCCTGCAAACAGTCCAACAATAACTCGCAGATCCTTTATCCTCCGGGGAGGACGCATTTCATGCTCGATGTTGGCATCATCGGCTACGGACGCCGAGCATCACACATGGCCCATCACCTGAACATGTTTGATATCCCCTACCATGTGGCGGCCATCGCTGATCCACGCGCCGGCGAACTCCAGGCCTCTTCCGACCCTCTCTTAGAGGAAACTACATTCTACCGAGACGCAGACGCTATGCTGGAGCATAGCGTTCTGGATGGCGTCATGGTGGGTACGCGCTGCCACCTGCACAGCGAAATGGCCTGCAAAGTGGCTGCACACGACCTACCCCTGTTTCTCGAGAAACCCGTGGCTATCAGATTTGAACAGCTGCAGGCGCTGGACACGGCCTTTGCCAACGTTAACGCGCCCACCGTCGTTTCCTTTCCCCTGCGACTTACGCCCATCGTACAAAAGGTAAAAGAGATTATCGAGGCCGACACCATCGGCACTGTGGAACACGTAGTCGCCTTCAACGACGTTCCCTACGGCAGTGTGTATTATCATCGGTGGTATCGCAATTATGATCAGGTGGGAGGGCTATTCCTCCAAAAGGCGACCCACGATCTGGATTATATCAACTACCTCCTGGATCAGCGCCCAGTCACCATCGCTGCTACAAAGGCACAGCGTGTCTTTGGTGGAGACAAACCCTTTGACTTGCGTTGTGTCGACTGCGAGGAGCGGGAGACGTGCCCCGAAAGCCCCTTCACCCTCTTTTATCAGGGATTCGAGGGTGATAAGGTGACCTGGGATCCAGACCGGATGTGCAGTTTCTCAAAGGGCATTCGCAATCAGGATCTCGGCAACTGCATCATCGAGTACGAGGATGAAGCCCAGGCCTCCTACACGCAAAACTTTTTCGCGCGCTATGACGCCGCCAGGCGCGGCGCTCGTCTCTATGGCTATGAGGGTACCGTACATTTCGATTGGTACGAGAACGTGGTGCGCGTCCACAAGCACCGCTCCCCCACAACGGAGACTATCACCTTCGGTGGTGGGATGTCGCACTTTGGCGGGGATAGGGAGTTGTGCCTGGATTTCCTGCGCGCCATGCGCGATGGCAACCCCTCTCGCAGCCCTCTCTCGGCAGGCATCCTGAGCGCCCTGACCTGCCTGTGGGCCCGCGAGTCCGCCGAGACCCATCGTTTCTGCGATATCGTCATGCCGAAGCGATCTCTCTAGGATAGTAGATCGCGAGCAGCAGAACACTTACACGCGCCTACCCCGTCGGCAAAGATGACCCCACACCCTCACCAGCTATTCACATGCACACGGGTCGCATCGTATTGTGTGCGCGGGGGCTTTTGCTCTGCAGGATGCCCAATGGCGACATAAGCCAGAGGGACGACATGTCCCGGGAGTCCCAGGATATTCCTCGTGACCTCCACCCTCTCCTCTACGGGAAATACACCACACCATACAGCCCCCAACCCCAGACCCACAGCCGCCAAAAGGATATTCTCCGTGGCCGCAGAGAGATCCTGTATCCAATACCCCTTTTTACCGGATGCACCCAAGTCCGGTTCGCCACAGGGCACGATGCACATGGGCGCCTCGTGCAGCATCCGAGCGTAGGGATGTGCATCCGCCAGGGCCTCAAGGACCTCCCTTTCATCGATAACCACAAAATGCCAGGGTTTGCGATTCCCCGCCGAGGGAGCGGCCATGGCGGCCTTGAGCAACACCTCTATCTCCTCAAGAGTAACCTCTTCCTCCGTATATCGGCGAATGCTTCGACGAGCAAACAGATTGTCAATCGTCAGTGCCTGCAAAATAGCCTCCACAATATAAACCACATTACTCGTCATGATCACCTTGCAACTATAGCGAATTCTTGGTAAAGTCTCAAATATCCGGGGGCGCTTGCGCGAGAAATGATCGTGCTTACGGGATACACGGCTTCATGAGGCTGAGTCAATAGTGGAATCAAGGAGATAAGATGAAATACCTCGACTATCAACAAAAGCTTTCCAAATGCTATTCCGCCGTCCTCATGGACGTCATGGACGCCATGGGCCTTCGGAAACAGTGCATGTGTTCACACATCCGTCCCCTGATCCCCTCCATGAGAACATGGGGCGAAGCTGTAACCATCCATCTTGTGGCCGTGGACGAGCCACCCAAGAAACCATATCAATTGGAGATGGAATTGATCGACGACCTCCAGGAGGGACAGGTCATCGTGGCCCAGTGTGAGACATCTCAGTCTACGGCCTTTTGGGGCGGTTTACTGACCAATGCCGCCGTCGGGCACAAAGGAGCGGGCATCATCACCGATGGTGCATCGAGGGACTATAACGAGATCGTGGCCCTTAATTTCCCCGTCTTTTGCCAGGGACTCACGCCCTACGATTCCCTGGGACGCATAGACGGGAAGGCGCGTGACATACCTATCACCTGCGGCGGCATTCACGTGCGTCCCGGAGACCTGATCTTCGGCGATGTCGATGGCGTCGTCGTGGTGCCCCAGCAGATGGCCGATGAGGTCATCCAAAAGGCCTGGGAAAAAGTACAGGGCGAGAACAGGGTGCGCGAGGAACTGCGTGCAGGAAAGAGCGTGGTCAAGACCTTTGAGAAATACGGTATCTTGTAGAGCGCGCCAATCCGCCATTCGCAACCGCACAGAGAGGAGCACAGGATGAAACGGGTCATGATCGGTGGCATCATGCATGAGACTAACACGTTCAATCCAGAACTGACGACCCTGAAGGAATTCAAGCAGCGGGCGCTGTTCTACGGGGACGAGATGATCGCCAAGAGACGCGGCACAAACACAGAACTGGGCGGCTTTATCGAGGGACTGAAGAAAGACAATGTGGAGGTTGTGCCTTCCATGTTCGCTAACGCCCGCCCGTCGGGCCTCGTGACAGAGGCGGCCCTGCAGGCCTTTTTGGATACCACCTTGGGGATCCTCCAGAGCCATTCCGTGGACGGCATCCTTTTGGCCCTACACGGCGCCATGGCTACCCAGGAACACGACGATGCCGAAGGCTATCTTTTGCAGCGCCTGCGAGAAACCATCGACAGCGACGTGCCCATCGTGATAACCCTCGATCTCCACACCACGCTAACCCCACGCATGGCGGCCAATGCGAATGCCATGGTCATCTATCGCACCTATCCCCACATGGATATGGCCGCCAGGGGTCGCGAGGCAGCAAAGATCATGCTGCGCTCCCTCCATGGCGAGATCGAGCCCACCGTGGCCATCTCCAAACAGCCTCTTCTCATCTGTCCCCCGCTCAACGTCCTGCCCACCAATAGTCCCATGAAGGATATCATGGCTCGCGCTCGGGAGATGGAACAAGAGAACGATCAGGTTATTGCCGCCTGCCCCGCTCATGGATTCGCACAGCAGGATGTCTTTTATGGAGGCGTGGGGACCGCCGTGACCACAGACGGTGATTTCGCGCTGGCTCAGGCACTGGCCGACGAGATGAGCGCCCTCCTCTTCGAACATCGTCGGGAATACAAAGTGGATCTGCCCGATCCGGTCGAGACCATCAGGCTGGCCGCCGCGTCGGATAATCCTCCTGTGGCCATCGCCGATACCGGTGACAATATCGGAGGTGGCACGCCCGGAGATGGCACCGCCCTCCTGCGCGAGATACTCAAACAGGGTGTGGACAGCGCCTTTGTGCCCCTGTGGGATCCAGAAGCAGCAGCCCTGGCGGCGAGGGCGGGCGTGGGCGCGACCGTCGATCTCGCCGTGGGAGGCAACTCGGACCCCGTCTATGGTCCCCCAGTGGAGATAAAGGGACGCGTCAGGACCATCACAGATGGCGTCTATCTGAACCGCGCCTGGGGAGGCTATGCCGCTGGTGTGGTGAGCGACATGGGACTCTCGGCGCGTATAGACATGGGAGGGATCACCATTGCCCTGAACTCCATCGCCGCCAGCCCCAATAACATCATGCACGCCAAATCCATGGGTATCTATCCAGAGGATTACCTGATGAGCGTATGCAAAGGGGGTCTGGCCTTCCGCGAGGCCTACAACCCGCCCGTAGCCAACAGTTATATCCAGAGCGACACACCAGGATACTCCTCCAGCAATCTTTCCGCCTTTACCTGGAAGCGCATCCGTCGTCCCATCGCCCCCCTGGACGACTTTTAGCCCCTGTACCATCAAAAAAGAGGGGACAGCAAATCACCGTCCCCTCTTGAAAACGCGCTCACTGCTCAAGCCCTCAGCAGAAAAAGGGCTTGAGCCATTCCTCGGGAATCTCCAGACCAAATCCCGGCCCCTTGTTGGGCTCTAGCCAGCCATCCTTGGGCACCGGGGTACCGGGTATACGAACGGATTCCTCCAGGGGCACACCCGGCGGTGAGGCGATAAAACGCTCGGCCCAGGGCATGTTGGGCATGGCGTAGCTCAGATGCTGACCAAAACTGCTGTTCCCGCCCCCATGCAATATCACCATGAGGCCGGCCGTGTCCGCCATCTCAGCAATCCTGCGGCAGGCCGTAAGTCCGCCCACCCAAAAGATATCGGGCTGTAAAATGTCCACGGCCCGCCGCTCGATGAGTTGCTTAAAGGGCCAGGGCGTGTACATGTGCTCTCCCGTGGCCAGGGTCTGCCAGGGCAGACGGTCCCGAACGTCCGCGTGCCCGTCCATATCCTCCGGAATGAGATACTCCTCTATCCATTTCAGCCCGTAGGAACGCAGTGTCTCGGCAAGGCGTACCGTATAGTCCACATCGAAGGCCATGTAACAGTCGAGCATGATCTCCACATCCCCGCCCACCAGATCCCGCGTCTTGGCCACCAACTCCTCGTTCTTTTTCAGGCCCCACAGGCCATCGGCGGGACCATAGGGACAGGCCAGCTTGACGGCCTTGAATCCCAGTTCCAGTTGCCAATCGGTGTCATTGCCGGTGGCGTAAGTGAAGAGGCGATCACGGGCCGGGCCCCCCAGCAGTTCGTACACGGGACGATCTTGCAACTTGCCCGCCAGATCCCACAGAGCCAGATCAACGCCGCTCATGGCCACAGAGGCCAAACCCACCGTACCATAGGGTTTGGACATACGGAACATCATATCCCACAATTTCTCGATGGCCAGGGCATTCTGTCCCACCAAGTGCTTGGCAAAATGATCTTCTATGACAGCCGCCACGGGCCGGCCAAAGGAACAGGAGCCCAAACCATATGTCCCATCCTCGGCTGTCACCTTGACCCACACGCCCTGCCAACGGGGCTGCCACAGGCTCCGATGTCGCTTGAACTCGCCAAACCTGGACATGGGATTCGCCACCTCGCTGTCGACCGACCAGGCAGGACGTCGTGGCTCGGTCTCGGGCTCTCGCTCCGGCATCTCCAGCCGCATGACCTCGATTGACTTGATCTTCATCGTTCATTCCCCTTTTCCTACATATCATGTGTATGTGAGAGATGATTATAACACAACGATAGGGATGGAATAGAATTGACAAACCCCTGAGGCTTCTGATAAACGAGCCTCAGACTCCCCTCTCTGTATTCCATTCCATCGTTCCACAGGCAACAAGTCTTCAATTCAGGGGCTGCCACCCCGTATCGCCATCCTTTCCATAGATACGCACACTCGCCTTGGCGCTCGTCCCCGCTGCTGGATCACCCCCCGTATGCACGCTCACCTTGAACTGTTGCGTGACAAAAACGGGGGTTCCCAATTGGGGCGTCACCTGAAGAAGTAGATCTTTCTCGATCTTTAATGTGGGCACCAAGAAAAAGCCCGAACTTGTGGGTGTCGGCGTGGCACCACCCAACAGCGGCGGAAGAAGGGTAATCGGAAGGGGGTCGATTATCATCAAGACGTTCCTGCAGGCTTCCAGGTTGCCATCCTCTTTGTCCTCGGCTATCCAGCGATCAAAGGTGAACTTGACAGGCTCCGAGCCATCGTCCACCTCCACCCAGGACACATACCAGTCCGGGCTTGTTCCCGAATTATCATGTTTCAGACAAATCTTCTGGATATCGCCAATAAGATTCCCTGTAACAGTAAATACCTTGGTCTCGTTGGGTACAAAGTCCGACACGGGCGTGGCAGTAGATGCCGGCGTATCGGTGGGACCAGGCGTCTCCGTGAGCGTAGGGGTAAAAGTGGGAAGCTCCCCGGGTGCCTCGTCCACGTTATCCTGAATGCCGTCGCCGTCCGTATCCTTGGACGTGGGGCTGGTCCCCATAGCCACCTCCTCCCCATCCAAAAGAGTATCGCCATCTGTATCTCGATTGTTCGGATCGGTACCCCATTGGAGTTCTTCAGCGTTCGTCAAACCGTCCCCATCGGAATCGGCAACCAACCACTCGGCGGTAGCCGTCTGAACTTCCGCCACGCTCATGACCTCCGCCGTCGCCGTCTGCGCCACCGCCAGAGCCTGCGCCGTGCGAGTCTCCTGGGCCACCGCCGTCGCCGATAGCGCTGCCTGTTGTCCCCCCTCCCTATCTTGGTACATCCTGTAGGCGTAGGCGCTTCCCGCACAAAGGCCCAAAACGAGTATGACCATTACAGGGACGAGCCAGGCAGGAAGATAAGGCTTTATATCCACCGAACCCTGAACAGCCCTCGTCTCGCCACTCGCACTGCGCGCCATCAGGCTAAAGGGGCGGGCCTGGACTGTTCCCACAAAGGGACGCTTCGACTTAAGACCAATCTTGAGAGGCAACGTCTTGCTCTGGCCCGGCTGCAGCCTCACCCGTCGTGCCCCAGCCTCCATATCCAGTTCACCGCTCGGGTCCGACGTCTCAAAGTGCACTTCTTCTGGCGTATTACCAGCATTGGAGATCTCTATTCTGCCCTGTCCCGTATTAGAAAAACGACTGGGCTGCAGATCGAGGCCAAGGGCGTGAAAGGGTGCTGTCTCCATCATACCGCTGGCCTCTCCTTCCCGACTGGGATCGGCGCGCGATGCCACCTGTACCGAATAGGTGTGAATACCCGCATGACTGGAGGGCACCCGCGGGGGATGGAACCGAAGTTGTAGAGTTCCCGTATCACCGGGAGCAAGTTGCAAGGCGCTATCAGGAGAAGAAACCCATTCGGGGGGAACGCCGCTGACTGTGGCCGAAAAATGATCTACCTGTCTCTGTCGATTCAGGACATGCACTGCTACAATCGCACTGTCTCCCGGGGCCAACACCACCTTTTCCGGCTCCAGAGCGATCTGTACCGGCCGATCCGACCTGCCCGCCGATGCCTCCGCAAACGAGGGTTCGACGGGGGGCTGTGAGGGTGCCGTCTCCCCCATCTCCAAACGCAGCCACCAATCTCCGATCCGCGCCGAGCGCCCCGGAACGAGGCGTTCCGGAACGCCGGGCAGGAGCCTGTTTGTGCCCAGATAGGTGCCGTTGGAACTATTCAGATCGGTGAGATAGGCATCATCTTTCTCAAACGTGATCTGAGCATGGCGCCGGGAGACCTTGGGATCAGGCAGCGTGATGTCATTTTGCGGATCGCGGCCGATGGCTATCCTGCCCTGCCCGAGGGGAAACACCTTGCTTTCGCCTTCGGGCCCCAAAAGCACAATACGCCCGCCGGTCGGCACCTCCGAGGGTGGTGTGGGCCAGGCCTGATCCGCAGGCGTCGGCACAGGTGTCTTCTGCCCCATCATGGTCACCAAACTTACATGTCCCTGTCGGGTCGCGGCCAGCGTAGACGCGTCCACGGCGGGCAACGCCTGTCGCGCAATCCGCACGACACGGGCCATCTCCTCCGCCGTTTGGTACCGCTGTTCGGGCACCTTGGCCAGGGCGGTCAGGATGATATCCTCCACCTGCGAGGGCAGACCGGGATCGATGGATCGGGGTGGTGGTGGTGACTCTTTTGTATGTGCCCGAATGGCTTCGGTTAGCGTGCGCACCTCAAAGGGAAGCCGGCCCGTGACCAGTTCGTAGAGCACGATGCCCAGGGCATAGATATCAGCCCGACCATCTATCTCGCCCCCTTCACATTGCTCCGGGGCCATATACGCAGGCGTTCCCATAGACATGCCGGTGACGCTGAGAATACCTCCTTCCGCCAATTTGGCGAGCCCAAAGTCCGTGACCACAGGTTGAAAGGCCAGCCCATCCTCCTCCACATCTACGGCCTCAAGGGGCCGTAGCATGATATTCCCTGGCTTGATATCGCGATGATACACACCGCGTCGGTGGGCATAGGCGAGCGCCTCGGCCACCTTTCCCACAATAGCCAACCCCTCGGACAACGAGATGATATTCCCCTGCTCCGACAGAGAATATAGCCAATCGCGGAGGCTACGGCCGGGCACAAAGGCCATGACGATATAGAGTATCTCCGGCTCGCTCCCAAAACTGTAGACGCGCACGATCCCGGGATGATCGAGGTTGGCAATGGCCCTCGCTTCCTGCAAAAAGCGGTCGCGAAAACCCTTTTGCCGCGCAACATGGGGATGCATCACCTTGATGGCCACGTCGCGATTCAGCCTTATATCCTGCCCTTTGTAGACGGCCCCCATACCCCCTTGTCCTAGGAGGTCGTCGATGCGATACGTGTTATCCAAAATCTCGCCCACTAAACCTTCCATAGCGTCCTATCCCTGATCTAGTATAAGACTCATTCAATCTCCAACGTATAGTGGACGTGCGCCGGACAATTCACCTCGATTATCCGCTCTACCATACGTCGATCTATCTCCTTGCCCTCAGTCTTGAGCACAACACGAAGTGTACAAGGCCCCTCGACGTTCTCGACAATCTCCAAGGCACATCCCGTGCATATCTCCAGATAGCGCCGTAATCCCGGCTTGGTCCCCCTCGCTGCGTACAGCCGGCCTGCATTTCTTAGAAATTCTCGCCGTATATCTCGAGGCCAGCGTTCATCCACGATCTCTGCCAACCAGTCGTTGAGACGCGGCAAAAAACTCTCCGGCGCGGTGCGTGGATCAAGATAAAGATCAAAATGCCTGATCATCTGTTCCACCGGCCCCATCATATCCTCAAAGATGAGCAGGAAGCGTCCTAGAAAATCATCATCATATATGGGAGGCAGATATCGCAGCCAGCGACTCTCCCGCGCCGGCATTCCTACCCATCTTTCTGGCGACGGGGCCACTCCCCTTTCTTCGGTCGGCGGCTGCCGTGGAGGAGAAGGTGGATACGTCCTTGGTGCGCGACGCGCCCCTAACCCGCCCCGTTCCGGCTCCCCGGCTGTTTCCGTGGTCTCCTCGCTCTCATCCGTAACCTCTGGGACCTCAAAAGTTAACCGAAAAGGGCCGATGGCAATCACGTCACCATCCCTGAGCATCCTCAACTCCCCAGCAGGCAACACCGTGTCGTTCACTGAGGTGCCGTTGCTGCTCCCCAGATCTTGAATTCGGTAGGGGAAGCGATCACAGTAGATACGAGCATGTTGCCTGGAAACCCATCCATGCTCCAGAACCAGATCGTTATCCGGCGCTCGCCCGATGTCGACCACCGCCTCCTCGATGGTAAAGATCTGTTCCGGCTCCCCGGCCGACGTGATGAGGAGACTGCCCTCGAAACGCTCCGCCATCAGCTGATTCCCCTATTCGAACGTGATCGTGACATCGTGTACATCCGACACCAACACCTCATGAGCCATCAATTCGATCTTGGTATCGGCCCGATGCGGCGTGTCATCCTCGTCAACCCAGAAAATATCTACATTGCGCACGCTCAGTAACCCCTCAACCTGCTGTATGCAGGCGTAAAGATCCGAGAGGTAGAGTTCACGCCCAAAGGGCCATCCCTTTCCCTCCACGCCACCACATAGGGGGTTCACAAAACGCTCCAGGGCAGCAATGATATCCTCTTCCAATCTCGCCTCGTCCACGCCGGGCCTGGCAACCACCTCCGCCTCTACACGCACTCGCCGGTAGCCCGCCGCACGCACCTCAAGCCGCGTGGTCAGAAGACGCCGTTTATCCAGATACTCCACGATCCGTCGATAAAGTCCTTCGGACAGGGCCAAACTGGCCAGGGGAATATACCCTGCCGCCTGCTCCTCGGGCAGATCGGGAACGACGATCAGATAGACGTATCCGGGGCTCGGGGATCCTCCCCCGCCCTCCCCAACAGATACCTGCAGACACCGCACTCGCGCCACCTCACCGCGAAAGGCGTGTAGAGTCAGATACTCGTAATCCTCTGCCGTCACGGCCCGATAGCGGGTGCGCATCAAGTTCTGGGCCCTGAACATAGCCTCCTCCAGAGTCTCCTCATCCAGCCCCCCCTGTGCTGGGGCGCGATTGGTGACGTGATCCACATAGGCGAGGGCGCTCTTTAATTCGGTAAGGACACGTGCTCGCAGATTGCCCTCTATACCACCTCCATAGCGGTAGCGGGAGAAGCGAACATCTACTCCCCTAGGGGGAATGGCCCCGTAGCGCCGCACGCTGCCGTCGCGCAGCCGCAACGCCGGCCCAAAACGGATCTCGCCCGTAACGCTATCACAGACATAGACAGGATCCTCTGGCCCGGACTCGCCAAAGTTCGGGACTTCATCCCACGGCTCCCAATTCTCCATATCCCCATCCCATATCTCGATACGCTCCCCCTCCTGACGTGGCAACAAAGGAGTATGTTCCACATGAAAGACCTGACCAGGAGAACCATCGCTGCGCCCCAGGGGCTCGTTCACCACTTCTGTTGCATGTATCGCCCGGACGGTGCCGCCCCAGGTCACCGCCTCCACGCCGCGCACGATGGGAGAGGTCGCATAGGGACGCTGCCCCTCACGGACCTCTACCAACTCACAGCGTAGCCAATACGCCTCCCGTCCGCTCACATCTCGCCGCGCCATCTGAGGTACATGTAGTTTGACCTGACCGCTCCAACTCATCCCCCCCGTCCCATCCTCCTCCACATCTACCTCCACCCAACCCACCTCTGTCCACGCCTGCCAGCTCAAAGGAGGCGACTCGGGAATGATGTTGCGCCCCCCGGCCCGCACACATTCCATGTCCAGTCCCACATAATGATGATCCAAGGACTCATCGAACCCCAAAAAGAGCGCCTCGCCCACCTGAGGCGAGTCTGTAGAAAAGGGCGTGAACTCGCGCTCAAGGCGCTCCAGCGCCAGTTCCTCATACTCCATGGTCCCTGCGCGCGCGCGATGACGCGTCACAAGACGGGTCAATTGAGGCGGGCGCATGACGAGGTCGTCGTCCGTAGTAAAGACCACAGCCGTGGAGCCACCCGCCTGAGAAGTGGAGACCGCCGTGCCCCTGGGAATAGTGACCGGTTCCCTTTGAGGCGCCGACAGGTAAAAGGTCAGGGGCACGGTAGCGGCCTGTGGTGCTTCCAATTGAATGCCCAACAGTTCGAGCAAGCGTACATGATGCTTGCGCGGCACCTGGTTCACTCTATAGAGCAGGAGATCCACCATCCAGGCAAACAGTTCGATGAGAGTGACCCCGGGATCGCTTACATTATGGTCGGTCCATTCGGGACAGTATAGAGGAATCTTTTTCTTCGCTTCGTCGACAAGATCCTGAAAACTTCGATCGTCCAGGGAGCGGTCTGGTAAGGGCATACTCTTTTCACTCCTCCGGAATCAGATAGAATGGATACACGAGGCTGCGCGCCGAGTGCGTCGCCCTTATGCGATAACTCACAGAGATGAGCAACTGCGCACTATTTTCCTCGTCGGGCGCAACCGCCACTTTTTCCAGTTCGATGCGCGGTTCCCAGCGCCCCAGTGCCTGGCGCACGTAACGCTCGGCGAGCCCCATGGTCTGACTGTTATTGGGGGCAAAGACGAGATCTTGAAGACGACAGCCAAATTCGGGCCGCATCACGCGCTGGCCGGGCGATGTGTTGAGGATGATACGGATGGCCTGCTCGATCTCTGTCGCGCTACCCACCGTGGAGATCTGCCCCCGGTCGTCCAGCCGTGGAGGGAACGCCCACCCCCTCCCGATGATATCCCCGCCTCTATCGGCATCTCTTCCATCCATCTCATCCCCCAATCAGCACGGTTCCCGTAGCCATCACCTGTCCGTGTGGTACGGGCACCACATCATCACAAGTCTGGGCCATATCCCCATTGCGGGCCGCCCCTTTACCGTTGATCAACACCGTAGTGCTCCCTCCCACGATGGTAGCCTGATTGGTAGGCGGCACCTGAAACGAGGGTCCTCCTATGGGTATGTGTGGCGGTTGATTGATGGCCGTGCTGTTCATCGTGGCGGCGGGAGCACCCATGATGGTGACGTTTGCACTGAGCCCCCCATTGATCACACCATTGAAAGGATGTCCCGGCGTCGGCGTGGGTACGGGGCCACCTGGCGAGGGCACCATGATAATATGCGTATCCATCGCCTGTACGCTATCTCCCTGTTTCGCGGCTGGCTGTGCGGGCACAGATCCACACCTCCTATGGATTGAGTTGAATGATGGCCCCTTTGATGGTCACGTTGCCGGTAGCCTCTAGATCCATATTGCCACTGGCCTTGATAGACAGATTCTGATCGGCCTGAATCTCTATCTCTCCACCCCCCCTGATACCGATCTTTCTGCCGTTATCGTCCAGGGAAACGGTATTGCCCCCCGCCGTGGCGATCTCTACCTTGCCATCATCATCATCGATGAGCACCACGTGACCACCAGCGCTCTCGACCCGAATCTGGGCATTGCTCTCATCGGAAAAGACGATCCTGTGGCCAACTCGCGTGACGAACATCCGCTGCACGACCTTGCCATCACGAATGACCTCGCTTGCGTCAGCGGGAGGCGCATCGACGCCATTCCACAATCCAGCAACCACCAGGGGGCGAGATATATCATCCTGCACAAAAGTGACCAATACCTCGTCATTGACCTCGGGAAGACAGTATAGCCCCCTCCCATCCCCGGCACCCACGCCGGCAACGCGCGCCCAATCGCTTTCGATATCCCCATCCAGCCATGGGAACTTTATCTTGACCCGCCCCATGTTGTCAGGATCATCGTTATTGGTCACGATTCCCGTCGTCACCGGCCACCGGGTTACTGGCGTGGCACTGTTCGACAGCAGCTCGCGCATGGTGCCCGCTCGCCGACCCGAAACACGGAAATGCGTGACATAGTCGCGTTCAACATCCCACACGTGGGTCACCGAAGTAACCCTGTAACGACCGTTAAAGCGGTTTCCCAGGGCACTGACCTCCACCAGACACCCCGCTTTTAACGCGGGAACCCCGGTGCACAATCCCTCCGCCTCCACAAAGTTCCCATAGCGCGCGTCCAACAGCGCCTGCGCCAGGGTATCAGCCTCGTCCTGGCTGCGCACCATGGCACGGACGGCCAGGCCCGACGCCTCGCCAAATCTCTCCTCGGCCAGTTCACCACCAGAGTGCGGTTCGCCGATCTCTGGCGCCGTCTCCCCCTCTGTGGCCTGCCCCACGATCTCCCGCTTTGCCGATATATCCCACCCCTTGACCTGGACCTCGCTTACCTGTTCTCCCAAACTCAGTGTGGGCCTGAAACTCAAAAGCTCCCTCCCCCACTCGAGATCTACCACCTCGTCCGATCCATCATCGGAGCGCTTGAAACAGAGCGTGCGATCTCGCACATAGAAATCGTAGCCAATGCTTTCCGCACGCTCCTGCAAAAAGGCCATATGGGATTGGCCGTCCTCATACACGTGCTCGTGGACGGGGCTTGACGGATCCACGTCGGCCCGAAGGCCCGCCCCATCGGCGATCTCCTTGGCGATATCGCTGTCGCTCATCCGTACATAGGACTTGGTATGGGTCCCCCTGTGCAGCCGGTGCGAGCGATCGTAGGCGCGTACCGTGAGCTCGGACACCATATCTTCCCCAAAGTTGGGCTCTATACCCACGATCTCCCCGACGAATAGGGAGTGATCCCCTCGCCCCTGCTCGTCCGACACACCCACGCGGATCTCGGTGCCCAGATCAAAGGGGCCATCGTTCACCAGCCTGACGCCCGGATCATGTAGGCGCAGACTACACATATCGGGCAAACGAAGGTTTCCGTCAACCTCCACCACATAAAGGTGATTCATCACCTCCACAGGAAGGGATTGCCCTCCGATTTCCACATACAGTTGCCGTATCAGTGCTCTTTCCCTGGGCATCGTTTTAGCCGAAATCAATCCAATGGTGGAATGCTAATCACTTTACCGATGGGCAGACAAAGGGGGTCAAGGATCCCGTTACGCTCGGCAACGAGTCGCCACTTGGTACTGTCCCCATACTCCTCCCAGGCGATCAGGTCCAGTCGATCCCCTGCACAAAGGATGCGCGTCTTGGGCGCCACCCCTCCGCCCGAGGTGGGATTCTGCCCTTCGTGTTCCTCCTCGTCGACTATTTGCTGGAAGGTGATATCCACAGCGCTGCGCACAGGTGTCCCATCGCTAGCAAAGAGGGTGATCTTCTCCGTCATCTTGGTGATGACGGCCTCGAACTCGAACCGTCCCCAGCGAAAGATACAATGTGGGGGCTCGCTCTTGCCCGTCTTTTGATCGACCTTGTTCTCGTCAACCATCATCATCTTCCACAAAGGGGCCGTATGATCGCGCACATCGCTGGGACCCCCCGCAGACCCCACACCATAGGTGTCGAAGAATAGTTTAAGGCCCAAGGTCTGCACACCACCCTGCTGGAAAACGATGTCGGGTATGTTCTTCCCCTTGGTAGAATCCCGCCCATAGCGGTTCTGTTTGCTCAGCGTGTACTCATAGGGATTGAACATACAGGATACCTCGGCCCCGGTATTCTTGTTTATGATCACCGCCGGATTCAACCCGCTACGCGTCGTGGGCATCCCAAAAACCTCCCGCCTTTCACACCCCTCATCACCAGCGACCGCGCGTTCCGTACCGTTCACGTTCGACGCGCAGGCGATTCCGAATGCGCCTGTATACCTCATCAGCGAGACGATCCACATCGACCCTCTCTTCCGCCTCGCCCAGATCGGAAGCCTCCGTCTCCGCACTTTTGACTTTCGGTGCGGCTCCCGCCGGCACCTGCTCGGCATCGGTCTGTCGCACAAGATTAGGAAACACATCTCCTCTCCCAGAACGAGCAACATCTGGAAATGGCAAGGGCGAAATGCCGTCTCCCGCCTCGCGCTCTCCCCGAGAGGAACGGTCAGCACGGTAAAGGGCCCTAGAAGCCCCAAAAAGGGCTTCCTCCAAAGGCACGTCCTGCAATCCCGAGTCCTTGATCTCGCCGGGCATACCTTCGCCTACATCCACTTCCTCGGCATCCCTTTCCTGAGACATGGCGGGCGAACGAGGTGTGGCGGCATCCTTTGAGAGCACGATCCCCTCGGAAGATACCACCGCCTCATCTTCCAGTCGATGATCAGTCCGACCTGTCGCATCGACGCCTGACGGCTCCCTACGCATTGCATCCGCATCGGGAATCTTTTCCGCCTCCGACACCTCTCCTTTTACCCGCACTGGACCACGTTCCAAGTCCTCGCTGCCCTCTGTTCTCAGCAAAGGCAACGAGTCACTCGTCGCCAAAGGCGTCTCAGCGGGACTCCTCATTTCCGCTTTTTCCTCCCGCGTGTCCCCCGTAGGGCCCGCCTCCCTCCTCCAGCGAACAGGAGCGGCGATGCCCCCCTCTTCCCTCCCCTCCAACACGCGCTCCGGGGAGCCCGATATCGGCGATCTTTCCTCAGCGTGTTCCCGCGAAACCCCTCTTGACGTCGGACGATAGGCCATCTCACGTCTCAGATTCCCCCCATAGGACGTGGCCCCAAGTTGCGTGTAAACTTCTCCAACAGAGGGTTCAGATTCTCCCTCTCCTCGGACTATTTCCCCTTCTGTGAAAGCCGATGCCCCGGCATCCTTCAAAGGCCCCACTTCCTCCCGATCCGAACTGACGCCACGACGAGGAATCCCCTTCTCCGCCTCCCGGGAAACTAACTCAGAGGATACGCCGGAAGGTTCCTCAATACGGGGCTCCAAGACATCGGTTGGGCTGGATTCCGCTTCTTCCTCGCTCCCAAAAGGTACCTCCTCACCAAAAGCCGTCACAGTGCGCTCTGATCGTGCAGCCAAAGCAGCCGGCGTCTCCCGCCCAGGACTCTCCGTCAAGGGGGCGTCGGTTCCCTCTGCCATTTCCTGCGCTTCGCTTCCTTCCTCCGACTCCTCCACAAGCGGCTCTTCTTCGACCAATTCCTCCGGCTCTATCGGTGCACCAGCGCGTTGTCGATACGTTCCAGCCTCCTCGACAATCGACGAGGAATGGAAAGATTCGGGCAATCCCGACCCGACCGTCTGCTCTTTGTCGGGTTCCTCCACAAGCCGTGAGCCTCGCCTGATGAGGGATTCTTCCCCTGCCCCCCTCTCATTCTCCATTCGCCGTATAGCGGGTGAAATGGGACGCCTTCGTGCCCCTTGCACAGATTCCCGCCGCCCCTCGGCAAAAGCCCTGGCCCGTTGAATGGCAGCGCGCATATTGGCCGCTCGGCTCTCTACCCTTTCCCTTGGCTCCCTCGGAGGAGCCTTCAAGGGCTCTGGACGTACTGCCCCCCCTTCCGCTTTCTGAGACCACCGCCCAGGAACAGAAACCAGAACCAAATCCTCTCCATCGGCCTGCCGCTCTTTCAAAGAGAACTGCCTCGCGAGGGGCTCCCAACGCCTGACCGAAAGCGGTTCAAAGCGAGTCAGCAGCATATACTTTTGCCTCAGCCGCTCTCCCCCCTCCGTGGAACGTTGTACCGCGTCGAAAAGCCCGACGCGCCCCATTACCCGGCGGGCAAATATCAGATGCCGCGACTCACGCAAAGACTCTTCCGTACTCACGATACCATCACCCGTTCAAAGGATAACTCGAGTGTCTCGATGGCGACCTTTTCGGAGGTCGTATCGAGGGTTGGCCCGCTCCATTTATGGGGATAGGCGCCGATGAAATCCCAGCGCATAACCTCCTCATTCCGACTGTCATAAAGAGAGATGGACACCTGACGCCGGCTCTCGGCCACCTTGCCCTGCAGGACATCCATATACCATTCCAGCAACCCGCTCCCCGAAGCCAGCCCCCGCTTTAGCACCACCGAGCCCCTCTTCACACGCCCGGGAAACACGTGGGTCCCCGTGTTGAACCCCCCTTCCTTCTCCTCGTGGAGATCCACCTCCAGGGGCGGCAATGTGCACTCGGTAAAGGTGGCCGTCTCGATGCCCTCGATCTGCACCACAAATCGAAAGGCAGCATGCGCCTGTGCCCGATCGCTCATAGCAAACCCTCATTAGAACGCCGATTGATACGCGCGATCTCGCGCACCCAGCGAGTCCGATCGGCATGCTCCATCATCAGTATGCGCTCCTCGCTCCAGTGAAAATGATACGCGATATAGGCTACCTCCTCGTACAACCTCTCGAGGGGGTAGCGCATCATTCCCCCAAGGGGACAACCTCCGTCTCGAACTCATGTTCACATCGGGGACACCGGACGGTGATGTGATTGGCATCGACCTCGTTGATGCGTCGGTAAAAGTCTTGCAGATATTCCATATCAACAGAGAACAGGCCCTCGACCACATGGGGCGATATCGTATCGAGTGTACCCAGTCCAGTTATCACTCGCGAAAGCAGCAGAATGGACAGATACGCCTCATTCGCCCGGACGCGGGGATCGCGCAGGGGAGCGATCTCATCCATAGCCGTGGCCAGACGCATCCGACCCTCTCGATGCACACGGCCTTCCTCGTCCACATACCCTCTGGGAAGACAAAACTCAAATTCGGTCTGCATGTATGCGTCCCATCACCTTCTAATGCTCCCGATAAAGTCCTTCATGCGCCACAACCAGTTCCTCCACAGCAAACTCGTTGCTGTCCGCCTGCACAGAAGGACCTGATACCTTGACCGGCCAGGCGTTGACGAAATTCCATCGCGCCACCTCTTCAAGGCTTTGATCGAACATGACGATAGAGCCATTATGACGCGCCTCATCGACGTTGCCGTCCACTACCTGATCGCGCCAATCCCAGATATCCATATTGTCCGTGATGCCCCGCTTCAGGGTGATATTCTCCCACTTGAGCCGGCCGGGGAGTTTTTGAATGTGCGGTCGCCCGTCGGAACTGACGATCTTGTGCTCGATAACCTCATGCTCCGAGCCGATACCCTCACATTCAGTAAAAAAGCCGGTAATCACACCCTGAATCTCGATGGCATAGTGAAACCCTGCAAGTGGATCTTTTCTCTCAGCCATGGAAGCCTCCTAAAAACCTTGGCGACTATATGCTACACCCCAATTCCTAACCCTATTCCCCACCCGGCCCCGCCCATTGGCTGATGCGAAAGATCACGAATTCGGCCGGCTTTACGGGGGCAACGCCAATTTCTACGATAAGCTGTCCCAGATCCCGCACCGCCGGAGGATTGAGTTCCTCGTCACACTTGACGTAGAAAGCCTCGTCCGGCGTACGGCCAAAGAGTGCCCCCGAGGACCACACAGTCTCTAAAAAGGCCCGCACGTCGCGGCGCACGCGCGCCCACAAATCGGGATCGTTGGGCTCAAAGACCACCCACTGTGTACCGACCTCGATGGACTCCTCGATCATATTGAACAGGCGTCGCACGTTGATATAACGCCACGAGGCGTCGCTGCTCAGCGTACGAGCACCCCAGATGCGGATGCCCCGCCCTGGAAAGGCGCGAATGCAATTCACGCCGATAGGGTTCAGGCTATCCTGCTCTGGCCGCGTCACCTGGATGGGCAGACCGGTCGCACCGCGGATCACCTCGTTGGCCGGGGCTTTATGTACGCCCCGCTCGGCATCGCTTCGCGCATAGACGCCGGCGATGTGCCCTGAGGGCGGTATGCGAACCGAACCCGCGCCCCTGACCATATCGGCGGTCTCGATCCATGGATAGTAGAGCGCAGCATACTTGGTATCGTAGTTAGCGTCCAGGCGCCACTCGCGTATCTCTTGCGGCTTGAGATCGGGAGGACAGTCCAATATAGCAAAGGCATACTTGACCTGCTCGCAGTGGTCGTACACAGCCTGCTGTACAGCCTGCACATCTTCCAACGCCATCTCGCCATTTACATAGCTGCTCATAAGATCCGGCACGACCAGCATGGTCACCTCATCGACAGCGGCCAAACCCGCCAGCCCCGTCCTCTCGGAGGGCTCTCCACGATAATCGGAGATGGTGACCGCCTTAGTCTCTACCTCGCCACCGCTCAGAGCGTATTTCCCCTCCCGAGGACGGCGCTCAGTCAGGGTGCCTGCACTTTCCAGTACAGCCACCGTCACTAACTCGGACTGGGTGTTAACCACGGTTTCCACGTTATTTTCCCGCTTGCCCAGCGTCAATCCCTCAAACGTCTCGGTCGTCTCGGGGCCCTCGACGATCAAGGAGAACTCGGTCTCTTCTTCTTCCGCGTGCTCGATCCTGATACGGATGTCGTTACCCATCGGACCCTTTTCTCGAGCAGTAATCTCGAGGGTATCGGCAGGCGCTTCCGTGCTGCTGGGCAAAAGGGTCTGTGCCGGAGATGCCAGACTCGGCTCCTCTGCCACACCCAAAGTCTTGACGCTGGTCACGTAGCAGCGGCTTCCTCCGTTCTGAAAGTAGCCATATACGGCGTAGGGGAGAAACGCTCCCTCGATAAAACCACCGTAATTCTCAACGTATTGGGACCAGTTGGCGATAGCCACGGCCTCGTTCAAAAGCGAGACCGGCTCTCCGCCGTCGACCGCTTCCTCGGCCTTTTCGGTGAATCCTACAAAGGCCGCCACGGCGGTCCCCACGGCCTCAATGGGCTTTGTACCCCGATCCACCTCTTCTACATAGACTCCAGGAGATTGATAGATTGCCATTTTTCACGTCCTTTGCTGATCTCTTCTAGCCGGACTTTTGCTCAAACCTCAGCATCAATTCCCATGACTTTTTTGAGAATCCACACCTCCTTCGCCTCTCAGAACTCCAGATCGTAACGACTCCTGTCGTGGTCGGTGGCGGGGATGTCCAGCGTATGGTCCGCCTCCCTACCATCAACCTTAACCTGGACATGGTACGTTCCAGGGACCACGTTAGGGAAACTGTAGCGTCCATAGGCATCCGTGTGTACTGTCTCGCCCCGCTCCAACAGGGTGACGGCGGCACCCGATAAAGGCCGTCCCTCCTCACCCGCTTCGTGCACGATGCCCGCGAATTGGAGAACCTCGTCCCCCACCTCGATGCCGTCCCTTCTGCCCACACGCACCCGCTTGGTGAACACCATGGGACGCGTAGAGACAATCTCCCTCTCCATGGCCAGCGTGACCTGGTAATTGATCGCCGGACGCAACTGGTTCTCCATGACCCCCCACAGGTCGGGCAGGCTCTCGATGGGCAGGGCCGGCTGTGCCACCCGCGCCTTGATGGGGTAGGGCTGGCTGGCCAACATCCCCTGGCAGACCTCCTCGGGCAGCGGTGACCTTTCTGCCAATACCGCGAGCACCCTCCACAAGACGGCGTGCTCATCCGCCACCTCCCCCTGGGTCCACACCGTGATCAGGTAACTGAGATCGTAGCGTCGCGGCGCCAGACGCTTGGTCGCCTTGCCGTCCTGCCCCCGTTCCACCGACATCTCAGCGGAACGGAGTTCCAGGTTCTCGCGCAGATCGTAAAGGTAACAGTTGATGGTGGGACGCGTGAGCCCAGCCGCCCAGGCCCCCGTGGGCTGATCGAAACTGATCTCTATGTTGTTGCGCCCAAAGTTGCCATAGGTGAGGATTAACTCACGTATGGTCTCATCCAGTTCCTCAATCATGTGTTCACCCTAAAAAAGGAATTCCAACGAGCCAGAGTCTCTGTCAATGACACCTCATAGGGAAACTGCTACGTCTATTCCCCCCTGCCCGCTCCGGGACGCCCACGATCCCCAGCCCTCTCCGATTCCGGTACCAACAAAAGTCTGGTCGCCAACGCCGGCATTGCGGCAAAAATCTGACTGGCGCGCAGCGATGCGTTCCAGGTCCGGCAGATCTGGTTCCATCGTTGGACCTCCGCATCCTCTCTGCTCGGCATTCCAAGGGACTGCCAAAAGCGCTGTTCCAACACGGAATACATGTTGCTGTCTAACTCTCGATTCTCAAGGCCTTCAGCGAATTGGAAAGCACGAAGCGGGAGCATTCCCGACCAAATCGCGTTATCGGACGACACGGCACCAACCCAACGTTGCCGCAACCCCTCCAGAGACGCATGAACCACACCGTAAAGAGCCTCAGCCATACCGCCTGGAGCAAGATCCATCTCCTCCAGGCCTACAAGCATAGATCGCACCCCCGTAAGAAGCGCGATGTCCAGAATAGACACGGCACTGTCAACCGCCCTCATCTCCTGGGGCAATATACTCGCCAATTGAAACTGTCCGTAGCGCGTCAACTGCGCGACAAGCATCTCTCTGGAGATAGGGGTGCGCCATAGGACGCGAACGCTATAGCGCCTGATCATATTCATGTCTGCCCCACTGACACGGTTCAGAAACCCGAAGAGGCTCCCTGCTTGTCTCATCCCCTTAGCCCACTGGCGTATCGGCTGTGGTAACCCTTCCTCCTCTTCCTCAAGATCCACCTGCCTGCGGACCATCTGCACCTCTGCCCACTCCCCCTCTTCAATATCCTCCTGCCTGCGCACTGCACTCTCGCCACGACGGATGGCGCGCACCACCTCGTCGGCCACGCGGTCCGCCTCCCTCTCTGCCGGATCGTGGACTCCCCCAACCATCAACTTGGCCCCCGCCCCCTGCTGCACCACGTGGGCCAACTCGTGGGCCAGCAGGTGCTGTCCCGACGTCGTCGCCGGCGCGTATTCGCCGTCGGCAAAGTAGATGTCCCGCCCATAGGCAAAGGCATAGGCGCCCAGTCCCCTGGAAAGTTCATTCGCTTTCGCATCCGTGTGCACGCGAACGGCACCAAGATCCGCTCCAAAGGCCCCTTCCATCTCGCCGCGAACGGGCGTGGAGAGGAGACTTCCACTCCCCTGCTCCCGCTCCAGATCCGCCTCCAGGGAAGGAGTGGCTACAAACCCCTCATCCCCGACCAGGCGCTGTAAGTCACTGTTGCTCACGTGGCGCTGCAGCGCCCCGATACCCTCCACCGTCAAGGCCTGTGGGCCACCACGGCGCAGCGCCTCCAAGCCCGTGCCGAGTCGATGTTTGTCTTCGCTCTCACGGGAACGAACATGCGACGCTTCTTTTGTAGACGCCTTCTGAAGCCGCGCCTTCCCCCTTCTCTTTCGCTCAAATACCTTTCCCTTCATGAAAAAGACTCCTTCCCACGCCACGTCATACGGCGAACTGCCCCTCATCGACAAGCCGACCCAGCTTCTGGAATTCACGGCGCGCCGCCCACAGCACCCGTTGCATATCGATCACCTCACCGTCGCGAGCGGCCAGAAAAGCGGCGTTCATCAGCACGTTACGGATGCTGCCTCCGGAGAAGCGGTAGCGCCTCGCCAGTTCCTCCAGATCCAGATCATCGCCCGTCGGCGCCTCGGGGGGCAGCAGGCGCTGCCAGATGTGCAGCCGCGCCTCCTCGTCGGGTAACGGAAACTCGACTCCGAAATCCAGCCTGCGCATAAAGGCCTCGTCCAGATTCTTGTGCAGATTGCTGGTCAGGATGGCGATCCCGTCGAAACTCTCCATGCGCTGCAACAGATAACTGACCTCGATATTGGCGTAGCGATCATGGGCGTCCTTGGTCTCCGAGCGCTTGCCAAAGAGGGCATCGGCCTCGTCAAAGAGCAGGATGGCGTTGGCGTGCTGGGCCACACCAAAGATGCGTTCCAGGTTCTTTTCCGTCTCCCCAATGTACTTGCTCACCACGGCAGAGAGATCGATCCTGTACAGCGAAAGCCCCAGCTCGCGGGCGATAATCTCCGCCGCCATGGTCTTGCCCGTGCCAGAGGGGCCGGCAAAGAGAGCAGACAGGCCGCCCGCCGCCGGAGCGTGTCGACCAAAGCCCCACTCATCATATACCGTATGCCGGTGGTGATACCGGTCGCATATCTCGCGGAGCTGGTCCAGATGATCATCGGGAAGCACCAAATCGTCCCAATCGTGACGCACCTCGATGGGCTGGGCCAGGCAGCCCAATCTGTCCTCATTAAGGGAACGTACTGCCGCGGTTATATCCCCGGCTTCGATAACCCCATCCCCAGACTCTCGCCAACGGGCCGAGTCTTCGGCCATATGCAGAATATGCCCGATCTGATCTCCGTACAGGCGATAGCGACTGGCCAGCGCCGGGGCCGAAAGCCCCTCCTCGTACTCCACCTCCGCCAGAGCCCTTTCCCACAGCGAAAGGCGCTGAGAATAATCCGGTGCGGGGAAAGAGAGCGTGACCGTATCGGCACGATCCCACATCACACTTTGTGCACCGGCCTGAGCACCTACGTACCAGAAAAGGGGATACTCATGATCCAACAGGAGATCGCTCAAAATCGCCCAGAGGGAACGCAAACGAGAATTCGCTTCCCCATCCCCCTCTGCGAAATCGAGATAGATGGCTGCCCCGGCGAGAAGGGAATCCCGGCGTACGGCCCGCGCGGTACGCCGTACGTCCTCTAGTCCCCCCTGAAGCGCCGTCCCGCTCACGCGCATCAGCGGTATGTCCCAGGCCCAACACATGGCTCGCGCGGCCCCCAGAGCCGACCAGCCGTCTCCCCCACGCTCGCGAATCCACAATCCGGACGAGAACTCGGCAGATGTCAACGCTCGCACACGACGCAGCGTGTCCTCAGCGAGGGCCAGATCGGACAGGGTAATACTGGGACTTTCAAGATGCAGGTAATGGGGCAGATCGGCATGGCAAAGATCGCCATAGAGAAGAAAGGAGACGACGTGTGGCGCCGGTATTATGGATTGTGCCAGAAGGGAAGAGTCCACTCCTCCTTCCTCCTCTTGATGTCGCAGGAGATCATAGCGCATCAGAGAAGCATCATCCCGAAAGGCTTGCCGGCCCTCCAGGCGGCCCGCCATATGGGGACAGAAGAGGTCAAGAGCCAAACCCATGGTGGGCGTCTTGCGGGTCATATCATCCTGAAGATAGGCGAAAAGGCGCTCGTACCGCAGGTCGAACGCGGGAAGCAGGGACAAGAGCAGGATATCCAATTCAAAGGAAGAGAGATCAAAGGCTTGTACCAGGTGCCCCAAGGAGGAATCGGGCACCAAAGAGTCCAAAGGAGATGATTCCCATGACATCATGAAAGCAGAGGAAGCAAAGGGGCGTGCCAATAACTCTTCGAATTCCTGGTCTGATACATAAAGACCCCGGAAGGCGTTGGCATCCGACATCTTTTGTCGCGCCAAATCTTTGGCGGCTTTAGAGAGTATATCGTCGATGCGGCCCAAGTGGGTCAGCAGATCGGCGAGGTCGGATCTTGTAGTGACCATCTCCACCTCACCTACAACAGATAGAGACTTCTCAAAAAGCACTAAAGGGGACCGCTACTTTAGGTAGAGCCTATAGTGGCCAGAAATATCTTGAGCACAAGAGACAGAATATATATACTAAATTGAACTCTAATAGACTATGCTCGCTTTGCTTCATAAAGATCGACAAATCTATCAACGAAGAATATCAGATCCCGGCTGACTTGATTACATTATAAAGCATAAAACTTGCCAAGTCAAGGAGTTTTCCGTCTCAGTAAAATCACCCAACGGGAATAAAAAATAAAAAAACATATCGAAGAC
>JBKHJO010000055.1:0-14494 GCA_046538105.1 Anaerolineales bacterium | reverse complement strand
TGAAGTAATTTGAAGGAAGATTTGTGGGCATATGTCCCCACGCTCACTTTCTAGTTTCTCGATACCTGACTATACATAGTATAGCGGCGAATGAAGGTCACCACAAAAAGCATCCCCCATGTTCCTCCCCATCACAGCGGGAAAAAGGCCGGCCAGATCAGGGCATCGAGGATGACCGTCTGCACACAAAAGGGCACGCTACCAGAGCCCGGCGCTGGCCTCGGGATATACCAGCAGCGTATAGGCGTAGCTGATCAGCACAGCCACACCGCCCACCACAATGATCCACACCAACGTGCGCTTTTGCGGATGCACGATGCACCTCCAAAAAGTCGTCATCTCCCGGCATAAAAGACGCGGTAGATGAAGCCCTCGGCATCGTCGGAGATAAAGAGACTGCCGTCGGCTCCCGTGTGCACATCCACGGGGCGACCCCACCTGGAGCCATCGTCGCGGAGCCAGCCAGCGGCAAAGTCCTGCACGGGGTCGGGATTCCCATCCTCCAGCGGGATGCGCACCACCTTGTAGCCGGTGGGCACCGTGCGGTTCCAGGAGCCGTGAAAGGCGATGAAAAGGTCGCCGTGATATGCTTCGGGGAACTGCTGGCCCGTGTAAAAGGTCAGTCCCAGGGGCGCCGAGTGGGCCTGCATCTCGACCACGGGCTCCTCCACCCCCTCGCAATCGCCGGCCTCGCCAAGGTCGGGATCCAGGATGCGGCCGGCGTGGCAATGGGGCCAGCCGGCATCGTCGCCCTCATCGACGATGTAGACCGTCTCCGGCGGCTGATCATCGCCCATCCGGTCGCGCCCATTGTTGGTGACCCAAAGTTCCTCCGTGCCAGGGCGGAAGGCGATACCAACGGCGTTGCGCAGCCCCGAGGCATAGATCTCCCCGCCGCTGCCATCTGGATCATAACGCATGATCGTTGCCCGCCGCTCATCCTCCTCTATACAGTTGTTGCACGAGGAACCGATGGAGACGTAGAGGTACTCTCCGTCAGGACTAGAGAGCACCGTGCGCGTGCTATGGCCGCCACTGGGCAGATCGTCGATGACCACCTCACGCTCCTGGAAGACTCCATCGCCATCGGGATCCCGCAGCCGCAGGACGCGCGTCGTCTCTCCCACATAGAGCGAGCCATCGCGGTAAAAGGCGAGGCTGCTGGGCGCACTCAGCCCATCGGCCACCACCTCCACGCCGTCCGCCAGGCCATCCCCATCCCGATCCGGCAGCCGAACGATGCGCCCGGCGCCCCGTTCAGCCACATAGAGATGCTCGTCGGGCCCCACAGCGATCATGCGTGGATCTTGCAAGCCCTCAGCATATACAGAGATACCGAACCCTTGCGGCAGGGCGATCTCTCCCTCTGGAGAAACGACGCGGGTGGGCGCCGCTGTAGGCATTGGGGACTCGGAGGGGGTCGGTACCAGGCTGGGTGCCTCAGAGATAGCGGGCGTGGTGCTCGTGGATTCGGGATCCACAGTCGGAGAGGGCACGGATGTTGCAGTCGCCGCGTCGCTGGGTACTGGCGTCGGTTCAGGTGTTCGTCTGGATGTGGCAGTGGCCAGTGCCGTGGGCGACGGCGTGGCAGTGGCCCGAGGAGGAGACAGACCCATCAGCCGGCAACCATTGAGCATCAACATCGCGAGAACGATGAGATACAGCCTCGCCTTTCGCATCATGCCCCCCCTCCTTTTTCGCGCCGCCCACTTTACAAAAAGCCCCTTCCACGAGAACGGGCCTCCGTACGCTCATGGGCGCCGGAAAATCGTGCCCATCCCCAGGCGCGCCTCTAGGCCAGAAACCCCATGGCTCCATGCACGACGAACCTAACTCCAAAAAAGACCAAAAAGACGCCACACAGTACGAACAGCCCCTTTTGGAATTTACGTCCAAAGAACTGTCCGCCCTTGTATGAGAGCGCCGACAGGAAATAGTTCCACGCCAGATCACAACTCCAGTGCACGGCGCCAAAGGCCAGCATCCCCTGTACGCCAAAGCGGAGCGAGCGCAGGATAAGCGCGGCCCCCACGGTGACCCACCACACCAAAAAGTAAGGGTTGCCCGCGCTCAACAGGATTCCGGCCACAAAGGGCGACGAGCCCGCGCCATCCGCCGCCGCGCCCTCCTGTCCCAGGGCGCGGAACATGCCCACACCCATCAGCAGCAAGAAAAGGCCGCCCACCAAGGCGATGGTCGCCTGCACGGGGGCACGTTGGAGCAACTGCCCCGTACCATAGAACACGGCGATCATCAGGGGAACCTCCACGACGCCATGGCCCAGGGCGACAAAGGCGCCGGCATGGGGCGACTCGCTCCCCTTGCCCACCGCCACCGTGGTGATGGGCCCGGGGGCCATGACGCCGGACAATGAGATGAGAGCAGCCTCAAAAAGAAAACTGGCAAATGTCATGGACCGCGTGCTTGCTCCTTGGGTATTTGGTCAGATACATATCAAAGGCCTCCTCAACTGAGAAGGACGCGCATAGAGTGTACTCCAAATCATCCCAAGAAGCCAAGAAACGTCTCCAGTCGCAACCCTCGGCTGAGGACGAACTCTATCCTTTTTTCGTCAACTGGTACAGAGGAACCAAGAGGATGACGCTCCCCACCAGGGCTGTTAAAACGGCGGCGACGAGCCAGCCGCCCAGGTTGAACATCATCCACCCCCAAGTGCTGGCCAGGATGAACCCCGTGCCTACGTTGCGGTAGCCCCCGCAGCGCAAGCCACTGAAAGAGTCCCAAACTCACGCCGAGGATGGCCCAGTTGCCCACCCCCGCCCCCATCGGCCCCACGGCGAGATTTATAGGCCCACCCAACAGGCCGCCCACCGCACCAGCCATGCACCATTTGAGGCAGGGCAACGATCCCACCTCTTCCTCCACCGGCCAGAATTGATCCAGTGCTTTGGGAAGGATGAAAGGACGACGGCACTGACAACCGCCTTGACGACCGCGTCAAAATCCATGATGCCCTCCCCCGCATGCCCTGATGCGGCGTACAGATTTTCGCCATATTGAACGCTTTCAGACGCCATTTAATTGACGTACCTCGTCACAACCAATATGATAGTCACATGTTTTCCGCCTGGACACACATCAATCCGACAGTCGACAGATGGGCGCGCATCTCCGCAAAAGGGATCGCCCTCCTGGCATGCCTTCTCGTCTTTCTTTGCCTACCGACGGCGGCTCACGGCGATGAGCCAGCGTCCGACCCCTGTCTTCTGCCCCTGGACGCCGCGGAATCCATAGAACTCACCGCCTACGTGGCCACCGCCACCCTGGCCTGTGAGGGCAGGGATTGCGAACTGCGCCACACGCAGAACTATCAGATTCAGAACGAGGACAAAATGGATCAGCAGGTGGTGCGTATCGCGCTGTCGCGAGGGTCAGAAGGGGGCCTGGCAGTGGACGACGTCTCTGTCCGCGATGAGGCAGGGAACCCGCTGTCCCCCACCGAGGGGGAAGATTTCACCCAGGACGCCGTCTGGGAGGTGACGCTGCCTCCCAATGAAAGCAGAGGATTCAACCTCTCCTACACTCAACCCCTGGCCACCCCCCATTTTGTGGTGTGGCGGCCCGTTTTATCGCCCATCGAGGCCTGGGGATCTGCGGAAAGCGCGCGTCTGACGTTGGAACTCTCCCAATACACTGTACAATCCATCCTTCTGAACGTAGAGCCGAGCCACTATCGCTTTGACGGCAGCAAACTGGAATGGCAGTATGAGGAAACAGGATCTCTCTCCCGTCACGAGGCCATTCTCTACTCGCCGCCGACGTGGCAGCGACTCTGGGAACTGCAACAAGAGGATGCACCCTATGCCCTGGCCCGACTTTATACAACGCTCAAAGAGGCCGCCGAAGAGCAGAATATCCCGTACCCCGATCCTTTCGAACAGATCGCGGCCGCGCTTCGAGCGGAAATCGAGGCCTCCCCCCAGCACACGGAGGCCAGGATGGATCTGGCCGCCCTCTATCTGGAGAGAAGCGATCTCTCTTCAGAACTATCCCTGAACTATCTGCTTCTGGCCGCCCAGGAATTAGCGGCCATACTGCAATATGAGCCCCAGAACCAGCAAGTGGCAGAGCGACTGAGCCGCACGTATTATGGGGCGGCGCAGAGGGCCCAGGAGATGGACGATCCGGCAGGCGCCCTACTTTATCTGAAAGAGGCGGGACAGATCCCCAACGCGCCGACGCCCTATGAAGATGAGGAACTGGAGAACCTGCGGCTGCGTCTGGCCCTGGAACTGGCCCAAACAGGACAGGTAAGGGAAGCGCTGATGCAGATCCAGGGCACGGTAGCCCCCGAAACGGAGGAGGAACTCCTACATTATGCACCTCCCCTAACCGGCGTGCGCACCCGCGTCGATCTGAACCCCAACGGGCGCACGGCGTCCTACGAGTTCCAGTTCTATCCCCCCCTGGCCACCAGGGGACGGAAAAGGCTCCAGAAGATTGTTCGGCGGATTGAGGCCCTGGGCGAATGCCAGGTCGCCCTGCAAGCGGACCACAGGGAGAACGTGGCTCTTTTGGAGATTCACGTACCCCTGAGGGCACCACAGGATCTACAGGCGTGGGGGCAGGCCCTGCAAAGGGCCTTTTCCGCGGAGGAGGATATGATCGCCACCTTTGTCACCCAGCCCTGGCATCTGGAAGTAGAAGCCTACGAGGTACAGGCGGATCCATGGGGAAAAAGATACCGCTACCAGGAGACGGTGAGCCTTGCTCACACGAAAGAATTGTGGGAGCAAAAAGCGCAGTATGTGCGCTGGCGTCTTGTCGAACTGCGGGAGGGAACAGCGAAAGACGAGCCCACGAAACAGAGACAGCGCCTGGCCCTCATCGCCCTCTCCGAACAGCGCCATGCCTGGGAACAACTAGCCCCCGGCAGTTACTGGACCTACAAGGTACGTTACGAGGACGGTTCTCAAGCCGCCACCTGGCTCCTGAGTTGGGGACAGAACCGAACCCTGGAGATCGACCACTATGTGTATCATTGGCCCTTTATACTCGCGACGTCTGGCGGTGTCATCCTGCTCGCCCTCTTGCTCGCGCTGGCCTTACGCCTCAAGCACCGTTAAGCAAAAACCTTTTCGATGGAATATCCCGCCGAGACGGCGCGACTCACGTAGATTGCCGTGGCTCATCCAATGTCCCCCGCGCCGGACTCGTCCCGGCGTATCCCGAACCCGCTCAGTGTGATGGTCATCCCATAGGCAAGGACGATCATGCCCAGGGCCACGGCAAACAAAGGCACAAAGCCCACACGATCCAGCATGGCGCCTCCCAGGGCAGGCAAAAAGTGCACGGGCCCCAGCATGGTGTTCGCCAACCCATAGTAGGTGGGACGCTCTTCCCCGGGGGCGATATCGAACAGATAGGCGACATTCCCGATGCCATAGGCTGAATCGGCCAACCCCTGTAACAAAAACACCGCTCCAAAGGCCCACATAAGAAAAGAGGGAACACCACCCGGCCAGAGCATGGGCTGCAGACTCGAGAGCAGAATGACGATCAGGGGACAACCGATGCCCAGCACAAAGGAGACTCTCAGAATCCACAGGCTGCCCCGCTGCCTGCACTGCCAGCCCCAGAACATATTGGACACCACCCGGGCAAGGGTACGGACAGAGATGTAGACTCCGGCCATGGAGGCCGGCGCCACCAACACATCGACGGCGTACAGGATGTAAAAGGGGGCGGCCAGAGATAGTCCAGTGGACGCCCCGCGCATGACGACGAAGAGCATAAAGCGTCGATCGCCGCGCAGCAGTTCAGGGGCCCGCTTTAGCTGTTGAAGGGCGCCCACCTCTTTTGGTTCTATGGAGGTCTCGGGCTCTACGATGAAACTCAGAATGGCGATGGCAATGGCAAAGGAGACCCCCGAAGTGCCAATGAGAATGGCATAGTTTCGGGGAAAGGAGGTGACGCGCTCGTCAAGGACATAGCGAATGAGAAACCCGGCGAGAAAGCCCGCTATACCTCCAGAGAGACGCCGCAAAGAGACGACGTGGGCGCGTTCTCTGGAGGATACCATGCGGGCGATGATCTCGTTGCGGGCCACGGATGAACTGCCGGCCGTGACACGGGTGATCATAAAGAGAACGAGGAAAATCCCCAACATCAACTGAGGATTGCTCACCCCATAGGCGAGGGCAAACCCGGCGATGGCCAGATACAGAAACGCCCGCACGAACTCTAGGGCCTGGGTGACGGGGACAAAGCGCGAGAGCCGCTGCATGCGCGCGGCCGCGAGAAATTGGGGCGCCAGCCAACCAAAAAAGCGCAGCGAGGGCATGAGTCCGATGAGGAAATTGGATCCTCCCAGAGCCTTGACGAAAAGCGTCAACACCGATGCGGGTTCCGAGACCGTCATGGCTCCCTCGACGAAAAAGTGGTTGAGGGCAAAGAACTTGATATTTCGCCTTGTCGTCTCGTCCCGCAGCGTTCCTTTTGCCAAGGTCACCTCTCAATTCCCATCCACAGGGCGCGATTATACCATGAGCGAGGTGCCCTCCCAAACTCAGACCGATTTTGCCGTTAGGCAAATCGAGGGATGGCCTGTAAAATAAAGTGTGGTAAAAGTCTGTGGAAGGGTCGCACATATGATAACCAAGAAAACCCTGACCAAGGCGCGCCAAAGGGCGAAGAAATTACTGCATCGGGCCGGCATCGTCGCGCGCCACGAGGAAATAGAGGCCATGGAAGTGCTGGACATGGGGCTGGGCAACCTTGATGAGACGGGGCTTCAGATCGTAAGCATGGTGGAGACGGAGGCCATCGCCGTCAAAGCATTGGTCCTGTTCCCCGGCCAGACGTTCGTGGAACATCGACACCCCTCCCTGGGAGATTATGCCGGGAAGGAGGAGACGTTCCGCTGCCAGTGGGGAGAGATCCGGCTCTATGTGCCGGGCGAGGCGACGCCGAACCCACGAGGGGCGCCACCGGCGGGACAGAAGCCATATTATACAGCGCACCGGGAGGTCCTCCTTTACCCCGGTGAGCAGTATACCGTCCCTCCCAATACCTGGCACTGGTTCCAGGCGGGCAAAGCGGGCGGTGTGGTGTGGAGTTTTTCAACCCGCGCCACGGATGCTCAGGACGAGTTTCAGGATCCTCACGTGGTGCGAGAGACGATCATCACCTGAGATGCAGATGGTTTTTCAGGGACGACCAACATCTCGACGCCGGGGGCCAAAAGTCCCGGGATATTTGCACAGAGCCGGGAATCGTACTAGAATAACCTGTTATGTTAATGATCGTGAGCCTGATGTATCAGGCTACGAGACAGATATAAAAACATGTGGACGACAATAGGCCACGAATGGGCCGTCGAGTACCTTCGAGGGGCCATACAAACCGAACATATCTCGCACGCCTACCTCTTTACGGGGCCTGCCAATATAGGCAAGACGCACCTGGCAAAAGAGATGGCAGCGGCCCTGAACTGCCTGGGGGATGACCCTCCCTGTGGGACGTGCTCTGCCTGCATCAGGACACAGGCGCAGACACACCCCGACGTCACCCTGGTGAAACCAGAGAACAGACGCCTAAGGATCGATCAGGTTCGAGAGTTGCAGCACGCGCTATCCCTCTCTCCCGTCGAGGGTCGCTGGCGCGTCTGCATCATCACCGATTTTCAACAGGCAACGAGGCAAGCGGCCAATGCCCTGCTCAAGACCCTGGAGGAGCCGCCCTCCAATGTCGTCCTGCTGCTGACGGCCACCGATGCCGACCTGCTCCTGCCCACCATCGTGTCGCGGTGTCAGGTGCTCGCACTTTGTGCCGTGCCCGTGGCGCGCCTCGAAGAAGCCCTCTGCGAACGTCTGGACGGTCAGGAGGAACGCGCCAGACTGATCGCCAGACTCTCCGGCGGCAAAGTTGGCTGGGCGCTCTCGGCCATAGAGGAGGGCGATATGCTCGAGGCACGGCGCGAGCATATCGAGACGCTTCTGAATCTCCTGGGGCAGGGGCGCGCGGCACGCATTCAGGCCGCCGAGCGCCTGAGCAAGGCAAAGGATCTGCCCGAGATCATCAAACTCTGGCAGGGATGGTGGCGGGATGTTCTTTTGGTGAGCAGCGACTGCCAAGACCTGGTCGTGAACGTCGACTTTTTCGAGAGCCTGCGCCAGACAGCGGAGCAATACGCCTTTAGAGAGGCTGAGGAGGCGGTGCGCGACCTAGAGACGACGCTGGAACAACTGGATCGGAATGTGAACGCGCGACTGGCCCTGGAGGTACTCCTCCTGGGCTGGCATCAGATCGCGCTTGACCTATAAAGTGGAGGACGACGTTATGCCCATAGTATGTGGCGTGAAATTCAGAGGGACGAACAAGGCTTATTATTTTTCTCCTGATGACATGGAGAATATCGAGGAAGGCGAATACGTCATCGTCGAGACTGCACGGGGCAAAGAGATGGGTGGGGTGGTCATGGCCCCCACGGAGATAGACCCGTCGGAGGTGGTCGGGGAACTCAAGCCGGTCCTCTCCCGCGCCACCCCCGCCGACCGCATAGAAGCCCAGCGCCTGCAAATGCAGGAACCACAGGCCATGAAGAAATGCGAGAAAGAGGTGAAAGAACTTGGACTGGACATGAAGATCATAGATGCCCAGTACAACTATGACGGATCGCGTCTGACCTTCTATTTCACAGCGGACAAACGCGTCGACTTTCGAGAACTGGTTCGCAAACTGGCGCACACCTTTCGCACGCGTATCGAGTTACGTCAGGTGGGGGTGCGGGACGAGGCCAAGATCGTGGGGGGTCTGGGATGCTGCGGAAGGCCGCTCTGCTGTGCCACCTGGCTCAAGGACTTTTCGCCCATATCGATCCGCATGGCCAAAGAACAGAATCTGCCTCTCAGTCCCATGGAGATATCCGGACTCTGTGGGCGCCTGCGCTGTTGCCTCAAATTCGAGCACGAGCGCTATTGCAAGGTAAAGGACAGATTCCCTCGCGAGGGCACAGAGGTGACAACCGAGATAGGAAAGGGACGCATCACAAAGATCAACGTGCTTGAGGAGACCGCCCACGTGGCCTTTGAAAATGGCACCAAACTGGATCTCACCCTCGCACAACTGCGAGGGGAGGAGCCCATAGGGAATCCTCTGGATGAGAAGGACAAGGGCTTTTCGAACATCCGGGGAGAGGGCAGGTAAGGTGCTAGGTAGCGTTCCGATGGGCGGATCGCAACGCGCGCTCGCGCTTTAGCGCCTCGACACAGGCTTCCGGCACGTGGACGCCCCCCAGGCGACTCTGGGGAGCGATGGAAAGGCCATGGAAATCGCCGCCCCCCGTACAGATCAGCCGGTGCCGGTCCGCCAGACGCCTGAGCCGGGCGATCATGGAGGGAGTATACTGGGGATAGTATACCTCCAACCCCGCAAGGCCAACCTCGACCAGGGAGGGAACGATGGCTCTTTCGTACCAGGGATGCGCAAGGACAGGTATTCCCCCCGCCTCATCCACCAATTCTATGGCCTCGGCGGGGGTCATCTTGATGCGAGGCACGTAAGCGGGCTTTCCCTGGGCCAAATAGTCGTCAAAAGCCTCCCGAAAAGAGTCCACATGGCCGGCGTCCTCCATGGCCCTTGCGATGTGAGGTCTGCCCACACTCTTGCCCTCGGACAGGTCAAGGAGATGCTCCCAGGAGAGATGGATATTCTTGGCCTGCAGCCTGCAAACGATCTCTCTGGCACGCTGCAGGCGCAAAGACTGAAAATGTTCAAGGGTATCCACAAAGGCACCAGACGTGTAATCCACATAATATCCCAGGAGATGCGGTTCGACCTCCTCCGCCCTCGTGCTGATCTCGACGCCGGGTATCACCTCCAGGGACGTATCCCGCGCCGCCTCCAGGGCCTCAGGCACACCGCTAACCGTGTCGTGATCGGTGATGGCGATGGTGCGCAAGCCCTTGCGGTGCGCCATGGCCACGATCTGGGTAGGCGTGTGCAGGCCATCCGAAGCAACGGTATGAATGTGCAGATCTACCGTATTCCTCATCTGGGCTCGACGATTAGTTTGATGGCCGTCCTTTCCTTATCGCCGATCACGACATCGGTGAAAGCGGGGATACAGATGACATCGATGCCATCCAGAGCCAGATAGCCTCGGGCAATGGCCACGGCCTTGGTGGCCTGGTTCACTGCCCCTGCTCCTATGGCCTGGGCCTCAGCGCGACCCTTTTCGCGCACGACGCCCGCGATGGCCCCCGCAACTGCGGTAGACTTGGAATTCGAAGAAACCTTGAGGACACCCATAGCGTTGCCTCCTCTTCCGAGCGGCGAAAAAGAAATCCCTTACGATCCAAAACAAGCCAAAGGCTTGCCCGGTAAGGATACAGGCGCACCCAGTGACCACAAAAAGATGCCCCACTCCCCCTTTACCAGGGAGCCAAAAGCGGATATGGGAGATAACATTGTGGTCGTGCGAGGCATGACCACAATGTTATAGCACTTCTCTATTCAGACAGGGTTGCCCTTTCAACGGCCTACTTGGCGTACTGTACCGCCCTCGTCTCACGAATAACGGTAACTTTGATCTGACCAGGATACTGGATAGTTTCCTCGACTTTTTTGGCCACATCCCGCGAGATATGGGTGGCCGTGGCGTCATCTACCTTTTCAGGGATGACCATGATGCGCACCTCTCGGCCCGCGTTGATGGCATAGGCATCCTCAACGCCCTGGAACGAATTGGCCACATACTCCAGCGCCTTGATACGTCGGATATAGTTCTCCAGAGATTCCCGCCGTGCCCCGGGCCGGGCACCAGAGATGGCGTCCGCCGCCTGTACGAGCACCGCCTCGATGGTATGCTGCTCCCGCTCCTCGTGATGGGCCGCGATGGCGTTGACGATCTCGTCGGGCATATGGTAGCGTTCAGCGACCTCTGCCCCGATGATGGCGTGTGGCCCATCGACCTCATGATCCACGGCTTTGCCGATATCATGCAGCAGCCCCGCCGTCTTTACCATATCCACATTGGCGCCGAGTTCTGCGGCCATCATGCCCGCCAGCCTGGCGGTCTCTATGGAATGCTGGAGCACATTCTGGCCGTAACTGGTACGATAGCGCAGACGCCCCAGCATCTTGACGATCTCGGGATGCACACCGTGCACCCCAACCTCCATCACCGCTTCCTCTCCGGTCTCGCGAACCACATTGTTGACTTCTTGTTTGGCCTTTTCCACCATCTCCTCGATGCGTCCCGGATGGATACGGCCATCGAGCACGAGCCGCTCCAGGGCTATCCGCGCTATTTCCCTGCGGACGGGATCGAAACTGGAGAGTACCACCGTATCGGGGGTGTCGTCGATGACCAGATCCACCCCTGTAATGCTCTCAAAGGCCCGGATGTTGCGCCCGCCACGGCCAATGATACGCCCCTTCATCTCGTCGTTGGGCAAGTCAATAGAAGAGACGGTCGTCTCGGCCACCTGATCCGAAGCCACGCGCTGGATAGCCGTGGTGATGATCTCACGTGCCTTGCGTTCTGCCTCCACGTGCGCTCGATTCTCCATCTCTCGCACGATGCGGGCAGCGTCGGCCTTGGTCTCCTCCCTCACCTGATCCAGGAGTACCTCCTTGGCCTCCTCACGGCTCAAGCCAGCGATGCGCTCCAACTCGCGCGCGTGTTCACCCCACGCCTCATCCAACTCTTGCTCGCGGGCTTTGATCTTGTCCTCCCGCTGGCGCAATCGCCGCTCGCGCTTTTCGAGGGAATCCATACGATGATCCAGACTCTCCCGCCGATGCTGAAGACGATTCTCCTCACGGTTCAATTCCCGGACGCGACGCTGGTTCTCCTTTTCCGCCTCCTGTTTGATGCGGATGACCTCGTCCCTGGCATCGAGTTCCAACTCTCTGGCCTGGGCCCGTGCTTTTTCAAGAACCTCCTCCGCTTCCTCAAGAACCCCCTCTGCCTCCTCTTCGCGCTCCGTTATCCTCTGGCCAACGAAATGGTTGCGAAGAAAATACCCGCCGGCGAAACCCGCCGCAGCGGCTGCGATCAGCCCCACAACATAGATAGCAATTCTAGCAAAAAGTCCCATCTTGTTAACGTCCTTTCATGAAATCTATTTATCATCGGGCCAAAGCCCGTTATTGCCTCGCTTCCTGTTCCGAAGCGAGTTCCCAAAAGTGATCGGTAATCTGGCGACATATCTGATAGTCGAAACCGCGACGCTTGAGATAGCCCCACATGCGGCGGCGAAAGGTCCTCTCGTCCAGACCGCGGAGCCGCCGCAGTTTCTTTTCGGCCACTCTCATGGCGCCCTCTTTCTGCTCCAGATCCTTGTTCTCCAGGACGTCCTCAATGATATCACGAGGAACGCCCTTGCGACGAAGTTCGTCGCGCAGGGCCCATGGCCCTCGTGGCCGATGCTGCTTTCGATTCTCTATCCAAAATCGGGCGAACTCGACGTCATCGACGAGACCCGCTTTGGAAAGGCGCTGCAGCACCTCGTCTATCGTCTTTTCGGCCACGCCTTTTTTCTGCAAATACTGCCGCATCTCCCACAGGCTGCGAGGCCGGTAGGAAAGATAGTGCAAACAGCGCTCATAGGCCATCTCCCGCACATCCTCGGCCTTGAGATCGACGATCTCCCCTTCGGTCAGTTCCTGCCCCACACGGAGCCTGCCCGCCAGGATACGCTGCAAACTGAAGGCATAGTCGTCATTCAAGAAGACATTCACGCGGTTCCGTCTCTTGCGTTGTGCCTTCAACGCGGTGACCTTGTCGGGCATAATCCCCCTTTATAACGCAAAAGGGTTGCAGCCAAGACCACAACCCCATTTCCCCTATCCTATCGAGTGATGTCGAACGCTGGGAAAATCCCTAAAAACGGATCGAACAACGATTCCGAGTTTTCTCGGGTTGACACCCTACGAAAGCGGCATCGGCCTGGTATGGAACAACGACGATCAGCTCGTACTTGATTGGTTGTGGTGCAGTGCGATAGAATGACGTCCAGGAACACCCTCGCTTGATCCGACGAACGCGCCGCCGCAGGTCTTTTGATGCAGAGAACGACGTCGGTTCAATCCTCCTCTGCAGTCTCCTCGTCCACGGCATCCTCGTCCGCCTCTGCGTCCTCGGCCTGTACCTCGTCCTCCTGTTCGTCCTCCGGCATCAATCCCGCCTCCTGGCGGATATGGCGTTCTATGGTATCCAGCAGATCGGGATTTTCCGCCAAATAGTCCTTCACATTCTCTCTTCCCTGGGCCAGGCGCTCCTCATCATAATAATAGTAGGAGCCGCGTTTATCGATCACGCCCATATCCACGCCCGCATCCAGGACGGACCCTTCCCGAGAGATGCCGTGATCGAACATGATGTCGAACTCGGCCGATCTGAAAGGAGGCGCCACCTTGTTCTTTTTGACGCGCACGCGTACGCGGTTACCGATGACCTCGCTACCGTCCTTTATGGCCTCCATCCTGCGCATGTCGAGGCGCACAGCGCAGTAGAATTTAAGCGCCAGGCCGCCGGGGGTTGTCTCCGGATTGCCGAAAAAGACGCCAATCTTTGTGCGTATCTGGTTGGTAAATATGATGGCCGTATTGCTTCTCTTGACGGCCCCCGCAAGTTTGCGTAGGGCCTGGGACATGAGGCGGGCCTGCAGGGCCATGTGGGCATCTCCCATATCGCCCTCGATCTCTGCCTCGGGCACGAGCGCCGCCACAGAGTCGATGACCACCACATCCACAGCACCGCTACGAATCAGGGCCTCGGCGATCTCCAGGGCCTGCTCGCCCGTGTCGGGCTGCGAAAGGTACAGGTCATCAATGTTGACGCCACAGCGCTCGGCATAACTGGGATCCAGGGCATGCTCGGCGTCGATGAACGCCGCGATGCCCCCGGCCTTTTGACATTCGGCGATGATGTGCTGGCACAGGGTGGTCTTGCCTGAGGCCTCGGGACCATAGATCTCCATCACGCGCCCCTGGGGGATGCCCCCGATACCCAGGGCCAGGTCCAACTGCAGGCAACCCGTGGAGATGGCCTCCACATCCTGTCGAGGGGCGCTGCCCATCTTCATGATGGCACCGTCACCAAAGCGCTTTCTGATCTGGGCCAGTGTGGTATCCAGAGCCTGTTGTCTACCTTTATCTACCATGCAGACATCCTTTCCTCATATCTTCAATAACAAGTTTACAACGTAAAAGGGGAAAACGCAAGTGCGTTGGGCATCGAATTTGAAAACAAGTTCATCTGCGAGCGACGCAGTTGGCCGGCCTTGCGCAGAAAATGGGTTCGTTTCGTAAAAAAGGGCTCGTTTACAACAGGTGCTGTGGGGCAATGCGACGATGGATAAAGGGAATGAATGAACATAAAGCGCATCTCCTCAGTCGATAGCAGAACATTTGTTCTATCATACTATGAGAAGTGTGCGTTGTCAAAAAGGATGTGGGCCGGATCTGAAGCCCAGATTTGGAGGCTGTGCTCCAAGACGAAGCAGACGCTTCGTCTCCACGAGGG
>JBKHJO010000123.1:0-3203 GCA_046538105.1 Anaerolineales bacterium | reverse complement strand
AAAGGAGGCCGATCATGGCTGGCAAAGAAGACTTTCAACGAATAAGTGAATATATCTGGGAGATACCGCAGGATTATCGCAACGACATGCGCGTTCCGGCACGCCTCTTCGCCAACGCGGAACTCTTTGACGCCGCGTTTGGCGACCGCAGCGTGGAGCAGTTGATAAACACCGCCACGCTCCCGGGTATCGTCAGGTACGCCATGGCCCTGCCGGACTTTCACCAGGGCTACGGATTCCCCATCGGGGGCGTGGTGGGCATCGACCCGCGGTCGGGCGTCATCTCCCCCGGCGGCGTGGGATATGACATCAACTGCGGTGTCCGCCTGCTGACCTCCCAACTGGATCGGGAACAGATCGCGCCTTTCCGCGAGGATCTGATGGACGCCCTCTACCAATCCTGTCCCGGCGGGCTGGGCGGTGATGGCCGCCTGCGCGTATCCCAGAGAGAACTGGAGGATCTTTTGGTCGAGGGAGCCGAGTGGGCGCTGAAGAAAGGACAGGCATGCCGCGGGGATGTGGAGCACACGGAAGAAGGGGGTAGGATCGCCGGGGCCGATCCGGGCAAAGTGAGCGACAGGGCCATGGAGAGAGGGCTCTCCCAGGTGGGCTCACTGGGCTCAGGGAACCACTTTTTGGAACTCGACGTGGTCCAAGAGGTCTATAACGCAGAGGCCGCGGACGCCTTTGGCCTGCGAGAGCGCCAGGTCGTGGTGCAGATTCACTGTGGCTCTCGTGGCTTTGGCCACCAGGTATGCGACGAGTATGTAAAGAGCCTGCAGTCGGCGGTGCGAAAGTACGATATACATCTTCCGGATCGACAGTTGGTATGCGCGCCCATAGATTCTCCCGAAGGAAAGAGTTATTTGGGCGCCATGGCCTGCGCCGTTAACTATGCTTTTGTGAATCGCCAAGTACTGGCCATGGGCGCCCGCGAGGCCTTTGAGCGGGTGCTGGCCGGCAAGGTGAGCGACTTTGACCTGGGCCAGGTCTATGACGTGGCGCACAACATCGCCAAGTTCGAGACACATATGGTAGATGGCCGTGAGATGGAACTTTGTATCCACCGCAAGGGAGCAACGCGTTGCTTCCCGCCCGGTCACCCCGAGGTTCCCGCCGACTATCGGGACGTGGGACAGCCTGTGTTGGTACCCGGTTCTATGGGCACGGCCTCGTACGTGCTGGTGGGCCAACCAAAGGGGATGGAGCTGACCTTTGGCTCGAGTTGCCACGGTGCCGGCCGAACGATGAGCCGCACGGAGGCGCGCAACAAGGTGTGGGGCGAGGATCTGCGGGATGAAATGGAAGTGGGGGGCATCACCGTCCGCGCTGGCAGTATGAGGGGTTTTTCCGAAGAGGCGCCGGTAGCCTACAAAGATGTAAATCATGTGGTGGACACGGTGCACGGCCTCGACATCGCCCACAAGGTCGCCCGCCTGGAACCGTTGGGCATCATCAAGGGTTAGCGTTCGAGGCGTACACGCACAACGCTCCAAGCATTCTGCTTGGGGCGTTTCTCTACGATACTCACCAACGCAAAAGCCCGAGGGGCGCTGAACGGCCTGTGACCGGCGACGGCATACGAATCACCGTACAAAGAACCACCAGGCCCAAAAAGTTGTGTGAAAGACGCCGATGAGCCAGAAAACGACCAGGTACGAAGCCTTTTGGCGCTTGTGACGGAAGAAATGCTGAGCCAACAGGGCACCGGGCCATCCGCCGAGAGCCTCGAGGGCGTGAAGGGTTCGTTCCGAGACGCGCCACGCATCTCGCACCGCCCTGGACTTGTCCGTGCCATAGGCGACAAAGGTCACCGCGCTCATGATCGTATAGAGCACGAGGGGCCAGGGCACGTTCACGGCTCCCGCGAGGCCCAGGATCAACCAGCCGCCACTGAGGGCGAACGCGGCAAAGGTGAGCAGGGCCACCGGCGACGGCGCCATGCCGCCGATGCGGGGATCAGCCGCCCGCGGGCGGCCCCGGTCATCCCGATCCAGCCGATAGCGTATACGGTCCCCCTCGCGGGGACGGCGCTGCCCGTTGTCCAGTTCGCTGATGTGAAGAAAGACGTCCTCGCCGCCGCCGTCCGGGGCGATAAATCCATACCCCGCGTCGTCCTTCCATACTTTTAGAACACCCTTAGGCACAAAAACCCTCGCTCATCATTGTTGAAAAAATCGGAGTAAGAGGGCCTACATCCGCAGTTCCACCACGTCCCCATCCTGTAGCACATAGTCCCGCCCCACCATCTGCCCGTCGAACTCGGCGCTGCCCCACACGCGGGCCGATTTCAGGTTGGCGAGGAAATCTTTGTGCACCTTGGCGGCAAACTCTTCCACCGTGCTGCCCGCTTCCATCACAAAGGGAGCGTCCAGATCGGGCTCCTTGTTCGGCGGCTTGGAATAGAGGCGCATGACGCTCAACTCTTTGAATACGGCCCATTTCAGCCGATCAAAGTAACGTCCCGTGGTGGCCGAGACCGGTACGAGGGGCCATTCCTCGCCCAACAACTCCTGCAAGACCTCAAAATCCTCATCCCACGTCTCATCGTCGACCTTGTTGACCAGGACCAAAAAGGGGATGAACAGCATACCCGGCTCGTCCAGGTAGCGCTCGCTGTGGTGACGGGGCACGATACGCTGCTCCTTCAAAAAGGCCGCGGCGTCCTCTATCTGTTGGATGGGATGGGCCTGTACATCCACCACCAGGAGGATCAGGTCCGCCCGCCGGATCAGATTGATCATCTCCGGCTCCACGTGCTCCTCGTTCAACGGCGGCGTGTCGATCAACTGCACCTGGATATCATCGACGTGCATCATGCCAGGGGTGGGAGTCCAGGTGGTAAAGGGGTAATCGGCCACCTCGGGCGTGGCATTGGTGAGGGCATCCACCAGGGCCGATTTACCCACGTTGGGCATACCCACAACCACAACCTGGCCCGCGCCCTCCCGCTCGATCTGAAAGACGGAAACCTGCCGTGCGACCCCTTTTTTCTTTTTGGACACTTCCTTCAGTTCGGAGAGGCGTCTGCGTAGGTCACCGCGCAGTTTATCGGTACCCTTGTGTTTGGGCACCACGCTGAGCATCTCTTCCACACAGGCGATCTTTTCCTGTGGCGAATTGGCCTGACGATAGCGCTCCTCGATCTTGAAGTAATTTGAAGGAAGATTTGTGGGCATATGTCCCCACGCTCACTTTCTAGT
>JBKHJO010000013.1:0-50695 GCA_046538105.1 Anaerolineales bacterium | reverse complement strand
TCTATGATCGTTATGCAGAGGATTTACGCTCCCATTCTGCGTCGCGTGGACGAGGGCATTACGGCCTGTCTTTACCAAGATGTTGGATGCCATTGGAAATTCGAATACCTGGGAGCACTCTTTTTCCGGTTGTCTCGATCGCACAGCATACACGCTGCCGTCGGTCGTCACAGACGAACGGATAGGGTGTATACACTTTCCCTGGACGAGCGGCTGGTGGTTTCTGGCGACAACCCGGTAGCGCCGTGCTTCTGTTATCCTATGGCCCCTCGCTTTGCGCGATGTCTTTGCTCTGCGGAGCCCCTTCCCCTTGGGATTGCTGCCGATAGCGTTCCAGGTGCACGAGCAGCACCGAGATGTCCGCCGGATTGACCCCCTGAATGCGCGATGCCTGGCCCACTGTGTGGGGCTGGTGCCAACTCAGACGCTCCACCGCCTCGTTGCGCAGGCCGGTGACGGCGGTATAGTCGAAATCGTCCGGGATGTGCTGATCTTCCAACCGCCGCGCCCGTTCCACCTGACGTTCCTGTCTCTCGATATAGCCCTCGTAGCGGATCTGGAGGGCCACCTGTTCGGCCGCTTTTGGGGAAAGGGGGCTATGCGGCGGAGCGAAGCGTCGTACGATCTCATAGTTGGCGCCTGGCCGTTTCAGTAGGTTGTATGCTGAAACGGCCTCGCTTACGGGATCCACGCCCTCCTTTTCCAAAAAGGCGTTCAATTCGGGGGTGGCGTGAAGGATCGTTTCCTCTAGACGGGTCTTTTCCTCTTCTACGGTTCGTCGCTTCCTCTCGGTGGCCCGATAGCGGGCCTCCGAAACCAGGCCTACCTCATGGCCTATGGACGTGAGGCGCAGGTCGGCGTTGTCCTGGCGCAAGAGCAGACGGTACTCGGCGCGCGAGGTCATCATGCGGTACGGTTCGGTGATATCCCTGGTGACCAGATCGTCGACCAGTACGCCAAGATAGGCCTGGTCGCGTCCCAGATGCAGGGGCTCCTCTTCACGGATGTGCAGGGCGGCGTTGATCCCCGCCAGCAGTCCCTGAGACGCCGCCTCCTCATAGCCAGAGGTGCCGTTGATCTGCCCGGCCAAAAAGAGGCCATGGACGCGGCGGGTCTCCAGGGAGATCTTGATCTGGTAGGGAAGGACGAAATCGTACTCGATGGCGTATCCCGGGCGCGTGATCTCCACTTTCCTCAGGGCGGGGATGCTGCGCAACAGGGAGGCCTGGACGTCAAAGGGCAATCCTGTAAAGCAGCCCTGAACGTACACCTCGCTGGTGGCCCAGCCCTCTGGCTCCAGGAAGAATTGATGCGATTCCTTGTGGGCAAAATGGACGATCTTTTCCTCGATGGAGGGACAGTAACGGGGGCCGCTCACGTCGAGTTTGCCCGGGGCGATGGGCGAGCGGTGGAGGTTCTCGCGAATGATGTCGTGGGTTTCCGGGTTGGTGCGCACCAGATAGCAGGGAATCTGTGGCCGCCACGCCGTCTGACGCCCTATGGGATAGATCTCGTTGATGGGCAGCGTGAGAATGCGGTCGGGCCTACCCTCAAAAGAAAAGTAGAGAGGCTCGACACTGCCGTACTGGAACCCTGTCTGTTCATAATCTATGGTGCGGGCGTCCACGCGGGGGGGAGTGTTCGTTTGCAGGCGGCCAAGGGTGAATCCCAAGTCCTGCAGGGAGCGTGTCAGGCCCCTGGCGGGAAATTCGCCAGCCCGCCCCGCCGGTGTGGAATATTCGCCGCTGAGGATGCGGCCTCCCAAAAAGGTGCCGCTGGCCAGGATGACCGTGTGTCCATAAAAGGTCTCCCCTCGAGCCGCCCTCACGCCCCGCACGCCGTCTCCTTCCACCACCAATTCCTCCACGTGGGCCTGTTTGAGGGAGAGATGATCCGTGCGCTCCAGCGTGTGCTTCATGCTCAGGGAGTAGAGATGCTTGTCCGCCTGGGCGCGCAGGGCCTGCACGGCAGGTCCCTTGGAGAGGTTGAGGGTGCGGATCTGAATAAAGGTCTTGTCTATGTTGCGGGCCATCTCGCCCCCCAGGGCGTCGATCTCCCGCACCAGGTGCCCCTTGGCTGGCCCGCCAATGCTGGGATTACAGGGCATCTGGGCCAGCAGGTCCAGGTTCATGGTCAGCAGACAGGTGCGCATGCCCATCCGGGCGGCGGCCAGGGCGGCCTCGCAGCCGGCATGGCCCGCGCCCACGACGATGATGTCGTACATATTCCCTGCAGACTTTTGCGTGCGTTCCTCTTTCATCATTTCGTTCATGGCGTTCATTCTTCTTCGATGAGCAGTTCTTCCACCACGCGATGGGCCACGGCCCTGAATCGCCCCCAGTCCCGCCATTCGCCGGACAGGGATGCCAGTTCCTCGGCCAGGGCACCAACCTCGGCCAGAGTGTTCTCCCTGAACCCCGTGATCTCTTCCTCCGGGTCGGTGGCGCACAGAGTGCAGGCCTCGTCCTCCCGCAGGCTGAAAACGTAAGAGGTAAAGGAGAGGGATTGTTCCCCATGTATAAAGCGGTAGTGAATGATAGCCAGAAAATCCTCGATCTGCAGGGAGAGATTCGTCTCCTCGGTGACCTCCCGCCATAGGGCGGAGAGCAGATCCTCCCCGGGTTCGATGCCGCCGGAGGGCAGACGATAGATGCCTTTTGGATAGGAGGCCTTGGTATGGGTGATGTAGAGATCGTTGGTGCGTTGTATCAGGAACACGACCTCGGCACGGCGCCTGGAGAGCACGCGTTCCCAATAGGCCAGGCTCTCCTCAGTCATGGGCAGGGTGTAGCAGCGCTTTGCAGGTTCCCCATAGCGCTCTATGGCCCGCTGTACGCCCCTTGTATCGAGCGCGTGTCTGTTCATCATACGCCGCCTTCTTTGGTTTTGCCGTCAAATACACGATTATAGCACGAGTTAGCATAATACGAAACTTGGTGGGGACGCGCACAGATGATTCAATATGAGGTCGATTCGACCTCATCGGCCACATCCCACCGTCAATTCGTCTATCTCTGTGATGGTTGCGCTCGTCGAAAGGCAGTTGGGACGCACACTTGAACAGGGGATGAAAGGCGTGTATGATGGGATGTGATGTATAATCTATGTGATGCTGATTATCTTTTCTGTGAGAAGACGATGCAGATGGGGTCAAAGGAGGTGGGGGCATGGAATATGGCAAGGTTCTAAAGCGCGCCTGGGAGATCACCTGGCGATACAAGGTGCTGTGGATATTTGGCCTGGCGGCAACACTTTTTGGTGCGGGCAACCAGCGTGGCGGTGGGGGAAATAGCCTGCAGTATCTGTTTGGGGATTCGGATATAGAGAACTTGCAGCGTAGCCTGCCCTGGTTTCGCAGGGCTCCTTTTTCTCCTGACGCCTTACCTGGCTTGCAGCTAGTGGGCCCCTTTATCCTGGCCATCTTGGGCTTTGTCTTTGTGATGGGCTTGGTTTTTTTCATAGCGGGCATCATCGTGCGCTATACGAGTTTGGGTGCCATGATCGGCCTGGTCGATACCGTGGAGAGGAACGATGAGGAGGTGGTGACCTTTCAACGGGGGCTGCGCACCGGCTGGGGCCGGCTCTTGTCCCTCTTTGCCATCGATATCCTGATCAGCATCGGCGCGTTCATCCTGGTCATGGTACTCGTCGTGTTGTTCGTCCTGGGCGTGTTGGTGGCCGTCCTGCCGGCCATCCCCCTCCTTCGGGCCGGCGACGGCCTGGTCGTGGTCGGCATCCTATGGGGCGTGGGCACGGGAGGCTTTCTGCTCCTCCTTCTCCTGCTCGTGGGCCTGGCCATCTCGGCCTTTGTGACGATTCTGCGCATGTTCGCCTTTCGCGCCTCTGTCATCGAGGAGGAGACCGTCTTTGACGCCCTCAAGCGGGCCTTTACGCTGCTGCGCGCGCGGCTCTGGGCGTCCGTCGTGATGTGGGTCCTGTTGGGCCTGATCAACGTGGCCCTGAGCGTGGTCATGATTCCCCTTGTTCTGTTAGGGGTTGGGGGCATGGTGGCGCCTGCCCTCGCCGTCTTGCGTCTGACGCGCTCCTTTGCCGGCGCTGTCCTGGTGGCTCTTCCCGCCCTGTTGGGTGTGATCTTGATCAGCCTGTTTATCGGGAGCCTGTACCTGGTTTACCGATCCACGGCGTGGACCCTGGCCTTCCGGCAGTTGCGGGAAGGATCTACTTTTAATAGCATTCTGGATGAATGAATGCAACGCTTCGTTGATAGGTTTCGGGGGGCGCCCATACACTGGGGGACGATAATCGTTGGTATGGGACGTACTGAGCCAGCGGTCTGAGCCGATTCGGGGGCATATCCTCACTGCCGGTGGGAAACATGGTCAATAGATGGAGAGGATGAGATATGAGCAATAGATCCAACGACAAGGGGATGGCTGAGGATATGCGCTCCGAGAAGGATCCGCGAGACGCTCTTGAGACCGGACGCAAGACCGCGGATGAGCGCCTGCTCGACGCGAGGGCCGGAGAGAAACCGGATTTTATCGACAGTGATCCCTGGCGCGTGCTGCGCATCCAGTCCGAGTTCGTGGCCGGCATCGAGACTGCGGCAGGCCTGGGGCCGGCGGTGACGATCTTTGGATCAGCACGCACTTTGGAGGATGCACCGATGTATCGGGCAGCGCTGGAGACGGCGCGCCTGTTGGCCCAGGAGGGGCTGGCCGTCATTACCGGCGGAGGTCCCGGCATTATGGAAGCCGCCAATCGCGGCGCACAGCTCGGCGCCGGTGTCTCGGTGGGTTTTGGGATTGATCTTCCTTTCCAAGAGCCCGCCAATGCGTACGTGGATATTGCTTACAGTTTTCACTACTTTTTCGTGCGTAAGATAATGTTCGTCAAGTATGCTCAGGCCTTTGTGATCTTTCCGGGCGGTTTCGGCACCATGGATGAGTTGTTTGAGGCGTTGACCCTGATCCAGACGGACAAGATCCACAATTTTCCGGTGATTATCTACGGCTCTGAGTATTGGGGGGGATTGCTCGACTGGTTGGAGGATACGATGATGGAGCGGGGAAAGATATCTCCCGAGGATCGCGATCTGTACATGGTTGTTGACTCACCTAAAGAGGTGCGCGACACTCTCGCGGATGTCATGGATCTGCCTATCCGCGACCATTAACGCCGGCAGCACAGATGGAACGACGATGGGACCAATTGCGATGGGGGGCCGCAGCGTCGGGATGCTGAGTCGCGGCAGATTGTACGACCTCTACGGTTGAGGACCTGCCGAATGCGACTAAGCACTGCTTTTCCCCAAATTCTCCCGCACGGGGGTAAAGGGTTCCAACAACTCCTCGGCACTTTGCCGCGTCATCTCTGTGGCCCGTCCGCCCAGCATGATGGCCAGTTCCTCTACCCTCTCTGTGTGGGAGAGTTCCTCTGCCACGGAGAGGGTGCGTCCTTCCATGGTCTTTTTGCTCACCCGAAAGTGTTGGCTGCCATAGCGGGCGATCTGGGGCAGGTGGGTGACGCAGAAAACCTGATGATCGTGGGCCAGGCTCCACAACTTGTTTCCCACCACCCTTCCCGCTCGGCCGCCGATGCCGGCGTCGATCTCGTCAAAGATGAGGATGGGCACGGGATCGGCGGCGGAGAGGGCTGTCTTGAGGGCCAGCATGAGGCGCGAGGTCTCACCCCCGGAGGCGATCCGGGTTAGCGGCTTGGGCTCCTCGCCCGGGTTAGGGGCGATCAGAAAGGCCAGCCGGTCCAGCCCTGTGGTGTCAAAGGCGTAATGGTCGCCTTTTATCTCTACCGTGTCCCGCCCCTCTCCCTCTTTTGTCTTTTGCCAGTGCCTGTCGACTATAAAGCGCGCGTTCTCCATGTCCAGTTCGTCCAGTTCAGCCTCCACGGTCTGGCGCAGGTGCTGGGCGATCTCCTCCCGAGTCGCGCTGAGGGCCTGACCCGCCTCGGCGATCTCCTGGAGCAGCGCCTTCTCCCTGGCCGCCAGCGCCTCCATCCGCTCCTCGCTGTGGGTGACGCTTTCCAGTTCCTCCCGGGCCTCCTCCGCAAAGGTCAGAATCTCCTCGATGGAATCGCCATATTTGCGCTTCAGGCTGCGCACCAGTTCCAGGCGTTCCTGCACCTGCTCCAACCCCTCGGGATCGTATTCCACCTCGTCCCGATAGGTGCGCATGGCGCGGCCCACGTCCTGGAGTTGATAGAATATATCCTCGACCTGTTCTCGCGTCTCACCCAGAGCATCATCCAGCCTGGCCAGGTCGTCCATATCATCCACGACAAGGCCCATAAGGTCCATCACCGATGGCTGCGTCTCCTCGCCCTCGTACAGGAAGATATAGATGTGTGAGGCCAGTTCCATGCGCTCCTCCGCATTGGCCAGCAGGGTGCTCTCGCGCCGCAACTCCTCCTCCTCGCCTACTCGCAGGTCGGCGGCTTCTATCTCCTCTATCTGGTACGTGAGCAGATCCTGCCGACGCGCGATCTCGCGCTCATCCTGTCGTAGCGCGTCAAGTTCGTCGCGCACCTCGCGTAGTTCATGCACCAGAGCGCCAAAGGCCTGCCGTTGTTCTGTCAATTCCCCGAACTGATCGACAAAATTGATGTGGTTGCGGACGCGCAAAAGGGAGAGGTGTTCCCCCTGCCCGTGAATGTCCACCAGGTGGGCGCCGATCTCCTGCAGGATGTTCAGGGGAACGGCGTGGCCATTCACACGACATCTGTTGCGGCTGTCGCGGCGTATCTCGCGCCGCAGGATCAGTTCGTCCGATCCCTCGTACAGCCCCTGTTGCTCCAAAAAAGGCTGTAGAGAGGCCAGGAGTTCTGGAGGACATACGAATATCCCCTCCAGTGTGGCCGTGTCACAGCCTGTGCGGATCAACTCTCGCGAGGCTCGCTCTCCCAGCAGCAGGCTGACGGCGTCGACGATGATGGATTTGCCAGCGCCCGTCTCGCCCGTTAGCACGACAAAGCCGGGCTTGAACTGCAGGCCGAGGGACTCTATGATGGCGAAATTGGAGATGGAAAGCTCGATCAGCACCGTCCTGCTCCCGGAATGTCCATTGCCAACGATTTATCTAATGTTCTTTCGATAATCTGTTTTCGGGGTCTATCTCGTGCTGTGGCCACCGCAATCTCATCAATACGCTCTCGTAGAAATGCCCATCGCTGCCGAAACGCGCGAATTTAGCCGTCCTGTTGCTCGTCGTCCCATACACGGTGTCGCCCTGCTGGAGGGCCATGTCAAGATGCCCGTCCACAGTGAGGATGGCATCCTTGCCCTTGACCAACCTCAGAGAGGGTTGGCGGTGTGCGGGAATGACAAAAGCGGGCGCGATGCACAGATGGGCTGCGATGGGTGTGACCACGAACCCCTGTACGTCGGGGGCCACGATGGGGCCGCCAGCGGCCAGGCAGTAAGCGGTGCTTCCCGTGGGAGTGGAAAGGATGACCCCGTCGGCCGAGGGCGTCATCACGTGGTGACCGTCCACCTCGATGGAGACGCGAACCGTGCGGGATGTGCCCCCCCTCGCCATGACCAGATCGTTGACGGCATCGGTCTCCAGGAACACCTCTCCTTCTCGATACAGGGTGGCGTGTAGCATCATGCGTTCTTCTATGCGATAATCCTCATTCAACAGAAGGGGGATCATCTTTTCTATACTATCCGGTTCCACTTCGGTCAAGAAACCCAACGTTCCCAGGTTGACTCCCAGGATGGGCAGGCCAAAGTCCAGGATCGTGCGTGCCGTGCGCACGATGGTGCCATCACCCCCCAGGGTGATGAGAAGGTCGAGGGACGCGGCCGCGCTGCGAAGGCCGTCCTCGTCCTCGGCCGGTCCCTGCCAGACATCGATGTCATTTTCGTCCAATAGCCCCACGACCCGCTGCGCGAGTTCCGCCGACTCTTCCCTTTCGGGTATATACAGCACGCCTATGCGTTTCATTTTTCCCTTTGACAGAGGCGATCCTGGACGACGTTCTCGACCTCGTCCAGATCTATCTTCTCCTGATCGCCCCGTTTCATATTCTGCAGGATGATGTGGTTCTCTGCCAGTTCCCGTTCGCCAAGCACGAGGGCATAACGGGCGTTCGTCCGGTCGGCGTCTCGGAACTGGGCCTTGAAACTACGATCGTCGAATGTGATGGTGGCGCGGATTCCCGCCGCCCTCAGCGTGTCCAGGATCTGCAAGGCGCGGCGCTTGGCTCCCTGGCCGTGATAGACCAAAGCCACGTCCGGTGTGGGAACGCCCGGCACCTCGATGCCCTGCTCCTGCATGGTCAGTACCAGGCGTTCCATGCCCGAGCCAAAGCCGATGCCCGGCGTGGGCTCGCCGCCAAGTTCCTCGGCCAGGCCGTCGTAACGACCACCCCCGCAGATGGCATTCTGGGCGCCAATGCCCTCGGCCCAGACCTCAAAGACCGTCCGCGTATAATAGTCCAGGCCGCGCACCAGGGTGTGGTTGACGGTGTACGGGCGCCCCAGATCGTCCAGATAGGTGCGCAGCAGAAAAAAGTGCTCCTCGCACACGGGACACAGATAGTCCTGAATGTGGGGAGCCCCGGCGATGATGGGCTGGCAGCCGGGTGTCTTGCAGTCCAGGAGTCGCAGGGGATTGCGCTCTAATCGCCGCTGACAATCCTCACAGATGACATCCTCGTGCTGCTGATAATAGTCGACAAGTGCTTCCACATAGCCCGGCCTGCAGGTGGGGCAGCCCGTGCTGTTCAGTTGAAACCCAAGCCCTTCGAATCCCAGGCTGGAGAACAGTTGCCAGGCCACGGACATGACCTCCAGATCCACCGCTGGATCCTGACTGCCGATGGCCTCGATATCGAACTGGGTATGCTGTCGATAGCGCCCGGCCTGCACGCTCTCGTAGCGAAAGATGGGACCTATGGTGAACAATTTGACCGGCTGGGGCAGCACCTTCATGCCGTGCTCTATATAGGCCCGGACGATGCCCGCCGTGAACTCGGGCCGCAGGGTGATATCTCGTCCCCCCTTGTCCACAAAGGAATACATCTCCTTGTCCACAATATCCGTTCCCTCGCCCACGCCCCGCACATAAAGCGCGGTATCCTCAAAGATGGGCACATCTATTCGTTCATAGCCAAAGATATCGGCTGTCTCGTTGATCTTTTCGCGCAGATAATCCCAGTAGGGCTGTTCTTCGGGAAGAATATCCATGGTTCCCCGGGGTGCCTTGTGCACACATACCTCCTCAATAAGGTCAGTTCACGTCTCTATTATAGTCAAAAGTGGGTGACTAGTCCACCGAGATGGATTTTTGACACCGTCCCCGTATCGTTGTATAGTAGCGGCACAATCGAATTTGAGGCGCCACACCAAAGACTGTGAAGGAGAGAGTAGGCGGGGGAAATCCAACAGGGAGAGGGGATCATCGACTGCAAGTCCCCTTGGGAGGCACCCCATCAAAGTTCACTCTGGAGTCGACGGCTCAAGTCGTCCGCACGTCTGGCGATGTGTAGGTCGTTCCGGTAGCCTACCGTTATAGAGGCAGTCGGTTCGCTCCATTGGGGAGTCGCCGATGATGAGAGGGTCTCCTACGGGAGATCAATGAGGGTGGTATCACGGAGTATCTGCGGCTGCAACTTCGTCCCTTGGAAGTTGCGGTCGTTTTTTTTGTTATCTTGATGGTGGAACCAAAGAGTAGAGATAAGAGCGGCAGAGGGAGGCGATATGCTGGAGGATTTGGAGCGTATTCGGGAAGAGGCGGCGGAGGCCTTGCAGGAGGCCGGGGATCTGGACGAGCTGGATGCCTGGCGGGTGACCTATCTGGGTAGAAAGGGGGCTATTACCTCCTTTTTGCGAGGCATAGGGGAACTCCCCCCTGAGCAGCGGCCCACGGCGGGTCGCATGGCCAACGAGGCACGGGAGGCCCTGGAGGAGGCCTTTGAGGCCCGGCGTGAGATTCTGGAGCGTCGGGCGCTGGAAGACGAGGTGGCCGAGGAGGCCATCGACGTGCGGCTGCCCGGCAGACCCCAGAACCTGGGATATATACATATCAGCCGGCAGACGCTGCGCGAGATAACGCGCATATTCTCTCGCATGGGGTTCGACGTGTTGCGGACAAAAGAGGTGGAGGACGATCTTACCAACTTCCAACTGCTGAATTTCCCGCCCAATCACCCGGCACGGGACATGCAGGATACCTTTTTTACCACCGAGGAGGACGTGCTCCTGCGCACCCATACGTCGCCGGGCCAGATTCACGCCATGCGTAAATATCATCCCCAGCCGTTCCGCGTGATTCTGCCGGGCAAATGCTATCGCTACGAGCAGGTCACCGTGCGTAGCGAGCATATGTTCTATCAGGTGGAGGGACTGGTTGTGGGGCGTCGCATTACCATGGCTGACCTAAAAGGCGTGCTCATCGACTTTGCCCGCGCCATGTTTGGCGCCGAGCGTCAGGTGCGCTTTCGCCCCAGTTATTTCCCCTTTACCGAGCCCAGCGCCGAGGTGGATATCGACTGCTACCTCTGCGAGGGCGAGGGCTGCCCCCTATGCAAGTACACGGGATGGCTGGAGATCTTGGGTTCGGGCATGGTGCATCCCAACGTGCTGCGGAACGGGGGCTATGACCCTGACGTGTTCAGCGGCTTTGCCTTTGGTATGGGGCCGGAGCGCATCTGCATGCTCAAGCACGGTATCACTGATATCCGCTACTTTTTCAGCGGCGACGTGCGGTTCCTGCAGCAGTTCCCATGAGATGTGGTGGAGAGGATCTATTCTGCAACGAACGTAAACCGATAAGGATAAAACGGAGGTAGCGGATCAAATGCGCGTTCCGATAAGTTGGTTGAGCGATCACGTGACGTGGGATCTGCCCGTCGAGGAGTTGGCCGAGCGCCTCACCCTGGGCGGACTGGAGGTGGAGAGCATCGACCATGTGGGGGAGGAATGGGACAGGGACAAGATCTTTGTGGGGGAGGTGTTGAGGGTGCGTGAGCATCCCAACGCCGACCGCCTGGTGCTGGTGACGGTGGACTATGGCGGGGAGGAACCCATGGAGGTCGTCACCGGGGCTCCTAACCTGGAGGTGGGGGATGCTGACCAAAAGGTCGTCTTTGCTGTCGAGGGTGCCCGCCTCATCGACCCCTATGCCGATACCCGACGATACAAGACGCTCGAAAGGACCACTATTCGTGGCGTTTCCTCGGCCGGCATGGCCTGTTCAGAAAAGGAACTGGGCATATCCCAGGATCACACCGGCATCATGATCCTGGACGAGGATGCGCCCGTGGGCGAGCCCTTTGCCGACTATTGGGGCGACGCGGTGCTGGACCTGGATCTCACGCCCAACCTGGCCCGCTGTTTCTCCATCGTGGGGGTGGCGCGGGAGGTTGCGGCGCTGACGGGCGGGGAGTGCGATCTGCCCGCATCCACAGTCGAAGCGGAGGGGGCGCCCATAGAGGGACAGATTGAGATCAAGATAGAGGATCCCGATCTCTGCCCTCGCTATAGCGCTGCCCTGATCAGGGATATCGAGATAGGCCACTCGCCCAAGTGGATGCAGCGGCGCCTCATCCTGGCGGGCATGCGCCCCGTCAACAATATCGTCGATATCACCAACTATGTCATGTGGGAGATGGGACAACCCCTTCATGCCTTTGACTATCGGCGTCTGCATCCCGAGGAGGAGGGGGGGATACCCACCATCATTGTGCGCCGCGCCCATCCTGGAGAGACCATGGCCACCCTCGATGGCACAGAGCGCACCTTTACAGAGGAGATGTTGCTCATTACCGACGGTCAGGGGCCGGTGGCCGTGGCCGGCGTCATGGGCGGTGAGGACACGGAGGTCACAGGGGATACGGTGGATATCCTGCTAGAATCAGCCAATTTCGATTTCATCAGCGTGCGTCGCACCTCCCAGGCCCTCAAACTTCCCAGCGAGGCTACCCAGCGCTTTGGGCGGGGGGTGGATCCGGAACTGACCTTGCCGGCCCTGAGGCGCGCGGCAGAGTTGATGCGCACCCTGGCGGGGGGGACGGTGGCCCAGGGGTTCGCCGACGCCTATCCCAATCCGCCCGAAACCAAGGTCATCGATTTCAAAAATTCGGAGGTGGAGCGCCTGTTGGGCATCGAACTCTCGCCGGAGGAGATCGTGGATATCCTCACTTCCCTGGATTTTGTGTGTGAGATCCTGCCCGACGAGCCACCGGTCATACGTACCACGGTGCCCAGTTATCGCCTGGACGTGTCCATCCCCGCCGACCTGGTGGAGGAGGTGGCGCGCGTCTATGGCTACGACCGCCTCCCCACCACTCTCATCCGCGATGAGATGCCGCCACAGGAATCCAATATGGATCTGCGGCTGGAGGAGCGGGTGCGCGACAAGTTGGTAGGCTGTGGCCTGACAGAGATCATCACCTACTCCCTCACCAATATGGAGAGCGTGGCCAACCTGTCGCCAGAGGGCGAGCCGCCCGATCCCGAGGACTATGTGCGGTTGGCCAATCCCCTCTCTGTGGAATATGAGTACTTGCGCCAGACCCTGTTGAACACGACGCTGGAGGCGGTGGAGAGGAACCTGCGCTACCTGGATCGTGTGGCCATCTTTGAGATCGCCCACGTCTATCTATCCCAGGAGGATGAAAGACTTCCGCAGGAGCCCCGTCGCCTGAGTATCGCTCTCACGGGCCCCCGTGAAGGACGTTCCTGGCTGACTGACGAGCAGGAGATGATGGATTTTTATGATCTCAAGGGGATCATAGAGACCCTGTGTACCCATCTGGGCATCGAAAAAGTCGAGTATGCTCCCACGGAGCATGATACCTTTCAGACCGGGCGTGCGGCTACGGTATCTGTGCGAAAACAGGAGGTGGGTGTGTTGGGTGAGGTGCACCCTGTTGTGCGGGATAACTATGACCTGCCCGAGCGGCGCATCGCCCTGGCCGAACTCGACCTGGAGATACTGTTGCGTGAGGCGGATCCTCTCCAGCAGTTCGAGGCCCCCTCCCGTATGCCGGCGCTCAAACTTGACCTGGCCATCGTCATCGACGAGACGGTGCCTCCCGATGAGGTGGAGGAGGTTATTCGTAAAGCGGGCGGCGAGTGGTTGTCTGGCGTCGTCCTGTTCGATGTCTATCAGGGGGAGCAACTGGAAGAGGGGAAGAGGAGCCTGGCCTATAGCCTGACTTTCCAGGCTGCAGAGGAGACGTTGACCACGGAGCAGGCAGCGGAACACCGCGAGCGAATCGTGGAGCGCCTGGAGGAGGCTTACGGCGCCCAACTCCGCGCCTAGAAAAAGGGACTTTTTGGGAACGCGGATCTTTAGGATCTCTGGTCTTGGAGATCCGTGTTTTTTGTTTGTCTTTTACCCGAACTTATGGTAAACTTTTGTAAGTGTATATGTGGGCACTGTAGAGGGTGTTTACATTGCAGTAGCCGGATCAAAGGAGGGGCTTTAACAGAGTACACGGAAGATAAAAAGGTGAATTGGCAGGTCAACATTTCCTATCTTGGCATGTTATAAGCGCGTTCGTAAAAAGACGAATTAGAAACGTCCTGACAAGTATCCTCCCTAGCACTTTTGCTTTTTGCTCCTCTCCATGTCTCGGTCTTGTGCTGCATCCGACTGCAGCGTCGCCGATGACTGGCCGCCTCTGCGATGTGCTCCAAGTGACCGTGTCTTTTGCGGTGACAGATATCGACGTGTGTTCCATGTGTGCCGATGTACTTTCCGTTGGTCTAGTCACCATAGGAGGTGGAACTTTTTATGTATGAGACTGGTATGAAAGTCGTTCATCCATTCTACGGAGCGGGGATTATCAGGGATGTCCAGGCTGAGGATATCGAGGACGAGGAGCAAAAGTACTATGTCATAGAGACCGTTCCCAATCCCGGCTCCACAGAGGTCATCGTGCCCGTGGAGGGGGCCGTCGACGCCGGTCTGCGTCCTGTAAATGATCTGGAGGATATCGAGGACATGTTGAGCAACGGCTGCGTGGCCCCCGACCCGGAGGATATCGAGGGCGATTTTCGCACGCGGCAGGACGCCATGCGCAACAGCATCAAGTCCGGGTCTTTTAAAAAGGCCCTGGAAGCAGTAACCAAACTCGTTTTCATGAGTTCTGAACGCTCTCTGAGCATTCCCGATCGTCAGATTCTGGACAAGGGCAAGGCTTTCTTGGCCTGCGAGGTGGCTTTGGCCTCCGATTCCAGTGTGGATGTGGCCATGGAAAAGGTCGAAGGATATTTGGAAACCATTGTGTCTGAGGCGTAGCATCTCAGGCTTTTTATGGGCCTGATGTGAACGGGATTGAGGAACATCCAGACGGATCGTCTTTTGCGTTGCAAAAGGTAAGGGGAACGTGCCCCAACACGACATCATAAAAGATCGCGTCGCGTTATCTCATGATTGACTGTCCTAAAAAGTGTTGAGTGTTGGTTGAGACGCCCGGTACTTTTGAGAATTTACACTAAAAAACCACATTTCAAACGTAACAAGAATACATAAGTGCTAGGCATCTCAGCGTGCTTTTTTTAATAGAGCCAGGTTCACATTCGCGTGGACTGGAACGGTCCCTCGCTACGCCCTCAGGATCTCCTGGATCTGCCCTGCAAAGGTCTCGCCCTCCTCGTCCTCGGTGAGGATCTCGATCTCCTCTGCCTCCCGGGCTCCCAATCCCAGTTCGACAGCCCGGGCGATCTGTTCCTGTTCAAACACCGACCCCCCACTTACCTCTGGCGTGGTGCCAAAATGACGCAGGATGGCCACGCCGACAGCGTCCAGGGCTACCCTGTCCCTGCTGGCCAGAAAGACGTTGGCCTGCACCTGTTCGCCGCGGGCCGGACCTCCCCTTACAAAGGCCTCCACACCATCCATCACGATGAGGTCCGGTGTGTAGGCGGCGTTGATCTCCGCGATCATGAGGCGCTGATGAGGCGAGTTGTGCAGTTCTCCCATATAGTCAGCGCTCTGGCCGGGTACCACCTTGGCCACCAGTCCTACCGAGTTCTTCAGGGAAAGGGTAAAGTGCCCCCCGTAGCGGTGAGTTTTGAGGCAGCAGGCCTGTACGATATAGGGCGTCTCCTGGGCCAGCCTGGCGATGGGAAAGCCCTCTCGCCAGTGACTGTTGGGCGGTTGAACCATTTCCCACTCCTCGGCCTCCAGTTCGTCCAGCACCTGTACCTCAAAGCCCAGTTCCTGTCCCAGAGAAAAGATCCCTTTCTGTTCCAGTACCTGGCGAGTTTGCCCCATTCCACTGCGATCGGCCAGTACCATGTCACCGGCGCCCTGCTCTCTCAGCCAGTCCACAATGGTGCGCAGCACGTCGTTGTGCGTGGAACCGGGAGCGGGATCGGCACTGTTGTAATTGGGCTTTAGAAGCACCCGCTCCCCGTCCGGTCCCTCCGCGCCCAGCAGGGCCAGGGAGCGCTGGACCCCTTCCATCCGCTCGGATGTGCGTATCAGGGCGACTTGGTGCCGTGGTCCCTCAGTCGGTGTGGGCTCCTCTTCGGTCTCTGTGCCCGCCGGCATGGCTTCCTCCTCGGTCTCGGTGGCGGTTGGCTGGGGAGTGACGGATGGCGTGACCGTGGGTTGGGCCCTGGTCGCGGTGGGAGGATCCGTCACTTTGGCGCTTGTCGGTGCTTTGGTATCTATCTCGGAGACGGGTGATGGCGTACAACTGGCGGCCACGGCGGCCAATCCCACAATGACGCTCCGCCGCAAGAGTTTACGTCGCGTTATCCTTTTCATGGTTGTATACCCTTTGCAATAAGAATACTTTGTTTATCTAAATAATATCAAAATATAACTGGGCGTCAAATCGAGGAGAGCGTTCGACCCTTTTTGAGGAGATGATTCTGGCGCGCGCCGAACGCAAGTTGACAGGCCGCGGGGATTGTGTTACTATCGATTCATAGTTGATCGGGTGTTCGATACGGTAGGAATAGACGTAAAATGGTTGCGAGGGGCGTGACACAAGGGCGGACAGAGGGACTTGTCTCCTGGGATATATATGTGCGGCCCCTGCATCATCATAAGACCTAGGTGAGTTGTCGTTTTGCCCCCACAGCAGAAGGCTGGCTCACCGTCCGGACTGGTTCCCAAGGAACTGGTCCTTTTTGTTGTTTGCGGCGTATGTGAGATTCGGGACGGAAGATAATGTATGTAGATTCTCTCAGATCACAGCTGCCCCACGGCTTGACCGATCTTTTTTTCGAGCAGGCTGCTCTCAAGACGGAACTGGAGGATCTGTTGCGGGAGGTGTTTCACAGATGGGGCTATCAGCGCATCATCCTCCCCACCTTTGAATACTATGACAGCCTGACCACCGGGGCCAGCGCCCTCCTCAAGGAGGAGATGTACCGCTTCTTTGACCGCGAGGGGCACACCCTGGCCCTGCGGCCCGATATGACGGTACCCACGGCGCGGGTGGTGGGCACCAAACTCTACGATCAGCCGCTGCCCCTCCACCTCTATTATATCGGAAACGTGTTCCGCTATGAGGAGCCCCAGGCGGGCCGCCGTCGCGAGTTCACGCAGGCGGGCATCGAACTTGTGGGGGCCGATACTCCCGAGGCCGATGCCGAGGTCGTGGCCGTGGCCATCGATGCCCTACATTCCATGAACATCGCCCAGTTCCAGATAAACCTGGGCCAGGTGGCCTTTTTGCGTGGCATTCTGTCTGAGGAGGCCTTGGGCGATGGCGATCTGGGGCGCCTGGAGCAGGCCATCCACCGCCGGAACGACCTGGAATTGCAGCGGACACTGGACGAACTGGGTATGGGAGGCAGGGCGACCCACGCCATCCGCACCCTGCCCCATCTCTGCGGTGGCCGGGCGGTGTTGGAAGAGAGCAGAGAACTATGCACGAATGCGGCCTCGTGCGAGGCCATCGACCATCTGGAACGGGTGTATGATTTGTTATGTGCCGAGGGCGTCGGCGACCACGTCATCCTCGATCTGGGTCAGGTGCGCAGTATGGCCTATTATACGGGGATCACCTTCCACGGGTATGTGAAGGGGTTGGGTATTGCCCTCTGCCGGGGTGGCCGCTACGATGGTCTCGTGGAGAATTTCGGCCAACGCATGCCCGCCGTGGGCTTTGCCCTGGGCGTGGAGCGGGCCATGCTGGTCACTGAACTCCCTGTCAAAGACGTTCCTGATCTGCTGATGGAGGCCAGCGATGATCCCGCCTGTCGCCAACTGGCCGCCTCGGCCAGGGCCGAGGGCTTGCACGTGCGGGTGGACGTGCTGGGCCGCCATGGCCAGGCCTTGCGCAACTATGCCCAGGCCATCGGCGCGCGGCGTCTCGTCTGCTGTCTGGGCGACGGGCGCTGTCTGCTCATCGAGGACGATATGCAGCGGGAACTTGATTTGCAGTCACTGAAAAAGGAGATCACCTCATGGAAAGATTGACCGTCGCCCTGCCCAAGGGGCGCATGCAAAAGGATGTTCTGACGCTGTTCGAGGAGGCGGGTTATCCCGCCAATTCTCCAAACAGTCGCAAGTTGATATTGAACGACACCCTGGGGGTATTTCGCTTCCTCCTGGCCAAACCGTTTGATGTCCCCACCTATGTGGAGCATGGGGCAGCGGCCCTGGGGGTGGCGGGAGAGGATGTGCTGCGCGAGAACGAGCGCGATATCTATGAGCCCCTGGGGTTGGAGATGGGGAGATGTCGCCTGGTCCTGGCCGGGCCGCCCGAGGCCCGAGAGCGTGACCTGCGCACCGAGATTAACCTGCGTGTGGCCAGCAAGTACCCCCGACAGGCGCGCGCATACTTTCAGGAGCGGGGGCTCTCGGCCGAGGTCATCTCTCTGAGTGGGTCGGTGGAACTGGCCCCCGCCGTGGGATTGGCGGACCTGATCGTCGACCTCGTACAGACGGGACGTACCCTGCGGGAGAACGGTCTGGTGGAACTGGAGACCATCAGGGACTCGCAGGCCATGCTCGTCATCAACCGTGCCAGCCACAAATTGTATTTTCAGGCCATCCAGGAGATCATTCGCAATCTGGCAGATGCGGTGGCGCGCCGAAAAGAGCGGGAGATGGTGCGATGACAGAGGAGGGGACGTTGATTCGCATCGTGCACGGCGCGGAAGAGGCACGTCGCACTCTCCTGCGGCGCCAGACACTGGATACCTACCAGGTCTCGGAGGAACTGGCCAGGAGCATCGAGGAACTCTTTGGTGAGCCCCTGACGCCAGAGCAGGTGGTGACGCGTATCCTCGCCCGGGTGAGGGCCGAGGGAGATCGGGCCCTCATGTACTATACAGAACTCCTCGATGGCACGGAACTGACCGCCCTGCGGGTGCCAACGGAGCGCATCGAGGCTGCCTGGCAGCGCACCGACGCGGATCTGCGTGAGGCTCTGCGCCTCTGTGCGGCGCGCGTCGAGACCTTCCACGAGAAGCAGCCGCGCGGTTCCTGGCTGGCCTGGGATGACGATGGCGGCGCCTTGGGCCAGCGTGTGCGCCCCCTGGAGCGGGTGGGCGTCTATGCCCCCCACGGCACGGCATCCTATCCCTCTTCTCTGCTCATGGCCGCCATCCCCGCCCGGGTGGCCGGCGTGCCCCAGATCGTTGTGGCCACGCCACCCCGAGGGGGCGCGCTGAACGATACTATCCTGGCGGCTGCCCACGTGGCCCAGATAGACGAGGTTTACAGCGTCGGCGGTGCCCAGGCCATCGCCGCTCTGGCCTATGGCACCGAGACTATTCCCCGCGTGGACAAGATCCTGGGACCCGGAAACATCTTTGTGGTGCTGGCCAAGCGACAGGTCTATGGCAACGTGGCCATCGACCAGTTGCCCGGTCCCACAGAGACGCTGCTCATCGCTGACGAGACGGCCTCCTCCCGTTACGTGGCGGCGGACATGCTGGCTCAGGCGGAACATGATCCCCTGGCCTCAGCATTGCTGATCACCACGTCGGGGGAACTTGCCCGGCGTGTTCGCCAGGAGATCGGGGAGCAGATTCATTTCCTCTCCCGTGCGGAGATCATCCGTTCCTCCCTCACTACCCGCGGCGGTATCGCCGTCGTGGAGGATATGGACCGGGCCATCGGTCTGGCCAATGCGTATGCGCCAGAGCACCTGTGTCTGCTGACCGCCGATCCCTGGCAGTTGGTGGGGCGCATCGAGAACGCAGGGGGCATCTTTGTGGGCGAGTCCTCCTCCGAGGCCCTGGGCGACTATGCGGTGGGGCCCAGCCATATCATGCCCACGGGGCAGACGGCACGCTTTTCGTCCCCCCTTAACGTCTCCGACTTTTTAAAGATCACGAGCATATTCGCCCCTGGTCCCGATACCAGACGGCGAGTCGGCGATGCCGCCATACGTCTGGCGGAGGAGGAGGGACTCACGGCCCATGCCCAGGCCATCCGTGTGCGCCAAGAGGATTTGGATAGAGGAGAGACGAGATGAACAAGACTGCGCTCAAGGCCCACGACTGGATTGGCAACCGCGTGGAGGGATTGAAGGAGTACGCCCCCGAACCCCTGGAGCAGATCGCCGAGAGGCTGGGCCTGCCCGTGGGGCAGTTGATCAAACTCGATGCCAACGAGAATCCCTACGGTCCGACCAGCCATACACAGGATGTGCTGCGCAGTTATACTTATTACCATCGCTATCCCGATCCCCTGAGCCACACCCTCCGGCGGGCCATCGCCGACTATATCGATGTCCCCGTCGAGACGATCATGGTGGGTAACGGCTCCGACGAACTGATCGATCTGATTTTGCGCCTTTTTCGCCCCGACGATGCGGGAGGAGGCATCGACCAGGTGATTGACTGCCCTCCGACCTTTGGCATGTACCAGTTCTATGGTACGACCAACGATATGGAGGTGCTGCAGTTCCCCCGCGACGATGATTTTCGTGTGGACGTGGAGGGCATCGTGGATCTGTGCCGCGAGGATCCCCGGCCCCGTATCCTGTTCGTCACCTCGCCCAACAATCCCGACGGTCGGGTACTGCCGACGGATGATCTGGAGCGGTTGTTGGATCTGCCCCTGCTGATCGTGCTCGACGAGGCCTATGTGGAGTTCAGCGGCGAGTCGAAAGTGGGGTGGGTGCAGGACAGGGAGAACCTGATCGTCTTGCGCACCTTTAGCAAGTGGGCGGGCCTGGCCGGGCTGCGCGTGGGCTATGGCGTCTTTCCCCAGGGGCTGATGCACGGTCTGTGGCGGCTCAAGTCGCCGTACAATGTCAACGGTGTGGCCCAGGCCGCCGCCCTGGCCACTCTTGAGGAGGTGGATCAGGCCTTGGATGCTGTAGCCGGCATCGTCGCCGAACGGAGAAAACTCTTGAAGCAATTGCAACAAATCTCCTTTTTGCGCGTCTACGAGAGCGAGGCGAACTTTGTCCTTTGCCGCGTGGAGGGCTTGGCGATGGAGACCATCCGGGAGGCCATGGAGGTGCGGGGCATTATCCTGCGATACTATGACAAGCCCCGCCTGAGGGATCACATTCGCATCACGGTGGGCACCCCGATGCAGGATCGGGCGGTACTGCTCGTCCTGCAGGAGTTGGAAATGGAAGGAGAAAGCGATGGCTGCTGAACGCACCTGCAGCATCCGGCGCAAGACCCGCGAGACCGAGATCCACCTGACCATGGATCTGGATGGCGAGGGCAGATGGGAACTGGACACGGGGGTGCCTTTTATGGATCACATGCTCAGCCATGTGGCCAAACATGGCCTTTTCGATCTCGCGATCACTTGTGAGGGGGATATCGAGGTGGATGCCCACCATAGTGTGGAGGATGTAGGTATCGTCTTGGGGCAGGCCCTGGCGGAAGTATTGGGTGACAAGGCGGGCATCTACCGCTACGGCCATCAGATACTGCCCATGGACGAGGCCCTCGTGCTGGTGGCTCTCGATTTTTCGGGGCGTTCCCTGCTGGTGTACGATGCGCCCCTGCCGGCGTCCCGCTTGGGCGATTTCGATACCGAACTGGTCCCCGAGTTTCTGCAGGCCTTGGCGCGCCACGCCGGCCTCACCCTCCACGTGCGATTGCTACACGGGGACAACACGCACCATATCATCGAGGCCATCTTCAAGGGACTGGGGAGAGCCCTGCGGCAGGCGGTGCGCGCGGACCCTGGACGGGATGATGTGCCGTCGACCAAGGGAGTACTGTAACGTGCTGACCATCGTCGATTATGAGATGGGGAACCTGCGCAACGTGTATATGGCCTTTCGGCGTTTGGGGGTAGAGTCTCGCATCACCTCCAATCCCTTGGAGGTACGGGACGCGGAGGTGCTGGTGCTTCCAGGCGTGGGAGCCTTTGGTGATGCCATCGATACGATACGCCATATGGGCCTGGAGGAGGCTATCATCGAGGCCATCGGGGAGGACCGCCCTTTTCTGGGCATCTGTGTCGGCTTTCAACTTCTCTTCGAGGTGAGCGAGGAGATGGGCGAGCATCGGGGATTGGGCGTTCTGCCGGGCCGCGTGCGTCGCTTCCCCCGGGACCTGACCGTGCCCCACATGGGTTGGAATCAGATCCATCAGGCAAAGGACGTGCCCCTCTGGCGCGATCTCCCCGATGGGAGCTATGCCTATTTCGTGCATTCTTACTATGTGGACCCCGAGAAGGAAGATGTCATCGCCGCCAGGACCGATTATGGCCAGGACGAGGCGGGGGAATACATTCGACCCCCCGTGATCTATACTTCTGCCATCGCCAGGGACAATCTGTACGCCATTCAGTTCCATCCCGAAAAGAGCCAGGACGTGGGAGAGCGCATCCTGCGCAACTTTGCCATCCAGGCCGGTCTGTTAAAGGAGGAGGGCGCATGATCGTCTATCCCGCCATCGACCTCCGCGAGGGACGCTGTGTGCGCCTGCAACAGGGCAATGCACAGGCGGAAACCGTCTTTGCCGATGACCCCACAGAGGCGGCGCATCGCTGGACAGAGGAAGGAGCGGAGTGGCTCCACGTGGTGAATCTGGATGGGGCTCTGGGGGGATCGGGCGCGGCGAATCTGGCCGCGCTGGAGCGCATCATGGGGGCCGTCGATCTGCCCGTCCAGTTTGGTGGTGGGCTTCGCTCTCTGGACGATATCGGGCGCCTTTTGGATATGGGCGTGGCCCGCGTCATTCTGGGCACTGTGGCCGTGCGCGAACCGCAGGTCGTGCAGCAGGCCGTGGCTGCCCATGGCGCCCAGTGCGTCGTCGTGGGCATCGACGCCCGCGATGGCCTGGTGGCCATTCACGGATGGGTGGATACATCGGATGTGCAGGCCGTTGACCTGGCCCGACGGATAAAGGACGTGGGTGTCGAGCGCGTGGTCTATACCGACGTCCAGCGCGATGGCATGCTCACTGGGGTAAATGTGCCCGCGACGGTGGAACTGGCCCGCGCCTCGGGCCTGCGCGTCATCGCCTCGGGGGGGGTCTCCTCCCTGGAGGATATTCGCGCCCTCAAGGTCTACGAAGAGGAGGGCATCGAGGGGGTCATCATCGGCATGGCCCTTTACCGGGGCCAGATTGCGTTCCCTCGGGCACGAAAAATAGCCGCATCGTAATATACGGATTGAAGGAGAAGTGATCTATGTTAGCAAAGCGCGTCATTCCCTGCCTGGATGTGATGGATGGGCGGGTTGTCAAGGGGGTGAATTTCGTCGAGTTGCGGGATGCCGGAAATCCGGTGGAGCATGCCAGGGTCTATAGCGAGGAGCGGGCCGATGAACTCGTCTTTCTCGATATCACCGCCTCCCATGAGAAGCGTGACATCGTCACCGATATGGTTCGCCGGGTGGCCGACGCCGTCAACATCCCCTTTACGGTGGGAGGTGGGTTGCGGACGGTCGAGGATCTGCGCAACATCCTTTTGGCTGGGGCGGACAAAACGTCCATCAACAGCGCCGCCGTCCGCACGCCGGAACTGATAGACGAGGGGGCCAAACACTTTGGCTCCCAGTGTATAGTGGTGGCCATCGACGTGAAGCGTGAGGGGGACGATACCTATCAGGTCTATATCAACGGCGGGCGCGTTCCCACCGGCCTCGGGGGTGTGGCATGGGCCAAAGAGGTCGAGGAACGGGGGGCGGGCGAGATACTGCTCACCAGCATGGATCGCGATGGGACCAAGGAGGGCTATGATATCGAGATAACGCGGGCTGTCTCCGACGCCGTCTCCATCCCCGTCGTGGCTTCGGGAGGCGCGGGAGAGTTGGAACACTTTTACGAGGCTTTGACCGATGGTGGGGCCAGCGCCGCCCTGGCCGCCTCCCTGTTCCATTTCCGCGAATTGAGTGTCCCCGAGGTCAAAGAGTACCTGGCCGAGCGCGGCCTGCCCGTGCGCCTGTGAGGAGAGATATGTCATCCGAAACCTTGGATAGCGTGGAGGCTCAGGTCCTGACCTGGAACGAAAAGGGGTTGATCCCCGCCGTGGTGCAGGATGCCCAGACCCATGAGGTGCTCATGGTGGCCTACATGAATCGGGAGTCCCTGGAATTGACGCTGGCGGAGGGAGAAACCTGGTTCTGGAGCCGCAGCCGTCAGACGTTGTGGCACAAGGGGGAGACGTCGGGGAATACCCAATCGGTGTGTGAGATTCGCGTGGATTGCGACGCCGACACCCTGCTTGTGTTGGTGGACCCCGCCGGCCCCGCCTGTCACACAGGAGCCAGGAGCTGTTTCTTCCGCACTTTGTCTGGCGCATAGTATACGAGGAGAGAACGTGAGCGAGACCATCAAGATATTGCAAGGCGTGATCGAGAATCGTAAACAGCATCCCCAGGAGGGTTCCTATACCTGCGCCCTTTTGGAGGCGGGCCGTCAAGAGATTTTAAAAAAGGTTGGTGAGGAGGCGACCGAGGTGGTGGTGGCTGGCGCCCTGGAGGGCGATGAACGTCTCGTTTACGAGACGGCGGACCTCTTTTACCATCTGCTGGTGATGCTGGCTAGCCGGGATCTGGACTGGGAGGATGTGGAGGCCGAGCTCCGAGGGCGCTTTCGATGAGGTGTGGCCGTTTTGTGGGACGTGAATGTCCATCCCCGCTCTGTGGAGATGGGATCATTTATGGGGCATGAAAAAGTCTTTCGTCCCCCCATCAAGGCCATCCTTTTCGATCTCGACGGCACGTTGGTAGAGACGGATAATCGTTGGGCAGCGATCTTTAGCAGGGGGCTGAAGCCTCTACGATACCTCTTCCCGGACCTTGATACGGATCGGCGGGGGCGCAGGTTGATGATGGCTGTAGAAAATCCGTTGACCTATGTGCTATCTCTGCTAGAACGTGCGGGGGTTGGGGGCAGTTTCTTTGGATTGGCAAATCTGGTGCGCAGATCCAAGGGGTTGGCCACCCAGGGGAACTCGTTGATGGTAGAGGGCACGGAAGAACTTTTTACTGCTCTCAAAGACCGTTATATCCTGGGGGTCGTGACTACTCGCGCGCGTCCTGAGGCCCATGATTTTCTTCGACGTATGCAGTATGAGGACCTCTTTTCCGTGGTCATCACACGCCAGGATGTCTTTCGCTTGAAACCCCATCCGGCGCCCGTTCGGAAGGCCATCGATAGGCTGGGCGTTTCTCCTCAGCACTGCATTATGGTGGGCGACACGGCGTTGGACGTGCGTTCGGCCCGTCGGGCCGGCGCCTACGCTGTGGGTGTGCTTTCTGGCTTCGATCATCGTTATGAATTGGAGCGCGCGGGCGCCCATCTGATACTGGAACGCGCCGTCCAGTTGCTGGACTATTTGCCCCCTCAAAAAGAGCCACAGCGAGACACATAATACTGATGTACCTCGCTATGCAGAACTGCTTTTTTTCTTGTGTTAGTTGGCGGTTTCCATCGTCTCTATGCGCCACAGATCGTCGAAACTCTCCAGGCGATCCAGATAGAGGATCCCGTCGAGATGATCGATCTCGTGTTGAAAGGCCTGAGCGAGGGTCCCCTGGCCGCGGTAGCGGATGCGCTTGCCTTTCAGATCCTGGCCCTTGACCACCACACTGGTGGCCCTCTTGACCAATCCCCGATAGCCGGGGATCGAGAGACAGCCCTCCTCCATCTCTTCCTCACCCCAGGTCTTGACGATCTCGGGGTTGACCATCACGTATCGCTCGGTAGGGGTGATCTCGTTGCCCTCCTCGTCCACCTCGGCGGGAATCTCGATCACAAAGACGCGGCGCGATACGCCGATCTGAGGAGCAGCCAACCCCAACCCCTGCCCGGCGTGCATGGAATCGAACATATCCTCTACAAGTCGTTCAAGCCGGTCGCCAAAATGGCTGACTTTTTTTGATTTTTCACAGAGTATGGGATCATCGACGGTGATGATGGGTTTCACGGTCATGATATCGGCACCCTATAGTAATTTACTCATATTTTATCCTCAAAGACGACTCGGTTGCAAAGTGTGTTAGTGACTTTTCTAAGCCTCGCCTGATGCTATATATGGGCAAGAGAGCCCGGCATGGCCCATATTCGGTGTACGGTGAATGCAATTCGCTGCACCAACACAGGATGGAACCGAAACTCAAAGACACGAATTGTCAAAGCGGGGACAGATTTTCCTAATGTATAGAAAAAAAAGTCGGGATCGAACTGCGGTCCCGACTTTATGCCTCGTATCAACCAATGCAGCGGATCATATAGGGATGTTGCAGTGAGCCCCTGAGATCTTAGGCTTCTTCCTTGTCATTCGTTTCATCATCCATGACCGATTCGACGTCCTCAGAGGCCCCCTCCAATTCTTCGGAGGCTTCCTTGAACTCTTTGATACCCTTGCCCAATGCGCCACCGATCTCTGGCAGCCGTCCCGCACCAAAAATCACGAGCACAATGACAAGAATGATAATGAGTTCTGCCGGGCCCAGCGTCTTTAGCATTATTTTTCTCCTTGGATTTCTCAATCACTACCACGGTGTCCATATTTGTTTCTTGTTAGGCACCTGCGCCGCCTTGATCTACGCGTCAGAAGCAGATTCGCTCTCGTCGTCTACCGCGTCTACCTCCTGGCGGAACTCTTTGACACTCTTGCCAAGAGCGCCTCCCAGGCTGGCGAGCTTGTCCGCCCCAAAAACTGCGACGACGATCACGAGGATGATGATCAGTTCCGTGGCACCCAGTGTCTTTAGCATTGCCTTCCTCCTCAGATTATACGATCGCCCTTGCTGTTGCCTAATTCTCTTTTTCGTCCTCGCCCGTGGAGGTGCCTTCCTTCGCCTCCGCGCTGGAAGCCTCTTGCCCCTCTGGATTTACCTCTCGGCGAAACTCTTTTACGGTCTTGCCGACGGCACCACCCAGGCTGGAGAGCTTGCCCGCCCCAAAGATAGCGATGACGATGATGAGAATGATAATTAACTCTGTGACACCAAGATTTGGCATTTCTCACTCCCAAAAGATTTTATGTTAGTATACGTGGATGCGGTATAAAAGTCAAAATCAGCAAAACGTGTGTCGCGCCGGGCTTTATCCCCGCTGGCAGTTTTTTGGATAAACTCGATGTATTGGTGCGATGGGACCGATTATTCGATATCCGCCTCATAATCCAGGGGTACGAGTTGGATCCAGGTCTTGCCGGGTTTTAGGGGAATGATGTTGCCCTCACTGTCATAGTACTCTATGAGTTCGCCGGGTTCCTCTGCGATCCACTCGCCCTCAATGACCACCCCGTCCCGGCAGATCTGTGCGGGACCCGATCCCGACATATCGATGTCGAGGAGGGGAGCGCCGTGGGCGTGGTCGAGGATGCTCGTCCTCTTGTGCTCTGCGTAAAAGAGTATCACGTTTTCCGCATGGATCTGCTCGTCGGTCGATCTATCCATAAAGGGTCTGCCCTGCACCTGCCGCAAATAATAACCCTTTTCCGGGGCATAAGTCCAGTCCACCACACACTGCCAAGGATAGGGAATGTGGACGGTTGAAGCGTCTTTCCCCGTGGGAACCTGGGGGTCGAATTGATATCCGTCTATGGGCTCTTCTCTTTCCCAGCCCTTTTTTTCCAGGTATTCGTGAACGGCCTGCACCGATGTGTACACGCGTCCACGCCAATCGTATCCGTAAAGGTATCCATATGGTTGCCGATGGAAGAACTCGTCGAGATCAACAAAGGAAGCCTGGGATATCATATAACGGACCCTGTCGTGGGCCCCGGTGTGGACCAGCGCGCCGTCGTACTGGGACACGATGTCTAAGGAGACCAGGCGGGCACTGCGGATGGGGCGGATGCGCTCCGCATCGTTGTTCAGGTAGATCGCTGTCAAACGGGTGAGGTCCCCTCCCTCCATAAGTTCCTCGTACACAATATCCGCCAGTCCCAAGCCCTCTTGGGGTCGAATGCCGGGGTCGTTGCCCACGCGCACTGCCAGCACACGCCGCCGCAGATGATCGATGTCTTCCACTTCGGTCCCCGTCAGGGGGCTGATTTTCTCGGATCTGGTGGGTGTTGGTGTGGGTTTGGGGGTGGACGTTGCCGTGGGGATGGGGGTATTCGTGGGGACAGGGGTGAAGGTTGCTTTGGGCGTCTGGGTTGCCCGTATCGCTTCTTGAGTTGGTGTGGGCTGCTCTCCCCAGCAGCCTGTGAACATGATGGCAAGCAGGAGCAAAAGGCTGACGATTGTTACATGGATTGCGGAGATCTGGATTTTTGAGAGAATCCTGGAAAACTTATGCATAGAGGCGGCCTCTCCATTCCTGGTATATACTGCAAAACAAAGTGATTATAGCATATACCAGTGTAGCGCGAAAACGGTGTTCGGGCAGCGCACTTTTTTATGTCTGGGGATCATATGTTGTGGGGAGGTGCACGGAAAAGTGACTGCCGACCCCCGGCTCGCTCTCGACCTCGAGGCTGCCCCCCAACTGATTCACGATCATATTCGAGATGGCCAAACCGAGCCCCGTCCCCTCGCCCCGCTTGCGAGGATGGCGCACTGTGTAGAATTTGTCAAAGATATGTCCCATTTGCTCTTCTGTCATGCCCACCCCCGAATCTCTGACGGAGAATGTGATCTGGTCGCCGTTTTTGGGATAGGTGAGACTGATTTTGCCTCCGGCGTCGGTGAACTTGATGGCGTTGCTCAGCAAGTTCGTGAGCACTTGCTCTAATCCCCCTCTGTTGGATATGAATTCCTCATTGTTGGAATCCTCTATCTTCACTCGCAGTCCCTTCTGCTCAGCGAGGGGAAGACAGCCGTCGACGACGGAACGCACAACCTGGCGCGCGTCCACGGGCTCGCGAGGGAGTTCGTACCTGCCAGCCTCGAGGCGGGTCAGATCCAGCAGGTTTTCGACCAGGTGAATCTGGCGTTCCGCCTGGGTATTGATGATCGTGAGGTATTCCCAGTGCTTGGTATCTTTGGGAACATCCATGAGGAGCAGGCGCACCAGAGTTTTTATCGTGGTAAGAGGAGTTCGTAGTTCGTGTGAGGCATAGGCGACGAAATCGGTTTTCATGCCCTCGATTTCAGCCTCTTTTGTGATATCGCGCGCCACATAGAGGGTGCCCGCCGGCACGGTGTCATCCTGCAAGAGTTCCACGGTGCTGAGGCGAAAGGATCTCCCCTGATATTCCACAAGGGGACGCGGTTCCTCGCCACTATCCTTTTCTCTCTGCCCTCTTAGTTGCTTCAGTAACCAGGCCGGCACAGAGCCCCTTTTTTCAATATCCAGAAGACGCTCTGCTGCATGGTTGGAGAGAAGGACGCGATCCCGCTCATCCACGACGAAAACTCCCTCTGTCATGTTGCGCAGGACGCCGCGTAGCAGATCACGCTCGCGCTCCAGGTTACTGAAGAGACGCCCGTTCTCCAGGGCTGCCCCTAACTGATGGCTGAGAATACGCAGTGTCTGCATCTCCTGGGATGGTGAAAGATCGCTCGTTGTGGAAAATAGGCTGAGCATCCCTTCCAGGCCGCTCCGGGAGCGTAGGGGGACATGGACGGAGGAGGTGCTCTGAAGCGACGGCTCGCGCAAGATCACGTCTGACATCTCGCTGTCCGATGACAACCACTCCTTGGGGATGGGGCGCACGTCGTCAAGGGATAGCTGATCGGGGCAACCGTGGCACTGGCGTAGATGGAACATCTCGTCGTCCCTTGTGTATACGGCGATCCCATCAAAGGCTGTATTCCCTTTGATATGGCGCGCCGTCAGCGATAACAGGGCCTCCAGATCGAGGCAGCCAAGCAATTCTTCGCCAACACTTACCAGGGAACGCAGTTCGCGGTTGCGCTCTCGCAGATCCTTTTCACTCTCTTCCATCTCGGAGGCAAAGCCATAGATGAGCAGGGCGATGAAAAAGAGATATGGCAGTCCGAGAACGAGGGCCTGCGGCGTGCCGTCGGGCATCAAGAGTCTCTGGATGAATATGATGTCGTTCCGTTCCAGCAGGAAGAGGAGAACATAGGCTATGCTACTCAGTAGCGTCAAGGGCAGGATGCCCTGATGCCCGATGAGCCATCCCCCCATGATGATGGGCCAGAGATAGGCCAGGACAAAAACGTATCCATCGGTGCCCAAAAAGAGAATCAGGAGCGTGGTCAGGACGATTTCCACGCTGAAACAGAGGTAGCCGAGAAACAGTACATCGCGCTTTTTCCAAAGATAGAAATATATGCCGTTGATGCCCAGGTGGAAAGCCGCTGCCAGGTAGAGGGGGCGCATTGCCGTCGGGGGAGGGAAGGGGTTTACGGCGGTCAACAGGCCAAAAAAGACTGCTGTTAGCGCTGTGCGCCCTGTGATAAAGAGGCGCCAAAGACTCATCCTGTTGTTTTTCATCACGTGGCCCTTTTGCTCTCCTGCTTCCCTACGCGGTCTGGCAGCCACAGGAAGAGGCTCTGTTTGCCGTCCTCATGGTGACGTATAGAGATCTCTCCGGCATGCTTTTGGACGATGTTGCGGGCGAATTGCAGTGCATCGGCGAACTCGGCCTCCTTTGCTGGACTCTCCTGGCAGCCGGCGTCGGTGACCACGAACTCCAGCCCTCCCTCCTCGGCCCTGCTTGCTCTGATGTACACCTGGCCGCCCCGGGGACTCAGTTCTGTGGCCGATTTGAGCAGGCCGGATAGGGCGCGGGACATGGCTTTGCCGTCGATGTTGCCCTGCAAAAGTCCGCCACACGAGATCTCCAGGTTTATGGCCTTCTCGTTGGCGATCCGCGCCGCGGCCGCGGCGGCGGCGCGTAGCACTGGCGCTACACGGGTGGGGGTCCTTTTTATCGGATACTCGCGCCCTATACTGGATGCGGAGGCCATCGCTGAAAGGTCGTCGATCAGACTACTCAGTTCCCGAGCGTCCTGCAACATGCTCTTGAGGTATCGTTCTCTGTCCTGTTCGTCCTCGCCAGCACGGTCGGAGAGCAGCAGGTTCAGATGGGCCATGAGCGTGGTCACCGGTGTGCGCAGGCGATTGGACACTCGGCTCAGGATGCGCCGCTTCAAGTCGTTGATCTCGCGGCGCTCTTCCTCCCGCGTCCTTTCGATCCGCTCCATGACCGCCGAGATCCGCGCTTCCAATTCTTCGGGTTCAAAGGGCTTGGCGATATAGTCGTCGGCTCCTCCTCGCAGCCCCTGTAGACGGGCCTCCACCTCACCCCTGGCCGAGAGAAAGATAAAGGGAATGCTGGCCCCCGTGAGACTCTTTACCCGCTTTTGGAATTCGAATCCATCCATGCCTTCCATAAGAATGTCCGATACGATAAGATCCGGTGGTTCGTCGACGAGCATAGTCAGGGCCTCGGAGCCACTCTCCGCCGCCACCACCTTATAGTCCATACGCGAGAGGAACTCCTGTACCGAAAAGAGCAATTGGGGCTCATCGTCCACGAGCAAAATACGCGCTTTCATTGATCTGGCCTCCCAAGGGATTTTTACTAGAATGATAGGGTAGTGAACCCGTCTATACGCAGTATAACAGAGGGTGCCTTTACGAGCGGATAGGTAACATAAAATGATCGTAAAAATGGTATTAAGATTGTCGATGCCCTTTTGATATCTCCCATCTCGTTGACACAACGCCGTGGGCTGCTATAATCCAGGATGGCAAATCCCAGACATATGGAGGTACTATGGTTAAAGCGGCGGTCATGACGGCACCGAACGAACCGATCGAGATACAGGAATTCCCCCTCCCGGAGTTGGAAGAGGGGGGCATTCTATTGCGAACCATATTTAGCGAAGTGTGTGGCACAGATGTTCACCTTCATCATGGGCATTTGGGCGGCGTGCCCTATCCCATCATTCCTGGACACATAAACGTGGGCGAGATCGCAGATATTGAGGGGCATCCCACGGATATGGATGGCAATCCCCTGCAAAAGGGACAGGTCGTCACCTTTCTCGACGTGCACGAGACTTGTGGGCAGTGTTGGTTCTGCACCGTGGCCAAGGCCTCCACGCGCTGTCCGCATCGGCGCGTCTACGGTGTCACCTATTCGGCAGAAGAGGGGCTCCTGGGGGGGTGGTCGGAGATGATCTACCTCAAGCCCGGGGTCAAGGTGCTTCCTCTACCCTCCTCCGTGCCGCCGGAGCGCTTTATAGGGGCTGGCTGTGGTCTGCCCACCGCCGTCCACGCCATCGAGCGGGCGAAGATCATGTTGGGCGACACGGTGGTTGTGCAGGGAAGCGGGCCGGTGGGACTATCGGTGGCCATCCTGTCCCAACTGAGCGGGGCCACCCAGGTTATCGTCGTCGGGGGACCCGAGAGGCGTTTGCAGGAGGCCACACGCATCGGCGTCGATATGACTATCGATATCGAGGATGTGCCGATAGAGGAGCGTCTGGAACGCATCCTGGAAGCGACCCAGGGCCGGGGCGCCGACGTGACCATCGAGGCCACGGGGAGTCCCCAGGCCGTTCGCGAGGGGTTCGCCATGACCCGCGACGCGGGCCGCTATGTGGTGGTGGGACAGTATACGGATGTGGGGGATATTCGCATGAACCCACATAGGGACATAAACCGCAAGCATCTGGAGGTGCGGGGCTGTTGGGGCAGCGATTTCAGCCATATGTGGCGTGGAGTGCGCGTCTTGGCCAGGCACGGCGAGCGGTTTCAATGGGAGCGTTTCATCTCCCGCCGCTATAGCCTGGAGGAGGCCAACCAGGCCCTGGAGGATGTGGAAAACTATCGTGCGGTAAAGGCTCTGATCGATCCGAACCTGTAGGCAGATTCTGCTATATGGAGGAAGTGATGGACAAGGAACTGGGTATATACATAAGCGCTGCGCCGGAGGCGGATGCCGAATGCGAGCTTGTGGGACAGTTGCTGGCCGAGATGCCACGCTCGGTCAAGTGGACGATCAGACGCACCCCCAGGCCGTACGAGGATCAGCACGTCGATGTCGAGGCCCTGCGCCAGAGCCAGTTCTATCTCATCGTGTTGGGATCGGACATCGTGGCGCCCATGGGCATAGAGTGGCGCGTGGCGCGGGGGAGCAACGTGAAGACGTTTGCCTTTCGTAACGTGGAGACGGGCTTTACCCCCGCGGCGATCTTTTTTAGCCGGCACGTGGGCACCTCATGGTATGACTATGATACACCAAACGACTTCATCCGTGCCTTTGAGCGCGCCCTCATCACGGAACTCATCGAGGGGACCCCAGGGTATGGGCTGGATATGGACGATATCCAGATTCTTGCAGCCCGGCTTGAAACACTGGAGGAAAAGGAGGAGCCAGCGGAGGATGGCCGACGGGGCGCTGGTCGGGGGGGTGTCATCCTCTCTACTGACTAGGCCCCGTCGGTGGCTCCCTCTCTAGTCGGCGTCAAAGCGTGTCTCCGACAGGGCACGCAGATGCTCGGCGGCGGCCTCTGCTGTCAAATCGCGCTGGGGGGTGGCCAGCATCTCATAGCCAACCATGAACTTTTTGACCGTGGCCGAGCGCAGCAGGGGTGGGTAAAAGTGCAGGTGGAGGTGCCATTCCCCATGTTCCTCCCCATCGGTGGGTCTTTGATGGATGCCCATGCTGTAGGGGAATGATGTCCTGAAGAGATTGTCGTAGCGAATGGTCAGGCGCCGGATAATGTTCGCCAGGGCGTCGCGCTCCACATCCGTCAGTTCCGTCAGTGCGGAGACGTGCCGACGGCTTATGATCATGGTCTCAAAGGGCCAGACGGCCCAAAAGGGTACTACCACGCAAAAGTGCGCGTTGTCGCACACGATGCGTACCTCGCGGCCCTCCTCGGCCCGCACATAGTCACAGAGCAGGCAGCCATCCTTCTCTTGAAGGTAGCCAGTCTGTGAGCGCTGCTCCAGGGTCGGTAACTGAGGTATCGTCTCGTTGCTCCATATCTGGCCATGGGGGTGAGGGTTGCTGCAACCCATCATCTGGCCCTTGTTCTCAAATATCTGCACATAGTTGATAAAGGGCCTGGCCCCGATCTCCTCATATTGTTCCGTCCACACGTCCACCACCTTGCGTACGTCGGATTCCGCCATCTGGGGCAGGGTCAGGCTGTGATCGGGGGAAAAGCATACCACGCGGCAGATACCCCGCTCGCTGTGGGCCAGAAACAGATCCTCCTCGCCCATCTGGCCCTGGGGCGTATCGGGCAGGAGCGCGGCAAAGTCGTTGTCGAATACAAAGGTGCTCGTGTATTGTGGGTTACGAGCGCCCCCCGCGCGCTCGTTGCCGGGACAGAGGTAGCAGTGGGGATCGTAAGAGGGCCGCTTTGCGCGCGCGTGCTCTTCTTCCTGGCCGTCCCAGGGACGTTGGGTGCGGTGGGGAGAGACCAGTATCCACTCGCCGGTCAGGGCGTTGAAACGCCTGTGTGGATGTTCGGACAGGTCAAAGGTCGTCATATGTCCCCCTTTCTCGGTAGTCCAGGAAATAGCACGTCCTTGTGAGTATTGGACGATGGCTGTCAGGTACTTGCCAGCATATCTTTACAACGCGATCCCATTATCCATTTCAAACGGTTTCTTGCCCGGGGGTTGCAAGAGTGTCCGGCATGGCGCGCTCTATAGGGATTCGGTCCCTTCATCCAGGGCGATCTCCTGGCGGGGGATGGGAATAGTATAATAGTCCCCCTGCATCCAGTAGCCTGCCTCGGCCAGTTGCCACGCCCCCTCCGCGTCATCCAGGGGTACGTCGAATTGAAAGAGGGCTACCCCTCCCGCCGGCAGCGGGGCTGGCGCTTCCTCTCTTGCGCTAAAAGTCCGCTCTCCATCGGGCTTCCAGCCCCAGATCTCCAGGCGGTCGGGCTGGGCGGGTGCGGTTCCCACGTTGGAAACCTGGAGAAAGACGCGGAGAACGTCCGCTGACACATAGGCCCTCAACTCGTCGGTACGTATCTCTGGTCCTTTTACAGGAAAGGTGCAGTTCGTCTCGTCAAAGAAGAACGTGCTTCCCTCCTTGTTATAGCCTACATATACCCCCTGCCAGGTGCCGACGCTTTGCGGCACCACCTCACTGTGCAGTACGAAGGAGCGCTCTTTATCCCTCGCCAGGGTACCGGGCAGACCCGCCCGCGCCGTCCAACGTTCGCCATCGGGGCGCTCTCCTGCCAGCACCAGATCGTCAAAGGCGAACGTTCTTTCCCCTTTATTCTCTATCCCCACCGTCAGCGTTATCTCCTCGCCGACGCCAACCTGTGCGGGAACGTCGATCTGGGCCAGCCGCAGGGCTGAGGGGGCCACCTCCATCTCGCCCTGTGCTTCTATCGTGTGTGGCTGATCATCCATCATGTAGACCAGTTCCTGTACGGCCCATGCGCCGGGGAGGGATGGCTGGAAGGGGATTCCCACGCTGAGCGAGGTTCCGCCTTCGAGGGACCACGGTCCATGGGCCTGGGTGGTGTGTGAGATGCCCGATGGCGCGGCGAGGAGCACGTGTATGTTGTTGAGAAGCGCCTCTTTATCCCCCTCATTGCGCAGAGGGATCGAAAGGGAGGCCGTCTCTCCCAGGGCCACCTCCGTGTCGGCCTTGATGGGGCCGCTCACGACTACCTCGGCGGGGCAGTTCCGCTTTCGGATGATGGTTCCTTCGGTGAATGTCTCGAGGGGGAGGCCAAAGGGCCGCGTCAGGCGTGTGGAATCGGGACAGCGCCATGCGCCATCCTGCCTTACCAGCAGTTCCACGTGCAGGTGTGCCGAGGGGACGCCCGACCTTCCCGCGTGACCCACCAACTCCCCCACCTTTACGTCGCGCTCTCCGGATTGGGGGTCCCGTAGATGGGCCAGACGCACGAGCCAGTCGCCATCCTCGGTGACGATCTCCACATAGTGGCCGAGATTGGTCTCTAGCGGGCGCTCGTCGTGCAAAAAGTGGGCCCGGCCGTCCACCGGGGCGAACAGGGGCGTCCCCTCGGCCATGGCAAAGTCAAAGGCTATACCTGTCGCTTTGTGATGGGCCCAGTGATCTTCTGGCCCCCACGTGATCGGGTATCCCCTTTCACAGGACCATGGGAGGGCGAACTGTTCTGGTAGGGTATAATCAGGTTTTGCGGCAAATGCAGATGCAGAGAAAGCGAGACAGATCGCTACCAGAAAAAGTGCCTTCCACGCCACGCGTCGAGCGTTCACTTTCATCGGCAAATCAACACCGGGAACCATGCGCTGCGCAATATGCGGTCCACCGTACTGCCCAGGAATATCTTGATCAGGGGCCGATGGCCATAACCCCCCATCAGCAGTAGGTCAGCCTGGGCTTCACCCATGATTCGGAGAATCACGTCGTTGGGTGTGCCCTGTTCATAGTAGGGGGTGACCTCTCTATTGATCGAGGCTTTGATATACTCCTGAGCATCCTCGAGCATTCTGCGGCCCATGTTGGGCCCCTCCACGGTCACGATGGATCCCTGTGCCTCCCAGCATTGCATCAGGTGGCGAAGCACGAAAAGGGCTTCGTTCGCCTTTGCGCTACCATCGTAGGCCAGCAGGATATGTTTCAAAGACCTCACCTTGTTGCCGGGAACGGCTAGGAGAGGACTCATTGCTTGTGAGGCGACCACCTGAAAGATCGTCCCCAAAGGACGTACCACGCTCCCGTCGTGCACTCGACGCTGGTTGATGACCACCATATCGACCCATCGCGCCCGGTCGATGATAACCTGGGCAACGTCCTCATCTACGACCAGACTGGCGGAAGATTCCACGCCGAGTTCCTCACAGCGAGCGGAGAATTCCTCCAGTATCTGTCGCCCACGCTCCAGCGCCTCCTCGTTGTCGGAGGTGGCGACGTGGAGACCATGTATGATACTCTCTTCGTGATAGACGATCTGCGTCGCCTGTGTCAGGGCACGCCATCCACTCGGTGCGCCGGTGAGGGTGACCAGAATGTCCCGGAAGAGGTGCTCCTCCTCAGTGGGTTCCACCCGTTGCTCTCGCCATGTACCCGCTGGCGGCCCCGGTTCCAGTTGCTCGGGCATGACCCTTTCGACAAAACTGTTTTTCAGACGGCTCAGCAGCCGTTTTGGGCGATGTCCAAAACGATGTACGAAATCGGTGACGGCTTCCCAGGGCGTCACCTCCTGTCCCAAACGCTGCGACAAATAGTAGGCGTGCTCGATGATCCATAGATAGAGGTCCGCTTCTGTATGATCGGGGAATTCCCCCAGCACATCATTCTCGCGAATGGCCTCTATGACGGGCAGATACACGTTGTCGTACCAGTGGGTGACGGCCTTTGCCCACGTCAACTCGCGGGACTCTTGGGTTTCCACAAAGTATTTATGGGTGCGAATGTGCTCGATCAGTTTTTGATAATCGCCGGGCAGGGTCACCCGTATCTGCTGCTTGGGGCGGAGTCTGTCAAGTTTGGTTTGGAAGAGAAAGTCCTGATGCGCTGCCAGAACGTCCAGGTCATCGAGGGTCAGATCGGCGCTGACGGGCACCTTGCTCTCGACCTCGGTCACCTCGGCGTCTATGAATCTCTGTCCCTTTTGCCTCGCCACTGACACCCGATGGTGACCGTCCACCACAAAATAGGCATCGCCTATCTTGTATAGAGAGATGGGGGGAAAGATCACGCCCCTGTTGTAGGCCGAGTCCACGCTGAGCCATTTGCTGCTCGAATGTTCTTGGGTCGGCAAAAAGGCGCGATCAAAATCGCGGCTGCGACCAAAACTCCCTATGATCTTCTCTATGGGTACGGGCTGCACGCCGCGATAACTCTGGCTGGTGGCATCGACGGTCTTGCTGAGTTTCTCAAAGGGAATCAGTTCGTTGCTCTGTCCCGTGAGGCTCGTCCAGATGCGCCGCAAAAGCGCCGAGCGCCTCGCTTCGGCATAGTCACCTTTGGCTTCAGAGAGAGAGAGGGAACGGTTACGCGTCATCCCATATATCCTCAAATACGAATAATACGACAACGGTATGATAGCATATGCGGGGGAGGCAAGCAATTCTTGAATTCACTTGGTAGGCGGGGGAATACCGTATGTTATATTTATATAATTTCTACTACTATTGTATACTCTATATCCTACTTTCACCCTCTATTTTATCCAGCCCTGATCCTGTATTCTGATCAATGGGTGGCGCAGGCGATACAGGGATCAAAGGCCCGCACCACGCGGCCCACGGCGCGTTCTAGTTCCAGATCGATACCCTCATCGCTGATATAGCGCTGGGCCGCGATCTTGAGCGCCTGCTCGATGGCCAGTATGTTGTGCTGTGTGGGGATGAGGAATTTGGCACGACGGATCAACCCGTCCTCGATCAAATAGTCGTGGATGAGGGGGCCACGTGGGGCCTCGACGACGCCGCACCCCTGACCATCCTGGGGCTGGTGGGCGACGCGAAACTCGCCATGTTCGAGATCCTGTTCCAGGATCTGCGTCGCCCGCTCTATACAGTAGACGAGTTCGATGGCCCGTGCCAGGTCAAAGAGCAGGATGGCGTGAACGGGACGCCCCCATTCCTTCTGAAAGCGTGTCAGATAATCGTCGGCCAGGGGGGTTCCCATGGAAGGCAGCATATTCACTCGCGCCAGCGAGTTGGCGCGCAGAATATCCCCGCGATAGAGGGTGCCGTTCGAATAACTCGTCTCTATGGGCACCTCCTCCAGATACTGCTCATAGTCACATACGGAAAAGAGCACGTCTCCCCTGCCCTCGGGTGTCAACACGCAGATGTCGCCGCCATAGTAGGTATGGCCCTCTTCTATGGCGGCGAGATAATGGGAGGGTCTGTCGTCCCCCAGGGTGCCTATGCGATCTCGCAGATCGAGGAACATCTCCCAGTAGCGATCCACCATCTCTTGCGCAGTGGGCAGCGTCTCCATCAAAAGGGCGCGCATCTCCTCCGCCCGTTCGCCGGGCACGCCCGAGGTTACGCCGCCCACAGCGGCCCGCACGGGGTGGATGAACTGGCCTCCGGCCAGGCTGATCAATTCCGTGCCGGCGCGGCGGATCTGTAGGGCCTTGGGCGCCAGGTCGGCATTTTCCGCGCCGAAATGAAAGATGCTTCGTACGCCCTCCTGGCCGGGGAAATCGGGCATGGTAAAGAGGAACAGCGATGTGGCCTGATTCTGGATCAACTGCCCCAGCATCATCAGGCCGCGCAGGGTGATGGCCTTTGGCGGGGGTTCGACGTCAAAGATCTCCTCCAGGGCCTTGACGGAGGCCACGTGATGGGCCGTGGAGCAGACGCCGCAGATGCGAGGCACCACCACGGGCATCTGCTCCGCCGGTGCCCCCTGCACAAAGTGCTCGAACCCCCGGCGTTCTGTGGCCTGAAAGTGAGCAGAGAGTACCGTCTTGCCCTGGAACTCGATCACGACACGGGCGTGCCCTTCGATGCGGCTGAGGGGAATGGTCAGGCTCGGCATCAGAGTATCCTCTCCTTGTCTCTGGGGACGGCGGCATAGTCGGCGAATTGGAAGACGAACAGGGCCAACTGGGGCGAGCGGAGCATCTCATCGATTTCCTCGTCCGGGATGTCGGTCATGTTATGCAGAATCTTTTTGATGGCCGAAAACCATTCCGCGGAGGAGAGGGAGATGAACCTGTCCGAGGGGCCGCGACAGCCCACGCATGGATGGCCCGCCCGCGTGCAGGGGGCGCCACATCCCCCCCGAGTCGAGGTGCCCACACATAAAAAGCCCTGATTGATGAGACAGATCTCGGGATCGACTTTCTCGCCCTGAAAGCCCCGCAGGTGCTTGGGGCGGTCCTTTGTCCTGCGGCGTCCGCAGTCGATGCACACCGTCTTGGCCGGCTCGAAATCCTCCCCATCGAACAGAACTTCCATAAAAAGGTGGGGCATGGGAGGGCAGCCGGGCAGATAGCGGGTCACGGGGACCACGTCGTCTACAGGATGCAATTTGGGGAGAATGCGGGGCACGTGGCGCCTTTCCATGGCCTCGAAAAAGACGGCCCGTACCTCATCCCGCGCTCCCAGGTTGGCCACACCTCCCGATATGGCACACGTCCCCACGGCGACGACTTCATTCGCTCGCCTGGCCGCTTTGCGGAGGCGATAAAGATCCTCATCCGTATAGACGGCCCCGCTGACCAGCAGGGTATCCACCTCGGGCACGTCCTCGCTGGATAGGATCAGGGGCATGTAAGTGAGATTGCGTTTGCCGATCCAGTCCTCGGCGTTCAAGAGGCTCACCTCGCATCCCGAGCAGCCCGAGAGTTGCAGGACGGCGAAATCCCTGACCATCTCTTTCTCCTCTCGTATCCTTTGTCGACCATACGACATTATATGAAAAAGTTGATATACATGCTAATGAACCCTCAGGAAGAGAGCAAGCGGATGATCCGCGAATGGGCTCCCGGATGCGATGTTGAGGATTGTGTCGTCTCCGCTTCTATCGAGGCCGTAAAGCCCGTATCATAGAATACAATGGCGAACGCGAGCAGCATGCATTTGGGAAAAAGAATCCCATCGGGTAGAGTATGGACAGATAATGATCCCCGTGATCGATCCGCCGTCGAGAGGAGGTGAAGCATGTCCAGGGACCGTGTGGCTATTACCAGGGTGGTGGAGCAGCGGCTCGATGAGGCGGTGCTCCACGCGGTTGAACTGTTGGGCGACCTGCAAGAGATCATACCCAGTAACAGCCGCGTGCTGATCAAGCCCAACTTTGTCTTTGCCCCCACGGATCGGGGCATCACCCATCCGGAATTGGTGGAGGCCGTGGTGCGCTTGGTAAAAGAGACCCATCCAAAGGAGATCGTCATCGCCGAGGGATCGGCGGACAACTATACCACGCAGTCCTTCCGCTTTCAGGGTGTCTATCGTACGGCCGCCCGCTATGGGGCCCGGGTGGTGGATTTGAACGTGGAAGAGGGTGTCAGAACGCCCGTGCCCGAGGGTCTGGGACGCCCCCACATCATGTTGCCCAGAGCGGTGGTGGAGAGCGACGTTTTCATCTCCCTTCCCGTATTCAAACTCTGGGGTAGCAGCCCTCTCTCCCTGAGCCTCAAGAACCTCATCGGGCTGTATGGCGGGAGGTACTATGGCTACAACAAGGACTCGGATGAGCGGGGGCGGAAACTCTCCTTCTACGGTCTGCCCGGCGAGGTGGGAAAAGAGTTGGGAGCCCACAAGCCCACTGTGGCCCAGTCCATCTGCGCCCTAAACTCGGTCGTGGAGACCGACCTGGCCCTCATCGACGCCCTGGAGGGGGGCGATGGGGCGGGTAATTTCATACGCTTGGACACCCTGATAGCGGGACGCAACCCTGTGGCCACCGATACTGTAGCCCTGGAGATGACGGGGCTGCAGGCCGCCGACTATGACATCACCAGTCTCTGCGCTCAGCGGGGCCTGGGTCCCTGCCGCATGGAAGAGATCGAGGTTGTGGGGGAGAGGGTGGCAGACGTCTACTTTGATCTCCATCGCTTGCGGGGCAATGTGCTGGAGATGTCCCTCTCCTTCTGTTTGAAATTACTGAGCACGGGCGAACTGCTCCAGATCCATCGCGCCCTCAGATTATACGATTTCCTGCCTCGGGATGCCCGGCCCCCTGTGAAGCGGGATGACCTGTTGGTCGTGCTGGAAGATATCCTCGGCGCCGACGGTTACTTTTGTCGGGCGTTGGGCCAGTGCAACAAGTACGTGCGGGATCTGCTGCAGATAATCATCGCGCAGGGTGGCACGTCGGGGGATATGGCCGAAATCGAGGAGGCCTTTTGTGAGCGCTGGGGGCAGTCGGGTCTTTACTACATGCCCTCGGCACGTATCCTCACGCGCCTGGGACTGGCCTACGCCGTGGACAGCGCCTCGCGCAACTATTACCTGCTGCCAGAGGGGATGGTGGCTGCCGCGGAGGCGCTCTGACCAAAGACCTCCCGGGCCAGGGAGAGGATCATCTCCCTTTCGGCGGGAAAGGCCTCCGCATAGGCTGCGATAAAGTGTTCCACCGAGAGGCCTCCGCATCCCCTCGTGCGACCCAGGGCATAGAGGACTTTGGCGTGGGCCACATTGGCGTCCTCATAGTTGGTGAACCACAGCATGTAGCGCTGGGGATAGGCAGTGTTTGCCCGCTGTAAGAGTCGATGGAAAAAGGTGGCCACGACGCCGGGTGTCTGCAGGGCTTCCTCGCAGGAGCCCAAGTCGGCGCTGGGTATGCCCTCTATAAAACGATGTCGGAAGGCGTTTTGCGACACCAGGGAGCAACGCTCGGAACGCGCTTCCTCCAACTCTTTGGGACGCTGTTCCCAATGCGTGGTTTCGATGGCGGCCTGGAAACCCCTTTCCAACGCCAGCGAAGGATCTGTCGTCCCATAGAGTGAGACGGAGGAAATGTCCAAAGATGGTAGGCCCACCAGTTCCCACAGGAGGCGTGCCATGGTGGGACAAAAGCGACGGCGGGCGTGGGTCAGATCCACCTCCCCCTCTTGCCCCAGGCCGAGGGCCAGTTCGATGGGTACATGTCTGCCGTCGTCCTCTACCACGACATCATGCAGCACCTCCGCCCGCGGGCCGTTTACGACGATCACCAGCCTGTTCTCCACGGTTTGGGGGAAGGAGGTCGGTGTGTTGGTGGCCCAAAAGGCTTCTGTGGTATCCTCAAAGAGGGTGAGGAGTTGGTCCAGATAGGGATCGGAGAGGACATGGGTATCGAAACGTTCGTAGAGGGGATCGTCATCCTCCACCGCCACTATTTTCTCCCCTTGGAAGCGGGCCAGGACGTATTCCTGTTCGGTACCGATGACCATGGGCATGAGGTGCATGGAGCAGGCCACGGGACACAGGGAACAGATGATGCAGAGGAGCGTCAATATCCTCCCCTCCAGTCGACGGCGCATCGGGGGTTCCCTCCTCCCGGTTCGGCTAGTTCGTGGCATCGATGGGCAGGAAAAAGGTTCCGTCAGCAAGAACTTTGCCCTCAGGGCCAACGCCCTGCAGGCGTTCTCCCGTCTGCAGGTGATAAAGCCCTATGCCGAGGCGCCAGCCCGCCAGATCCCCCTCCTGTGGCATGTCCAGGTAGCGCACGTCCTGGATCCTATCCCCCCTCTCCCAGGCGGTGGGAGGATAGGTGCCGCCTAGGGGGAATCCATCGGCCTGGGTGACCAGTTGTCCCTCCATATCGTACAGGTGCACGAAAACGGTATAGGGCTCCCCCAGTGGCTGCTGGAACTCCCAATAAAGGGTGGCGGTCAACGTTTCCCCGATATGCTGCAGGGCCACTCGATGGAGGGTTGTGCCCTTTCCAAAGAGGGCCACTGTTTCATCGATGGATATCTCTTTCTCCATACCCCCTACATAGACGCACGTGAGATCATCGGGCGCGTATCCCAGTATCCATACCCTGTCCGAGGCGCGGATCTTGTCCAGGAGTTCGCCCTCCTCCTTTCCACCATGATAGCCGATGTGCGCCTTCCAGGGCTGGCGTATCTCGGGGGCGGAGGTCATGCGTATGTGGCGGCGTACCCCCTCGTTCACATAGATATAGTCGTCCAGCCCCACGCCATAGTAGGGGGGCAAGAGAGTGTAACCCTCGTGTCCCAGGGCAAAAGCCTCCTCCGCCGGTGCCAGCCAACTGGGCATGTTGATGAATAGCAGTTCCTCCTCTGCCCTTGCCCGCAGGGCGTATCCGCGCGCTTCCTCCAGGGCGCCCAGGGCGCCGCGGCAGAGGTCGATGCGCTCCCCGGCAAAATGTGTGCCCCAGATAGTAAAGGCTGTCACCAGGCTTGTGCTCAACACGCGCCAAAAGAAGGGGTCCATGTGAAAGAGCCACTTCAGGGCGTCAGCCCACAGCAGGGCCATGCCCACGGACGCCGTATACAGGATGCGGGGACCGTCGATGACGTAACGAAAGGAGAGGGTCACCCACTGTACCAGGAGGGCCAGGGCATACCAGACGCTAAAAGCGACAAATCGGTCCAGGTTTCCCCTCTGCCAGGCCCAGATGCCGAGGGCCGCAAAGGCGACATAGACGACGGCGGCGGTGGCGATCCCGTCGCTCATCCCCGACCAGCCCATGAGGGGGTTGGCAAATAGGGCTAGGGGCCACGTCAGCCCCTGCAAAAAGTAGATGCTGCTCTGCCAGAGCGCTTCCCAGCCGGGAAAGGCGAGGGGATCGGATGAACTGGGCACCAGCCTCCACGCGCCGATAAAGGGCACACCCAACAGGACGAACAGCCCCACATGGGAGTTGAATCTGTCCGTTTTCCCCTGCTGCCACAGCAGGAACTCGATGAGGACGAGAAATCCGCCAGCGGTTACCGCTGCTTGGTAGGCAAAGGGGGCCAGGAGGGCACATCCGCCGGCTGCCACCATGTGCCAGAAAGACCTTTTGGCTCGTCCCTGCCAATATAGCATACAGGCCAACAGGATGAGCGAGGTACTCAGATGTTTGGACTGGGAGCCGGGCGAGGGCATCACCTGATAACTAAAGGGAAAGGTTACAAAGAGTGCCGTGGCTGCCAGCGTGGCGAAATTGTCCTCCAGTATCTGGTGGGCCAACCAGCCCACCAGACAGCCGTTGGCTATGTGTAAGAACAGGCTGAGCAGATGCAGGGGCTGGGCGTTATGGGCTCCAAAGATGTCGCGAGAAAGGGCCCACAGGGAGACGACCAGGGGCCGATAGTGCTGCATGCGCGAGGCGTCGGTCCATATATCTAGCAACCCCCGTCCCTCGAGCCAGCGCAGGTGAATGATGTCGTCGAAAAGAAAGGGGAAGGAGAGGATCGGGCCGTAGGCGATGTAGGTCAGGGCGGCGCTCAATGTCAGGATGGGCACACCGAACGCGATGACTTGGAAAAGACGCGTATCCCTTTTCATAGGCCGCCAGGCAGGTATCGCCGGGTCCTCCATATATGTGACGTCCGACGTGGATCCGAGAACGGATCGGCTATCTATTATAGCCGTGCATTCCACATTGGCAATCCTGGCACCATCCTGCACGCGCTTGCCTCCCGGACCGCAACGCTGTAGACTCGATCCATACGCTGGGAACGTTATCATCGAGGGAGGCAGCGGATGTCATCGCAGGGAAACGAACATGAAGCAATTCCATTGGCCATCGTCGGTTGTGGAGGCATGGGCAGGCGACACCTGTTCGGTCTCAAAGAATTATACGATACGGGGAGATCTAACGTGCGCTTGGCGGCGACCTGCGATCTGCGGCGGGAGAACGCAGAACGGCTGGCTCAGGAGGCGGAGCAATTGCTGGGCAATAAGCCCCTCGTGTTTCAGGATATGGCCAGGATGGCCTCCGCCCTGCCGGATCTTCAGGCTGTGGACGTGGTGACCGACGCCGGCTCCCACCACGTGGTGGTACCCACGGCCCTCGAACTGGGTTTTCACGTCCTCTGTGAAAAGCCCTTGGCCCTCACCATGCGGGGCTGTAACCGCATCATCGAGGCGGAGAGACAACAAGACAGGGTGCTCAGCGTGGCCGAGAATTACCGCCGCGATCCCATGAGTCGCCTGACCAGGGAGTTGCTCCAGGAGGGCGTCATCGGCACGCCTTTTGTTTTCCTGGATATCAGTGTGGGGGGTAGCGATACCATCGTCATCCTCCCCTGGCGCCACTACAAGGATCGCGGCGGCATCCTCACCGACGCCGGGGTGCACACCGCCGACCTGACGCTCTACTACATGGGGGATGTGCGCCAGGTCTATGCCCGGACTCAACTTTGGGAGCCCATGCGTTACAAGCCCATATCAGAGAGCACCGTCTCTGACTTTTACGCTCCCTGGTATGAGGAGATGCCCCCTTCCATCGAGGCCACAGCAGAGGACACCTTTGTCTCCGTGCTAGAGTTCGAGGACGGCACCATCGGGCAGTGGACCCAGTTCTACGCCGCCCACGGGGAAGGGTTTAGCCACCGCGCCATATATGGCAGCGAGGGTTCCCTCTGCCCAGGAGGTACACGGAATGGACAATCTCCGGTGTTGAATTTGGATGGCAAAGATCCGATCACCAGGGAGGCGCTGCTGGAATTCGTTCCCGACTATCATCTGCACGAACTGTCCGCCATCCTCTTTGGCCATGAGCGTCCCACCTTTTACGATCTCACTTTCCCCGAGGCGGACCGCAAACTCCTGGCTCTGGAATACCACGAGTTTGGCGATTCTATCCTGACGGGCAAGGAGCCCGAGGTGGATAGCCTCACGGGGCGCAGGGCCCTGGCCGTCTGCTATGCCGGCCTGGAATCAGGAGTCCTTGGCCGTCCGGTCACCGTGCAGGAGGTCGAGGATGAGGAGGTGGACGCCTACCAGCAAGAGATCAACGCAGAGTGGGGGATCTAGAGATGATCGAGGTTTTCTTGGACGTTGAGGAGATGATTATAGCATGCGCATAGGGTATTGCACGTGGGGAATGAGGGACGTGGGCATGGAGGAGGCCCTGCCCGCCGTGGCCGAGATCGGTTACTCGGGTATAGAACTGGCCGTCACGCCAGGGTGGCCCACTGAACTGGGATCGTTGGACGCTGCGCGGCGCAGGCGGCTCAGGGAATTGCTCGATCAGCATGACTTGGCCCTCACAGCGGTGGCCAGCCACCGATCCATGTGCGAGGATGACGAGGAAAAGAATGCAGCCAACATGCGCTATCTGCGCGAGGCCATGGATCTGGCTGTGGAACTTGATCGGGGAGAGGGGCCGCCCATCGTGGTGAGCCTGGTGGGCGGTCGCCCCAAAGAGTGGGCCATCAAGAGAAAACGCGTTGCTGAACGCGTATACGATCTGGGCGAGGAGGCGGCCAGCCGGGGGGTGCTACTGGCCGTGGAGCCCCACTCGGGTACGGCCCTGGATCTGCCCGACAAGACAGAGTGGCTCCTGGAGGAGGTGAATCACCCCGCCGTGCGGCTGAATTTCGACATCAGCCATTTCGACGTTATGGGCATCGGCATCGACGAGTGTGTGCCCCAGATGGCCCCCTATGCCGTGCACACCCATGTCAAGGATCAACGGGGACGCTATCCCCATCACGAGTTCCTGACGCCCGGTTCGGGACCCTTTGATTTTGTGCACTATTTGAAGGCCCTGGACGCGGCGGACTATACGGGATTTATCTGTGTGGAGGTGAGCGTCATGGTGCAGCGCAAGGGGGGATACGATCCCTTTGTGGATGCGCATCTGGGCTACTGGGCCCTGCGGCACGCTTTCAACATGTCGGGCGTTCCCCTGATAGAGTAGGTCGTCCGATTGGGTCGGAAAAGGCGTGAGGGGCCGTTCTCTCCTTCCGTAACGGAAATATCCCCCATTCGCCACTTGAAAAACCGTATCCAGTCCTGTATCATGGCGTTATAATGTATAGGGAGGGATCGACAGAGAAACAGAAGAGAAGAGGACGTGATTGACTGCTGAAGACATGTCATATACAATAAAGGGGTTCTGGAGTATAGGAAAGCATGAACAAGGGCGACGAGATTATCACCAATCTGCAGAGGAGTCTGGAACGTATCAAGGGGGTCTTTTCTGCCAGTGTCGTGCGGGATCATAACGGAGAGATCACCGAGGTTCATATGGAGGCGTCTCCCTCCCGACATCCCAAACAGATCGTGCGGGATACGGAATCCCTGCTCTATACCCGTTTTGGCATCGACCTCGACTATCGTAAGATAAGCCTCGTTCAGCTTGAGGAGGCGGTGGATGGGGAGGAGCGTTTGCGCCTCGTATCGGCCGATTTATTGTCGGATGAGGAGGGCGTGAGGGTCGTTCTTGGGAACAGAAACAAGTTATACAGGGGGGTGGTGGCGTTGCCCGTCAATGGGACATCGGAGGATGAGGCCGCGGTTACCGCTGCGGCGGAGGCTACCCTCGATGCCATGCAAAGGATCGTGGGAGATGTCGTGCCCCTACATTTGGACGACGTGTTTCTCGTCCCGACGGGTGAGGAAAGTGTGTGTCTGACCATCGTCTCCGCCTCCAGTTCCCAGGGGCGGGAGCGCTTGACAGGAACGGCCATTATAAGGGATAATATCTCTGAGGCGGCTAGCAAGGCCACGTTGGATGCGATAAACCGCCGCCTCGTCATCTGGTCACAAGAGAATAAGTGAAGGAGGGTGAATCCAACAGCACCTAGTTTTGACAGCCTTTGAGGCTGAAGCGGAGCGAAGGGGAATGCCAAATTCTTTGATCAAGCGACAAGAGGAGGCTTCCCCATGAAATGGCGTATCGACAAACTGTACGTTAAGGCAATGTATGTAGTGGTCGTTCTTTCCAGCTTTATCGCTGCTGCTGCTGCCGGTTGGAAGTGGCACTAGGAGGACGATCCAACACCTTGGGAGTCTGAAGCAAGGCTCCCGATCTACCTGATCTAAGAGAGAACCGCTAGGTGCTGTTGGTTCACAATACCAAACCAGGGATCGGTGCAGTGGTGACGTGGTCTCTGAGCTTGGGTGATGCGCTGCTGGGTGGTTCTTTGCCTGGCAGCGCATTTGTGTATATGCTTGAAAAAGAACGGGCCACCATTGGCTCCTGATAGCACTGCCATTTTAATATGAAGAAAGAGTTGTGAGGCATTCGTCATGAAGGCATTGCCCACCAAGGTATACATATACATTTCCACACTCTGTTTCATAGCCCTTCTCATCGTGGGCTATTCTCTGAACGCCGTCTCTTTTACTCGCCCTCTTGTGTTGCAGATAGTGATCTTTTCACTGGCCATCTTCCTTGGCGACCTGTATCCCATCGTTCTTCCTTCCAGGGGCAATGCCGAGATAACCGTCTCCTGTGCTTTCAAGACGGCGGCGGCCATAGTGTTTGGACCATGGGTCACCGTGATTATGACCCTGCTTGGCACATTTTTGGCCGAGATTGTGGTGCGGAAGGAATGGTACAAGGCGGTCTTTAACGTCTCTGAGATGGTCATCACCTCCGTCAGCCTGGGGCTGGGCTATCGTTTTCTGTATGATGGGAGACCAGAGCCTTTTGTTTCCCTGCAGAATGTCGGCGCGGTGGGGGCCATCGTGTTGATCTATCTGTTGGTTAATATAGGGATGGTGGCCGCCCTCATGTCCCTCTTGAGTGGCGTGGGTTTCTCCCATATCTATAGGACAAACTTTCAGAGTTCGATATGGAACAATCTCACCATCATCCCCGTTGGAGCGCTTTTGGCACACCTCTGGCTGTATCAACCCTGGAGCGTCTTGTCCCTGGTGCTTCCCATCATCGTCGTGCGCAAGTCCTTTCAGTTCATTGGCGAGTTTCAGGAACAGACGCATCAGACCCTCATTCGCATGGCTGATGCCATCGATCAGCGGGATTCGAGCACCTATCAACACTCGCGGCGGGTGGCATCCATCGCTCGCGATATAGCCGAGGAGATGGGCCTCACTGAGGAGGAGGTTCAGACCATCTTTATGGCCGGGCGCTTGCACGATCTGGGCAAGATCGGCATGAGCAATAATCTCCTGTATAAACCTGGCCGTTTCACCTCGGAGGAGCGCGCCGAGTTTTGTCGTCATCCGGCCATCGGTGCCGAACTGTTGGAGAGCTTTCGCCTGTTCGAGGAGGGAAAGGATTTGGTCCTCCATCATCATGAGCGGTGGGATGGCCAGGGATATCCCACCGGTATCGCAGGAGAAGAGATCCCCCTGGGCAGCCGCATCATCGGTGTGGCCGATGCCTTTGATGCCATGATCTCCTGGCGGCCCTATCGTTCGCCGTTTTCGATGGAAAAGGCCATACGAGAGTTGGTGGAAAACAGGGGGACACAGTTCGATCCTCAGGTTGTCGACGCTTTTGTTCGTATGCTGGAGCGGGGGGATCTACCGATCGACTCCCATGGACCGGCTCCTTATGAACAAAGTGAACGCATCATGATGAGGTGAGGGAATGATACTGCTCGTCATCCTGGCCATGGCCCTCTTGATCTCGCTATTGCTGGGGGGAAGCCTGCGGGCGCTGGGACAGGTGGATCTCCGGTATGGAGGCCTTGTCATCCTGGCCATGGGGATACAGATTGTCGTCTTCTCTCCCCGCTGGCAGGCGATGGTCGGAGGGGGCTTTTGGAGCCACCTCCTGTATGTCTTTTCTCTCCTCTTGCTCGTCGCCGTCGTCTGCTTCAACCGGCATGTGTCCGGATTCGCCCTCTTGGGCCTGGGCCTGTTATCGAACACCCTCGTCATCGCTGCAAACGGAGGGCGCATGCCCGCCTCGCTTCGGGCCCTGCGTGTCGCCGGCATCGCCGTGTCCCGTGCCGAATTCGAGACGCTGCGGGTGACCAATTCTACCCTCATCGGGGATCAGACGGCGCTGTGGTTTCTGGCGGACATATTCGCCATCCCCCAGGTCGTGCCCTTTTCCAACATCTTTAGCATAGGCGATGTGTTTATAGCCCTGGGGGGTATCTGGTTCGTCTGGTTCGCCACGCGGCCGGCGAAACCTCGGGAGGCCTGACCTCTTTCTGAACGCTTGCCATCGGTGCCTGGATGATCTACACTCTGGATGGTAGTTTTATCTACAAAAAGGAGATCCCAAAATGGCAGAGAAACGGGAAGCGATCCAAAGAGAACGGGGACAGCGCCAGGATGCCAGACGGGACCCTCGCCTGGACTGGTGGCGCCGGGCCAAGTTCGGCATGTTCATCCACTGGGGGCTCTATGCTATCCCCGCCGGCGTGTGGAAGGGTGAGCAGATCCCCGGCATCGGCGAGTGGATCATGTATCGGGCCAGGATCCCGGTGCAAAAGTATAAAGAACTAGCAGAGCAATTCAACCCCGTCAAATTCGACGCTGCTGAATGGGTCTCCCTGGCCAGAAATGCGGGCCAAAAGTATATGGTCATCACCGCCAAGCATCACGATGGTTTCTGCATGTTCGATTCTGAGGTGACCGACTATAACATCGTCGACGCCACGCCCTTTGGCCGCGATCCCATCGCAGAATTGGCCCAGGAATGCGAGAGGCAGGACATCAAACTGGGATTCTATTACTCCCAGACGCAGGACTGGCATCATCCCGACGGCGTGGGAAACGATTGGGACTATGACGAGGCGGGGAAGGATTTTGCGGATTATCTGGATAACTATGTCAAGCCCCAGGTCCGTGAACTGCTGATGAATTATGGTCCCATCGGTCTCATCTGGTTCGATACCCCCAGAGAGATCACAAAGGCGCAGAGCCGCTCCCTCCTCGATCTGGTGCACGCGTTGCAGCCCAACTGTCTGGTGAGTGGCCGCGTGGGCAATAGCCTGGGGGACTATGCCTCGACGGGGGACAACGCCATACCCGACGGGGCGGTGGATATGGATTGGGAGACGCCGGCCACCATCAACGATACGTGGGGATTCAAGACTCATGATCACAACTGGAAGTCGGTGGAGACCCTCGTCCAGAAACTGGTGGATATCGTCAGCAAGGGCGGAAACTATTTGCTCAACGTGGGCCCGACGGCAGAGGGTGTCATCCCCCAACCCAGCGTCGATCGCCTGCTTTCTGTGG
>JBKHJO010000054.1:0-14847 GCA_046538105.1 Anaerolineales bacterium | reverse complement strand
TGTAGAGACGCAATATCTTGCGTCTCTACGACCATATGGTACACACGATTTTAGGAGGGAACATGAAAGGCGTCGTCGTCATCGGCAATCATAGGGTCGAGCTACGAGAGGTGGAAAAGCCCCAACCACGCCACTGCGAGGTCTTGGTACGGGCCGTGGAAGCGGGAGTATGTGGCTCCGATATGTTTCCCTATCGCGCCGCCCCCAATCCAGGGCGCAGCAGGTTGGTACAGGGCCACGAGCTGGTGGGTGTGGTGGAAGAACTTGGGCCGGGCGCGGAGCACCTGCAGGTCGGCGATCGCGTCTTTGTCTACCTGGGATACGGATGCTTCCACTGCGAAGCGTGCGCCAGCGGCTACGCCAACCTCTGTCCCGACCGCCGCGATCAGGGCAAGATGGACCGCTACCAAAAACCCTATTCCGTGGTCAGGGAAGAGATGGCCCTACGCATCCCCGACGAGATGACCTTCGACGACGCCCTCATGCTCACCTGTGCCGGGGGCACAGCGTGGTCAGCCCTGCAAAAGGTAAAGCCGACACCACAGGACTCTGTGGTGATCTTTGGACTTGGCCCCGTGGGACTTATGGGGGTCATGTGGGCCAAGGCCACGGGCGCCTACGTCATCGGTGTGGAGCCGATCGAGGAACGCCAATCCTTGGCCAGGAAAGTGGGCGCCGACGTGGTGCTGAACCCGCAAGAGGAGGACGTTGTAGAGCGGATCAGAGCGCTGACGGACGGAGAGGGGGCGACGGTGGGCTATGAGAGCTCGGGCAGCAAAGCGGCAAAGGCGGCGTTGCTGAACGTCACCTCGCGCAAGGCGCGGATCGTATACGTGGCCGGGGGAGCACGAGGTCCCGTCATCGATCCCAGCCCCTTTGGGCAGTGGGGCACTCTTGGATTGCGGACCATCTATGGCACGGTCACCTATTCCATCCCGGATTGGTACGACATGACGCGCACCATCCTCATGCACAATCTTGATCCGGGGCAGATCGTCACCCACCGTTTCTCCATCGAGGAGGCCAGCGAAGCCTATGCCCTGACGGACACTGGCAGGTGCGGCAAGGTCGTCTTTGAATGGCCCATACCTTGAGGCAGTTTGTGATTACGACTTGATCCTACACGTAGGCAAATAGGAGGAAAGGTATCATGCGACTGGGTATCAATTTGAGAGGCGACTTTGACGAGGCCGATCTGCAGTTCGCCAAGCAGCTGGGCGTCACGGATGTGCTGGTGCACCGCCCCGACGCCGAGGGCGACACGCACTACGATTTCGTGGGCCTGCTCAGGATACGCACGCGGATAGAGTCGGCCGGCTTGCGCTTCGCCGGCATCGGCAACCTGCGGCGCGATTGGGTCGAAAAGGTGGTATACGGGCTGCCTGGCTGGGAGGAGCAGATAGACAACTTTTGCCAGACGGTCAGCAACGCCGGAAAGGCGGGCGTGCCCGTCATCGTCTACACCTTCCCTGCCATCTCATTGCACCGCATCTACCGCACCCACCTGTGGGATCGAGGGCGCGGCGGCGCTTTGGTCACCAGCCACCATCAGAGCCTGCTGCAGGATGCGCCCTTGCTGGGCCCCAAGCCCTTGAGCAAAGAGGAGGTCTGGGAGAATTTCTCGCGTTTCTTGAAACGCGCCGTGCCCGCTGCCGAGGAGGCCGGGGTGAAGCTGGCCCTCCACCCCGACGATCCGCCCCTCCCGCCGGTGGGCGGCATCGCCAGCCTACTGGAGCATCCCGATGACTTTCGGCGGGTCATCGAGCTGATTCCCAGCGAGCACAACGGTATCTGCTTCTGCCAGGGCTGCTTTACCGAGATGGTAGGCGACGGGGTCTATGACGAAATCCGCTACTTTGGCGAGCGAAACAAGATATTCGCCGTGCACTTTCGCAATCTGAAAGGCGTCATGCCCCGCTTCTCCGAGTGTTTCATCGACAACGGGGATATCGACATGCACCGGGCCATGGGCATATACAAAAAAGTGGGCTATGACGGGGTCATGGTGCCCGATCACGTGCCCCACCTGGTGGGCATTGGGAGCGACACCTATGCAAGCTGGGCCTTTCCGTTGGGTTACATGCGCGCCCTTATGACGGCGGTGCAGGCCTAGAGACACGACGTTTCTAGGTAGAGACGCAAGATCTTAAGTCTCTACGACCATATCGATACCCTATTCCGAGGTAAAATGAAACGGATATTTCGCACCCTGGGGCTGTTGGCCCTCATCGGGGCCGTGGCCGCGGGGCTGATCATCGGCATCGGCACCGCCAGACGCAGGCTACGCAACCCGCCATGGAAGATCATCCAGGTGCCCCCAGATGAGGTGATCTGCTTCACCCTCTATACCGTACACGACGGCGTGCTCAAGATGACGGCCCAACTGTACGAACTCCCGCCGGAGGCGGACCGCGCCGTGCGCCTGCAGATCAAAAAAGGCGAACGATGGACCCAGATCGCCGAGACCGAGGTGATCGAGGATGGATGGACGGCCCACTTTTGCGTGGAGGACTGGGACGCCAGCCGAGACTATGACTATCGCGTCGCCCAGGGGGAGAGCGCATTCTACGAGGGCGTGATCCGCCAGGACCCGGTGGACAAGGAAGAGATCGTGGTGGCCGCCTTTACGGGAAACGGCAATCAGGATCGAGGCCCCCGGACGGACATCATCGAGAATATCAAAGCGCAGGACCCCGATCTCCTCTTTTTCTCCGGAGATCAGGTGTACGATCACCACGACCATTTCGCGGCCTGGCTACTCTTTGGCCGACAGTTCGGCGAGATCACCCGGGATAGACCCACCATCACCATCCCCGACGATCACGATGTGGGCGTCCGCAACCTGTGGGGAAGCGGGGGAGATATAGGCACCGGGGGATACAAGGACCCCGCCTACGTGCGACAGGTGGAGAAGGCGCAGACCAGCCACCTGCCCGATCCCTACGACCCCACACCCATCAAACGGGGCATCGGCGTTTACTATACCTCGCTGACGTGGGGACGGGTCGGCTTTGCCATCGTGGAGGATCGCAAGTTCAAGTCGCAAATAGACATACTCGACCGCCAAGCCCTGCGGCGACTGGGCGTCGTCTTTGCCCGGGAGGACCATATCAAAGAACTACCCGATCCCGACCTGGTCGACGTGCCGGGGGCCACGCTGTTGGGCGAACGACAAGTGGAGTTCCTCCGCGCCTGGGCCGCCGATTGGAAGGAACAGGAGATAAAGGCCGTACTGTCACAAGCCCCCTTTGCCGGCATCGCCCACGTACATGGCCCTCTGAGGCAGCGTCTGACAGCCGACCTGGATGTCAACGCCTGGCCCCCAAGCGGGCGCGACAGGGCATTGCGGGAGATGCGCAAGGGCTTTGCCCTCCACATCAACGGCGATCAACATCTGGGAACGGTACTCCACTATGGCATCGACGATTGGGAAGATGCGAACGTCTCCTTTTCCGTGCCCTCCATCGTCAATTACTATAGGCGCTGGTGGAGCCCCCTGGAACCCGAGCGTGACGTGCCCGAGGGAGAACTAGAGCACACGGGCCGGTATACGGACGGTTTTGGCAACAGGATCACCATGTACGCCTATGCCAACCCGGATCCCAGCCGGCGCGAGTACGATAAATGGCGCGCACAGGCCGCCGGATATGGCCTCATCCGCTTTAACAAGCGGACGCGCAAGATCACCCTGGAATGTTGGCCCCGGGGCTGCGATGTGACCGATCCGGATTGCGAGCAGTATGCGGGCTGGCCGATCACCATCGATCAGGAGGATAACTATGGTCGAGAGCCCCTGGCCCATCTGCCCACGCTGGAGGTCACGGGGACAACGGATCCCGTGGTGCAGATCATCGAGGAGGACAGCGGGGAGATCGTCTATACGCTGCGCATCAAGGGCACCTCCTATCGCCCAAAGGTGTTCGCCGAGGGAACCTATACTATCAGGGTGAGCGATGGCGAGAGCAGCAGAATCCTGGAGGGCGTAACGCCCGTCGAGGCGGAGGAACCGGAAACGATCGAGTTGACCCTGGGCTGAGCGGGGCATCACCTCAAAGAGGGTGAAAGGATGAATTCCATGAGATCAAGGGCGAGGACAATACTATATCGGGCTGCCACGTGGGTGACCGTATTGGTTCTGTTCGTGGTGTTGCTGGTACTGGCCAACACCTTTACCGAGGGAGAGAGATTCCACGGTTTGGGCACGGCAGGGGTCATCGTCGTCACCGTGGCGGGCTTGTTGATCCTCTTTCGGGCCACGCGGGGCAGCGGTGCATGGGCGGTGAGCGTGCGGGGCATCGGCTGGATGACTCTGGGAGCGGCCCTACACACGGTCTCCACCTATCTCTTTAACGTCATCGTAGACGCCTCCGTGGGACAGGTACGAGTGCGTCCCACCATATGTATTCCCGTGCTCTTTGGTTATGCCTTTGGCCCCGTGGTGGGCTTTTTCACCGGGGCCGTGGGCAGCGTGCTGGGCGATTTCATCAGCGGCTGGGGGGTCTTTCCCAACTGGGCCATGGGCAGCGGGCTGACGGGCCTTGTACCCGGACTGGTGGTGCTCGTGGTCAGGGAGAGGCGCAACCTGCGATCCCTGACTATCGTGGTGCTGATACTCATCGCTCTCACGGCGAGCGTCGTCTTTATCCATCCTCGCGCAGCGGAACCCTGGACGGACGAGGTAGTGAATCATTCCTTCTGGGGCTGGGCCCTCCTTGTCGGGGGGCTGGTGATGATCGCCAACCGCTTCCTGCTGCAGGATCGGAGCGTGGCCCTGGCCGCCGTGAACCTGTGGGGCACCCTGGGTATCCTGACGGGCAACGCCTTTGCCGCCCTGGCAGATATCTGGATCAGCGAATTCACCCCGGGCACGGCCATCATTGGGAGTTTTGCCCCGGCGGCCGCCACCGACCTGCTGAACCTCATGGTCTTTACCCCCCTGGTCCTGGCCGCCTATAACCTGCTGCGTCGCGAATTGGGAAAGGAAGAGGTCCATGGACAGAATACATGATAATCTGAACTCGGTCCGCGAATGGGCCGACGAGGTCAGCGGCGGAAGACTGGCCATCCTGCAGGACGCTGTGAAATGCTTCAACACCACCCAAGGGCCTGACGCGGCAGCGGCCCTGGCCTACTATGCCCTCTTTTCCCTCTTTCCCCTCCTCCTGGCCCTGGTCGCCGTGGCAAGCTTTTTTCTCACCACTGACGAGGCCTTTCAGCAGGTGGTGGATGCAGTGATGCGCATCGTGCCCGTCTCCAAGCGTCTGATCGAATCGAATATCCAGCAGGTGCTCATGCGGCGCGAGGCCATCAGCATCGCAGGATTGGTAGGTCTCCTGTGGAGTGGAATGGGGGCCTTTACCGTGCTGGTACACCAGATCAACCGCGCCTGGACGGACGCCGAACCACGGGGCTTTTTCACGAGTCACCTGCTGGCCCTGGGGCTGGCGGGGCTGTTGGCCGTCCTCCTGCTGCTCTCCTTCACCCTGGGGCCAGCACTCAGCGTGCTGGCCCGCCTGGAGGTGCCTCTGGGGGGCGGGATCGCCCTCTATGACACCCTGTTGTGGGCGCTGCTCATCAACGGAGTACCCGTGCTGCTCGTCTTTGCCGTCTTTATGATGCTCTACCGCTGGGCACCCAACACAAAGGTCCCCTGGGGGGAGGCCTTTTGGGGCGCCCTGTTCGTGGCCCTGACCTGGGAGGTGGCCAAGCGGGCCCTGGCCTGGTACATCAGCAGCGACCTGGTGAACTATCCCCTGGTCTATGGCTCGCTGAGCAGCGTGGTGGCCCTCCTGCTGTGGATCTATGTGAGCAGTTATCTGGCCCTCTTTGGTGCCCACCTCAGCGCGGCCGTGGGGCGGGGGACGGTGTGGAAACCACATTTTTCAGGAACAAAGAAAAGAGGCTATAATGGAAGGAAAAGGAGGTGAATTATGACGCTTCGAGAAATTCTGGCCGATATTCATGCGCTTGAACAAGATCTTTTAGCCTTCGAGCGCAAATATGGCATCCGTTCAGAAACATTTTACGCAGCCTATGTGAGTGGGGAAGAACCAGAAGACGATAGTTGGGTGCTGGATTTCGGCGAGTGGGCCAGTGTATATCGTACGTGGCTTGAGAGACAAGCCGAGTACCGCAACGAAATACAACGCCAGCAAGACAACGCCCCCAGTCTGAAAAATCTGGTACAGGTAGGCTCGTGAGCGATCCGTTGCGCACCGCCGAGGATTATGAACTATTTCTTTACACGCTCAAGGAGCGTTTCCCCTCGGTGCGCCGTTCCACCATGGCTTTTATCCGACGGGGAGCATCCCTGGCACTGGTGACCGGTGAACTGTACTTTGGTAGAGATATACGTCTGGTTGTTCGGGAACGACTCATGTATCGTCCTTTGCCCGTCAGAATAGACTGGTATGGTTATGAAATTTGGCAGGGCAGCAAGAAGTTATACTGGTACGATTCACAACCGCATCCGAACGATCCTTCTTTACAAGCCACACATCCTCACCATAAACACATTCCTCCAGACATCAAGCACCACCGCATCCCTGCGCCCCAAATGCGTTTCAATCGGCCCAATCTACCCGTACTGATCCGCGAGATAGAAGCACAACTCGAGGAAAGAGCAACCAATTAGAACACAATCCCCCGTCTCCACAACCTTGCGGGGCGCACTGCACAATCATCAGGCGCTCACGATGGTGCCCGGATTCAGAATATCGTGGGGATCAAAGACCTTTTTGATGCCCCTCATCAACTCTACCTGCTTTTCGCCCAACATAGGCAGATTCTTGACCCTCGTCTTGCCTATGCCGTGCTCCCCGGTGATGAAACCTCCCAGGGCCATCGCCTCCTTGTAGATCCTTTCCCTGATCTCGTCCAGGTAAGGGGGAGCATCCCCATCCACCTTTATGATATGGGGGTGCAGATTCCCATCGCCGGCATGACCATACATGGGAATAGTGGTGTCGAACTCCTCAGCAATCTCGTCCACCCTGTCCATGAGTTTCCCGATATTGGCCAGGGGAACTGTCACATCCAGAATGTCCGCCGTATCGGCCTTGAGGGAGGTGTAGATATTGCCCCGGATATCCAGAATTCTATCCTGCTCCCTCTTTTTCTCGGCCACCAACGTTCCAAGAGCATTGTGGGACTGACAGATCTGGTCTATCTCCGCGCTCGCAGTATACAACGCTTCCTCATCTGCGCCCGTCACGATGATATACAGATAGGCATTGCCCTCTTTTGCCGGCCATTCCTCGCCGAGATGTTCGGCCGATTCCTCGATCAAATCCCTTTCCACATACTCGATGGCCAGGGGGGTTATACCGTGCTGGAGGATCTCTGGAACCGTCCTTATGGCATCGCTGCGCTTCTCATAGGGTATGATCAAGGAGAAACTCATCCTGGGCCTCGGGTACAGTCGGAGAATCGCCCTGGTGATGATTCCCAACGTCCCCTCGCTACCGATGAGCAGATGCATCAGGTCATAGCCCATGTTATTCTTTACGACCTTTCCGCCCAATTTCGTTATCTCGCCTGTGGGGAGAACCACCTCGATACCTTTTATATGATTTCTCATCACACCATGTTGCACGGCCCTGGATCCCCCGGCGTTGGCCGCGATGAGCCCCCCTACCTGTGCTCCCTCGTCTCCCGGTCGCAGGGGGAAAAAGAGGGACTCGGTCCTCTCCGCGCGCTCGATCAACTCTCTGAGGGTCACGCCGGCCTCACAGGTGATGGTCAGGTTATCCTCGTCCACCTCGACGATATCGTTGAGCCGCTCCAAGGAGACGATGACGCTGGGGCCGGTGGGCACGGCGGCCGCACAGAGTCCGGTCCCCCCTCCCCTGGGGATGACCGGCATGGCCTCCTCGTTAGCCAATTTCAATACTTCCGATATCTCGTCAGCGTCCGCCGGCTTGACGACCACGACGTCGGTGCTGGGTTCCGGGCAGGATGGCCCGGCCGTCTCGTCGACCAGGTAATCCTGCATCTGGTCGATCCTGTCCACCACCCAATTCTCTCCCACGATGGACTTTAAATGCTCAACTATCTGTACCTTCATGCCTTTCCTTTCTTATCTGCTCCACCAGTTCGGGAACTATTTCGTACAGATCGCCGACGATCCCATAATCGGCCACTTTGAAGATAGGCGCGGAGGGGTCAGTGTTGATGGCCACCACGACCTCCGCCTGGCTCATGCCGGCCAGGTGGTTGGGTGCCCCCGAGATCCCGCAGGCGATATAGAGCGTCGGCTTTACCCTGTTGCCACTGTATCCCACCTGATGCGCCCTGTCTATCCATCCCTCGTCCACCAGCGGCCTGCTGGATCCCACGACGCCATCGAGCAGATCCGCCAGTTCTTCCAACAGTCGAAAATCCTGAGGGTCCTTTAGCCCTCTTCCCCCAGAGACGATGACCTGTGCCTCGGTGATATCCACTTCCCTCGACGTCAGTTTCTCCAGCGTCCTGACCCCGGCAAGGTCTGGGATGCTGGCCTGTCTTTCGATTATCTCGCCCGTCTGGGCGGGATCCCTTGGCGCCTCCTCGAACTCCTTGTATCTCACGGTGGCCATCTGCGGATATCTATCGCTGACTATTTGGGCGAGAAGGGTACTGCTACAGGCAGGGCGAATCTGAACCAGTTTGCCCTCCTCGTTCACCTCGAACCCCGTGCAATCGGCGGTAAGGCCGGTATGCAGGGCAGCCTGTAGCCTGGGGGCCAACGACCTACCGAAATTGGTGCCCCCTATCAAAAAGACCTCTGGCCTCTCCTCATCGATCAGGGTCACCAGGTTCTCTTTATAGACCATCTCGTCAGGATGGCCGAAGGCGGGGCTTGTATACACAAATACCCTTTCAGCCCCACGACAGATCAACTCCTCGGCCCCAGAGGGGTCAGGGGTCAGCAAAACTGCAGAGAGGCCTGTCCCCAACTCGTCCGCGATCCTGCGTCCCACGTTCAAGAGTTCGGATGAGATGGCGTGCAACTCGCCCTCGTTCTGTTCTGCGAGAATCAACACACCGCTGTATCCATCTCCCATTCAGACAACCTCCAGGGTCTTCAATCTCGAGAGGAGTTCATCGACAATTTTTGAGGCCTCGCCCTCGATCATCTCACATTCTTTACTTTGGGGAACGATATCCTCTACCTTGCGCAGGCTGGTGGGGGAGCCGCGAAGTCCCACATCATCGGGGGCCAGGGTATCGGAAAAGTCGTCCATATCCCACATCTCTACCGGGGCGCTTCTAGACTTTAACTTGTCCTGAAAGGTGGGAAGGCGCGGTTCATTGATATCCTTGGTCACCGTGATGAGGCCGGGGAACACGAGTTCCTTGAGATAGATACCCCCCCAGATATCCTGGGCGACCGTCAGGCCCTTCTCATCCGCGCTCCTGACCTCCGTAACATAGGCCACGTGGGGGATGCTGAGGAATTCGGCCACCGCCGGCCCCACCTGGCCCGTGTCGCTATCCACCGTCTTCTCTCCACAGACGATCAGATCAAACCGATCCAATTTTCCTATGGCCGTCGAAAGGGTGAGCGAAGTAGCCCAGGTATCGGCGCCGGCAAAGGCCCTATCGGAGATGAGGATAGCGCGATCCGCTCCCCTGGCCAGCGCCTCCCGCAACGCCGATTCAGCCCGCGAGGGCCCCATGCTGATGGCCGTCACCTCCCCCCCGCAGGCCTCTTTTATTCTCACGGCCTGCTCCAGTGCGTTGAGGTCAAAGGGGTTTACCTCCACGCCCGCCGAACTCCTATCAAGCGTCCCTTTCTCGACATCGAATTTCACCTGCTCCATCTCGGGGACCTGTTTGATAAGGACTACTATCGTAAGTTTGGACATCTTGCTCCTGACATCGACTAAACCCACCCTCCATGATCATGGTCTGGCATATCCCGCCCTATTATAGTCCGAATTCGTGCCATAGAAAATCACGGGCGCACGGACGCAGGAGATGTGTAGTAGAGATGCAAGGTCTTGCGTCTCTACTACCTCTTGGGTCCCGATCTCAGTGTGGATCCATAGCAACGGTGTGACTACTCCATCGCCAGTCTCACGCGACAACAGATAGGACAGGCGGACGTTTCACCCATCGCAGGTCTCAGGTGACGATAGAGTGGCAAAGTGGACGCTTTGCGCTACAGATGAAAATGGGTTCGTTTCGTAAAAACGTGCTACAGGATGATGGGATGGGTGGATGGCGGGAGCGGATACGCCGTAGGCCGTATGCTCCCGGTTGGGAATAGAACATTTGTTCTATTATAGCACAAACTCTGTATGTTGTCAAGGAGGATGGAAAGGTGGAGGCGCGCAAATGTTATAGACGACTCGCCATTCCTCGTCCACGCAGACGGTTGGGCCGATAGGCCTCACAAGGGGCTTTAGACGGCGAAAGCGGGCCACCTGCGGTGATCTGGGAAATAGACTATGCCTATTCCCTTGCAGAATGGCATTGCCATTCTGCACTATTGGTCAAAGCTCCTTCGGGGCTATTCTTTAGCCCCGCGCTGGCCGGCCAAAGATGCTCGGCCTAAAGCCCGACGCTAAGGCGCTCCGCGCCGGGCGTCGACCTGCATCGACGCGTCTGGGGAGCGTCCGCTCCGCGCCACATAGGTGGCGATGAAGCGTGTTTTCGTCACGGGTTTTACGTAACGATGATTAGTGAAGCGGACGCTTTGTGCTACAAACCCACTGCACCTCGCGTTCGGCGTTGGGGGGTCGACGGGAGAGACGTGACCGGGAGCCCCTCATCCACACAGCAAAGATCTATTGTGCATTGTTGAACACCAGGGGGATCAGCAGACGGTGGCCCGGAAGAGCGTATGTAGGGCCCGGCGTGGGCGTGTCGGTGCTGGTCGGCGATGGCGAGGAGGTCAAGGTCGGTGTAGCCGTCTCTGGAGCCGCGTACTCGGTCTCCGTCGGTGTGGGAGTCTCTGTCGGAATCGGGCTTTCGGTAGCCGTCGGAATCGGGCCCTCGCCGGACACCACCACCGAGCCATCCACCTGCGTCGGATAAAGGGCCTCTCCATGTCGCGTCGAGCCCTCGGCGGAGGAGAAATCCAGCGCCGAGGTCCCCGGAGTATCCCCGCGGAAGGTGATGGAGCAAACCCTTCCTGTGCCCGTAAAGGGTTCGGCGGGGTTGATATTGGTTATGGCATACCAGACGGTGCCGTCGTCGGCCTGATTCTTGATCATAAAATGATTGCTCTCATCAAAGACCTCCCAGAGAGGGGTCACCTGGCCGGCGGGTACACTCACCACGCTCTCATCATAATCGAGTTTGAAATCCAGGCCATAGTAATCTCCAACGTCCTCCAGCCAAACATACACGGTGACCTCTTCTCCCTGATCCATATTCGCCGTCTCGGGGAGTATCCTGATGGTGCCCGCCGAGCCCTGCAGTTCGGCGCCGTGCAACTCCCGATCTACGTCGAGTTCGGCCCCCGCAGAGAAACTCATCATCAGCAAAATGATCCCCAAGATGAAGAACATCGCCAAGGCGCCGATATATCTTCCGTGCGTCACCCTCTCATTCTCCGATTCGACCATTTTACCTCTCCTTCTCCATGGAACTATTCATGAACCCCTTTACTACAACGATCGGGATTACCCACGACAAAGCTCCCCATCATGACCATCAAATCGACCATATCCCACAAGCCATCCTTCCCGCCCGGATACACAGCCGTAAGCCGTGATCCCCATTCGCGTACCTATCCCCCATGGCGCGCGTCTCGTCCCGAGCCACTTCCAAGGGTCTGGACACCCCAGGCAATGATGAGTAGACCGGCGGTACCACCCAATACGAACCAAAGGGCTGAACTGGCTCCAGAGGAGGCATCGGTGTCTGACGCCGCAGGCGGTGGCGCTGTGGGCTCGACCGTCTGCTGCTCCTCAGCGGCGGCCTGTGTCATTTCCGTGGCCGTCGGCGAGGCGGAGCGCGGTGTATCCGTGGCGTCCAATGTGGGCGTCGGCTGCGGTGTGGCCGTGTCGCTCGGCGACGGCGTGTTCGTGGATTCCACCGCCTGCGACGTCGACTCTGGCGACGTCGCTGTGGGCGACGGGCTTTGGGGGGAAGACGTGTCGGCTGACGTTGGCGTCTGCTCCGTGCCGGCCTTGGTGGACTCGGGGGCGGCGAGTGTGGATTGCGGAGGCGGCGTTATCTCTGTCGGTGTGGGGGCCGTCTCATCCGCCTGCACCACCCGAATGGTCCCGTCCGACGTGTCGGCGGGTATGGCTTCGCCGTCGCGACTGCTCAGTTTGGCATAGGTGATGTCGATGGAACAGGATGTACCCTGATCCTTGCCCCGAAAGATGACGCTAAAGGCCGTACCACTGCCGCTCACCGCCTCGCTGGGGTTCAATTGCGTCATGGCGAACCATGCCGTGCCCTCGGCGTTATCCGCCGTGTTGCGCACGAAAAAGTCGGGGGAGAGCAGATCGCCGGGCAGAAGATGGATCCCCTCGGCATCCGGGTCCGCATCCACAACCTCCACGACCTGCGGATCGAAGCCGAGACGAATGTCCAGGCCATAGAGGGCCTGCACATCCTCCACACGAACGGCCACCGTCGTCGTCTGTCCCGCACCCACCTGCGCCTCCTGAGGGGCGGGATGAATCAGGGTGCTCTCGTCGGCGCATACTGTGCTGAGAGACAGATTGAAAATAAAAAGTATATAAAAGACCAGAAAAGCCGAGGGTCGTTTTTTCCAAGCATGTAGCATAATGAGTTCCCCTTACGTTGGGATGTGCACGATCCATTCAAAATCGACCGGGAAGGCATCGTTATCCCGTCCTCGTTGCCAACAGTTCCCGATGCGCCAGCGTTCGGCGTCTTGAGCAAAGGGAAGGATGCCTGACGGCATCCTTCCCTTTAGTAGCTGAGAGTTAGCTACAATGACCAGGGTGATTCGGTCTCACCATAGTTCCCGGCCGCCAGGACAAGGTCCAGGATATCCACCACATCATCGGCGTTGATATCGGCGCGCTCGTCATCAATATCCCCGTCCGCGTTACCATATTCACCGCCGATTATAGTCATATCGTTTATGTTGATCTCATCGTCATCGTTGGCGTCACCGCCGAGCAACACGACAGTGTTGAGAGTCTGGGTGTCGCCGCTCACCTCCACCTCAACGCTGGCATCAAGGTAGCGGTCCATCTCGACGGTAAAGGTGTACGTATCGTCCGTCATCTCGCTAAAGGTGTACGCACCCCAGGAGCCGGTGGTAACCGCATCGGGATCCCAGTTGTAGTTCTCCCCGGATTGAGGATCCACCACCGCGCCGCTGTCGTCGCTGCGGCCCTGGAGATCCACCACACCATCGACGGTCGTGGTACCCAGAACCATTATCTCGCCGTCCGTGGTGGAGTCGACAAAGATGTTCACACCACCCTTGGCGCCCATCTTGGTACCGGACTCGAACGCCAGATCAACCGTTTCTGATATCCCAGCGATCTCTTGAGCCTGGAACGGCAGCGTCAGCAAGACGTCATCCGTCGCATTGTACTCGTCGTCACCTGAGGCACGATACCCTCTGAAGGTGATGATACCCGTGTCGTTGATATCGGACAGGCTGTTCGTGCCAAAGTCAGCGCCGTCGCTGTCCGTCTCAAAGTCACCGATGGTGGGCTTCTCTGCCAACTGTAGCAGATCCGTGTCAAAGCCGAGGGCAAAGCTCGTGCCATAGAGGTGGTGTACGTCCATCTTGACGTAAGCGGTGATCATCTCCGTCTCGCGCACCGTCGTGCTGGCGGACTCGACCCACAGCTTACCAAAGACCCAAGGATCATAGTCCACATCATCGCTCACACCATCGCCGTCAGTGCCCTCGGGCCCGCCGACGTCGCCCCACTCGTTATACTCGGCCGTCAAGGAGCCGGAACTGAGATAGATCCCGTCGTCGCCATTGTTGCGGAAGGCGTTGCCATAGACATCCACCGTACCTGCCGGTGCCTCGTCTATGGAAAGGCCGCTCTTCTCGTTATCATGCACATAGTTGTCGACGATCTTGACGTCCGTGCTGGCGCCGGCGAAGCGGATGCCCCCATCGCACCAATTCTTGACCTCGCAATTGCGGATCACGATGCGCTCGACGCCATCCTGGACATAGATGCCGGCATCGCCCGATCCGCTGGCGCAACCAGTACCATCGAATGTGATGCCGTCGATGGTGACGTCATGGGCGCTGACGGTCATGCCGTGGGAGCCAACTATGACAACGGTACCCTCTTGGCCCAAGATAGTAAGGGGTTTGTCGATGACGATGCCGCCCTCGTACTCATAGGGGCCCAAATAGATGGTGTCCCCCGGAGAAGCCGCGTCGATAACCGCCTGCAATGTGCCAGGCGATATGCCGGTCCGCCACGGGTCATAGTCCACGTTCTCCGAGACGGCGTCGCCGCTTCCTGAACCGTCTCCGGAAGGCCCGGATACCGCACCCCACCAGTTGTTGGTGGCGTCGAGTTCGTCAGATGCGCGATTCGTGACGCCGTAGGGGTCGTTGTTATAGATGGAGTTATCGTTGACAAACACGGTGTCAGCATCAACATCATCTCCGATAAGTATACCGGCAACCTCACCATCATGTTTCGATCCAGTGAACGTATTGTCATGCACGTGATTGTCGGTGATGGTGATTTCGGAGACAGCATAGGCCACATAGATGGCCCCGTTCTCGCTGCTGCTGTTGTAAACGTCGTTATCGCTGACGGTGACGTCGCTCGTATAGACACTGATGCCGTCCTGTGCCGTGTTATAAACGACGTTACCCTGGATAGTGCTACCGCTCTCTGTGCTCGCGTCGCCTCCGCCCTTACTTCCGAGTTTGATGCCGTCGTT
>JBKHJO010000122.1:0-3273 GCA_046538105.1 Anaerolineales bacterium | reverse complement strand
TCCACCGACGATCTATACGGAGTACCTGGACAAGGTACGAAGAAAGGAGAGGGCGCAAAAGGTGATTCCCTTTGTGCCCTCTCAGGGGGTGGTTCCCAAAAGTACCGGCTGATGAAAGGGATGATCTGTGGCGTTGCGCTCTTATAGCAAAAAGCCCCCCACGCTTATCAGCATGGTGACCACAAGGACGATGACCCAGCCGATGACGATGGTGATGATGGTCTTCCCTGTGTCGAGGTCCAGCGCTTCTCGGGTGGCCAGGAATCCGATGACCAGAGAGAGCACCATGGCGATGAGGCCGATCAGGACTCCCAAGCAGGGAATCGCGTTCAGGATGCCCAGCGCCATTGGGGCATTGGCATAGCCCAACACGCGGGCCATCTCTCGAAAGTCGGTCTCGGCATCAAAGAGGCGAGTACCGACGAACATGGTGACAGCACTCCAGAGCAGCCAACTGATCAGGACACCGCTGAGCAGGCTCAGGATAAAGGTGCCGATAAAGCCACGGGCTGCTATCGCTGATCCCACGGCAGACAGAAAAGCGGCGATGACAACGACTGCCGCCGCCTCCATGTCGGCGCTTTCATCATATTCTATCTCCTCCCACACCGTCTCGTCGAACCTGGCGATACGCATGAGGCGCTGCACGAGCTGGTCCCAATTCAGATCTGATAATGAAAATGACATGTTTCGCCCTCCCATAGGCTTGTCTAGTGGCGGCTCACACCGCGTGGCCGCCGGGGTAAGATTCTCGTAACCATTATACATGATACTTTGGAAAAAAGACAGGGCGATATGGGAGTTTTTTGGAGTATAAAACAGGTTGAATGACCTAAAAAAGATGTTAAGAATCCGAGTGCCTGATATTTCCGTCGGGATCACTGTAAAAAATGATTCCAAGACGGCGTGAGGGTGTTTATCCCATATGCAAGGCATCGTGTTGCTTTTTCGCAGAACAAAACAAGGGATTGGGAAAACTCCCAATCCCTTGCATATCACGTATCTCTGGGCCACCGATACGCCCTGTCTCGAGATAGGTTCTAGTCGAGTTCGTCGGCTGCCCATTCGATGTCGAGTTCCTGGAGCTTGGGCAGGGTGGGTACGCCGTTCTCCGTGTCCCATCCCATCATCCCGTAGAAGGTTGACACGTGCTCGTCCAACACTTCGGGGTCGATGGGTTTTTCATTCAGTGTGCCACTTACGTGGGGGGTGTTCATCCTCGGTGGCAGGGTATCGTCCGCCCGTCCAAAGCCCTCACGCACGTTGAACACGCGCGCCAGCGTCACGCCCCGCTCGCCGGCTTTGAGCAGTTCCCACATATTCGTCTGCCAACCGGTAATGGCCTTGACGAGTTCCACCATCTGATCGCGGGACCAGGGGATGAACATGCAGTGTCCCAGATGGTTAAAGACCCACTGCCAGTTGGTGACGGCGGTATAGGCGCGTACCTTGTCCGGGGTCAGTTCCGTCTGGGGTACGGGGGTATAGACACCTAACTCTTTGAGATCTTTGCCCAAGGTTTCGCTCGCCAGTCCTTCATCCCAGAAATTGTGCATATGGTCCGCTCCCGTAGGAGAGACGGCATATCCGAGTCCCTGCCCGTGTCGCGTGCGGCATTCGTGCATGGGGAAGGGCTGTCCCTTGACGCCGATGGCAAAGGCCTCGGCCTCGGGGCCGATCTCGCTGGCCGCGATCTCTGGGCCTTTGGCCAACAGATCTCCCAATCCCTCGCGCTCGCAGATCTGCCGAGTCAATTCGACCATGGCCTTCGCATTGCCAAAACTGAGATCCAGGCCTCCCGTATCCTCGGTTGTCAAGAGTCCGTTCTCAAAGCACTCCATGGCAAAGGATACAGCCATGCCCGTGGATATCGTGTCGAGTCCATAGGCGTTACATAATTCGTGTGCTTTGGAGATGGCCCGCAGATCGTCTATACCGCAGTTGGATCCAAAGGAGCCCACGGTTTCGTATTCGGGTCCGCCATAGATGGGGTTGACGTCATAATCCTTGTCGTGGATCTCGACCACACGCTTGCAGCGTATGGGGCAGGCATAGCATCCTTCACGTCCCGTCAGAACCGTATCGCGCATGGCCACGCCATCGATATTCTTCGCTCCCTCAAACTGGCCGTCCTGGAAATTGCGCGTGGGCAAAGCCCCAACCTCGTTCAGGCTCTCCAGGCCGCCATTGGTGCCCAGATCGTGCATCTGCCAGGCCTTTTCCTTCCAGTTGTCACGCATCCAATTCCTCAATTCGCCCAGGGCGTCCGTATCGGCGATGGGGACATTGGTTGTCCCGCGGGCGGCCACGGCCTTGAGGTTCTTGCTGCCCATGACGGCGCCGATGCCCGTGCGTCCGGCGGCGTGTTTGAGGTCGTTGATCACGCACGCATAGAGGACGAGTTTCTCGCCGGCCGGGCCGATCATGGCCAGGCGCACGCGCGAGTCGTCCAGTTCCGATTGAATCGCCTCCTGGCACTCCTGTGTGGTCGTTCCCCACAGGTCATCGGCCGGGCGGAGCTCGGCCTCACCGTCGTGTACCCACAGATACACGGGGGAAGGGGCCTTTCCGTAGAGGACGATGGCATCAAAGCCCGCTTGTTTGAGTTCGGCGCCAAAGAATCCACCCACGTCCGCCTCGCCATAGCCCCCGGTAAGGGGTGACTTGGCGCCCATAGCGCTTCTGCCCGCGCCCGTGATGGGAATCCCCGTCGTCGTGCCCGTGGCAAAGACGAGGGCGTTTTCCGGTCCCAGGGGATCGGCCCCCTTGGGGACCTCTTTCAGCAAATAGTAGGCGACGAATCCGTTGCCGCCCAGATAGCGCCGATAGAAATCCTCAGGGGGTTCCTCTGTCCATAGTTCGCCTTCTGTGAGATTTACGTGCAGGAGCTTGCCAGCATATCCGTCTACCATAACTCACCTCTCTGATTACATCAAATGGACGGTACAGCACCATTTCACGCATACCGGTGTATTCTAGAGGTATAGGCTATGAAGTGTCAAATATGCTTTGGCTGTTTGCCAAAGTCGTGTTCTATCATCTACAATCTCACGGTGGGGAACCGATCATCCTTGACGGCCATTCTGTATGGGGCTATGTTATCCTGGAGAAGAGGAATTTGTGGCGAGAGGATGTTCTTTGACTGACGTCATGCCAGTTTGGCCAGTTCCTCTATTAGGACTTTAGGGTGGTCGTTTTCCCTGGGGCCGTTATAAGGAGGGGGACTACATGTTTGCTCCCTATCTCGCACGCGATATCGCACATGCTGGAGAA
>JBKHJO010000121.1:0-3328 GCA_046538105.1 Anaerolineales bacterium | reverse complement strand
CCATTGCCCCGGCTTCTGTCTCCCATTCTACGTCCCATGCCAGGGCACGTCAATGATCCCAACGGCACTACCAAGAAATCAACATTCAAAATAGCCAAAGCCGCTTATACCAGGGAGCCCTGCGGCTTTCTGACCTGAGCATCACCCGTTGACGATAGCACAGTACATCCGGGCTCCCCCATCCCCACATCGACCGGTCTTCCCAACTCTTTGTGGTGGAGGAAACCTCCCTGCCATTTGACAGCCTTTTGGAGATTTGTTATACTGCTCGGGTAGTTGAGGCGGGCCCCGGGTGATGCACGCCGGGGCGGGTTCGTCTACATAAAGTTTAAATCTCATAAAGCAGCTGTACGATAGATCTCCGACCCCTTCTCCTACGGGTCCCACCTATGGAGAATGGGCGATAGGGTATGACTGGAAACGGGCATGCCTCCCGTATTTGGAAAGGGGATCGCGTTCGCGTGAGTCCTTCCTTTGAGGGCGTTCACGTGCTCCTTTCCAGCGGCATGGAAAAGGAGCACGGATCCATCAAAGACATGACAGGAAAGAAGGACTCGATGAAAAAGCGGCTCATCTGGCTTTATGTGGTCCTCGCAACTTTGAACGAACCACACCCAACGTTCTATGATCTCCTATATCCTGATTCTTTCTACGGACAGTCGTCCGCCGATGATATATCATCGGCGGGCGACTTTGAAGTTTTTCCTCCCCTCAGTCCTACTGCGCGGCTACCTCTTCTGAGGAACCACAGCATCTTTTCTCTTGCGTCTATGCATATCAGCAAGTTCCAGTTGAATGACGCACTGATACGCCCATAAAAGAATCAGGAGGTTCATCATCGAAGAGATCATCCGTGGTATTCTACAGGCCTTTCATCTGCTCGTCGCCCTTGATCCGGCGCTCATGGAAATCGTCATGCTCTCGCTTCGCGTGTCGGGCACAGCGCTGCTGTTCAGCACGCTCATCGGCATCCCCTTGGGTGCCGCCATGGGATTGCAGCGCTTTACGGGTCGGCGACTTGTCATCGCCCTCCTTTATACGGGCATGGGATTCCCCCCCGTGGTGGTGGGGCTGTTCGTCTACCTCATGTTGTCGCGAAACGGCCCTTTGGGGCAGATGAACGCGGCAGTCATCCCTGGTCTCTTTACGCCGGGCGCCATGGCGATTGCCCAGACCGTGATATCCTTCCCACTGGTGGCGGGCTTTACCATGGCCGCCGTAATGGGCGTGGACCCTGGTCTTCGCCAACAGGTACGATCCCTTGGTGCTACAGACTGGCAGACCACATTGGCCATCCTGGTCGAGGCACGAATCGGCGTCATCGTCTCCATCATCGCCGGTTTCGGCAGCATCATCTCCGAGGTCGGCGCGGTGATGATGGTGGGGGGGAACATCGAGGGCAAAACGCGCATGTTGACCACAGCCATAGTCTTGGAGACGCGCAAGGGAAACTTTGACCTGGCCATAGCCATCGGGGTGGTATTGTTGGCCATCTCTTTCCTGGCAAATGTGGCCATGCTGCGCCTGCAGGGAAGGACGTTCGACGAATGAGTGACTTTATCTATCGCCTACACAATGTATCCAAGACGTATGCGGGACGACGCGTGCTCACAGTGGATCATCTGCAGATTCAGCGAGGGGAAATCTTTACCCTCGTGGGGCCGAGTGGTACGGGCAAGAGTACTCTCCTGCGACTGCTCAACTTTTTGGAGCCCCCGACGACGGGTCAGATCCGCTTCCTGGACGTGGAGTTTAGCGCCGATCAGCAGATGCCATTGCGTTTGAGTCGTCGTGTGACCACAGTCTTTCAGCGGCCCATCTTGCTCAACCGCAGCGTCCGGGCCAACGTAGGCTACGGGCTTCGGCTGCGCGGTGAGAGCGACGTGCCCGAAAAGATCGAAAAGGCCCTGGAGGAGGTGGGCCTGGTAGGTCTAGCAGGGCAGCGTGCCAAGACATTGTCGGGCGGTGAGGGCCAGCGCGTGGCGTTGGCGCGGGCCATCGTCCTGGAGCCCGACGTGCTTCTCCTGGACGAGCCCACGGCCAATCTGGACCCCTACAACGTGGGGCTTATCGAGGATATAGTGGAAGATCTCAATCGCAAGCAGGGCACCACTTTGGTTCTGGTTACACATAACGTCTTTCAGGCCAAACGGCTGGCCCAACGGGTCGCATTAATGTTGGAGGGACAGATCGTGGAGGTGACAGATGTAGAAAAGTTCTTTGAGAATCCCAAGGACCCGCGCACAGCGGCGTTTGTCCGTGGGAAGATGGTCTACTGACCTGTGGGAATCGCGCTTCAGCATTGTAAGAGTAGAAAGAAAAGGAGAGATTGATGTCCAAGAAGACGATAACGATCTTGAGTATCCTAGCATTACTGTTCACTCTATTGGCAGGTTGCGCTGCACCGAGACCGACGGAGATACCGGCAACCTCAACGCCAGTGCCCGCAGAGCCTACCGAAACGCCCGACGAAGCGGAAACCGTCTCGGACGAGGTCCAGACTCTGACCTTAGCCACCACCACGAGTACCGACAACTCGGGACTACTTGGCTACCTCCTGCCCTTCTTTGAGAAAGAATACAACGTGGAAGTGGAGGTCATCGCCGTGGGCACGGGCCAGGCCCTGCAGACAGGCGAGGATGGCAACGCCGATGTGCTAATGGTTCACGCCCGCTCTCTGGAGGACGCCTTTATGGAGGCGGGGCACGGCGTGCGCCGCGAGGATCTGATGTATAACGACTTTGTGATCGTCGGGCCGCCCGATGATCCGGCGGGCATCGAGGGCATGAGTGACGCCCCGGAGGCCTTTGTCCAGATCGCGGAAGAGGAGGCGACCTTTATCTCGCGGGGCGACGATTCAGGCACGCATACCAAAGAGAAAGCCATCTGGGAAGAAGTAGGTGCTGACCCCTCGGGAGGCTGGTACGTCTCAGCGGGACAGGGCATGGGGGAGGTGCTGACCATGGCCGACGAACAGCAGGGTTACACACTCAGCGACCGGGCCACCTACTTGGCGCGCACGCTGGAGAGCACGGACCTGGAGATCCTGGTGGAGGGCGATCCCATCCTCTTCAATCCCTATGGCGTGATCGCCGTGAACCCGGAAAAGAGCCCAGAGATCAACGCCGAGTTGGCGAATCAGTTCATCGACTGGTTGATCTCGGTGCCCACCCAGGAAAAGATCGGCGAATTTGGCGTCGAGGAGTTCGGCATGCCACTTTTTACGCCGGACTCGGAGCCCTGGCGCGAGGTGCACCCGGAAGAAGAAACGGTACAGGAAACTGATCTCGAAGGCAAACTTATCATCTTCCATGCCGGCAGTTTAACC
>JBKHJO010000120.1:0-3368 GCA_046538105.1 Anaerolineales bacterium | reverse complement strand
GCCAGGGGATGATGCCATAGGCGATCTCCCAGCCATTCAGTCCATAGTCGCTGGCCAACGCTCTTGCCTCCATATGGGCTTCAAAAGAAGTCGTCTGGAACGCATAGCAACTCCAGTCCACCGTGTGAGAATCCGAGGTGGCTTTGCCTGGCACATTCATGAACAGCCGACTGGCACACTGGGTCATACAGAAGCCACATTTTTTGCGTCGATACGTGGCCTGGGGTTCCGATCTGCCACCCCCACGCGAGGGGTCGGGCGCCCGCTGCCCCTCGCGGCTAGCATGAAGACACAGGTCCATCAGTCGTTCCGGGTCCGCCACCGGCACGCCCCCCATGCCCCGCACGGCAACGGCCTTTAGGTTCTTGGCCCCCATCACCCCGCCGTAGCCCCCCTGCCCCGCCGCGTTTCCCGTCTCCGTCTGGATGCAGGCGACGCGCGACAGGTTCTCCCCCGCCTGTCCGCAGGAGATCACCCGTGTCTTGGCGCCATGTATACCACGCAGCCGCGACGTGGTGGCAAAGGTCCCCAGGCCCCAAAGATCTCCCGCCTCCCTTATCTCCACCTCATCGCCCTGGATCCACAGGTACACGGGCGCTTCCGCCCGGCCCGTGACGACGATACCGTCGTATCCCGCGTACTTTAGTTCCGCGCCCCAGTGTCCTCCCATGCCCGACCGGGAAAAGGCCGGCGGATGCTGCTGCGGGGCGATGCCCGCCACCACCACCCGCCCCCCGCCAGAGGCCAACGTGCCCGTCAGCGGCCCCACCATGACAAAGAGCATGTTCTCTGGATCAAAGGGGCCCACCTCCGGCCCCAACTCCTCCCAGGCGATCCTGGCCGCCACCCCCAACCCTCCGATGAACTCGGGGACATACTCGTTCGTGTCCATGGTGGATACCTCTCCCTTGGAGAGATCTACCCGCAGTATCTTGCCCGTCCAACCGTACAAGCCCACGCTCATCCTTCTCTCTAGTTATGACAATAAAGAATACGCTATTCTTCCACTACATAATCTGCGAACAAGGGGCTGCTCCAAGCCGTCTCCCCGTCCGTCTGCGCCACGCGCAACCAATAGGGATTGATTCCTGGCCGCGGTGCCGGATCGGTGAAAGAGAATTCGGCGCTCCTTGCGCCATCCGGGTCCGGGGCCAGGGAAACGGTCACCTTACGATTAAGCGGTCCGATCTCCATCTCTTTGGGGCCGGAGACGAGATCGGCCATACGGAAAGTGAAAGATATATTCTCCGCCGGACCGTAGCTCATGTGGGAACGGCGGTCGTCAGGACTCCCGTAAAACGCCCTGGAGATCAGATCAAGACTCACTGCCAGTTTCAACTCCACGTCCTCGCCGCCCTCGACTTTGAGAACGAGCCCGCTTCTGTAGCCACAGGCCACCGAATGCCAGCAAAGGCCGTCCTCTGTGAGGTCATGGACATGAGAACGGGGGCTGTCGAAGCGGATCTTTTCGAGCAACCGAATACTGCCACCAGCCACCTCAAGGCTACCATCCCATATCACACCGGAATAGCTCGTGGTGCGGCTCGCCCCCTCCCACAATATGCGCACGCGATTGCCCACCGTCCCTAACTCTAAAGGGTGATCGTACACCTTCTCTAATCCTCGAAACAGCTCCACCGACTCCAAGGGCGCGGTACCGATCACCGACGCAGAGATATTAGGCGACGAATGGGTGCGGTACTCTGTGCCCATCATGTGTCCATCGCCGTTCACACGAAGGAGGATTCTGGCCCCAGTGGTGCCATACGCGCGACGGGATTTCAGGGCCTCAAGAATGCCCGCGATGGTCAATTCCTTGGCATAAAGGGCGGCCAATCCTCCCTTGGCATAGCGCCGATCTACATAGCCCGGATACTCGGCCCCCGGCCGGCCCGTATAGCCATCGCTGCCGCCGATAAAGCCTACTCGATAGCGACGACTCAGGGCGTCTTCAAGGAACCACTCAAAGGTGCCATGGGTGGAGGTCATCTCGATGGCCGGCTCCAGGTTTGGCTCGTGATATTGCAGATCGGCCATATCTCCACCCACGTGAGGGGTGATGACCGCGTCGGCGTAGCGGTAGGCCTGATGGACGTCAAGGATATGGGGAAGGTCCGTATCCACGTCGTCCTGATCCGCGATACTGGGCAGATGAAAGCTGCGGCGAATGGGCTGATCGTGTCGACGGAAGTAGACGTTGTGGTGTCCTCCCTCCTCCGTCTCGGCAGACCATTCGAACCCGGGCAGGGGAACGAAACGTCCCGGCTCGTAGAACGCGCGTTCTGCCTCCTGTTGCAGCGCATACTCCTCCGTGGAGACGCGATGGTCATTGGGCTGGTAGCCTGTGAAATCGATGCCCGAAACGTCCCGCGCGTAACGGAAAAAGCCGGGGATCTTTTTCGGGTCGTGCAACTGTCCGCCATGGGGATCTCCCCAATAGAGCATGTAGGGTTCTTCCTCTTCTACACAAAGTATGGGATTGCTCTCGGCGCCGAGTTCGCCCTCTTTCTCCGTCACCCGTATCCCCTTTACACCTGTCGCTTTGCAGCGGCAGCCGTCCAACTGCCACACGCCGTTATCCTTCTCTGAGAATGTATGCTCGTCGGTCGGCAGTTCCACGTCCGAGGCTATGAGTTCTATTGTGCCACGGTAGGTAGAAGAGGGATTCCCCCATGCATCCTGGGCCCTGATCAGAAGGCGAAAGGGAACATCCAGGGGCACCATGGATGGCGCCAGGGCGACCAGATTTACGGCATGGCCGCCTACGATGGGAACGTGAGGAGAGTGAGGGAGGATGACAAATTCGCCATCCCCGTCCGCATCCACAGAGAACAAAAAGTACCGCTTCTCCTCCACAAAGGTCTGCGCCCGCGTGCCGGGGCCACCTTCCGAGCGGTCGCCAAGGACGAGACGCACCTCCTCGCCCGGCGCCAAGGGGTGTTCCTTCAACGTGAGGGTCATACTCCTGACGTTTTCGACCACTATGGCCAAGCGCACATCTTGGGGCGCATGCACCGTCATAAAGTCCTCGCCGTCGGGATCACCGAACTGGGGCATGCCCCAATCGGTGTCCGAGTCGGTGTGGATACGGATGCAGCCCCCCTTTGCGACGCCCTCGGTGCCCGCCACATACGTGAGTTCCCACGTACCATAGCTTCCAGCGATCACCGGCTCATCCGGCGCGATGGTCGCATAGCCGTACCGCTCTCTCACTTTCCCCCCGCCCATCTCACACCGCCTTTGCGCGTCTATATAATGTATTCTTGAATTATCGCACGCCGAGATATAGTACTGACGTCTCTATCCCAGCTTGCCCATCGCCTCCAACTCATCGGCCACGTCATCCAGCCCCAGCTCCTCCATCTTGT
>JBKHJO010000012.1:0-52792 GCA_046538105.1 Anaerolineales bacterium | reverse complement strand
CTACCACGTCCCATTGGTCAATTTCTCTCTTGGATGTTATAATAACCAGAAAATATTGTTGGGAATGCGTTATATTCGTTATTATGGCTTGATGGGAGGTTAAAATGTCTGGACATAGTAAATGGTCCACCATTAAGCGACAAAAGAAAGCCAATGATCAAAAGCGTGGCAGGCTGTTTACCAAACTGGCCCACGAGATTGTCGTTGCTGTACGAGAGGGTGGAGAGGATCCAGAGTACAATGTCCGTCTGCGTCTTGCCCTGGATAGGGCCGCGGATGCGAACATGCCCAAGGATAACATTCAGCGGGCCATCGACCGGGGGGCTGGTAGGTCCCTGGATGGCAAGGCCCTGGAAGAGGGGTTTTACGAGGGCTATGGACCAAAAGGCATCGCCCTGATGATCCATTATTTGACCGATAACAGGAATCGTGCCGTCTCTGATGTCCGCCACGTTCTTTCCACCCATGGGGGGAATCTGGGCTCTGGCGGCTGTGTCTCATGGATGTTCTCGCGGAAGGGGTATCTGGCGATTGACCCCGGTGCTATGGATCCCGAGGAGGTGGCCCTGGAGGCCATAGACGCCGGCGCAGAGGATGTGGAGATCGATGAGGACGGGGTCGAGGTCTATACCGCCGTCGAGGATTTCAAGGCCGTGTCCGATACCCTGGAGGAGGCGGGTTTTGAGGTCGATAACGCGGAAATTTCGTGGGAACCCCAGACTATCAAGACCTTGTCGGAAAAGGATACCATGAAGGTCATGCGACTGGTGGAGGCTCTGGAGGACCTGCTCGACGTGCAGGATGTGTACTCTAACCTGGATCTTCAGGATGACATGATCGAGAAATACGAGAGCGATCAGGCGGCTTGAGACGTCGTATGCTGGTTCTGGGCCTCGATCCGGGATTGGCCACCACCGGTTACGGTTTGGTGGCGGGAGATGGCAGGGATTTGAGCGCTGTTTCCTACGGCGTGATACGCACGCCCGCAAACACGCCGGTCGGTGAGCGTCTGGCCAAGATTCATGGCGAGATGTCCTGCCTGCTGGACGAATATGGCCCCGATGTCGCTGCAGTGGAGGAACTTTTTTTCTGCAAGAATGTGCGCACGGCCATGATGGTGGGCGAGGCCCGGGGCGTGCTGCTCCTGGCGCTGGCGCAGGCGGGATTGCAGATCGCGGAATACACTCCCCTACAGATCAAAGAGGGGATCACGGGATACGGGAGGGCCGAGAAGGAGCAGGTGCAGGAGATGGTGCGCGTTCTGCTACGTCTGGAAGAGGTGCCCCGTCCCGATGACGCCGCCGATGCCCTGGCTTTGGCTATATGCCATCAGCACGCGGCGCGGATGTCCGGGCTTTTGCGCGCAAGCGATACGGCGAGGTCCTGACGGTGATCGCGAGCCTTTCTGGTCCGGTAAAGGCCATCAGGGAGAACGCCCTCGTGGTAGAGGTGGGCGGGGTGGGATTCCTGGTGTACGTGGTGAGCGATGTCCTGGACAGCGTCACGCGTGTGGGACAGAATGTGGAACTATACACGCACATGTACGTGCGTGAGGATCGTATCGCCCTCTATGGCTTTCTTTCTGTGGAGGAGAGGGAACTTTTTACCACGCTTCTTGGCGTCAGCGGTGTCGGGCCGCGCACGGCACTGGCCGTGCTCTCGACCTTTTCCCCCGAGGTTCTACGCGGGGCCATCGCCCAGGGGGACGCCTCCACCCTGACCCATATCCCCGGCATCGGTCCCAAGACGGCCCAGCGCCTCCTCCTCGATCTGCAGGACAAGGTGACCGTCTCCGAGGCCTGGACGCCCGGTATGGGAGAGGGGGACGCCGAGGTGATTGATGCCCTCACCGCCCTGGGCTATAGTGTCTCCGAGGCGCGCAGCGCCCTCTCGGGAATCCCCGATGAGGTGGAGGAGTTGGATGAACGCATCCTCTCTGCGCTGCGCTATCTGGGCGGGTAATCCCCGTCATCCTTTTTGCTTTAGGGGACAAAGGCGGAGGCGGCCGCCAATAACTCGATCCATGCAGAGGGCAGCCGTGTCAACAGGTGTGGGGATATCCCCAGAGCCAGTAATGACAGTCCCAGGAACAGGGGCAGGAGCCCGGGATAGCGGGGGGAGGGACCGCCCCGGGAGACGAGGGGCGGGCTCAAGGTGGCCAGGGTACAGCGCCCAAAGGCCCAGGCCGGTCCCAGGCTGCTTATCAGGAGGGCGGGCATCCAGGCGGCGTGCTCCATGGCCAGCATCTGGTAGAGATTCAGCCGTGTGCCAAAGCCCGCCAGAGGGGGCAGCCCCGCCAGGGACAGCCCGCCCGTGGCCAGGGCCATGACGAGCAGGGGCGCCCGCTGCCAGATTCCCGCCAGATGTTCGTGGTCGTCTCCTCCAAAATGGTGACGCAGCAACCCTGCCACCATGGCCACGACGACGATCCCCACGGCGCGATACATGAAATGCATGATGCCCACGGTGGCGCTTTCTGACGAGCCCAGACCCAGGGCCGTGAGGACCACACCCAGGTCGGCCAGGGCGCTGTAGGAGAGGGCTCCGCTTACCGAGCGCTGCGCCATCGCGCCCATCCCCCCCAGAAGGCATGTTCCCACGCCCCCGACGAGCAAAAGGATGTGTATCAGTTCCTGTGCCCCAGCATAGGTCTCCTCCCGAAAGACGCCGCTCAAAAAGAACAACAGCGCGCCCCCGAGGACGATGTGTAGCATGATACCGGCCAGGTAAGCGCCCCGGCGGAACAGGGGGGTCAGCCATAGGCCAAAGGGGCCCACCCCCAGCAGTAGCAGAAATCCCATCATGGTGACGGCCGTACTCAATTGCAGCATGGCCGTCACCTCCAGTTCGGGAGCGTAGATTTCTAGCGTCCACGCGCCCACCAGGAGGAGCATCCCCGCCAGGGCTATCAGCACCAGGGCGCGCGCGCCGAGGACGGCGTCCCGTTGTTCGCGTACGGGAAGCAGGGCGAGCGCTACGATGGCCCCTATCTCCAGCGTCAGGACCTTGAGGGTATTACTATGAACGATGAGTGAGGCGGCAAAGAATCCTGCTGCACCCAGGGTGAGGGCGTAGGAGAACTCGCCCTGGGGCACCCGATATGTATGAAGCATCACCAGAGCCAGCAGAGCGAGGCAAAAGGCCAGGCCCATGCGCGCTCCCGGCAAAAGTGTCACCCGTCGCCCCACCAGGAGGAGATCCGGCACCTCTCTTGTGATGGCCAGAGAGACGGCTGTGACCAGCAGGGTGGTGGTGGAGAGGAGGGCTGCCGTGAGGGGGAATCTGGACAGCAGGCTGACGGTGACAGCGACAGCCAGGAGCAGGATGACGAACCACAGGATCATTCTTCCATCTCCACATCGACTACGGACGTCTGCAATCTCTCCTCGGCAAAGAGGACGATCCCCAGGGCAAAGAGCACCTCGATCACATTCAGCAGAGCCGTGACCAAAAAGCCAGGATCCCAAAAGAGGTAGAGGACTACAAAGCCGTTCAGAAAACTCAACAGGCCGAATCCTATCCGCAGCGGACTCAGGCTGACCAGTGTTACAAGTACACCCCCGATCATCAGCCAGTAACTGGTCAGTGTCAGTTCTGGAGGTATGGGGGGCAGGGGATATCTGCGCCATAGGTGGTAGGCTGTAAAGGCTCCCAGGGCCAGCGTGAGGGCGCAAAAGGGCAGCCCCATGCTCCTTGGACGTCCAGGTTCCGGATCTATTTCGGGACCATCGTCGTCGGGTCCACTCTCGGGTGTTATGGGACGGACGACGTTCTGTACCTGGTCGGCCGTGAGATAGAGGATGAGGCAGATGGAGAATCCTGCCCCCACGCGGGTAAAAAGTATACTCTGGGGGAGGCGTTCGCTGAGCAACGGGGGAAGCAGGATATATTGTAGAAGCAGCAGTGCCGTAGAGATCCTGTACCTCGTCAGCAGAAACATGGCTGCGGAGGAGGCGACTACGATGATGGGAATCTGGCTCAGTAACTGCTGCGTGATGGGTATATCGGGCATCTTATCTCTCCACCAGATACAGCGTGAGGGCGAGACCCCACATCAGGATCCAGCCCAATCCCAACGATTCCTCGAGGGTTGTGTACAGTGTCACGAGCCAGGTGTCCACCCTTTCCAACGCTTTTTCCACGCCTGCGTAAAGCCACTCCAGTCCCAGTACGGGCGCCAGTCGCTCGGCCCAGGGGGCAGCGTAGGAACGCCTCTGGGGCTCGCGCAGGAAATAGCCCCCAAGGGGAGGGAGCAATGTGACGACGAACAGGACACTTCCCGAAAGGGGATGGGACAAAAGCCCGCGTATGGCCCCCGTTCCCGGCCAGATGCCCCCCGCCAGCAGCACCATCGCCAGGAGAGCGGCCACAACTATGGGTATCAGTTCAAGCCCTCGCGGCCGCCTGCAATTCCCAAAAAAGGCCAACAATTCGTCGAGTTGTCGCCACAGGGGAATGGAGACCAGCAGCGAGGCCGTGGATACGACAAGTATCAGGCCCCAGCGGCCGTGGAGCCAGCAGAGTTGCAAAAGTGACCAGCGGGCCATGAATCCCAGGCTGGGTGGCAGGCCGCCCAGGGCGGCCAGGGCCGCGATCATGGGTGCTCGCGCCCAGGGAACGATATCCCAGGGTATTGCAGCGTGAATGTACAGGTGACGCAGGCTCAGGCCAAGGGCCCAGAGGGATGCCAGCGCCCGCGTCGTTGTAGCGCCTCCATTGCCCCCTGCCAGTATGGGCAAGAGCGAGAGAAGAATGCCGTACATGCTCACATAGGGCCACGCAAACCTGAAATCCGCGGCCCGGTTTGCCAGCAGGGCCATGGCCAGTAAAAAGAGGGCTATAAACAGCGTGGGAAGCCAGGTGAGCCCCAGGGGTTGGAGCATGCCCACCTGTAACCAAAGGTGGATGCCCGTGAAAAGGGAGGTCAGGTCGATCTCCCATGTTTCCCCATGGTGATGGGGTAGGGGATATACGCCGAGTCGCATCAGGGCCGCCAGGGCAAGCCAGGGAAGCGATGCGTGCGGCGGCCCAACAAGGGTGTTGGTGAGAAAAGTCCTTTCCCTCCCCCCTACAAAGGCGATGCCCACGGCGATGGCCATGATGGACAGCAGGTTACCCGCCCCGTGGCGTATGAGCAGATAGGGTTCCTCCTGCGGGATGTCTCCGAGTTTAAAGGCCAGGAGTAGTAGATCCGTCAAGCCCCAGATGATCCCCAGCGTAAAGGGGTTGGAGGCCGCCATGGTGGCCAGCACCATGGCTCCCAGCGCCAGTTGCCTCGCGGCTTCAGAGGGCTTGAGGGGGTTCATTATCAGCCCCAGGTTCAGGAGGGTGAGCAATCCCAAAGGGAGCCAGGCCATCGTCATCCTCGGTTGCTTGTAGGAAAAGGCGAGGGGTTCGAACTGATCCACGAGGGGCTGTGGGGAGTTCCATGTGACATCTGCCGCCCCCTGCACGAGGGCGAGGGTGATGCAGGTTATCAGCAGGATGACCGCCTGTACCCAGCGTCTGATACGGTCGGATATGATCGAGGAGGGCAGGGCTATCGTCAGAATGGCTCCCACGCAGGGAATCAGCCAGGGCAGAAACGATACACTATATACCATCGTCGCGGGATGTAGGAATCCTCATATTGATCTTGTCAGCCTTGTTACTCTTGAAACCATACCGATTCTAGCACGAAAGATGCGCGACGACAATCGTGGATCGGTCGTCCGTCCTTTGTCGTTGCCTGGGTGCTGTGCTACAATCACCGTGATCGTGGTAAAAGAGTTACAGTTCGAGGGAGAGAGTAAGCGCAAGGGCTGCCACTTTGGGACGGTAGTTGACGAGGTGGAGGTTCTCCATCGCGAGATGGGGCTAACCCGCGCGTCCGTGCGGGGAAAATCGAGAGATCAGCGGAAGCCTCCAGGGGTCTCACGCCCCTTATCCTTTCCTCCCGAATAACAAGCCGATCCCGCAAAACCCAGGGGTGACCCTGGCACAAAGGGATGGCGGTGAAACCCAGGGACGGCGACAGGACGATAGATGCTCTGGCGTCGTCGTGGATAATCTCATGCAGCCTCAAAAAGGGAGGTCCTCTGATGTGTGGTATCGTCGCCTATGTGGGAGATCGCAACGCCTGCGACATCGTTCTGGATGGTCTGCGTCGCCTCGAGTATCGCGGATACGATTCGGCCGGCCTGGCCGTGGCCACGGAACGGGGCATCGCGCGCCGGCGCAGTGTGGGAAAACTGCGCAACCTCGACGCGCTGCTCGAAAAAAAGCCCCTCTCCGGTCCCATGGGCATGGGGCATACCCGCTGGGCCACCCACGGCGATGTGACAGAGGCCAACTGTCATCCCCATACGGATCACGATGGCACGATCTCTGTCGTGCACAATGGCATTGTGGAGAACTATCGCCAGTTAAAGCAGGAACTCTTGGAAAAGGGGCTCACTTTCGATTCCCAGACCGATACCGAGGTTATCGCCCATCTCGTGAGCGAGTATTACGACGATGGGGCGCGGGATCTGGTCGCCGCAGTACGCCGGGCCCTGCAACGACTCAAGGGCCCCAGCGCCATCGTAGTCATGAGCGCGTTGGAACCCGACCGGCTGGTAGCGGCGCGAGTGGGCAACGCCGGGGGCGTGGTGCTGGGCTTGGGGGAGGACGAGATGTTTGTGGCCTCGGACATGCCCGCCATCCTCGACTATACCCAGGAGACGATCTTTTTGGATGACGGGGACGTGGCCGTGATTACAAGAGAAGGGGCCGAGTTCATGGACCTGGATGGAGAGACGGTGAAAAAGACGGCCACCAGTGTATCCTGGAATCCGGTATCGGCGGCCAAGGAGGGCTACAAACACTTTATGCTCAAAGAGATCTATGAGCAGCCCCGCTCGGTGACTGACGCCATCCGCGGCCGGGTCGATTTCGACGAGGCCGTGGTGCGTTTGCCCGATCTCGACGATCTGAAACCGGTATTGCCCCATCTGCGCCGGCTGCATGCCGTGGCCTGTGGCACGGCGTGGCATGCCTGTCTCGTGGCCAAGTTCCTCATCGAGGATCTGGTCCGTCTGCCCGTGGAGGTGGACTATGGCTCCGAGTTCCGCTATCGCGATCCCATCCTGGAGCCCGGAAGCGTGGTGTTGATCATCAGTCAGTCGGGAGAGACGGTGGATACCCTGGCGGCCATGGAGGCGGCCCGCGAGCGGGGTATGCAGTCCATCGCCCTCGTCAACGTGGTGGGCAGCCAGGCGGCCCGTCTGGCCGACGGCACGGTCTATCTTAATGCCGGTCCCGAGATCGGGGTGGCTTCCACCAAGGCCTTTACCTCCCAGATCACGGCGGCCTATCTGCTGGCCATCTATTTGGGGCAGATGCGCCATACCCTGGATGAGGGGCAAAGACTGGATCTGTTGCAGGATCTGGCCGCACTGCCCGAGTTGATGGGGCGGGTGCTGCGCGACGATGAGGGCTATGAAAAAGTGGCCCGACGCTATATGGACTGTGACGATTTTTTGTTCCTGGGGCGGGGCATCAACTATCCCATCGCCCTGGAGGGCGCCCTCAAGTTAAAAGAGATCTCCTACATCCATGCCGAGGGCTATCCGGCGGGGGAGATGAAGCATGGCCCCATCGCCCTTATCGATGACCAGATGCCCGTGGTGGTCATCTGCCCCCGGGACAGGGTGCGGGATAAGATGCTCAACAATATGGAGCAGGTCAAAACCCGCGGCGGGCGGGTCATCGCCGTGGCCACAGAGGGGGATGAGGAGGTGGCAGCCAGGGCGGACGACGTCATCTCGATTCCCGCCACGTCGCGCTATCTCACCCCCGTCCTGGCCACCATCCCCCTGCAGTTGCTGGCCTACCATATCGGCGTCCTCCGCGGTTGCGACGTCGATCAGCCCAGAAACCTGGCCAAGAGCGTGACTGTGGAATAAGGGGATGGTATATCCAGAGTTTTCTGGCTGTGGACTGGTGTTCGCAAGTCGACGTCAGCGTGGTGTCATCATAACATATTTGGTATGCGTTTCTTTTTGTATGTTGAAGACAGGTGAGGTTCTATGGAAGATCAATTTGCACAGATAGAAGTTATCGTCGAGATTCCCCGGGGCAGCCGCAACAAGTACGAGTATGATCATCAGAGGCATACCATCTATCTCGACCGGGTGCTCTATTCTTCGGTGCACTATCCCACCGATTATGGATTCGTCCCGGGAACACAGGCGGCCGATGGAGACCCCCTGGATGCCCTGATCGTTGTGGAGGAGCCCACCTTCCCCGGCTGTCATATGCAGATTCGCCCCATAGGCGTGTTACTTATGCGCGATGAGGCGGGCATCGACGAAAAGATTCTGGGGGTGCCAGTGGCTGATCCTCGGTTTGAAGAGATGCAAGAACTCGATGATGTCGGCATCCACTGGTTGCGCGAGATCGAGAATTTCTTTGATACCTACAAACTTCTTGAGGATAAAGAGAGTTACGTGGAGGGTTGGCGTGGAGCAGAGGAGGCGCGGGCAGTTTTGACCAAGTATCAGGTAAAAGATTCCATCGCGGAAGAGGAGCAATAGTATCAGACCCCTCCAGTGCCCTTGGATAGGGCGCGCAGCCTGATAATGATCCACAGACTGGCGAGGGCCAGTAAGACGTTAACGGCCTCGGCGATGAAAAAACCAGACAGGCGGGCCAGGCCGGGCACGATGATACCGATAGAGGCATGGTATAGGACGGCAAAGAGGAACCATCGCCTTTCAGAAAAGACGAGGCTTTGCATTACCAGCAGCGCCCAGGCTACCTGATGGGGAAGGGATAGGAGGCGTTCCACCGCTATGGTAAGAGGCTGGCGCCACGCCGTGTTGCGGATGGTTTCCAGTGTTTCTTGAAAGGCCGCGCTGGTCTCTGGGCTGCTTGACCGGCTGACGAGTTGAGGATCCAGTCTCCCCAAAAAGATATAGGCCATAAAGGTCATAAAGGTGAGGCCAGCGATAAAGAGGGCGGTTTCCACAAACGCCTGCCCAAGACCGTACATCACCCCGTTGCGCCACGTTAGTCTAAAGGATCCCCTAGGAAAGAGATAGCGATATCCCAGCCACCGTCCGCCTTCCTCGGCCAGGGCTGTGCCCAAGGCTGTGGCCAGTAGCCACATAAACGCCCAGAGATCTGACTCTAGTGTGTCACCCACCACCACGTTAAGGTAGGCGTTCAGGGGTAGCCAGGTGAATAGTTGGAATACGGCAAAGATGATGGCCCCATAGGCAAAGAGTTCCCATCTTGCATGCGTCCTGTGCCTGTAATACAGGACAGCAACCAGGGGGCATCCTACCTGAAGGAGAAGGGAAACGATAAAGGCTGCTATGGTGTTTGGATTCACATTATCCTCTCGTTTATGTGGCTGATACGAGAGTGGGGCGCTCTATCGGGGGCGTCGGGCGGCCCACATGATGCGGAAGGTCTGGGCGCTCGGTGATTGAAAAGAGAAGCATTCGTATGCCGCTTCTGCGGCAAAACCTGCCTCCGTCAGCAGGACGTTGATCCGCTCCCTCGGATAGCCCCGTTCCACGTGCTCCTCTGTAATTCTGCGATAGAGCGTGCCCACCTGTTGAAAGCAGGTCACCTCGACGCGTGACCGCTTCTGTCTCTGGTTGTAGTAACTTTTGAGTACCATACAGAGGTCGCCGGAGTCGATAAAATAGGTCCTGTCGTTCCACGCCTCGCAGAGCGCTTTGATGGTGTTCATATCAAAAAGAAAGAGCCCGCCGGGGAGCAGGGCCTCAAAGACGCGCTCGAAACTGGCCTTGATGTCCTCCTCGGTTAGCATATAGTTCATGCTGTCGTACAGACAGGTCGCCAGATGTACCCGCTCGGGCAGGACGAACGTACGCATATCCTGTCGGCTCCACTTTACAGCAGCGCCCTGTCTCTCTCCTTTGGCCCGTGCTGCCGCCAGCATATCCTTGGAGGCGTCCACGCCATACACGCACCAACCGGCGGCGGCCAGGGAGATGACCACCGTGCCCGTGCCGCAGGCCACGTCCACCATCCGCTTGCCCTGCACCGTATGACGCCTCAGGAGGCGCCGGATATAGGGCAGCATTTTCTGGCTGAATGTCTTTTGTCCCGATAGATCATAGAGGGATGCGTAATCCTGATAGATTCCCATACGCCTCCACGTTGAATGCCTCATTGGGCACATTATATCGACGCTGCGCTTCGGGCGTCAAGTTGACGCATAGGGGAAGAAGACCATAATGAATCCATGAGGAAGGAACACTTTATTCGACGAGCGAAACCCGTACTCGACGATGCGCGAGCGCTCCTGGCGGTGGAGCGCAAGAGTCTCGGGGACAGTCCCTATTCTCCGTACCAGATCATCTCTGTACTGGCGCGTCCCGAACACTATGCCTATCTGGCCTTTGCCGCAGATGAGGCCGTGGGCTTTTGTTCCTGCATGCAAACGCCTTTGGGCCGAGGGGGGCAACTGGAGATCGACATGCTGGGGGTGGTGGCCGGACAGCGTCGTCGGGGAATAGGGACGTCTCTCATCTCCCGGGCGGTCGAGGAGGCCATCATGGGGCGGGCCGTATGTGGTTTTCGCACCGTGGTAGCCGCGGATAATCTGGCCTCTCGCCACGCCTTTCAGGGGATCGGCTTTGCTCCGGAATGTACTGCGGACATGATGGTGTATGAGGTACATGGGCGCTCGCCCGTACCCTCTTTGCCATCGGGGTGGGCATGGCGGACCCTTTTTACAGGGGCGCTGGAAGACTCGGCTTTGTCCGAGACATTTGAGGGCACAGGCCCGAGGCGGGAGGTTCACTATTTGCAGGATAGAAGCGGAAATCTAGTGGCAGCGGCCGAATGTCTGCAGGTCCAGACCCTGGCCTATGTGGGGTTGTGGGTGGAAAAGTTCGAGGCGCTCGAGGGGGCTGCGGGGCGGATGGCGCGCGCTCTGGCCGAGCGGGCCAAGGGGTTGAATGTGGACGAAGTCGGATATTTGCTTCCCCGCCAGGAGACCGATGAGATCTATGTCTCCCTGGTGGCCGCCGGCTATGAGAACGTGGGAAAATACCTGGTATTGCGGGGTGACGCAGCCACCCTCGCCTCATGACTGCCGCAGGAGGCGGTCCAGGGCTAGCCGCATCTCCTGGATTTCAAAGGGTTTGGTGAGGTAGGGCAGGCCGACATGGCGCAGGAATTCTCGCGTGCTCGAACTCATGGTGTCCCCCGTGATAAAAAGGGTGCGTCTGGCGAGTTCGGGGTCCTGTTGTGAGACGCGCTCGTAGAGCCTTGTTCCGCTCATCTTGGGCATCTTGACGTCGCTTATCATCAGATCAAAGGTCTCGTCTCGATCTTTTGCCCGGGCTAGGGCCTTGAGGGCCATGGTCCCATCCTGGGCCCACAGTGTATCGTGACCGTCCTGAGACAGAAGCCGCTCCAGAACCGAGGCGACGTGATCGTCATCCTCCACGATCAGGATCCTTTTCTTTGTTACGGGGGGGACGGGGTTCGTCTCCGTTTTCGTCTCCTTTGTGGGGGTGACGATGGGAATCTGAATGATAAAGGTGGCCCCCTCTCCCGGCGGATCCTCGGCCCATATCCTGCCATTGTGCGCGTCGATGATGCCAAAACAGATGCTGAGACCCAGTCCCGTTCCCTTGCCCACCTCTTTGGTGGTGAAAAAGGGTTCGAAGAGGTGCTTTTTGGCCTCGGAGGATAGTCCCGGGCCAGTGTCCGAGACGCTGACTTGTATACTGTCGCCCTTTGTCTGGGAGCGGATGGTCAGCGTACCGCCACCAGCATGTTCGATCATGGCGTCCAGAGCGTTGTTGATGAGGTTGAGGAATACCTGTTGCATCTGGCTGGCGTCGGCCATGGTACGGGGCGGGTTTTCGTCCAGTTCTCTGACAATCTCGACGTTCTCCACATAGAGTTGATAACTGCGTAGTTCCAGTGTGCGCTCGATGATCTCGTTCACATCGACGTACTGACGTTCCGTCCTGTGCTGGCGGGCAAAGGTGAGGAGATTCTCCACGATCTCTGCCGCTCTCTGGGCCTGTGTATGAACCCGTTTCAGATCCTCTTGGGCCTTTTTATCAAAGCGGTCGCTTCTCTGCAAGATCTGTGTGTAGCCCATGATGGCTGTCAGGGGATTGTTTAACTCGTGGGCCACGCCAGCGATCAACTGGCCGAGGGCGGACAACTTTTCCGACTGTATCAGTTGATCCTGGGTGCTCTTGAGATGCTCGAGACTTTCCTGTAGATCGCTCACCAGGCGTGCGTTCTCGATGGCGGCAGCGGCCTGGGTGGCCAGGGTCATGAGCAGGCGGCCGTCGCTGTCGGAAAAGGCATCCCTTTCTCGCGAGTCGACGCTTAGTGTACCGATGCGTCGGTCCCCCAACTTGAGGGGGGCGGCCATCATGGAGACGAAGGAGCGACCGCCGTCGGAGGGCACAAAGCGGGCGTCACGCGATACGTCGGGGACGTTCATCACTCGGCCTTTTTGCAGGGCGACGCCCGCTACCCCGCGTCCGATGCGCAGATGGCTCTTGCTCTCCACGTGGGGACGCGCCTGGGCGAAGGATAGGGCGCGGGGATCAAGTTCCCCGCTCTCCTGGTCGAAAAGGTGCAGTACGCAGTTATCCGCCCCCTCGATGGTATCCACCGCCGAGTGCACGATGAGGTCGAGCAGATCGTCCAGGGTGGTTGTGGACATAAAAGCACGACTGATATCGTATATCGTCTGGCTCTGGCGACCTTCCCGTGCCAGGCGCTCTCGCAGTTGGGCATTCTCTATAGCCAGTCCCAGGATCTGGCCGATGCAATGAAGCAGGTCGAGGTCTTGTTCTTCCATGTCCATGCTGCTGGGTAGACCGACAAAGAGATAGCCCAGGGGCTCTCTATGGGTCAGTGGTAGGGACAGGATCGACATAGAGGATACCAAGGGCAGCACCTCTTTGATAAGGTGATCGCCAGTCTCTCCCTCCAGCGATCTGATATTGGGGGCGCTGTCCAGAAAAGGGGTCAAATTCAGTTTCTTTTCCCGCACGGATTGGCTATCCAGACCGTGTGCGGCTTCCAGACTCAGCATTCCCTCGTCCACCAGATAGGCGGCGCCCACCTCCGCATCAGATTGCTCTACCAGGGCGTCGAGGGACTCTTGCAGAATATGCTGAACGCTTCCTCCGGAATGGGAAATTTCCAGAATCCTGTTTCTTATTGTCGGTATGTCGATCTCCAAGATGCTCATCATCTCTCATCCTTCGCGGTCTTGTTGAGGCGTCGTTGCAGGCGCTCGAGGCGATGCTCCAGTGCTTCCAATAACTCTCTGTCCTTGGGGTTGGCGCAGGCCATGGCTTCCAGGGTCATATATTTGGCCCCGGCATAGTCGCGTTCTCTGTGTTCCAACTGTTTAGCCAGTTCAATATAGGGATATACTTTGTTCCCGTCAAGCAATTCTCGCCATATCTGGGCGGCTTTTTCATGCCGTCCCAATCGCTTGAGAAGAAAGGAAAGGTGTTTACAGGCCGCCTCTCGCGTCTCTTGCCCGCCTTCCTGGCGGGCCCTCTGGTAGGCGCGAATGGCCCTCTCCGTCTCCTGGACAGCCTCGTAAGCCCTGCCCAGGGCCAAAAAATCACAGTAGGGATCGTCGTCCCGTCCAAAGGGAGCCTCAAGGGTGGTGCCGATCCTCGAGGCGAGGGCTACCATAGAGAGCACGTCGATCCTGTTATGGTAGAAGACGTTGGCCAGGCGTTTCGTTGCCCCCCATTCTACGTAATCGGTATAGATCTGTGGGATTTCGTATCCAGGTACGTCCATGCCCTGGCGTTCCACGTCAAGTACCGTGTTTTCGAGATAGGACAATGCACATGAGGGCAGGGCGTATCTCCATAGACGTCGCGCCAACAGGAGCAGGTCCAGATGGGGCGTATCGTCGAAAGCGAGTTCTCCTTGGGAGAGGATATAGCGTGTTCGAAGTAACGGCCAGTCGAAAGAGCGCCCGTTGAAACTGACGAGGCCATGGTGGCCTGCGAGGTGATCCGCCAGGAGGTGGAGCAGGGCTCCCTCCTCACCATAGTCGGGCATAAAATACTGCAAAAGGTGGAATCGATCCTCCTGAAAGAAGCCCAGGCCTACGAGAAAAACGTACGTTCCGCCCCCACGGCCGAGTCCCGTCGTCTCTGTATCGATAAAGAGGGCTTTTTTTAGATCAAATCTGTCGTCTCTTGCGCCGATGATAAAGGGGGTCCACGTATCGCCCGATATACTCAGAGCATGCAAGAGTTGTTGGGAACCATGCCATTTCTCCAGGCTATAGTTCTGCTCCACGACAAAGCATCGTCCCTGTGGGATCTGCATCCAGTGACCATCTATCAACGAGTTGAGGGTGGCCTCCTTTTTTCTTGGAGCCTCCCGATCCTGACCGCCTTCCTCGTCTCCTAACAACCCCGCTCTTTGTAACCGTTCTTTAATATCCATTGTTTTTTCCAAGAAAATTTGGGATCCTTTTGGCGTTCATCATATATTATTATAGCATCTGGTACGCTGAATTCATAGGTGTGGACGTAAATATGGCGTAAAACTAGCGTGAGGACGGATGTTCACAGGATACTTTGTCCCTCAAGGTTGTAGGTCGTTGCAGGGCGTCGATAAGCCGGAGGACCTGGGCCTTTTCGCGCCCGTGGGAAAGCCCGGCCACGCCGATGCAGGAGGGACATCCCCCCTCACAGGAGCAGTCGCGGACCAGTTCGGCGGCCCCATATAGCAGTTCCTCATAGAGAAAAAAGGCCTCGTCACTCAGGCCGACGCCAGAGGTGATCTGGTCGTAGATGAATACGGTGGGGGCTCCCGTTTGCGAGCACTCGCCGTCGGAAAGAACGCCAATGTCCCGATAGTCGCACATGAGGTGGAGGGGGATCACGTGTCTCAGGACGTGGGCCAGACGCGCCAGGGTGCCCCTGACGGCCACCGCCTGCTCCGCCTTGCGGTGACAACTGGGGCAGAGCGTGATGAGGTTGGAGAGCGCGTTCGCCTGACGGTAGTTTTCGTTCTTGCCCGGTAGCCAGTTGAACTCACGAAAGGGCCTGATGTGGTGAACATCGTGCTTGCGCCCGGAACGCTGTGAGGCACCACACTGTCTGCAGCGATAGCCGTCGCGGCGGCGTGCCTTTTCGCTCTGGGTAGGCCAATTGGGGCCTCGCGATCCCCCCTCCCTCTCGTCCCACCATCCCTCGTCGCGCAACCGCGATACGACGTGTTCGGGGACCGTCAGCCAGCAGGCGGCAGTGAGCATACTCTGTTCGGGCAAATCGATCTCTCCCCAGCCCAGGTGTTCCATGGTGTCGGGGCGCAGGCGTCGGTAGCCCGTGGCGCGCGTCGTCAATACCACCTCGCCTCGTGCCAGGTGCATATGGGGTCTCGCCCGCTCTTCCATGGTTCCCTGTATATCGATGCGCGTGTTCTGGCTGGCTTCGGTGTAAAAGTCTACCTCCACGGGGCGCACATGAGCGATACCTCCCTCCCAGTCCAGGGATTCCACGAGATACCGTTGCCCCTCGTGCAGGTAGATGGCTCCCTCATGGACCCATACGGGCGCGGTCGCCCTATCAATCTGTCCGATGACCTCTCGTTCATCGCCGTCGTCCTGGCACACGATGATGTCATCCTGCCGCGCACTGCGCAGGGAAAATTGGGGGGCAGGCGCCGTATCGCCCGTCCAATACCATCTCGCCCGCGACTTGTGCACGGCGCCTTGTTTTTCCAGGAGCGCCAGGATGCGCTGCAAGTCCTCGCCCCCATAGTCGTCCTGCTCGGTGAAAGGGAGTTCGGCCACGGCGCATTTGATGTGATCCAGCAGTACATAAAGATTGTCCTCGTTGATCAGGGCGTGTTCGGGCGAGCGGCCAAAGAGATACCGGGGATGGGAGATGATATATTGATCCAGGGGTGATGAGGAGGCCACCAGGAAGGCGATGCTCTCCTCTCTGCCCCGCCCCACGCGGCCCATTTGCTGCCACGTACTGGCGATGGTGCCGGGATATCCGACCAGGATGCAGGCCTGCAGGCTTCCTATGTCAATGCCCAACTCCAGGGCATTGGTGGCCACGACGCAGCGCACCGTCCCATCCTGGAGTCCTTGCTCTATCTCTCTGCGCTCCTCTGGCAAATAGCCCCCGCGGTATCCTCGAATCTCTTGCCTTGAAAGGGCGTGACGTCCGGCTTTCTGTCGCAACTGGAGCACCAACTTTTCCACAGTGCGGCGTGAGCGCCCAAAGACCACCACCTGAAGGCCGGCGTCGAGCATCTGTCCAGCGAGGGTTTGTGTTTCCAAAAGGGGTGAGCGACGCAGGCCCATCTGCCGGTCGACGATGGGAGGATTATAAAAGATCACGTCGCGTCTTCCCCGGGGAGCGCCATTCTCGGTTATTTGGCTGACTTTTTCCTCGAAGAGCCTTTCTGCCAGTTCGGCAGGATTGGCAATGGTGGCCGAGGAACAGATGAACTGGGGGGCGTTGCCGTAAAACTGACAGATCCGTTTAAGACGTCGAAAGACGTTGGCCACGTGGCTGCCAAATATCCCTCGGTAGGTGTGTATCTCGTCGATGACGACGTAGCGCAGATGGGAAAAAAAGTCGTGCCACTGGGTATGGTGGGGCAGTATGCCCACGTGTAGCATGTCGGGATTCGTCAGGATGATCCCGCTATTGTCTCGGATGCGTCGCCGACGGCTTCTGGGAGTGTCCCCGTCGTATGCCTCGATGGGGACATCCAATCCCAGGAGGCCTGCATCGCCGCGCAGGGTGTGTAACTGGTCGTGAGCCAGAGCCTTGGTGGGAAAGAGGTACAGGGCGCGCGCGTCGGGCTGCCACAACAGACTGTGAAGGACTGGCAGGTTATAGCACAGGGTTTTGCCCGAGGAAGTGGGTGTAACGATGATCAGGTGCTCGCCCTCCAGTGCCCGACGCACGGCAAGCGATTGGTGTCGGTACAGCCTGGGCGTACCCCGCTTACGAAGGAGCATTTGTAGATCGGTATCCAACCCGGCCGGCACGCTGCCATAGGCAGCGCCCCTGGAGTCCAGGGTACGCCAGGACGTCACATTGGCCATGAGTTGGGGATCTTCTCTTATTTGCTGGCGGACGAAATGTAGATCGACCACGAGACATTCTCCTAGCAAGATGGGCAGATCATAGATCCAGGGGGGGCTGTTCTACGCCGTCATCCTCCAGCATACCATCTGCTTCAGAGTGATCGATAAGTGCGTAAAGGCCGTTTTCATCTATGACGGGCACACCCTCCCTTTCCGCCGCCCGGGTTTTGGTACTGCCCGGCCTCTCTCCCACCAGGAGATACGTCGTCTTGCCCGAGACGCTACCTGTCACCCGCCCTCCGTGGGCCATGATCAATTCTTTGGCCTCCCTGCGGCTCATGGAAGGCAGGGTGCCCGTGATCACGATGGTGACGCCCTCCAGAGGTGCCTCTCCGCGTTCCTCCTGCTCCTCGTCCTGCAGGCTGACGCCCCGTTCGCGCAGTTTCTTCAGCAGGGTGCGATTATCTGCTCGGGCAAAAAAGTCCGCGATGGCCTCGGCGATGCCCGGGCCTATACCTTCGAGTTCCTCGAGTTCCTCCGAAGACGCCTCTTTGAGGTCGTCTATGGAACGATAGTGATCGGTCAGCAGCCGGGCCACGGTGCCTCCGACGCCACGGATACCCAGCCCGACGAGGACGCGCCACAGGGGACGCTTCCGGCTGTCGGCGATGGCTTGCAGCAGGTTTTGGGCCCGTTTCTCGGCAAACCCCCCAAGTTCTAGAAGGTTGTCTTTCTCCAGCGTGTAAAGGTCGGCCACGTCGGCGATCAGTCCCGCATCGACGAGTTGTTCGGCCAGTTTGATCCCCAACCCCTCAATATCCATGGCTCCCCTGGAGGCCCAGTACTCCACGCGGCGCACCGCCTGGGCCGGGCAGGAGGGATTGCCACAGTAGATGTCTACCTCTTCTTCGTTGCTTATCACGGGCTCGCCGCAGACGGGACAGACCTCTGGTGTGGGAAAGGCCTTTTCGCTGCCGTCGCGTACCCCCTCCACCGGACCCACCACCTGGGGAATGACATCCCCGGCGCGGCGTACCACCACCAAATCCCCCTCGCGGATGTCCTTGCGTGCCAGATCCTCAAAGTTATGCAGGCTGGCCTGGCGAATGGTGACGCCGCCGATGCGCACCGGCTCCAGGATGGCATAGGGGATGAGCACGCCCGTGCGCCCCACGTTAACTGCGATCTTGCACAGACGTGTCGTGGCCTCTCGGGCTGGGAATTTGTAGGCCACGGCCCAGCGCGGCGCGTTGCCCACGATGCCCAGGCGCTGCTGGGTACGCAGGTCGTTGATCTTGATCACCACCCCGTCCGCCTCATAGTTGAGACTGTCTCGGTTGTCCATCCACTCCTCGCAATAGTGTAAGACCTTCTGAAAGTCTGTGAAGCGGCGGATATCCTCGTTGACGGCGAATCCCAGATCTCGTAGATATTGGAGGGCTTCCCATTGGGTCGCTATCTCTGTTCCCTCCACATGTCCGATGGCGTAAGCGAAGAATCGCAGGGGACGTTCTGCCGTGATGCGAGGGTTCAACTGCCTGACCGAGCCAGCGGCGGCGTTGCGGGGGTTGGCAAAGGGCTCCTCGCCCTCCGCCTGACGTCTCTCGTTCAACGCTTCAAAGAGGTTTCGCGGTATATAGATCTCTCCCCTAACCTCGACGAGCGATGGGGGAACGATGTCGTTGCCCACAGGGATGCGCAGAGGGACGTTGCGAATGGTGCGCACGTTCTCGGTGATATCCTCTCCCGTCCGACCATCGCCCCGCGTGGCGGCGCGGCGGAGGAGCCCGTCCTCGTACGTCAAGGCCGCCGCCAGCCCGTCAATCTTGGGTTCGGCCACGAATTCCAGGGAGATCCCCTGGGGCAGCAGTTGCAGGGCGCGATCAAGCCAGGCCTCTACCTCCTCTCTGGAAAAGGCGTCGGAGAGGCTGGTTATGGGATAGGGATGTTCCACCCTGTCAAAGGCCTCCAGCGGCTCGGCACCGACGCGCTGTGTGGGCGAGTCCGGGGAGATCAGTTCCGGATGCTCCTCCTCAATGGTGCCCAATTCGCGCATCAGGGCATCGTATTCAGCGTCGGTGATCTCGGGATCGTTCAGCGTATAGTAGCGATAGTTGTGATAGCGGATCAGTGTGCGCAGTCTTTGCGCACGGGCACGCAGGTTTTCAGACATCGATGCTTCCTCTTGTGGCAGGACCCATGGAGAAAATATGGGAAGGTGGTGACGGATTTGCACCAGGGCAACGGGCCGGGAAAGAGACAGTTCCGATTCCTTTCCCGGCCATCGAATCAACTGCTCATCATGGTACGTTGGACGATAGGGTCAGTGGTGAGGAGACCTTATTTCGCAGACAAGTACCGACCGACTACCCAACCGGTCTGTCCGGTGTCGTCGCGTACTTCCCACCACGTATAGCCGTTCGCCTCTTTGGGCCCCCCGATCAACTCCACCTCGGTGCCCTCGGACAGTGTCTTGGTCCGCGCGTGGGATGTCCCAGCGCCAGAGCGCATATTCACGCCCACGTTTCCCGTGCCAGAGATGGTGGCTTCACCCCCGACAGCCAGGCCCGTTTCCTCTGTTGGTTCGGCTTCTTCCGTCGGCGTGGCAGTTGCTTCTAGGGTGGGGGTGACTGTTTCAGGAGGAGATAGGACATCTCGTGTGGGAGTGGTTTCCTCTTCTGATGTCACAGTTTCGTGTGCCGTGGGCGACTGGGTGGGTTGTGTTGGAAGAGCTTCCAGCGTCGGCGAGGGCGTGGGTGTGGCCTGGGCCGTCTCGGAGGGATAGAATATGGCCCACCAAAGTCCCCCTACCACGACCACGACCAGTACAGGTACGGCGATCCACATCCACGTTGGCCAGAGATCCTCTTCTGATCTACGACGGTTCGGTTGCTGGTTAGAATCGAGACCCATTGGGGTGCCTCCTTATAAGGCGCTCTGTTTGATTCGACAGTGATCGCTATTATAACGGTACTGCGGTGACGTGTCAATGGCGCTTTCTGGCGGGCCAATGGACGTGCGAGTCAGCCTCACCCCCTCCCAGCCTCCCCCTCTCCATTCCATGGCAGAGGGGGAGGGGCCGGATAGCGCTATCAGCACCGCCTGCCATGTAGCGCGAACCGTCTGGTTCGTCCGACGACGCGGGGCAGACGATTCCCGCCACAGATCTAGAACATGTGCTTGCCGCCGCGCGCCATCTGCGTTTTGATCTCCTCCAAAGACGGCAGGATGGTCTCCTCCAATTTTCTGGAGACGGCGGGGGGTACGTCGAGCCCTGTCACCTCGCGCACGGGACAATCGAGATAGTCGAAAAAACGTTCCTGGATCTCGTCGCTGATACGGCCACTCAGAGACAGACTGCGCGGGCTCTGCTCCACGATGAGCACGCTTCCCGTCTTGCGCACCGACGCGCCGATGGTAGCATAGTCCATCCCCGTATAGTCCAGGGTGCGCAGGTCGATGACCTCGGCGCTGATGCCCTCGGATGCCAGTTCTTCGGCCACCTGCAGGCACTTTTTCACGCCCGTCAGGTAGGTGAGCACCGTGACGTCACTTCCCTCGCGCCGCACCTTGGCCTTGCCGTACTGGACGTAATAGTCCAGGTTGTCCGTCGGCACCTGTCCCTCATCGTCATAGAGTTTGCCATGATCGATGACGAGCACGGGGTCATTATAGCGCATGGCCGTGTTGAACAGCCCCACATAGTCAAAGGCGTTGGAGGGCGCCACGATGCGCCATCCGGAAAAGAGGGCAAAAAAGGCGCTGGGATCCATGGAGTGTTGCCCGCCGTAGCCATAGCCGATGGCGATGCGGGTGCGCAGCAGTACGGGGAATGTGACTCTGCCCCCGTACATGTGACGCAGTTTGCCGATCTGATTGAACAGTTGATCGGAGGACATGAGGGCGAAATCGGGGAACATGATTTCCACCACGGGACGGAGTCCCACGGAGGAGGCACCGCCGGACATGCCCACGAAACCCGTCTCCGAAATGGGCGTGTTAAAGAGGCGTTCGGGAAACATCTCTTCGATGCCCCTGGTGGCACCATACGCGCCGCCGCCCAGGTTGGCCACTTCCTCGCCCAGGGTGATGACCCGCTCGTCCTTGGCCATGTTGTGAAGGGTTACATCAGCGATGGCCGCACCGTAGGTCTTGGTCTCAAAATCAACAAAGTCCTCGTGCTCCACGAATTCTACATCGGCCAGGGCGTCGTCGTCTGCCCGAATATGCTCCGTGGCCGTCGCCGGGTCGGGCCAGTTTCCCTCGGGGATATAGATCTTTCCGTCTTCCTCCTCGGTACAGAAATCGACCGCCGTATCCACGGCCGCCTGTGCCATCTCGCGTAGTTGTTCGTTGTCCGTCTCATCGATGGTGCCAATCTCGTAGAGCTGTGCGGGAAAGGTGTGCAGGGGATCTCTCTCTCGCCAGCGCGCCTCCTCTTCTCTGTCCCGGTAGCCATAAGCGCTACCCCGCATGCCACCACCGTGATGATAGAAGCGATAGGTCTTGGCTTCCAGCAAAAAGGGCGCGGGATCTTGTCGCATCTGTTCCGTAATCCGGCGCATCGCCGTATACATGCTGACCACATCCATACCATCGACGATCATGCTGTCAAAGCCGTATCCCAGGGTTCGTAGCCCCAGGTCCTCCACGCAAGAGGCCCCCTCTACGCAGGTACCTACGGCGTAAAAGTTGTTCTCCACCAGGTAGAGGACGGGGACAGACCACACTTCGGCCATGTTGGCCACCTCGTGGAAGCAACCCTGGTTTATGGCACCGTCGCCAAAGAAGGAGACGACCAGGTTGCCCGTCTGCTGGATTCTCTGCGCCCAGGCTGCTCCCGTGGCCAGGGGGATACCGCCCCCCACGATGGCGTTGCTGCCCAGATTGCCCGACTCGCCGTCGTACAGGTGCATGGAGCCTCCGCGCCCGCCACACCAGCCCGCGCGCAGTCCCATGATCTCGGCCAGCGTCTTGTTGATGGCCTCCTGCATCTCGGACGTGATAGGGTCTATCAGCGCGTCATAGTCGTCCGGCGCATAGTAGACGATCGCCTTGGATAAAAAATGCCCATGAGCACGGTGGGTGGAACCGACCATGTCTGACTTTTGCAGTGTCGTCGCCACCGCCGAAGCCACCGATTCCTGGCCGATACTGCTGTGTACCGGCCCATGGACCAGGTCCATGCTCTCCAGTTCGAGGAGCTTGCTCTCGAACGCGCGTATCAGGTGCAGCAAAAAGAGCATCTGTACCTGATCCCGTTTTTCTATCGATTGTAGGTCCTCGTCAGAGACCTCCAGCCTGTAACATGTTGCGGGTGCTGCCTGTTCTATCAGTTCGCTCATAGATTACCTCAATTCTCCCTATTATCCTCAGATCCTTGCGATTGGGGAAGAATCTCGCGGATCTCACAAACTTCGTGTTCAACGCCGTAGAAATAGGCTACAAAGACGCCAGGCCGTATCTCTATCGCCTCTCCCAGGAATTCCACGCCGTGATCCTTTAGGTGTTCGTAGGTGTTCCAGAAATCCTCGACGATGAATCCGATATGGGTGAGGCCATAGTCACTTTGCGTGCGCTCGCGAACGGGCTCACGGCCTTCCGGATAGGCATAATCAAAGAACTCGATGACGGAATCATCCAGTTTCATGTGCACGATACGCACCTGGGTACCCTCCACCCCGATGAGCCGGCCCATCTCCTCGCCGAATTCCCGGTCGAATACCTTTTCCATGCCGATGACGTCGCGGTAGAAGGCGATGGCCTTTTCCATATCCTTGACGCTCATGGCTACGTGATCTGCTCTTTTGAACATTTATCTATGCCTCCAGATCGATTAAAATCTTGACCGCCTCGCCCTCGCGCAGCATCTCGAACCCTCTTTCCCAGTCCTCAAGGGGCAGGATATCGGTCACTAATTTGCGCAGTTTCCCCGCTTCCTCCCTTTCCACGGCAAGTGCCTTTTCCCAACTGCTGGGGGGCGAACTGAAGCAGCCGGCGAGGTCGAGTTCCTTATACAGGATGTCGTTCCAGGGGATGGAGATGGTCTCCGGTCCCACCAACCCGATCAGGACGATCTTGCCCGTCTTTTTGATAAGGGCGAGTCCCGTGGTGATGGCTGCCGGGGAACCCGAACACTCGATCCAGGCGTCCACGCCGTGGCCGTCGGTGAGTTCCGTGATCGTGGCCCCGATATCCTCTTTTTGCACGTTGACCACCTGGGTGGCACCCATCTCCTCCGCCAGAGAGAAGCGCAAGCCCTCGTCCAGGTTCGTCCCCGAGACGAGGATCTGCTCCACACCCAGGCGGCTGGCCCATATCATGGAAAGCAATCCCATGGTCGCCGAGCCAGAGATGAGGATACTATTCAGTTCTTCGCTCAACGCCCCTCGCTCTATTAGACAATGTGTCGTGATGGCAAAGGGCTCCGTGATGCCGGCAACTTCCCAGGGCACGCCCTCTGGTATGGGGTGGGCCAGCCAGGCTGGCAGGGTGAGATATTCGGCAAAGGCTCCGTCGTATTTGGAGCCCAGGGCCAACTTGTTGTCGCAGATGTGAGGTTTTCCTGCCAGACATAGGGGACATTCGCCGCAGGCGCCGGTGTGCAATTCGCCCACCACCCGATCTCCCACGCTCCACGTATGCTGCACGGCACGCCCCACCTTTTCTATCGTGCCGCAGTATTCGTGCCCCATGATGACGGGGGGTGTGTTAGGAAACTCGTCCGCATAGATGTGCAGGTCCGTGCCACAGATGCCGCAGTATTTGACCTTGATGAGTATCTCGTCCTCCTCTGGATCGCGGACGGGAGCATCCCGAATTTCCACATTCCCCATGCCCGGGGCATATTTGACCAGTGCTTTCATTTTATTTTCTCCCATCTGTACCAAACCGTTATTCAGGCGGCGTTCCACACCCATCAGAGCGTGGAACGCCGGGTCACTTTTCAGTCGAAAAAGGGAACGTTGAATCGCTTTGCCAACTGCTCCAGTTCGGTGTACAGGCCAGGTTCGATGGGAATGCCCTCGGCCCGCCGCTTCTTTCGGCGCTCCCCTTCGATCTCTCCCGGATAGTAGACGCGGTCAAAGCCCTCGGCGGGAGGTAGAGACGTCATTTCCTCCGTCATGCGTTCCATTCGCTCCTTGAACTGCTCCAGGGGCATAAAGGGTTCCACGTCCATGATCATGATAAAATGTCCGAGTTTTCGTGGCTCGTCCATCTCGTCGTACATGGCGTTGATGTGCGGTCCCCAGGGCATACCCGAAAGCACGCTGCACAGGATGTCGATGACCATGGCCAGGCCGCTGCCCTTGGGCCCGGCGATGGGATGAAGGCCGGCGACCTTGTTGGGGTCCGTCGTGGGTTTGCCCTCCTCATTGAACCCCCAATCGGAGGGGATGGACCGTCCCTCCGTCTGTGCCAAAGCGATGTTCCCGTAAGCCACCGAGGTTGTGGCCATATCCAGCATGACTGGCGTGGTACCCTCCTTGGTGGGAAAGCCAAAGGCGATGGGGTTGGTGCCGAAAAAAGGCTTGGCCGCACCAAAGGGGATCAGGAAGGCGTCGGTGGCTGTCATCATCATGGCGATATAGCCTTCGCGCACCATGCGATCCACATAAAAGCCCGTCATGCCAAAGTGGCTCGAGTTCTTGATAGAGACCACGGCACAGCCGCTCTCCTCCGCGATTTTCATGGCTTCGGTGCAGGCGCGATAGGTGACCACGTGCCCCAGGCCATCGCCGCCGTCCATGATGCCCGATGAGGGAGCGATCCTCTCGAAATAAAGTTCGGGCTCCTTTTTGATGGTGCCATTGTCCAGTCGCTCGATATAGTGCGCCAGGCGCACCACGCCGTGAGAGTCGATGCCCGAGAGGTTGGCCATAACGAGGCAATCGGCCACGATCTTTGCATCCTCGCGGGGCACGCCCTCGGCAGCCAGTACATTTTCCACAAAGGAGGATAGTTCCGCCTCCGAAATTAGGTGTTTCCCTTCTTGTGTCTTGTCAGCCATCATATCACCCCATGTACATTCCACCATTGATATCCAACACGATGCCCGTCACATAGTCGGACAGTGACGAGGCCAAAAAGAGGACCACGTTTGCCACGTCCTGGGGTTCGCCAATCCGCTCCAGGGGAATCTGCGAGGTATATTCATCCTCTCGCCCCCCGATCTGCGCTTGCACGGGCTTTGTCCCGATGATCCCCGGTGCGATGGCGTTGACATTGATGCCAAAGGGGCCTCCCTCTTTGGCCAGCGTTCTGGTCAGGCCGATCAGACCCGCCTTGGAGGCTGCATAGTGGATTCCCACGTCGATGCCCCCCACGCGAGCAGCCAGGGAGGAAAAGTTGACGATTTTGCCTCCCTGGCGCTGCTTCATCTCATCCATAAAGGCCTGACAGACCAGGAATACGCCCCTCAGATTGACGTCGAGCACGGTATCCCATTCTTCGAGGGGCACAGAGTCGATGCCCTTTTTGTAGGATATGATCCCGGCACTATTGATGAGGATGTCTATACCCCCCATCTCCGTCATTACATGATCCCGCATGCTGATCACGGCATCGGGATCGCTGAGGTCGCATTCGATGGCTAGGCCCCCTTGGAGGGGTTCCACCGTCTGCTGCGCGCCTGCCAGATCGATATCCACCACAGCCACCCGTGCGCCTGCCTGCGCCAGCGTTTGGGCACAGGCTCTACCAATGCCCCCGGCACCTCCTGTCACGAGGGCGTTTTTTCCCGCTAAATCGATCCACATGACCTATTATCCTTCCCGAGTCCTATGATACGCTTGAGGCGTTCAGGGGACTCGAATACCAAACGTTGTTTCTTTTGCACTCGAGTATACATGAAATACGTGTTTTATGATAGTGGCATCCTTCCCCCTATGTTGGGAGGCGGATGACGGTCCCCTCCTCATGTCTTTGCAAAGAGGTTTTTTGCCCCTTTTCTTTTTTATTATAGCATAGGGCATGTGGGTGCATAAACAGGCAGGAGAACGGCTTTGGAGATGCTGGGCGACGGTAGTTTGCGATCCCTTTGGGTAGGGGGCGTATATTTGCTCCTGCTTATCATGGGGGGACAGGTGACGTGGTGGGTGAGACGCTGGCTCGAACACAAGGGATCGCCCATGGCGCTGCGCCTCTGTTTCTGGCAGGGATGGCCATTTTGGGGCAGTATCGCCGGCCTGGCGTTCACCCTCGCCTATCTTCTTTTCGGTCTGTTTGATGGTGCCTTTGCCGCCGGCGATGTGGGGCTCAACCCCCTTGAGGTTACCGCAGGGGATGGATGGTTGCTGGCACTATGCCTGGGCATGGCGACATGGATGGCTCTCCTGTGGGGTGGCTACTGGCACAGATATGGCTCTACCCAAGACGAGGGGGATATCTGGGATGAACCGTCCTGGAGCCAGATGCTACTACAGATTTCATCCCATGAGGGGCGGGCGGCGATCCTGCGGGCTACTTTTATCCCCGTTTTGGGCGTATATTGGGGAACCTGGAGCGCTGTCGTCTTCAAGTGGCTGGCTTTGTACCTCGATCCAGCCTGTAGGGCCAGGCTGAAAAAGCCCATCCCCCGGGCGTTTGTCTATCTGGGCTGGGCCATGGACTGGCTGTCCGCTCTCCTTTACGTTCTCTCGGGCAGTCTGTGGGCCGCCTTGCTGGCGCGGGGAATGACCTATTTCCCCCTGCGTGTGTTGTTTGCCCGGTTATATGGTCCCCGGCGCCGGGAGGAGAGGCGACTATTGGACGGTCAGCGCCAGGATGACGAGCAGGGCGAACATGGCGATGGAGGTGAGGGCGAAGCGTTTTAAGTCGCTGATCACGTAAGCGTACTCTTGGGCGAAATCCACATCCGATGCCTTATTCCTCTTTCTGGCCACCTTTTCTCTCCTTTGGTATCTATTGTCGATCGTTGTTCAAACTTTTGGATTCATCCTTTGGGCGCGAGATCTGCCTATCATTCCGCCAGGTGCGCCACCGCCACCACGCGATGAGTATCGATCAGATAGGGGTGGCACGTTATCATGGTCAGGCGGGCGTCATCTGTGGGCTCTATCACCTCTACCTTGGTGGGAAGCACGATCTGCATGCTCTGCACCACATAGTGTAAGATCCGCGCGTCCGTGTGGACATAGACATCGGCTCCCGTTTTCAGTGTTTCTAGATCGCGGAATATCTCGCCGTGGATGTCATTGTGTGCCGAGAGAACCATGTTTCCCCGCGCGCCAGGATTGGCGCTGCCCGGGAGATGTCCCACGCCTTTTCTCAGTGCCTCCTCCGTTTGGCCCTGTACAATGGGCGCATCCACGCCGATGCTGGGGATCACCAGCCGCTCGGGAGGGGCTGCCCCTGGCAGGGCCGTCGGCTTTTCCCGCGGCGGCGTCAGGCTCGGCTCCCTGGAAGGAGACGGGGACGCCTCTCTTTTTACGCCCGCCGTTTCTGTCCGCGTCGGTGTTCCTGTATCCCTTGGAGACGGTGTGGTGCCTGGTGTAACAACTGTTGGCGTTTCTATCACGGCCACCACGCCGATAGTGCTTTGCGGCGTGGCCGCCGCCATATTCCCGTCAAGTGTTCGCAATCGTCCATAATAGCCGCGTAGGATGAGCGAAAAAGCCGCCACGGCTCCGACCGCGACGATAAAGAGAAAAAGGGACCAGACATCGCCCTTGATGCGGTTGATAAATCCTCCCTCTCCCGCGGTGGGGGATGTCCCGGAGGCTTTGCACGCGCTTCCCTTTTCCGGCCTCAAAGGTTCCATCTGCAGCGAATGGAAGCGGCGGTCTCCGTCCCACGTGCCGCGCCAAGAGTCGGGGGAACGCGTCGTGCTGCCGATCCCCCTATCATGGACTGCCCCTTTTTCCGGATGGCCCCCTTGCATCTCTCCCATTTCATATCCCCAAGGGGTCTCCCTATAGTTTGAGAAAACGTATCCTTCCTGTTAACAAGGGGATTATAAAAAGGGGGCACCTTGGCGTCAAAAACGCTCGCATTTTTTTCGAGAATCCTTGTCATCCATGTCAAATCCTTGCTGACGCACGGGATGCATACCCCTTTTGGCGAGTTTCTACTCTGCCACCATGAGTTGTGGTTGTGCCGCACGTCGAGAGGGCGTTTTCAATGCCAGAGCAAAGGGTACAGACAGTGTGAGGATCGCCGCTGCTCCCCAGCACAGGCTCTCATATCCCGCGCTCTCTATTAGGAACCCGGCCAGCAGGGATATGGACACTGAGGTAATGTGATTGACACTCACCCCTGCCGAGAGGGTGGGGGTCAGTTCCTCCTCCGGCGCTATGCGATTCACGTACGTGGTTAATCCCATGTTAAAGGAAACCAGAAGGTTGATCGCTATGAGCAGGCCGCCCAAAATCCAGGCGTTGTGTATGGCGGCATAGCCGATAAAGCAGAACACCAACGCGACGTGGCTCGCAGAAAGGGTGAGGCGTTCTCCTTTTTTGTCGATCATTCTCCCAAAATAGGGGGTGAGGATCAGGTTTACGACGCTACTGGCCACCAGCAGCAGGCTTATCTTTGAGACGTTCCAGCCGTAATTCTGCACCAATACCAGGGTACCAAAGGCACCAAAAGCCTGGCGGTAGGATCCCTCGAACAGGATCAGGACATAGTACAGCCAGTAACGTCGCTTGATCAGCAGACGGCGGGGACGTTTTTTCGTTACCCCCAGGTTATTGGGCAGCCTGGCGATCAGTACGGAGGCAATGACGATGAACAATCCTCCGATCAGATAAAAGTTGCGTAGGGAAAAAGACTCCAGAAACTGGAAACACAGGGCGATGGCTCCCATGCCCACGATGGAGGCCAGAGAGCGGACGGCAGTCAGGGAGCCGCGCACTTGTCCCGATTGCTCCTTTTTGACCAGGCCCAGGGAAAGGGTGCTCTCCAGAGGATTCCAAAGATGAAATCCCACGCTGGCGATGACGGCCATGGACAGGAGGGCGGCGTAAGAGTGGGCGACGGCGTACAGTCCATACCCGACGCCCATGAGAAGCGCGCACAGGGCGGTGCGCTTGGAGAGTGGTAGCGGCACAAGGAGGGCGGCGATGAACATGAGTGCCAGGCCGGGGATCTCCCGTACGGCATTTAACCACAGCACCTGCCGGCCGCTCAAGTCCAGGGTTTCCACGAAAAAGTTCGTGCTGGCTCCTCGGAAGAGGCCCTGTCCAAAACTGGTCATGAACACGGCGACAGCAAGCATTATCAGATGATGTGACCAGATCGACTCTGTTTTGTTAATCGTCTTTTGCATGATGCGTTTTCCTTAACGTCCTTTCATACGCACGGTTACAGGGCCCTTCCCACTTTTGCGTTCCTTGGAGGATGAGGGGCATCTCACATTTGCTCGAGGACCAGAAAGAATAGGGACGGTTCTCGCAAACCTGCGCTAACCGCCCAATGATGAGATGCGAGCATCACTTGTCTTTCCTTCACTGTCGGCTAGTTTAACAGGGGATGGTCATTTCGTCAACTGGCAGTGTCCTGCTGGGTGCAAGTTCCCCTTTTTGGCTTATTATTGTAGAATGGTATCACAGGATGCCACTACTGTTGAAAGGGAACGAGATCATGGTCGATACACAGAAACCGAACGTGTTGCTCATCATGGCCGACCAACTCACGGCCCTGGCCCTCGGCTGCTATGGCAACCCCACGGTCCAAACCCCCGCTATCGACAACCTGGCGCAGGAGGGGGTGACCTTTGAGAATACCTATTGCAACTGTCCCCTCTGCGTGCCCTCGCGGGCCTCTATGGTCTCCGGGCGGCTGGCGGCGCGATTGGAGATATTCGACAACGGGACTGAGCTTCCGGCCAGCGTGCCCACCTTTATGCACCATCTGCGGCATGGGGGTTATGAGGTGGTCACCTCGGGAAAGCAGCATTTCGTGGGTCCCGATCAGTTACACGGCTACGAGCGCCGCCTGACCACGGATATCTATCCCTCCTCTCTCGGATGGACGAAAAACTGGTCTGCTCCCATTCCCCCGGCCCTGGGCATGGTGGGCAGGTTAAAGCAGGCCGGCCCCGTGCCCTGGACCCGACAGCTCGACTATGATGAGGAGGTGCACTTTCGGGCCCTGGAACAGATTCGGGCCTTTGGGGCAGAGGCGCGGCGAGAGGAGCGGGATCGGCCCTGGTTCCTGTGCGCCTCGTACACCCATCCCCACGATCCCCCTCTCATCACCGAGGAGTGGTGGGACCTGTACCAGGGGGTGGAGATAGACATGCCCGATCCCTCTCCCCATCCCGAGCCCCCGCTGCCCGCCGCCGATCAGCAGTTGGTAGAGTATCTGGGGCTGGATCGCATCGATCTCACCGAGGATGACGTGCGGCGCTCCAGACGCGGTTATTATGCCATGACCAGTTACTTTGACAGCAGGGTGAAAGGACTGATAGAGGAACTGGAGCGGCAGGGCTTGCGGGAGAATACCATCGTGATGGTGACCAGTGACCATGGCGACATGGTGGGCGAGCACAGTCTGTGGTTCAAACGCTCCTACTATGAATGGTCAGCGCGGGTGCCGTGGGTGGTTTCCTGGCCGGGACACTATCCTGAGGGTAGGCGCGTATCCCAGGTGGTCTCCCTCGTAGATTTCTATCCCACCCTGCTGGAGATGCTCGACCTGCCCCACCCGCCCGCAGAATGGATAGACTCCCAGAGCGCGGCGAGCCTGCTGACGGGGGATGATCCGGGATGGAAAGATGAGGCCATCATCGACTTTACGTCCGCCGGGGCGCGGCATCCATGGCGCGCTGTGCGGCGAGGACAGCACAAGTACGTAGCCGTGCACAAGGGAGAGCCCCTGCTGTTCGATCTGGAGGAGGATCCAGATGAGTGGACGAACCTAGCCGGTCGTCCCGAGGTGGCAGAGGTGGAAGAGGAACTGGCCAGGCGGGCCACGGAGGGATGGGACCCCGAGGCCATCGAGGAGGCAGAGATAGCAGCCCAGCAGAGGCGGTTGTTCATTCACGAGGCCATGCAGCAGGGTGAGCCCAGATCGTGGGACTATCAGCCCTTCTTTGATGCTTCGCAGCAGTATGCGCGGTAGGGCAGCGGCACGATACGGCAGCGGCGCGATACGGCAGCGGCGCAGTGAACTAGTGGTGAGGCAAAAAGGGGTGCGTATGGTCAGCAATTGCTCTTCCCCGCCCTTTGGATACAATGATGGACATTCAGTGGGTTTTATCGACTATGGGGAATGAGTTGGTCGCCGATGTGTTCTGTTCAAATCGATACGATTTACGAGGGAGTTTTTCATAGATGCCTACAAATCAAATGCGCATCACCGTCAAATTCTTTGCTGCTCCCAAGGAGACTCTGGGGAGAGGTGAAGTCGAGGTCGTCGTCCCCGCTGATTTTGCGGTGGGGGATCTATTGGGCCATTTGGTACAGGAGTATCCGTCGTTGGAGTCGTATGTTCGCTCTCTCAACGTCGCTGTGAACCGCACCTACGCTGACAGAGGCACCGTCTTGCATGACGGAGACGAGGTGGCCTGCCTGCCGCCCGTGGGAGGAGGATAAAGATGGGAAAAAGGCTGTTTCAGATTACATCGCAGGAAATATCCGTGGACGATGTCCTCTCTCGTCTGGCCGATCCCGCTATAGGTGGTCTGGCGACCTTTGTTGGCGTAGCGCGGGGGGAGACGGACGGCCGGGAGGTGCAATACCTGGAATATGAAGCCTATCCCGAGATGGCGGAGGCGGAACTGCGGCGCATCGGCGAGGAGATACGCGAGCGCTGGCCCACGACCCGTGAGGTGGCCATCGTCCATCGCACGGGACGCCTGGAGATCGGAGAGATCATCGTCGTCATCGCCGTCTCTGCTGCCCATCGTCAGGGCGTCTTTGACGCCGCGCACTATGCCATCGAGCGCTTGAAAGAGATCGTCCCCATCTGGAAAAAGGAAGTTTGGGCGGGTGGGGAAGAGTGGAAGAGTGAGCAGCATCCCGGCACGTAGGGGATCACAGGCCCGCTGGGATAGAGGTTGTCGAGAATTGGGCAGGCCTTTAGAAAAAGGAGACAACTGTAATGGGAAAATGGACGAGACAAAGTTTTCTCAAAAGAACGCTGATGCTTGGGGCCGCTGCACTGATGGCGGCCTGTGCGCCTGCAGGAGGACAGGAAGACAAAGGGTCAGAGGCGGATCCCATCGAGGCGTTGGCGAGGGGGCAGGGCGCTGTCCTGGCGTTGGCAGACCAGGAGGTGGCCGTCTACAAGGACGACGCGGGAGGGGTTGTCAGGCTTTCGCCCGTCTGCCCCCATCAGGGCTGCACAATAGGCTGGAACGGGGCCGAGGATACGTGGGATTGCCCCTGCCACGCCTCGCGCTTTGAACCGGATGGGACTTATATCACAGGACCGGCGAACGAGGACCTGGAGTCGATAGGTTAGGAGGAATCCCTGATGAATACCAGACGAAAAAGAGGGCGCCCATTGTATCTCTGGCTCGTCGGCCTCGCGGCCATGATGTTGGTGGGTGCGCTGATGTCTCTACAGTCACTGGGGAGCCCCCTGGATGTGGCCATCCGCTCGACTGCCCTTTTGGGTTACGTGGGCCTGTTCCTGGCCATCATGGCCTCGGCCTATATGCGCCAGATGCTCTCCCTCTTTGGAAAACCCTTTGTGAGGGTCCATCATATAGCAGCCTTTACCAGCCTGGTGCTGATCACCCTGCATCCTCTGGGGCTGGCCATGCGAAGCGCGTTGAACGGCCTGAATCTGGCCGTTTTTGTGCCCGATTTTTCCTCCTGGAGCGCGTTTCTCCGCTTTGGCGGGCGCCCGGCCTGGTTCCTCGTCATCGCCGCGGCCCTGGCCGCCCGATTTCGTGGGTACATCAGGCCGGGTTGGCGGGCCATCCATATCCTGAACTATGTGGCCTTTTTGCTGATCACAGTCCATGGGTTGATGATCGGCACCGATACCCAGGGACTTGTCGTGCGCATTGTGATGATCGCCATGGCCCTGGCCGTGACGGCCGCCTTTGTCGCCAAACGGCTTCGGCGGCGGGGCCGCTAGGACGTCTCTCGCTCTCTTCCGCGGACGAGGGTGACGGCCACCTCGATGGCACACTTGAGGCTGGTGGGGTCGGCGGTGCCCTTGCCCGCCTTGCCAAAGACGGTGCCGTGATCCACCGAGGTGCGGATGATGGGCAGCCCCAGAGTCACGTTCACCCCCCTGGCAAAGGCCAGGACCTTGGTGGGGATGTGTCCCTGATCGTGGTACATGGCCACCACGGCGTCGAACTGCCCTGCCTCGGCCATACGATAGAAGACCGTGTCGGGGGGCACGGGCTCGTCATACACGTTTATCCCCTCGGCCAGGGCCGCCTCGATGGCCGGCGCTATCTCGCGAATCTCCTCATCGCCAAAGAGCCCCCCTTCGCCCGAGTGGGGGTTCAGACCGGCTACGGCGATACGGGGGTCGTCGATGCCCATCTGCTTCAGGGCCTCGTTCGTGAGGCGCACAACCTCCAGGATGCGTTCCCTCTTGACGCGCTCGATAGCCTCGCGCAGGGCGCAGTGGGTGCTCACGTGGGTCACCCGTAAATCGTCTGCGACCAACATCATGGTCACCCTTCTCGCGGCGGTCAGTTCCGTGAGTAGGCCCGTGTGTCCATCATAATGGTATCCTGCCAGGTTCATGGCCTCCTTGTGGATGGGAGCCGTCACCATGGCGTCGATATCGCCCGCCATGGCCAGTTCGGCGGCCCTGACGATGGTCTCATATGCCGCCTTGCCCGCCATGGGCTGTACCTTGGCGAAATGCAGTTCCTCCACATCCACGTTGTCCAGATCCAGCACGTCCAGAGTGTCATCCTGGTAGCGGGCCTGGGATACATTCTCCACGGCCCGTACTTGGCCTCCCACGCCCGTAATCTGGAAGGCCTGTCGCATACAGTCGGCGTCGCCGATGCACAGCAGGCGGCCCATGGCGCGCATGGCCTCGTCTGACCAGGCCATGGTCACGAGTTCTGGCCCGGCGCCACTGGCGTCTCCCATGGTGATGCCCAGAATCGGTTTTTCTTTCATCGTCGGTTGCTCCTTTGATTTCCTCGTGTAATGTCGTTCGCTTTGTCGCTGAGTCCAGGTTGAGCTTTGTGGAGACGCAGGATCTTGCGTCTCTAGTGTAAATTCTCGTCAACTTTCTATACCTTACCTTTGTCTTCTCCATGCAGATAGGAGGCGATCTCCAGCAGGGCATCCTCGTCGCCAAAACCCCCGGCCTTGGTCACCACCCACAGCCCGTCACAGCGTTCCCTCACCAACTTGCCACCGGGGATCCCCGATTGAATCTCTTCCAGAATGCGCAGCGCACGCACGCCCAGCGTGTGACAGGTGCCCACGGCGATGTCGCCCCCGGTGAGAAAGAGACCGCCCAGTTTCTGACGCCTCACAACGTTCGCCACTGTCCGAGCCAGGATGCGGGCCACGATCTCCCCGGCGCCCGTGACAAAAGGGGAGAAGGACGAGGTGAGGATCACGTCGTTTCCTCGTTCCAGGGGCTGGAGACAGCGCTCCGTCAGGCGTTGGATCTCGTGTTCCGCCTCATATATACCCCGGGACTCTAGATCCACCTGAAGTAAATCGGTCTCCTCCCGCAGGCGAGATAACTGTTCCGTGGTTACGTCGTTGCGGCTGCCAGATACAAAGAGTATGGGGCCGTTTCCCCCTGGTCGTTCGATGGGCGACATCCACTCAATCCCCAGGGCCGTGGCCCAGGCGTCGGCCAGACCGGCCGAGCCACAGGGCAACCAACGCCCTTGCAGACTCACCAGGGCTCGGGCGATGATCCCGAGGTGATCTTTGGTGAGGGCATCGACGACCATGAGGCGTTCCCTGTGAGTTTTTAGGGCTCGGACTAGGGTTTTCGGTCCCGCATCCACCGCCTCCAGCCCCACGTGTCCCACTTCCAGGCCCGCCTGCTGCATCAGCAGGGTGGGCAGATGAGACTCGCGCATGGGCCATCGGGGATCCTCGGCGAAAAAGGTCAGGTGCAGTGGTCTACCGTCCACGCGCTGGTAGCCCCAACGCGTGGTGCGTCCTCCCTGAGGAAAGGCCGGCGCCACCACGATGGCCCGTGGCTTTAGCGTGTCCAAAAGGGCGCGTAACTCATAGCCCACGTTTCCGCGCATGGTGGAATCGACCTTTTTGTACAGCAGGCGCTTCTCCAGCCGTGGGGCGACGGCCAGCATCCGCTCTCGTGCCTCCGAGGCGCGAACGGCGCGGCTATCCGTGTCCACGACCACCACTCGGGCCTCGGGAATATCTTGGCGATCCAGGGCCACCAGGGTCTCCACCCCTCGCTTGCCGAATTGAAGTCCCGTGTCCATGGCTCCCGTCAGGTCATCGGCGATGATGCCCAATCGCACGTCCTTTCCCTCCCGTGGGCGCTATGGTTTGAGGATCACCTTGCCCGCTTTGCCACTCAGGGTGAGTTCCAGTGCTTCCTCGTATTCGCTCAGGGGGAAGCGGTGGGTGATCACCGGGGTGGGGTCGAATTTGCCCGCGCGGATCAATTCGTCGACCCTGTACCATGTGTCCCACATGAGGCGACCCGTGCTGCCGTAGACTAGCGCCTCGCGATAGATGATGGCCTCGGTCATCTCCAGGGTCACGGGATCGGAGGGAAGTCCCACCAGGCTGACGCGCCCCCCCTTGGCCAGCAGGTCGAAAGCCTGCTGGATGCCCGCCTCGCTGCCGCTCAGTTCCACCACCACGTCCACCCCGCGTTCCCGGGTCGCCTTTTGCACCATGCCCTCCACGTCGTCCTCGGTGGGGTTCAACACCGTGGCCTGGGGCACGATGCGCCGGGCCATATCCAGACGATAGGGGTTGACCTCGGTGATAAAGAGCTGCCGCGCGCCCGAGGCCAGGGCCAGTTGGGCGCAGAACAGGCCGATGGGGCCGGCGCCGATGACGGCCACGCTGCAGGCGCCCACGCGGTCCTTAAAGAGGCCGTTGGCGGCCACGCCGATGGGTTCCAGGATGGCGCCCAGTTCCGACGACATCTCGGGAGCCACCTTCCAGGCGCAGGCCTGGGGCAGCCGGGCGTACTCGGCAAAGGCCCCGTCCACGTGCACGCCGATGATCTGCATATTCTCGCAGGTGTGCTGGCGGCCGGTGCGGCACTGATAGCACTGCAGGCAGGGGATGTGCGTCTCCGCCGCCACTCTGTCGCCCACGGCAAAGCCCTCCACAGCGGAGCCCACCTTCACCACCTCGCCAGCAAACTCGTGACCAAAGATCATGGGTGGCTCGATGCGTGCCTGGGCCCAGGGCGTCCAGTCATAGATGTGATTGTCCGTGCCGCAGATGGCCGCGGCCTCCACCTTGACTAGCAGATCCCGTGGCCCGATGGTCGGTCGCTCCACATCCAGCAGGGCCGCACCCCGCGCTGCTCTTTCCTTTACCAACGCTTTCATGGGCTACTCCTATCCTCGTCTGTTTCAAATGATCCGTTTGTCCCCATTGTTTCTCTACGTGCATCCTACCCCAGCGGGGCCCTCTTGTAAAGCGCGGTCGCGTTTCAAGATGAGAATGGACACTCCCGATCTGCAGGCTATAATGCAAGGGGAGTTGAAGGCTTGGGGTTACCAGAAGAGGCCAGGATGTGGTCAATATCGTAAAGACCCTAAAGGTCTGCCCCGATCTTGTTCATCTCTTCATCGAAATGCATATCAAGGGGAATAGAGAGGAGCCTAGGTCTGGTACATCTTTAGGGTCTCTTTTTCAGTATCTTCGATATTCAGATGTCTATCGATCTCATCAGAGGCCATTATGAAAGCCAACGAGTTTAAGAAAGGGGCGCAGCGTATGACATGCCAGGACCGGACAGCAGAGATCGCGGCGCGCATCGGGATTCTATTGAAAGAGTGGGGATGGACCCTGGCGGTGGCCGAGTCCTGTACGGGGGGTTTGGTGGGGAGCGCCATCACCGACATCTCGGGGAGTTCCGATTATTTCCTCGGTGGGGTGATCGCCTATGCCAACAGAATCAAACGAGACATGTTGGGTGTGGAGGAGCGTCTGTTGGAGGCCCACGGGGCGGTCAGCGAGGAGGTGGCCGGGGCCATGGCCCGCGGCGTCCGCGAGGCCTTGACGGTGGACGTGGGCCTCGCCGTCACCGGCATCGCCGGTCCCACGGGGGGCACGCCGGAAAAGCCCGTGGGCACCGTCTTTATCGCCGCCTCCACTCCCTCTCAGGAGCGGGTGGAACACCATCGCTGGTCGTCGGATAGAAAGGGCAATAAGCGACTGTCGGCGGAGGCTGTGCTGCGTCTGCTGGAGGAGATGTTGCCAGGTTAGGTCAGGCTTCGCTGGTGGCAGGCCTCAAACAGGAGGACAGCCGTGGCGATGGCTACGTTGAGGGATTCTATATCCTCGGCCATGGGCAGACGGACAGCCTGATCCGCCAGTTCCCAGGCCTCGGGGGTGGCACCATGGGCCTCGTTGCCCACGATGAGGGCCGTGGGCTGATTCCACTGCAGCGCCCAGGGCGTGGCCTGACCGCCGGCATCGGCCAAAAGACACTGTTTGCCCTGCACAAAGGTCTTGATATCGGTCCAGGGGGCGTTGGGGAAGATGGGCAGCCGTAACTGGGCGCCCATTCCCGCACGCACCACTTTGGGGTCGTAGGCATCGACGCAGCCTTTGGAGAGAACCACAGCGTCGGTGTCCGTGGCTTTGGCGGTTCTGAGAATGGTGCCCACGTTACCCGGATCGCGCACGTTGTCCAGGACGAGCAACAGGGTGCTCTCCTGGATCGTCGCCTGGTTGACGTCGGGCATGGGCACGATGGCCACGACCCCCTGCGGGGTGACCGTGTCCGAGAGGGCCTCCATCACCTCGGACGATACGCACCAGACCAGCGAGTCACTTTCTGTCAGGCGCTGCAGGAGCGTGCGCTCCTGCTCTCCCTGGGCAAAGGATTTGCTATAGAAGACGAAAACGGGCCGACATTCGCATTTTAACGCGTAAGAGACAAGGCGCAATCCCTCGATGAAATAGCGCCTCTCCCGATATCGGCTCCGTTTTCTATCCCTGATAAAGCGCGCTTCTTTCACATGGGCATTCTGCAGACTACTGATCTCGCCCATGTATGGCAAGGGACTATGCCCCTTCCGCCAGCGCCTCTTGGGCTATACCCACGAATTCTGCAAAGGTGGCCGGATCGGTGATGGCCATCTCGGCCAGCATCTTGCGGTTGACCTCCACATTCGCGCGGCTCAGCCCTCCTATGAGGGTGCTGTACTTCATGCCATTCTGCCGCGCGGCGGCGTTGATGCGTGTGATCCAAAGCCTGCGCATGTCCCGCTTACGGCGTCGCCTGTCGCGGGTGGCAAAGCGCAGAGATTGTAGCATAGCCTCGTGGGCACGCCGATAGAGGGCGTGCTTGGTGCCATACTGTCCTTTGGTTCTCTCGAGTACCTTTTTATGGCGTCGCCTGGCAGCGACACTTCCTTTTGCCCTGGGCAATGTCCTAGTCCTTTCTTACAGTACAAAAAGTTACGAACGTGGTATCAATTAGCCTTTATATTTTTTGAGATAGGGCACGAGGCGTTCCACGCGCTTGGCTTCGGCCGTGTTCTCCACTTCTACCATCTTGTTGCGGGCCTCGCGCTTGGCGCTCTTGGAACGCGTGCGCTTACCACGCTTGCGGCGCACCAGCTTTCCCGAGCCGGTCAGCCTGAAGCGCTTGGCCGTCGCCTGATGTGTCTTTAGTTTAGGCACGATGAAAACACCTCCAAATCTATCTATTGAAAAAAATCGAGGGTCGTCCGGCTATTCTTCCATCCCCGGGGCGAGGATCATGATCATGTCATAGCCTTCCATAGAGGGTCTGTTGTCGAGAAAAGCCACGTCTTTCAGTTCCTCTACCATGCGATCCATCAGATCCTGAGCAACCCCCTGATGGGTGATCTCCCGGCCGCGGAAGCGCAGCCGCACGCGGACCTTGGCCCCCTCTTCGATGAACCGCCGCGCTCTCTTTACCTTGACCATGAAATCATGATTGGCGATCTTGGGCCGCAGTTGGATCTCTTTGATGGAGGCCTTTTTCTGGGCCTGGCGTGCCTTACGATCGCGGCGCTCCTTCTCATACAGATACTTGCCATAGTCCAACATGCGGCATACAGGCGGGTTGGCATTGGGTGCCACCTCCACCAGATCCACACCCCGTTCTCGCGCCTCGCGTTGGGCGCGATCCAACGGGACGACCCCCACTTGGTTTCCCTTCTCGTCAATCAGCCGTACCTTTTGAGCCCGAATCTCTCGATTCACTCTATGTTCTCTTTTGATGATGCCACCTCGCTCCCGCTACACAAACGACCCCTACCTGCGTATACAAGACGAATTATACTTTAACATAGTTAAAGACGGACGTCAAATCAAATGGGATTTTGTCAACAAATACGGGTTTCCCGTCTGATCCCCTGCATCACCGAGGGCTGCATACGAGTTTTCCCCTGTGCTGGCCCGTCAGGCATCGATATGCCCACGGATCATAGTAGTCGACCCACTGGCATAAGCGGGATTGAAAGCCCATAGATCAAAGCGGGCCCAACAAAAGTCAGGCCCGCTTACGAGATCGAGAACCTTGGGAGGATCTCTATGGGCCCACGAGGATTCGAACCTCGGACCAACCGGTTATGAGCCGGTCGCTCTGCCGCTGAGCTATGGGCCCGTATATCTTATGATATAGATTTTACCATACCGATATGGTAGCGTCAAAAGCGCATCATGTAGTTGGGATCTCGCCTATCCGGCCCCTTGATCATTCGTAGGTATTTGAATCGCTCCTGGACATCCATCTTCTCCTCTGTGGCCATGGCTCCCCTTTGGTAGGATTATCTTTTGGTAGAACCATCTTGCCACGGTAGGTTCTAGATGGTAGAACACGCTTTCTGTACCGGAAGGTCAAGGCTTGCGTAGTTTGTGCAATTGGGTTACAATTTGGGTCGAGGATGATGATAAGGGAGGATGCTCCTTTTTCCTCAGAACTGTATGGAAGTAGCATGCCCAGGCATGTCGGAAGTGACCCCTGGACGCGTTGCTACCCATTGAAAAGGAAGGCATAGTGTTCTTCAGTTTCAGGAATTTCTTCAAATTCTTCTATCGCACCTTGTTCCGCAAACGAAAGGATCCCCGTGAGCCGGTGCCACGGCGGATTGGCGGCTTTGTCCTGTTCTATTTTCTCTTTTTCCTCCTGGAGGTCGTGACCTGGATCGGCTTTTTGGCGGACGAGATCTTTTTCCGGGGATACAAGAAAAAGGAGGTCTGGCAGCCGGTCTTTATCGTGGGCAACCCCCGCAGCGGTACTACGTTTCTCCATCGTCTGTTAGCCAGGGACGAGGCTAATTTCGCCTTTATGCGCACCTGGGAGATGGTCTTTGCTCCCTCTATCACCCTGCGTAGGGTGCTAAAGGGGCTGCGGGCCGCGGATCGGGTGTTGGGGTGTCCCATGCAGCGCCTCATCGATGCTCAGCAGAGGCGCTGGCAGGAGGGGAACGTGATGCACAAGATCGCCCTGCGGGCCCCCGAGGAGGACGAGTACCTCCTGTTCCACATCTGGTCCAGCCTCAAGATCTGGCTGTACGTGGCCCTGCTGGATGAGGCTATACCCTATACCTATTTCGACACGGCGATGCCCGAATCAGAAAAAGAGCGCATCATGACCTTTTACAAAAGATGTCTGCAGCGCCACCTCTACGCCGCTGACACGGACCGAAAACATTATCTGGCCAAGAATCCCTCCTTTACCCCCATGATCGACACCCTTTATGACTATTTTCCCGACGCCAAGATCATATATCTGGCGCGCAACCCCCTGGACATGATCCCCTCTTTCATCAGCCTCAAGGAACGCGAATGGGAACTCCTCGATCAGCCCATACAGGATGACCGCAGCCGCGAATACGTGCTTGATATGGCCCAGCACTGGTACAATTACCCCCTGGAACGCCTGGAACGTGTCTCCAAGGGGAATTATGTCATCGTGAATTTCGATGATCTTGTACAAAAGGCAGAAAGCACCGTGGCCAGAATATATAAGCGTTTTGGCCTTCAGATGGGGCCCGCCTTTGCGCGTGTGTTACGCAAAGAGGGAGAGAAATCGCGCAGCTATGATAGCGATCACGAGTATTCGCTGGAGGAGATGGGATTGACCCATGAGGAGATCGTAAAAGAGTACAGGGGTATATTCTCTCGTTTTGGCTTTGACACGAGGGGTGAGGCTGTGAAGGTCAAAGTGGACTCCCGGGCGAAGAAGAAATGAGAATTGCCTTTATATCCCTGTTTAGAAAAGGACTTGGCGGCGGAGAGGGCAGGGTGGCCCACGAACTGGCCGACCATTTCAACCTTGATCATGACGTGGTCATGATCTGCCCGGCCAGGGAGACCGGGCTGTATGAGCGCGAGGACGGGCTGGAGATGTTTGGGATCCAGAGCGTCATGGAGGGGGACGAGTTCGAACTGCCGGCCTTATCCGGAAGTGTTGTGCATGAGATGTTCGAGTTCCTCGACCTGTTTGATCCACATATCGTTCATGCCCATGAGGCGGCCTCCATCGGGCTCATTGGACAGGTGTGGGCCAGGATGAATCAGGTGCCCTTTGTGCATACCACCCACGTGTTGCCCAGAAACCCCTTTGAGTTCGGCGCCGTCGATGCGCTGAACGTCAGAATCATGCGCTCGTCGTTCAGTGAGTCGGTGCTTCAACGTGCTCTGGGAGATTTCTATGATAACTGTGACGCCATCATCGCTTTGAATCGCTCCGTCATGGAGGCACTGCGCCAGTTCGGATACGAGGGCAGGATTTTCATCATACCGAATGGTAGAGATCTGGCGCAGTATGCAAAATGTGTCCCGGCTGATATGGACGCTGCGGAGCGGATCTTGACCTTTGTGGGCTATCTGACCGATAGAAAGAATCAGGCCTATCTCATCCGCATGGCAAGCCATCTGCCACAGAATTACCGGCTGCAACTCATCGGAGATGCGCTGGATCCAGAGTATGGGCACGGGCTCCGCGACCTATGCGAGCGCATGGGGTGCGACAACGTGATATTCACGGGGCAGATACCCCATGAGGAGATTCCCCAGCATCTGGAAAAAACCCACATTTTTGTCTCCGCCTCCAAGATGGAGGCACAGAGTCTGGTCATCATCGAGGCCCTGGCCTCTGGCACGCCTGTGGTGGGATTGTCCAACGAGACTATCGACGAGCTTGTGGATGAGGGGGTGGGGCATCGCTTGCCCAAGGACACGGAGCCGGAGGTCTTTGCCCGATACGTCGAGGAGGTATGTTCGCTTCCCCAGACGGCATATGATCGTATGTGTGCCGAGGCGCGACGTCGCGTGACCGACCTGGATTGGTCCAATGTGGTGGACGCGACGGTGCAGGCTTATAACGTCCTGCTGGAAGAGGAAGCGCCGGAGACTGAGGAGGACGAGCGCTCAAGTCTGGACAGCCTCGTCTCCTTTTTGCCAGACGGAGAGGTGAGGGAGATACTCGTCGAGCGACTCGACGCCCGGGAGGAGCAGCGTGAGGCGCGAGGGGGGTTTCGCCCCAGAAGGACACTCCGCGCCAAGTGGAGAGCGCTGCGGCGTGTGCCCCATTCGACGTGGGTATTTGCCGGCCTCACCATCCTGCTTTCACTCATCATCCGTGTGGTGGTCAGATCGGCGGCATCCCTTTCGCGTCTGGTGAAACCCAGCCGCAGCGGCTGATCCACGGAGTAGCAACTCGTCCTGCTATTGCGAAAGGCGATCCCCCGAACTTTGCAGATCGCTTTTCGTATTTTGGATATTGGTGTTGCCCAATCACAGGTGCAGGTCGGGATTTGCCGGCCCATAGTGTCGTAGCATGACGATGGGGTCCGTCTTGCTGGGATTGACCACCCTTACCCCCTCCTGTGCCGCCTCCTCGGTGACAAAGAACTCGTCGTTGGTGAGTTGCCCGTAGCGAATCAGGGTCGGAGTCTCGATCTGCCACGTGCCGAACGCGCCATGTCCCTGCAGCAGGATGAGGCCGTAGCAGGCCTGGTCCACGAGCGTGACAGAGCGCCCGGGCAGGATGCTGGTCTCTTTGGCTGAAAAGTGGGGGCTGCGGTAACTGACCCACTTGTCGATATAACCCTCCTCTTTCATGGCCTCCATGGGCCGCACGGGCTCGGGTGCTGCAAAGCGGTGTTCGTAGAATTGGGGATCCAGGTTGAGTTCCCAGTCCAGCATATCCACGATATAGTCCAGATCATCCCTGTGTTCCTCGGGCACGTCCTTGACCAGTTGCTCGCGCGGTACGGGCACCTTATCGACCAGAGATTGGAACATGGCAAAGACGTCGCTGGCGTACTGGGGCTCGTATGTGCAGAGGCTGCCCGGGGCGTGCAGGACGCCGGGGGGCACGTCCCAGCCGGTGCCCGGTTCCAGTTTGTAGGCCCGGGACAGGTTCAGGATCTTGTTGTCGCCCTTGTTCCAATTGCGAAGACATTCCTTGACGTCCTCTCGGGTGACGCCGGGGCGTAGGCCAAAAAAGGTATAGGGAAAGCGTCCCCCGTGGTTGTTGAGCTGCACGGGAAAGTAGTAGGACTCCGGTTTGGGCTGTTGGGAGACCCGTTCTGCGTGTTCCCTCATCTGATGAAGATGGTGGGGCAGGGGCCCCAGGTTATCAAAGAACTTGGCGTACATGGGCCAACGGCCATATTCGTCCATCAGTCGCTGGCCTATGATGGCCTCGCCCGCCACCTCGATGACCTCGCGGAGCGGGAAATGCTGTTCCTGCCCCCCATCCTGCAGCACGACATAACTCAGGCCCTCGTCGGGCAGGGTCTCGGGACCGTTGTCCGCCCGCACGGTGGAGGCGAACCAGCGCTCGTCGATGCCCCCGCGATGGGCTCCCATGGCATAGTAGTCGTCGGGATGCAGTTTCAGACGGCATCCGGGTATGCAAAAGTCCCTGGGTACCCAGGTAGGGGCCAGTCGCAGGACGCCCTCTCCCTTGTCCAACGCCATCTGTACCTGATGTTCAACGTTCATCTTCTCAGCCCCCCGTCTGATATAGGCTTATGCTTATCCTTCCCTTAGCCTACCCGACTCATAGCAGATTGCAAACATGGGGCATGCCAAAGTATAGATTCTGCATCAATCTATATCATAGTCCGGTTCTTTCTCAAAGAGCGTCAATTGCTGGCGACCCGTGGGGTGCTCTGGATCAAAGGGGCGTGGAACCAGACCATTCGCCTTCAACCCGTTGAGCCGGTTGACGCTTTTCATAATCGCCGGAATACAGTACTCGGCCATCTCCTCTTGAATTCGCCGCCCTCTGAAGCGCAGGATTGACCATCCTAGGTTAGTGAGGTTGTTGTCTCGCTCATTATCCCGTGAAGCGCACTCCCGCCCAAGATGCCAGGTATCGCCGTCCGTTTCCACATCCAGCTTGCCCTCGTTGCAGAAGATGGCAAAATCCAGATAGTAGCCTCGTCTCTTGACCGGTACGAAATACTGACGCTGCGCCTCGATCTTCCGTCGCTTCAATTCGATCCAGAGATGATCTTCTAGGGGACTCTCATCATAGAGATCGTTGATCTCCACGGCGCTGACAAACTTTTCCCAAGTCGTAGGAATAAACACGATACGGCGCAAGCGTAGGCTGAGGATCGGCTCAGGTAGTTGGTCCAATGGAGATAGCATCAACTGGTAGTATTGTCTGTTCGTCTTCTCGTTGACCGGTTCGTCGGGGAAAAGCTGCCAACGGAACACCTTGTGGATATCGACCACTCGCGCATAGTACCGGATGCTATACTTTTCGGCACCAAACGCCTTGGTCTGATAGAAGGCGAGCCACTCGGGCGGCCAGCGCTCCTTGAGAAACCTATGGACGCTACTTACGGGGATGCGGTACCAATGCTGGCCCTGGGCAATGGCAAAGTCAGATCGTTTGTTCATTATCGCCACCAGCACTTCGCCGCGACGCATAGTTCGCTGCGTTGATCTTGATTGCAGTGTCATTATTCTTCCTAGACCTTCTCAACGTAATGATCGAGAGGGGGAGCGATGTGTGAGCGAATAACTGACGAGGAATTGGTATCAAAGACAACCCGGATCATAGCGTATGGCTTTCTCGAACTGCCTCATCGGTCAGGGTCTCAGCCGCCTCGTGTGAGACGCTGTTTCGCACTGACCTGCTCGGCAATCTCGCCCAATTATGTCTTCGTTGCCCTCTACGGGAATCATCCTTGTCTCAATAGCGGCGTCAGATCCGTCACGGGAGATCGATAGTTGTGTGCTATCATCATCGCCAGCCAATGATTGGCCTGCTCGAGTGAACATAGATCACGTTCAACGGCCAAGACAAGGCAGCCCACGGAGCCCGATCTACGAATACCCAAACGCTCGGCTTCTTGGCGGGCGGCCAGATCATCGGTGAGTAGAAGCCAATCGCGATGGTGAGCGATGGTCAGACATGCCGCTTCTCCTTGGTGCAAACGCTGAAATAGTTCCTCCAGCAGCTGCAACTCTTTTTCGGCGCACGCGCCCACCAAGCGTATCCACCCATCTTCTGCAAAGGGATGCACCAAGCATTCGACACCCTGGTAGAAGCGATACCCTTCCTCCAGCCCCATCCTAATCTCCTGGTACACCTCGGAGGGAACGTAAATGGTGTCGTAGAGTTGGCGCAATAGACCGAGCTGTTCGATGGCGGCAAAGTTCGAAAGTACCGTCGTATTGACGATGATGCTCATGCTCGCGTCTCGAAATAGTCGTGCAGTGCGTCGACTTCCTCCTGCGCCTCCTCGAGTGTCTCAGGTCCCAGATGCGGCTGAACGCCGTGTTCCACCAGGGCGTCCTTCATCTGGGCCCAACTCAGGCCGGCCAGGTTCGCTGCCTTGGCCAGCGAGATGCCTTCGACCTTGTACCGATAGATGGCTAGGCGTAAGCGCAGGTCAGCACGCGCACGCAGGAGATGGCGCAGGGCATCCTGGATGACGGCTTCTTCATTTTCATACAGTTGAGCTTCTACAAAGTCTTGCACCTTTAACATTTTGTCCTCTTGTCGGGGTGGCTCAAGACTGCTCTTATCTCACTGTTGTTAGTATAGCGCAATGACTCGGATCTCACAAGCTGACTCGGTTGCAAAGTGTGTTGGTGACTTTTCTAAGCCTCGACTGATGCCATATATGGGCAAGAGAGCCCGACAAGGCCCATATTCGGTGTACGGTGAATGCAATTCGCTGCACCAATACAAGATGGAACCGAAACCCCATCACGGTATATCTGTCAAGTGGCTGTTGGCGAGTGGCTAGGGGCGTGGGGCAGGGGATGCAGTTCCGCCTGGCGATCACGCCTGCTGCTTCAACTTGGATGGCCTCTAAAAGTATGCTACAATGCAAGAGTAGTTAACTCGATATCATAAACGGCAAGGAACAGGAAGAGTAGGCGCCCGTAGGCTGGTAGAGAAGGGGGGTCGGCGGCTGAAAGCCCCCCGCAGCGGACGACGCCAAAGGTCGCCTGGGAGCCACGCAACTGAAAGGTCACGGGACCGAGTAGGGGCGTCGGGCGCGCCCGTTACAGCGTATAGAGGGCGGTGATACGTTTATATCGCAACCGCCAAAGTGAAGTGGTACCACGAAGGACCCGCTCCTTTCGTCTTCTCATGACGGAAGGGGTTTTTTTATTATACGTACACAGGTCGAGAGAATGGAGGGAACGAGATGACGCAAAGGCCGCCGTTGCCAGAGGAGATGGAGAAAACGTTCGATGTAGATCTGGAAAAAGCCATGTACGATTGGTGGGAGGAGCAGGGCTATTTCAAGCCGCAAAAGGATCCCGACAGGGAGCCCTTTGTCATCGCCATGCCACCTCCCAACGTGACGGGTGCCCTCCATCTGGGCCATGCCATCGTCTCCTCCATACAGGATTGCCTCATCCGCTATCATCGCCTGCTTGGGGATCCCACCCTGTGGATCCCGGGCACCGATCACGCGGGCATCGCCACCCAGAACGTGGTGGAGCGGGAACTGGAAAAGGAGGGACTCTCGCGACATGACCTGGGCCGGAAAAAGTTCCTGGAACGGGTCTGGGAATGGAAGGATACCTATCAGAACCACATCACGGAACAGCATCGTCGTCTGGGCGTCTCCTGCGATTGGGACAGGGAACGATTCACCATGGACGAGGGGCTGTCCAGGGCCGTGCGCGAGGCCTTTGTGCGGCTCTACGAGGCGGGCCTCATCTATCGGGGGGCCTATCTGATAAACTGGTGCCCGCGATGCAGCTCGGCCATCTCCGACCTGGAGGTGGAGCACAAAGAGGAACCCTCGCATCTCTGGCAAGTCCGCTACTGGACGGAGGATCATGAACGCTCCATCATCGTGGCCACCACGCGGCCGGAGACCATCCTGGGCGATACGGCGGTGGCCGTCAACCCCGGGGACGAGCGCTATACGGATATGGTGGGCATGGAGGTGCGCGTGCCCTTTGTGGACCGCATCATTCCCGTCATCGCTGACGAGGACGTGGACATGGAGTTTGGTACGGGAGCGGTCAAGATAACGCCGGCCCACGACCCGACGGACTATGCCATGGGCAAGCGGCACGATCTAGAGTTCGTCGACGTCATGAACGACGACATGACCATGAGCGAGGAGGCCGGCCCCTATGCGGGCCAGGATCGCTTTGTATGCCGCGAGAACCTGATAGAGGATCTGCGTGAGATGGGCGATCTGGTCAAGGTCGAGGAATACAGCCACTCGGTGGGGCATTGCCAGCGCTGTGGTACCATCGTGGAGCCCCGCATCTCCACCCAGTGGTTCGTCAGGATAAAGTCCTTGGCCAACCCAGCCCTGGAGGCCGTCCGCGAGGGGCGCATCGACATCATCCCCGAGCGCTTTACCAGGGTGTACTATAACTGGATGGAGGATATCCGCGACTGGTGCATATCGCGCCAACTCTGGTGGGGCCATCGCATTCCCGTCTGGTACTGTCAAGAGTGCGGCGCCGAGATCTGTGTGCGCGAGGACCCTACCGTCTGTCCCGAATGTGGCAGCGAGGAACTGCAGCAGGAGGAGGATGTGCTGGATACCTGGTTCTCCTCGGGGCTGTGGCCCTTTTCTACGCTGGGATGGCCAGAGGAGACGGAGGATCTGGATTACTTCTACCCCACCTCGGTTATGGAGACGGCCTATGACATCCTCTTCTTCTGGGTGGCGCGTATGATCATGATGGGCATCCACTTTACCGGTGAGGAGCCCTTTCATACCGTCTATCTCCACGGCCTGGTGCGCAACGAGGATGGGGAAAAGATCAGCAAGTCCATGCCCGATGCCTGGCGCTATGATCCCCTGCATATGATCGACGAGTATGGCCAGGATCCCCTGCGCTTCACCCTGCTCACGGGGTCCACGCCGGGCAACGATATGCGGCTATCCCCCGACCGGGTCGAGGCCAACCGCAACTTTGGCAACAAGATATGGCAGGCCGCGCGCTATGTGCTGGGAAATCTGGAGGAGGATGCTGGGGATTACGCGCCAGAGCCTGGTGCCCTTGATCCCACGGCGGATATGGACATGGCGGATCGCTGGATCATCAGCCGCTACCATCGCCTCGTGGAGGAGGTGACGCGCCTCATAGAGACCTACCAGTTGGGCGAGGCGGGGCGGCAGATGTACGATTTCATCTGGAGCGAATACTGCGACTGGTACATCGAGATGACCAAGGTGCGTTTCTGGGATGAGGGCGAGGCGGCGGACAAGGCCAGGCGCGTCCTCGTGTACGTGCTGGAGGGGTGCATGCGTCTGCTGCATCCCTATATGCCCTTTGTGACAGAGGCGATCTGGCAATATCTGCCCCACCGGGGCGAGGCCCTCATCACCGCCTCCTGGCCCGAGGAGGGCGAGCGCGATCTCGGGGCTGAGGAAAAGATGGAGGGCCTCATGGGGCTGGTGCGCGGCATCCGCAACGCCCGTAGCGAGTACCACGTGGAGCATGGCCGACGCATCGCGGCCATCATCGCCGCGGGGGAGGAGACGGCGTTCCTGCGCGCACAAAGTGGTGTTCTTGAGGCCCTGGCGCGCATCGATGGGGAGCAGTTGGAGATACAGGAAAGCCTTGCAGAGGCCCCGGAAAGGGCCCTGGCTCTCATGGTGGGCGGCTATGAGTGTTATCTGCCCCTGGAGGCCCTGGTGGATCTGGAACGCGAGACGGCGCGCATCCGATCCGAGATCGAGGAACTGGACCAGGAGATATCCCGGGCGCAGGATCTCTTGGCCAACGAGGATTTTGTGACCAAGGCGCCCGCAGATGTGGTGCAGAACGAGCGGGACAAGGTAGAGGACTATACGGAGCGGCGGAATATGCTCCTGGAGCGTCTGGAGAGCCTGCAATGATCGTGGAGAGCATGTCACTGGGAGAGGGAGGTGGCGTCAGATGAAGAGGTTGATGTTCGTCGTTGGTTTCTTTGTGGGGGCGTGCGTTGGCTGGGTGGTGGGCGTTCTCTATGTCCCCCAGTCGGGAGCGAGGACGCGCGAGAAGATGAGGGATGCCGGCATCGAACTGCGTCCCGAGATCCTGCAGCAGGTGGAGCAGGAAGCAACCTGATCGTTAGAGGTTGGAGGGTGCCCCTGCTGGTCGAGAACTGCCAGGCACTGCAAAAGTGCCTGGCAGTTTGAGCATCTTGCCGATCGGTGCCCCGGTCTGGATGGCCTCGCGGCTCACCGATGATGATATGGGGGCTTTTACAATTGAGGACCGCTTCTCATTGGGTGCACGCAAAGTCTGTTGGACTGACCGGACATATTAGAAAGGAAAAACTGACGGGGCAGGAGTAGCGTGAGCGCGGCCTTGGGTGCCAGCCAGATGCGTCGACGCAGGTCGACGCCCGGCGCGAAGCGCCTCCGCGCCCGAGTTCATTGGCCGCTGGCCACCGGCGCCCCAGTGGTGCATGGACTAAAGTCTCATTGCACAGGCCTACGGCCAATCGTCCGCCTGCGCGGACGAGCTATGGCCAATGATCTACAACATTTGCGTGCACCGCTTCTCATTGACGACCTGGTGATTACGGGGTAAGATCACGTGTACAGGAGGCAATCATGGGCATCGCGACAGGAGGTGGCACGATGTGTGATCACATGCGCTGGTGGCAGGAGGCGCGCTATGGTATGTTCATCCATTGGGGGGCATATGCCGTGCCCGCGCGGGGCGAGTGGGTCATGTATCAGGAGCATATTCCCCACGACGAGTATGCCCGGTTCGCCAAGAGGTTCAGGCCTGGGAACTATGATGCCGACGAGTGGGTGGCCTTGGCCCAGGAGGCGGGCATGCGCTATATGGTGCTCACCACGCGGCACCACGATGGGTTCTCCCTTTTCGACAGCCAGGTCTCGGATTTCACAGCGCCCAAGACGGCGGCGGGGCGTGACCTGATCCGGGAATATGTGGAGGCCTGCCACCGTGGGGGGATGCGCGTGGGCTTTTACTATTCCCTCTTGGACTGGCGCTACCCGGCCTATTTCCGGGGCCCGGAGGAGGATCCGGAGGGCTGGGAGGAACTGGTGAACTATGTGCATGCCCAGGTGCGGGAACTCTGTACCAACTATGGCCAGATCGATATCATGTGGTATGACGGCGGGTGGCCCTACACGGCCGAGGATTGGCGCTCCGAGGAACTGAATGCCATGGTGCGCGAGTTGCAGCCCGAGATCGTCATCAATAACCGCTCCCTGCTTCCCGAGGATTTCGACACGCCGGAGCAGCACGTGCGCCCCTCCGATCCCGCGCGCCCCTGGGAGACGTGCATGACCCTCAACGACAGTTGGGGCTATAACGCCGCCGACGATAACTGGAAGACGCCCAGACAGGTGATCCACTACCTGGTGCGCTGTGTGGGTGGCGGGGGGAACTTTTTGCTGAATGTGGGCCCCAAACCCGATGGCACCATACCCAGAGCGTCCACGACTATCCTGCGCAAGGTGGGAGAGTGGGTGGATGGCAACCAGGGAGCCATCTATGGCGCGGGCCGCTCACCCTTTCGTACCTCCACAGGTTTGAGCACCGTCAAGGGCAACACCGCCTATATGCACATCCTCCGTTGGCCCGGTGGGGAGGTCCATTTCGGGGGCATCAAGAACCGGGTGCGCTCGGCCAGCCTGCTCGACGGCGGCAAAGAACTCAAGGTTGAGCAAAAGGGGGATCGCGTCACGGTCAAGGGCCTCTCCCGCTGGGATCAGGACAAATGGGACACCGTCATCGTGCTGGAACTGGAGGGCGAATCCCAGGCCTGGGACTATTTCGAGGACGGGTGGGAAACTGCCCCTTGCCAGACCGAGGAGGAGACGTCCGACGACGAGGGAGGGACGATATTGTCCGTGCTGGGCGGTTAAAAGAGATCGTCTAGGGGAGCGGATGGGACTGGGCCTGGTGTTCGCTGAACCAGGCCGCGTCGGCCAGCACGACCGAGGTCTCGACCTGGCGTGGCGGAATGGACCAGTACTTTTTCAGGAGGTGGTCCTTCACGTCCTCTGGGACGAGCCGGTAGCCGTTCTTCTCGTAGAATCGGAGGGCCCATGTGGCGTCGGCCCAGGTGCCGACCAGCATGGGCTTGTCCGTAAGATCTTCCAGGTGGGATAAAAGTGCGCTTCCGATGCCCGCGTTGCGCCTGTCGGACCTGACATAGGCGTGGCGTATCAGCACCACCTCTCCCCTGTCCTGGAGGCCCATCACCCCCACCAGTTCGCCCTCCTCCTCAAATCCCCAAAAGACGACTCCCTCCTCGGTCTCGCGGTGCAGGGCCTCCTGGTTCATATAGGGCTCGTGCCAGCGGTCGGGGGGAATCACGCCCCGATAGGCCTCCGCGGCGTCGTTGATGATGGCGCGGATGGCCTCCTCCTCATCTTCCCCGCAGCGTCGAATCAAGATGGACTCCTTTCGATCATGTGCATCCTTATCATTGCATAGGGTAGGAGTATGGGGGGCGAGTGTCAAACAAGAATCGGCGGGCGCGTGAATTGCAACCGGACATAAACTTCTTGACACGCCCCCTGCGCCCGTTATACTCTGGGTGGCTGGGACGTTCAGTTGCCAGGCACTTCCAAAGTGCCTGGCAACTATAGTAAACATTTAGCCTGGGAGGGTCCATGGTCTCCGATTCGCTGTACCGCGTGCACGATCTCCTATCCGACATGCCGGGAGAGGGGCTGGACGCCGCCAAGGAACTGTTCTGGACGGAACTCAACTATGAACGCGTGAACGAGCCCCTCTCCACCCGTAACTGGAGCCCCTCCACCCGGGACCTCCTGGACGAGAACCCCGTCCTCTTTGCCCGGGCCGGGGAGCCGGGCGGCGATCAATTCGACGTCATCTATTGCCGGCTGGACGAGGATCAGCGGGGCCGCGGTTTCCCCCTCTCCATCGGCGCCGAGCGCACCCTCATCAACCTGCTGCTCAAGAATCACCCCTATGGCCTCTACCTGTTCAGCAATCCCCAGGAGACCCACTGGCACCTGGTCAACGTCAAGGATGTGGCAGAGGAAGCCGAGGGCCGCCGTACCCGCCAGAGGGTGCTGCGCCGCATCGCCGTGGGCCCCGAGGAGCGCCTGCGCACCGCCGCCGAGAGGGTGGCCATGCTCGACGTAAACACGGTCGAGGGACGCGACCTCTTTGGCCTGGATCCCCTGGCGATACAGCATCGCCATAACCAGGCCTTTGATGTGGA
>JBKHJO010000011.1:0-53469 GCA_046538105.1 Anaerolineales bacterium | reverse complement strand
CCTGCACACCCTATTATCTTTTTAATCGTAGCGTTAGCAAACTGGGCGAATGGCTGGGCATCGGCAACTACAAACTCTATACGGAGAAAGGGTTGCTCGACCTGCTACGCGAGGTGGCCCCCAAATATAAAGTGGAGAAGATTCCTAGCCAGCAACATGCCTATCATCTGCCGTCGATAAGGGCCGAACACTCAAACCTGATTCTGAGAGGAGGTACCGATCTATGATGGTACAGGTGCAGAAATGGTGGTGGTCCCTGGGGTTGATGCTTGTCGTAGCTGTCCTGGCCGTGGCCTTTTTGTCAAGAGGATCGAAACATCGTTCGCTGGAATCTGCAGGCCTCGAGGGCGATAGCGACATTGCCCTCCCCCAGCCGCAGCGTGAGGGCGATATCTCGGTGGAGGAGGCGCTGCAGCGGCGACGCTCTGTCCGTGACCATGCCGAGGGTCCTCTCTCCCTGGAGGAGGTAGGGCAACTTCTCTGGGCGGCTCAGGGCATCAGCGATGAGCGGGGCTATCGCACGGCTCCCTCGGCGGGTGCTCTGTATCCCTTGGAACTCTATGTCGTGGTCGGGGAAGTGGAGACGCTGGCCCCCGGCATCTATCACTACGATCCCCAGACCCACGCCCTGCAACTGGTGGCCGAGGGCGAACGCCGCGAGGCGTTGGCAGCGAAAGCCCTGGGCCAGACCTGTGTGCGCCATGGCACCATCGATATTGTCTTTACCGCCATCTATGAACGGGTGATGGGAAAGTATGGCGAGCGTGGAAGGCGGTATGTGCACATGGAAGCCGGGCACGCTGCCCAGAATGTCTACCTGCAATGTGCCTCGCTAGAACTGGGAGCCGTCGTGGTGGGCGCGTTTGAGGATAAGGGGGTGCAGGACGTCCTGGAGTTGCCAGAGGAGCGGGTTCCCCTCTATATTATGCCCGTGGGCAGATTACCCTGAGCGGAGTAGCGCAAGGAGTCTTTGCAGATGTCCTCACATCTCGTCATCGTAGAGTCGCCAGCTAAAGCCAAGACCATCTCCAAGTACCTGGGAGAAAGATACCGCGTCCTGGCCTCGGTGGGACATGTCCGCGATCTGCCTCCCAGAGAACTGGGGGTGGATATCGAGGATGGCTTTACCCCCACCTATCAGATAACCAAGGGTAAGGAGAAGGTGATCCAGGAACTGAAAAAAGCAGTCGAGGAAAGCGATCTCGTCTACCTGGCTATGGACCCCGATCGGGAGGGAGAGGCCATCGCCTGGCACGTGGGCCAGGTCACGGGCCTGACGGGGAATAAGACGCGGCGCATCGCCTTCTATCAGGTAACAAAGTCCGCCGTCCAGGAGGCCCTGCGTAACCCCCGAGGTCTGGACTATGATCTGATCGACGCCCAGCAGAGTCGCCGCATGCTGGATCGCTTGGTGGGCTACAAGATCAGCCCCATCCTGAGCAAAACCATGCGCAAGCCCTTGTCCGCCGGCCGCGTGCAGTCCGTAGCCCTGCGCCTGGTGGTGAAGCGGGAGCGTGAGATCGAGGCCTTTGTGCCCAACGAATACTGGACTTTGGAGGCAGAACTGCAGCGCCGCACGAAAGAGAAGGAGCGCTTCAAGGCTCACCTGCTCCGCATTAAGGGACAGAAACCCGAACTGGGCAGCAAGGAGGAGATGGACGAGATACTGCCCATCCTCTCGGAGGCCACCTATACGGTGACCAAAGTCAAAAAGGGACAGCGCAGACGGGATCCCTACGCCCCGTACATTACCAGCACCCTGCAGACCGACGCCTCCCACAGGTTGCGCTTTTCCCCACGGCGGACCATGCGCCTGGCCCAGCAACTGTACGAGGGCATCGAGATCGGAGATGAGACGGTGGGTCTCATCACCTATATGCGCACCGACTCGCCCCACGTGGCTCCCGAGGCCCAAGAGGAGGCCCGCAAGTATATTTCCGAGCGTTGGGGAAAGGAGCACCTGCCCAGAACACCTCCCACCTATCGCTCCAAGTCCTCTTCGGCCCAGGAGGCCCACGAGGCCATCCGCCCCACCTCGGTGTTTCGCACCCCGAAAAAGATGCGCGAACACCTGGACCGTAGCCAGGCGCGGCTCTACGAACTGATCTGGCGGCGCTTTGTGGCCAGCCAGATGAAGCCCGCCCTCTATGCCACCATGAGCGTGGACATCGTCGCCGCCAGGGATTACCTGTTCCGCGCCACGGGGCGCCGCCTCATCTTTCCCGGGTTCCTAGCCGTCTATAAAGAGGGCCAAGACAAAAAGGACGATCAGTTTCTGCCACCTCTTGAAAAAGGGGAGGTAGTGGATCTGCACAAACTGCTCCCGGAGCAGCATTTTACCCAGCCGCCTCCCCGCTACAGCGAATCCAGCCTCATCAAGGCCCTCAAGGGCCAGGGCGTGGGACGCCCCTCCACCTATGCCAGCATCATCAGCGTGATTCAGAGCCGGCGCTATGTGATCAAGGAGGACGGCAGGCTCAAGCCCACCGATCTGGGCATGACAGTGTGCGATGCCCTGGTGGCGGCCTTTCCCGAGATCATGGAGGTAAAGTACACGGCCAGGATGGAGGAGCGACTGGACCACGTGGCCGAGGGCAAAGTGGACTATGAGGAGATGCTTAGCGACTTTTACAGTGATCTGGAACCCAAACTTGGCGAGGCCCCGGAGACCATGCAGGAGGCAATACAGCGCTCCCTCAAGGCCGATCTCCCCAATTCGCTGCGCGAGCGCACCTGCCCCGAGTGCGGGAAACCGCTGGTGGTGCGCGTCAGTAAGATGGGGCGTTTCCTGGGCTGCACGGGCTATCCCGAGTGCCGTTATACCCTCGACCTCAGCGATCCCCAGAATCCCCAAGAGACCGAGGACGAGTTCGCTGAGGGGGAGATATGCGAGGAGTGCGGCGGGCGCATGAAGATCGTGCACTATGGGAGTAGCACCTTTTTGGGCTGTGAGAATTATCCAGAGTGCAAGCACACGCGGCCCATCCTCAGCGAGCGCATCAAGAAACTGGCCGCCGAGACAGCCTGCCCCAAATGTGGCCGCAAGCCTATGGAGCCCCGTAAGGGGCGCTATGGCGAGTACCTCTACTGTCCCCACTGTGAGGAGAACTTCTCCCTGCGCAAACTGGGCTTACACAAGGTGGAACAGGTGGATATCCCCTGTCCAGAGTGCGGCCACAGCCCCTTGGAAAAGCGTACGGGCAAATACGGCCCCTACTATCACTGTCCCGCCTGTAAGGCCAATACCTCGGAGAAAAAGATGGCCCATATTCGGAGCGGGAGTTCGTCGTAGGATATGTAGAGGAGGGTGACTTGTTGCCTTTCTCGCAGTGCCGGGGCAATGCAGTTGGCGTCATCGGCCGGAGGGCCGTTCCGTCCTGAACATTTTGTGGTACGGGCGTAAAGATATGATGATACCATTTTGGCATATGAGCGAGGAGCGCCAGCGGTAAAAGTGTGTCCCAACTACCATGGCTATTCCCCCGACCGTGGTGGTATGGATCGCCTTCTGGCGATGTGTTCGAAGTCTGGATTGGCGCTGATGGTGCATCTTCGTGTGGAGGACGCCCACGGACAGCATCCGGCGCTGCAGGTGCCGGATGTGGGCATTGTGGAGGTGCTGGATATCATCGAGAGGAGGAAAGAGGTCCCTGTGATTCTGTGTGGCGCGTACAGTTTGAGCCAGGCGCAATCTCTGGTCGCCGGATGCATCAGAGGCCAGTGCCGTCGCCGAGAATATCGTGGAGAGGATCGTCCAGCGGTCCGAGACTTATATCGAGACGTCTTTCATGGAGAGTCTGGACACCTTAAAGTCAGACGCGAATACCTTGAACCGTCGCTATGACAGGGTCCTTTTGGGGACCCAGCATCCCTTCTTCTACATGCATGCGAACGTCGTAAAGTTGGAGGCCATCGCGGATGATCCATACGCTCACGAGGCTATAAGGTGGCGTAATGCAGCGCGAGTTTTTGATATGGCTAACGTGCTTTCGTATCTGGAGCCTCTTAAAGAACTGTGGTAGTAGCGCGAAGGCATCGCAGTGAGCCGACAGGCATGCATGATCATGGCCAGGCGATGGCTCTTTGGGGTCGCGTATCGTTTGCAGTTTGAGAAAGGAGTGAAAGATGGAAAGGCTTGCCATCGAGGGCGGAGAGCCTGTCCGGTCTGCACCCTTTCCCGCGCGTATACTGTTCGGGCAGGAGGAAAAGCGGGGCCTTCTGCGGCTTCTCGAGCGGGAGATGGAGGAGGGAGGCGGCTTTGACCGCTACAGCGGAACTGAGGTGGATGCCTTTGAGAAAGGATTTGCCGCGCATTTGGGGCAGGCCCATGCCACGGCCACCAGTTCCGGCACGGGAGCCATCCACTCTGCACTGGGCGCGCTCAGGCTGGAGCCGGGAAGCGAGGTGATCTCCTCTCCCATCACCGATCCGGGCGGGGTGGCGCCCATCCTTTGGAACAACTGTATCCCCGTGTTCGCCGATGCCGATCCTGAGACGTTCAACGTGGATCCCGAATCCGTTGTGGAGCGCATATCCGACAGAACCAGGGCCATCGTGGTGGCGCACATTGCGGGTCAGCCCTGTGATATGGTCCCTATTATGGAACTGGCGGAAGAACATGATCTGACGGTGATCGAGGACTGTGCTCAGGCCCATGAGGCCGAATACAAAGGCCGTAAGGTGGGGACCATCGGCCACGTGGCCGCGTTCAGCATGATGAGCGGTAAGCACTTTACCTCCGGTGGGCAGGGGGGCATGGTCGTCACGGACGACGAGGAGGTCTATTGGAACGCCAAGCGGTTCGCGGATCGGGGCAAGCCCTTTAACTCTGAGGAGACGGGCAACCTCTTTCTGGGGCTGAACTACAGGATGACCGAGATCGAGGCGGCCATCGGTAGGGTCCAGTTGAAAAAGCTTCCCGAGATCGTGGAAAAGAGAAGAAAGTTGGTCGTCTCACTGCAGGAATGCATGGGTGACCTGGAAGTCGTCCGCTTGGGCAAGGTGATAGAGGAGGCCAGATCCTCCTATTGGTTCCTCCTGATAAGGGTTGACGAGGAGGGGCTATCGGTGAGCAAGGACGAATATGCCGAGGCAGTGGCCGCCGAGGGGGTGCCCGTTGCTGCGCGCTATGATTTTCTCATCTATGAGACACCATGGATACGCGACCGGCAAACCTACGGCCACTCCGGGTGTCCCTGGACGTGTCCCCTTTACGGGCGAGAGGTCGAGTATGAGGGATTGTGCCCGGGGGCTCGCGAGGCCATCGAGCATCACATGGTCTTGCATCTGCACGAGGGGTTCGGACAGCGGGAAATAGAGGATATCGCTTCCGCCCTGCGAAAGGTGGAGAGACACTATCGACGGTAGGGAGTCGAGGGGGGCAAGTGCCATCGTAAATTAGATCGATATAGAGGAGGATAGGAAGATGAAGGCTGGCTTTGCATAGACCCTGCGGCTTGGTCGGCTTCTGGCCACCGGAAGCCGGGGCTATATCGCCCATCCCAATGCCTACCAGTGGAGCGAGTATGAATCCATCGCTGGACAACTATCGCTATCCTCCGTGAGGCCCCTCATCGGTGCCGTGGAAGGGATGGGTAGCTGATCTCATTTCTCAGCTGGACGAGGCTCTCATACAATCTGTGGGATTTTGGCTCTTGGGTATGCACCGCGGGTTGTCCGTCCGGCCCCGCCGTGAGTAGGTGGGGCCGAAGACCGGAGAACCATTCTGCCCTGTGATTCTCCATCCACGGCAGGGTGTAAAAGGGCACTGTACACTCCCCTCGGTCTACTTTCCCGGTTTGACACAGTAGATATTCTCCGTAGAATAATCCCTACTAATCCTATATATTTAGCATATCATAGCCAAGTGCCAGATTATTCATCTGTCGGGAGATGTAGATGTTGGAATGGGGGGTGGAATATGGCAAAGGATCTGGTCTGTAGGATGGAGGTGAACCCCGAGACGGCCCCGGCCAAGACAGAGTACAGGGGGTGGATGTATTTTGTGCGCCGGGCTGCAAAGGGGTATTTGAGAAGCAGCCAGAAAAGTACCTGGAAGGAGTTGGGAGAGATGGGAATCCCGTCGTAGGGATTGATCTAAGGGCGTCCGTAGATAACAGGAATAGAGATGCTTAATGCAAGATAGTGAATACCCTGCAAGCACAGGGTAGATGGGAGTCGAAAATGATGGGGGTTCTTTTGGATCTTGTTTCTGTTAGGAGGTCTGCTTTTCGTCCTTGGCCTTGGAGGCACATGGTTGATGCGCCGTGGGCAGGAGGGGCTCGGCTTCGGCTTCCTTTTCTTGCTGGGCCTGCTGGCTGTACTGGTGTCGGTGGCTGTCTGGATCATACGACGGGTCGGTCATGACAGAGGCGGGGCAGTGCCTTCGGTCGCGGCCAGTGATCCTCTGGACATCGCACGTCAAAGACTGGCAGCCGGGGAGATCACCCTTGAGGAGCATGAAGAGATCCGGGAACGTTTGCGGCACTGAGACGGTGTGCCACAAGGGATGGCACGAGGGAGGATGGAAAAGTCGTCATACCGTCGTTCACTATGCCGAAATCGTCCCTCTTTTGAACGCACCCTGGTGGAGAATATCGCCCAGTGGTTGGAACATCGTGGGCTGGAGGAGGTGGAGCGCTTCTAAAGGAGGTACTGGCCAAGTCCCTTACCTTGCGTTGGACAAAAGGTGGGCGGATGTCCCGTTTGACACAAAATCGTTCATGCATATAATTATTTCCACTAATCCTATATACTTAATTGAGATGAGAAGATGAAACTGAACACCAAAACACGCTATGGAACCAGGGCCATGTTGGATCTGGCATTGAAAGAGGAACCCGGGCCGTTGAGCGCCAAAGAGATAGCTGAGGATCAGGAGGTATCCGTCAAGTATCTGGAGACCCTCCTTGCCGCGTTGCGCAAGGCTGGTCTCGTCAGAAGCATACGTGGGGCTGGGGGGGGCTATGTCCTGGCCAGACCTCCGGAGGAGATCACGGTGCGCGAGATATTCGAGGTATTCGAGGGGACCCAGGGACTCGTTCCCTGTACCGACGACCCCGACCTGTGTGAGCGTAGCGAGATCTGTCCCACCCACGAGGTGTGGGCCGAGATGTTTGAGTCCTGTATGGATGTGCTCGAATCGTGGACCGTGGAAGATCTGGCCGGGCGAGCCAGAGAGAAGCGTCGTTCCTTATCTGATATGTACCAGATATAAGAAGTAAAAGGAGAGAGCAAATGGGTAGGATATTTGGAGATATTACGGAGACCATCGGAAATACCCCGCTGGTGAAATTGAGCCGTATCGCTGCTGATGTGCAAGCACAGGTCGTGGCCAAGGTCGAATCGTTCAATCCGCTATCCAGCGTTAAGGATCGCATTGCCGTGAGCATGATCGCCGCTGGCGAGGAGGCGGAGGAGATAAATTCTCATACGACCATCATAGAGCCCACCAGTGGCAATACGGGCATCGGTCTGGCCTTTGTCTGCGCCGCGCGGGGTTATGATCTCATCCTTACCATGCCCGACACCATGAGCGTGGAGCGTCGAAACCTGCTCAAGGCCTTTGGCGCCGAACTGGTGTTGACGCCAGGCTCGGAGGGTATGAGCGGGACCATCGACAGGGCGGGGGAGTTGTTGGAGGAGATCCCCAACAGTTTCATGCCCCAGCAGTTCAAGAACCCGGCCAATCCCCAAGTTCACCGCGAGACGACGGCGGAGGAGATATGGCGCGATACCGATGGCGCGGTGGATATCTTTGTTGCCGGTGTGGGCACGGGGGGCACTATTACCGGGGTGGCCGAGGTTCTCAAGGAACGCAAACCGGAGGTGGAGATCGTCGCCGTCGAGCCTGAGGATTCCCCCGTGCTCTCGGGTGGGGAGGCGGGCTCTCACAAGATTCAGGGTATCGGGGCGGGGTTTGTGCCCGACGTGCTGCGCCTGGAATTGGCGGATGAGGTAATCACCGTGGCCAATGCGCAGGCCGCCGAGACGGCTCAGCGACTGGCGCGGGAGGAGGGTTTGTTTGTGGGCATCTCTTCGGGTGCTGCCACCGCGGCCGCCCTGCAGGTGGCCGCTCGGCCCGAGAACGCGGAGAAGCTCATCGTCGTCGTCCTGCCGGACACCGGCGAGAGATATCTGAGTACCGAGTTGTTCGAGGAAAGTGAGATGTAACGTGTCACGGCCCGTCCGGCAGATATTGGGCGGGCCCATGGCGTATTCGAGGAGCACGTGAGATTATGGAGATCAGTGTCGAACTGGTGGGTTTTCCGAGGGAATTTGAGGTGCCCAAGGAACTGGAGGACGGCGAGGATCTGCAGGTGCCGGAGGATGCCACGGTGGAGAATGTTCTCCAGCGGTTGGAACTGGCACACAAGAACTTGTTGCCCGTCGTGAACGGCAAGTTGTCGTCCCATTCCATCGTCCTCCATGATGGGGATTCCGTGCGCTTTGTGGCCCCCATGGGGGGCGGCTAAGGTCAATCGATGATAATGGCTTATAAAGGATACCATGGTCAGTCAAGGCAAGATCGAGGCGCTCAAAGCGTGATTGTCCGAACTCGATAGTGTGGTGGTGGCCTTTTCGGGTGGGGCCGACAGTACCCTGCTTCTTGCCATAGCCCAGGAGGCCCTGGGACCTGAGCGGGTGCTGGCGGTGACGGCGAACTCGCCCACCCTTCCCGAAAGCGAGCTGGAGGAGACCCACACGTTGGCGGGGGACCTTGGTGTCGAACAAAGTCATCGACACAGAGGAACTGGATGATCCGCGTTTTGCCAGCAACCCACGAGAGCGCTGCTACTATTGCAAGCGGGAACTTTTTGATCGGCTCTTGCGAGTCGCCGAAGAGGAGGACTTTCGGCATGTCGTCTATGGGGCGACGACGGCCGATCTAGGGGATCACCGGCCCGGTATGGAGGCAACAGAGGAGGCGGGTGCTATAGCCCCTCTGCTGGAGGCGGGATTTCCCAAACAGGACGTGTGAGATCTTGCCCGTGAACGAGGGTTGCCCACCTGGAATAAGCCGGGCATGGCCCGCCTGGCCTCCCGCTTTCCCTACGGCGACGCCATTACGCGGGACAGTCTCTTGCGGTGGAGAAAGCGGAGCATCTCCTGCGCAACGAACTGGATTTCGGACAGGTGCGCGTACGCCACCACGGCACGGTGGCGCGCATCGAGATAGAGCCCACAGCGTTCGGGCGTTTGCTGGATGAGCCGACGAGGAAGCGCGTGGTGTCCGAATTGAAAGGGTTAGGTTATGTGCAAGTCGCTCTCGATCTGGAGGGGTTTCGCAGCGGAAGTATGAATGAGGTTCTACAGCACCATACGAAAGCACGTGACCGAGAGAAAACGTTCAAAGGAGGTAAAGCAGATGCGTAAGATGGGTAAAAGTTTAGAGGAAGCTGTGGAAAAAGGTCTCCGCAACTGGGCTTGGCGGGATGGCGTTACCCTTGTCCAGTATGATGATGGCAGTTTCGAGGCCATTCCACCAGGCTATCTGACCGAGATCATCTGGGTGGGATACGAACACGTGGAGCGGGATTTGGGCAACCTGCGCAACCGGGCGTTGGATGCCGGTCTGGATTTTCCTCTCACAGAACCAGAGGTTCGGTGGCTGACGGATTGCATTCGTGACGAGCTGGTACGGCAGCCTGCCACTGACGTCATCGGGGTGGGTCAGGGGGAAGGATCTCGCGGCGAGCTCCTTGGGGAAATGTAAAGCCATGAAAAAGGTGTATCTGGATCATGCGGTGACCACTCCTGCGCGATCGGAGGTGTTGGGGGCGATGATGGACTGTCATGAAGAGGCTATAGGTAACGCCTCCAGCCTGCATATGTTTGGCCAGGAGGTCAAACGGGCGCTGGAGGGGCGGGGTGGGCCATCTCCTTCCCACGTCTCGTACGCAAACGTATAATATACGACAAAAGATGAGAGGGTGATCGATAGCAAGGGAGGCATGAGGTGACGGAGCAGGACGAGCAATTTAAGGGACTCGATACGCAATCTCTGCACGCGGGGCATACGCCAGACGCCGAGACTGGCGCTCGGGCCGTGCCTATCTGGCAGACCACGAGTTATCTCTTTGAGGATACGGATCACGCGGCGCGCCTTTTCGCCCTGGAGGAGCCGGGGAACATCTATACACGCATCATGAATCCCACTAACGACGTTCTGGAAAAGCGTGTGGCCGCTCTGGAAGGGGGCACGGCCGGGCTGGCCTTTGCCAGTGGTATGGCAGCCATATCCACCGCTATCCTGACCCTTTGCCGTGAGGGAGATGAGATTGTCGCCACCACCCGACTGTACGGGGGTACGGTTACCCTCTGTAATGACACCTTGTCTCGGATGGGCATTCGCACTGTCTGGGTCGATAGCGACGAGGCCGGGGCGTTCGCCGAGGCCATCACCGAGCGAACAAAGATGGTGTATCTGGAAACCATCGGTAATCCCAAGTTGACCATTCCCGACCTGGCGGGCATCGCCGAGGTGGCTCACGCGGACGACGTGCCGGTCATGGTGGATAACACGACACCATCCCCCGCCCTCTGTCGCCCTCTCGAGCACGGGTGCGACATCGTGGTGCACAGCCTCACCAAGTATCTGGGGGGACATGGTAACTCTATCGGCGGTCTGCTCGTCGATGGGGGAATCTTCCCCTGGGACAGCGGACGTTTTCCCGAGTTTGTGGACCCCGATCCCAGTTATCACGGGCTCAAATTCTATGAGACATTCGGCGATCAGGCCTTTGCCGCCCGGGCGCGGGTGCGTTTTCTGCGTGATCTGGGGGGCTGCCTGAGTCCCTTTAACGCCTTTCTCATCCTGCAGGGCATAGAGACGCTGGGCCTGCGCATGCGCCAGCACTCGGAGAATGCTCTGGCCGTTGCCCAGTTTTTGCAGGAACACCCCAAGGTCTCCTGGGTCCTATATCCGGGGCTGCCCAACCATCCCTCGTACGAGCGGGCCGAGGGCTATCTGCCCGACGGGGCTAGTGGGCTGGTGGGCTTTGGCGTGCGTGGTGGGATGGAGGGCGGGCGCACCTTTATCGAGAGGCTGGAACTTTTCAGCCACCTGGCCAACATCGGCGATGCGCGTAGTCTGGCCATCCATCCAGCCTCTACCACCCATCAGCAGTTGAGTGCGGAGGAGCAGGAGGCGGCGGGGGTGACGCCCGATTTTGTCAGGCTTTCTATTGGTCTGGAGACCATAGATGATATCTTGGCCGATCTTGATCAGGCCCTGGCACAGGTATAGTTCTGTGGGAGGAGACTGTGGTTAGCGATACGACACACGGGGTGCCCGAGGAGTCACGACCGGATGCCCGGGGCGTGGGGGTAGTGGAAACAAGGTTCTGGACGCCAGAATTGCCCCCCGGGGGGTTTGCGTTGGCGTGCGGGGAGAGCCTGCCCTCCATCACCCTGGCCTATGAAACCTACGGGGAACTCGATCCCCAGCGGGACAACGCCGTTCTCATCCTGCACGCCCTCTCGGGCGACGCCCACGTGGCCGGCGTTCACTCGCCCAGCGATCGCAAGGCCGGCTGGTGGGATGTCATGGTCGGTCCGGGAAAGCCTTATGACACAAACAAGTACTTTATCGTCTGCTCAAACATTCTGGGTGGTTGTAAGGGCAGCACGGGACCGTCGAGCATAAATCGCGAGACGGGAGAGCCCTATGGGCTCGGTTTTCCCATGGTCACCATCGGCGATATGGTACGCGCCCAAAGGATGCTTATGGACCATCTGGGTATCGAGCGTCTGTTGGCCGTCACTGGCGGCAGCATGGGGGGCATGCAGGCCCTGGAGTGGGCGGTGCGCTTTCCTGACCGAGTGGCCTCGGTGCACGCCATCGCCACCGCGGCACGCCTGAGTGCTCAGGCCATCGCCTTTGACGAGGTGGGGCGGCAGGCCATCATGGCCGATCCCAGTTGGCACGGCGGGGACTATTATGACAGGGACGTTCCCGAGGCAGGGCTTGCCGTGGCGCGCATGATCGGACACATCACCTACCTGTCCCCCGAGCAGATGCGGGCCAAGTTTGGGCGACGACTTCAGGACCGGGAGTCGTTTACCTATGATTTCAAGACCGATTTTCAGGTGGAGAGTTATCTCAAATATCAGGGAAACAGTTTTGTGCAGCGCTTTGACGCCAATTCCTACCTCTATATCTCCAAGGCGATGGACTATTACGATCTGGCGGCTGGTTATCATTCCCTCGTCGAGGCGCTGGCGGACGTCAAGGCCCGTTTTCTCGTTGTCTCTTTCACCAGCGATTGGCTCTTTCCCACGCGTCAGTCCAAGGAGATCGTCAAGGCCCTGCAGGCCAATGCCATTCCCACAGCCTTTTTAGAGATCACCAGCAGTTACGGTCATGATGCCTTTTTGTTGCCCAACGAGGAGTTGGCCGACGCCGTGACCGCCTTTTTGGCCGACGTGCAGGAACGTGTGCGTCGGGGAGAGAGACTCGCGTGATGAAGGAACCATGGATAATAGGGGGCAGGCGGCGTCCCGACTATGCCCTTATCAAAGCCCTCGTGCCGCCGGGCGCCAGGGTCCTGGATCTGGGGTGCGGTGATGGAGAGTTGTTGGCCGGCCTGATACAGGAAAAGGGTTGCGAGGGGCAGGGTATTGAGATCAAGGAGCAGTTGGTGGCCGAGACCATCAGGCGCGGCGTGCCCGTCTATCATGGCGACATGCTGGAGGGGATGACTCACTATCGCAATGATTCTTTCGACGTGGTCATTCTGAGCCAGACCCTGCAACAGACATCGGATCCTCTGGCGGTCATCGAGGAGATGCTGCGTGTGGGACAACGGGCCATCATCAGTTTCCCGAACTTTGGGCACTGGCGCATTCGCCTGCAATTACTGTTGCAGGGCAGGATGCCCAGGAGCGGGTTACTCCCTTATCCTTGGTTCAACACGCCCAACGTGCATCTGTGCACCGTGGTGGATTTTCGGGAGCTGTGCGCCGCAGAGAATTTGTGCATCGTGCATGAGACGTTCTTGACGCCATCCTTTCGCCAGACACGGTCCCTTTTGGCCAACTGGCGAGCGGGATTGGCCATCTTTCAGATTGAGCGCAAGGAGGTGGGGGACTGAGTGATGCGGATCGGTACACGTGGCAAACTGGGCGCTACGCTAAACAGGTACTCTTCCATGGCATTGGAGAAGAGCGACAGGATAAAATTGCCAGGAGCCGCATGACCGTCGTCGGGCTCGGTGCTTTGGGGTCGGTCATCGCCAGCAACCTCTGCCGGGCGGGCGTCGGACACTTCAGGCTCGTGGATCGCGATTTCGTGGAGTTGAGCAATCTTCAGCGACAGATTCTCTTTGACGAGGAGGACGCCGACAGACGCATGCCCAAGGTGATCGCCGCTGCGGAGAGGCTTCGTGCCATCAAATCGGAGATAGAGATAGAGCCCCTGATCGCTGACGTGAATGCTGACAACGTGGAGGAGATCGTCGAGGGCTCCACTCTCGTGATGGATGGCACCGATAATCTGGAGACGCGGTTCCTGATCAACGATGCTTGTGTGAAGAACGATCTGCCTTGGGTCTATGGAGCGGCCCTCGGCGCCACGGGAAACGTGATGACCGTTGTGCCGGGGGAGACGGCCTGCCTGCGTTGCCTCATGAAGGAGGCGCCAGCGCCGGGGACCATGCCCAGTTGTGACACAGAAGGGGTGCTGGCCGCCCTCACGGGGGTGGTGGCCTCTGTGGAATGTGCCGAGGCGATGAAACTCATCGTCGGGCAGCGTCCGTCCTCGGCCCTCCTTTGCATCGACGTGTGGGAGCGGGATTTCTACGATATCAGCGTGGAGCGCCGGGAGGACTGTCCCGCCTGCGGACAGGGAGAGTACGTCTATCTATCGGGGGATCGCACCTCATGGACCATATCCTCCAGCGAACCAGAGGATGTGCGGGCCAGGGCGCAAGAGGCCGTGCAGAGGATGTTGGATCTGGAAAGTTGATGACGGGAGAGATGATGTATGTGGGCTAGGATAAAGGAAGACGTGCGGACCGTATTCGCCAAGGATCCGGCGGCGCGGACCTGGTGGGAGATTGTAACCTGTTACCCGGGAGTACATGCCATCTGGTTGCATCGCGTCGCCCACGTCCTTTGGCAGTGGGGGTTACGTTGGCTGGCCCGCTTTATCTCCCACGTGAACCGCTTTCTCACTGGCATCGAGATTCATCCGGGGGCAGAGATCGGCCGACGGTTCTTTATCGATCATGGTATGGGCGTCGTCATAGGGGAAACATCTGAGATCGGCGATGACGTTTTGATGTACAAGGGAGCCGTGTTGGGGGGTACGTCTTTTTGCAGGGGCAAGCGGCATCCTACCATCGGCGACAACGTCATCATCGGCTCCAACGCCGTGATTCTGGGACCTGTCACCATCGGGGATAATGTCAAGGTCGGCTCCGGGGCCGTAGTGATCGATTCCGTGCCTGCCGATTCGACGGTGGTGGGTGTGCCAGGCCGCGTGGTCCGCGGACCGCACGTGGAGGAGATGAGGCTCGATCACGGGAGGTTGCCCGATCCGGTGGCCGAGATAACCCACGCCCTGGAGGAGCGCATTCGCGATCTGGAGGATGACGTCGATGCCCTGCAAAAGGCGACCGGGAGAGAAGCCCAAGTGCCGGGATTCCTTCTTACAGCGCGGAAGGGAAAGGATTAAGCCGACGTCCTGTAGAGGATGGTACGGCATACTGGATAACCAGATAGGGACCGGTCGCTGTGGAGTATGGACCTCTTGAGACAGTGAGGAATCCCCGTCTGTCACGGTTTGCGCGACAGACGGGGATTCCTCATTTGTCAGATGGCGGGCGACCATCTACTATCTCTTTTGGGTCGTTTGGTTGCGTATCTGAGGAGCTCGTCATCGATGAAGTTTTTCATCGCCTTGCGCCGTCGCTGGTACCGTTGGTTTTTGGGTGGGAGAGGACTGTCGTCAGGCGCCTTTCGCATTCGTGATGTGGCACGAAACTGGCTTGTCTACAGTCTCACCGGATCTGCTCTGGCGTTAGGATGGGTGGATGCTGCATGGGGTGTGGCAACTTTTCTCCTGAGCCTTTTTGGTGGCGCTGCCTCTGATCGCGTTGGCAGGCGGCGGCTTTTGGTGTTGGGCCAAATCGGGGTTGCTCTCATTCCCCTAGTTGTCACCTTTCTCATATTCGGTGGCGTGATCCAGGTGTGGCATCTGGTGGTGGCCAATTTCATCATGGGGGTAGTCTTTGCTTTTGTGGTTCCTGCTCGCCATGCATTGCTGGGGGACCTTATGTCTCCAGAAGTTTTGCTGAACGCCATGGCCCTGAGTACCATTGTCACATCTGTTGCTCAGATCGCCTCCTCGGCGATGGGGGGAAAACTGGTGGATGAGGCGGGTCCAGTACCAGCGTATCTGCTGGTCGCCGGTTGTATGGCCCTGACGGCCTGGATGTTTTCTAAACTTCCGTCCACAAAAGAAGAGGGAGATGAACAAGAGTCAGAAGACTCTATTCGCGACGATCTAGCGGAAGGGGCCAACTATATTCTAGACAAGCCCCTGCTGGTGGGTATTCTGGCTCTGGAATTAGGACAGGTGCTGTTCTATCGTCCCCATTCGATACTACTTCCCTTCTTTGCAGGTGATGTCTTTGAAGTTGGAGCGACGGGGCTGGGACTTTTACAGGGAGCCTCGTCCGTCGGAGGATTGTTGGGTTCTCTGATTATTGCTTCCCTGGGGGATTTTCGATACAAAGGTTGGTTGCTCATAGGGGCGGGAATATTGAGTGGTGTGGGTCTCCTCTTCCTCGGTTGGGCGCCGACTTTTTTCTTAGCTTTGATCTCCCTGGCGCTGGCCACGATGGGCGGAAGCGCTTACACGGTAACGCGTATCACCTTGCTGCAGAGTATATCCAGTAAGCAGATGAGGGGGCGTGTGGTTGGCTTTCGACGGCTGATCTGGGGGATGCGGCCCCTGGGCGTGCTGCCGGTGGGCGCGTTGGCCGACGCCGTAGGGGCTCCTCTGACGGTCACGTTGACAGGAGGGGTGATTCTGCTGCTCTTTGTCGTGGGAAGTCTGCTGCAGCCCGGATTACGCCGGCACTGACGGGAATAGGGGCCAGCAAACATCTCCAAAACCTGGTCGGCGTTGCATTGAGAATATTTGCCAAATGACGCCCGGCTCTCTACCATCCTTTGCATTGGCAATGTAACCGGGGAGATCTGTTGTCAATGAAGGCTTTTATCGCTTTGCGCCGTCGCTGGTATCGGTGGTTCTTGGGAGCAAGGGCCATGTCCTCGGGCGGCTTTCGTATTCGGGAGGTGGCGCGAAATTGGCTTGTCTACAGCCTCACCGGCTCTGCGCTGGCATTGGGATGGGTGGATACCGCGTGGGGAGTGGCAACTTTTCTCCTGAGCCTGATTGGTGGCACTGCCTCCGACCGCCTCGATAGACGGAGAGTTGTAATTTGGGGTGAGGCCGGGAGTGCAATCATACCCTTGGTCGTCGCCTTTCTTGTGTTCGGTGGCATGATTCGGGTATGGCACCTGGTGCTGGCCAACTTTTTGATGGCTATCATCTTTTCTTTTGTGCTTCCCGCTCGTCGTGCACTGTTGGCGGATCTGATATCCAAAAGGGCTCTGATGAACGCCCTGGCCCTGAGTTCCGTGGCCATGTCCCTTATCGGGATCATTTTCTCGGCCGGAGGTGGGACGCTGGTAGATGTGGCTGGTCCGGTGGCGGCGTATCTTCTGGTTGCCGGTTGCCTTGGTTTGGCGACCTGGATGTACTCCAAACTGCCGTCTGTAGCGAAGGAGGAGAACGAAAAGAAGCAAGGGGCCATTCACACCGCTCTGGTGGAGGGAAGCAACTATATTCTCGAAAGGCCGGTTCTGGCGGGTATTCTGGCTCTGGATGTGGGATGCGTGTTGCTCTACCAACCCTATGGTATATTACTCCCTCTCTTTGCCGGGGATGTGTTCGAGGTCGGCGCCACGGGTTTTGGCTTTCTTCAGTCTGCCTCGTCCGTCGGGGGGATGGTAGGTTCTCTGGTCGTCGCCTCGTTGGGGGATTTTCGCTATAAGGGACGGCTGCTTATAGGAGCGGGAATATTGAGCGGTGTGGGTCTCCTGGCCCTCGGTTGGGCACCCACTTTTGCTGTGGGGTTGCTTTCTCTGGTATTGGTCAATATAGGTGGAACCGCCTATATGGTGGCACGTGATACCTTGCTTCAGAGCATGTCGAGCAGGGAGATGAGGGGTCGCGTAGAGGGCTTTCGGCGGCTGATCTGGGGCCTGCGTCCCCTGGGCGTGCTACCGATGGGTATCCTGGCCGATGCTGTGGGGGCCCCTTTGACGGCCACGCTGACAGGGATGGCGGTTTTGTTGCTCTTTGTCGTGGGAGGAATACTGCAGCCCGGATTGCGCCAGCGCTGATGGAAATGGGGGCGGACTGTCAATTCGCTCCCCACGTGTCTTTCTTAGGACGTCTCGTTCTCTTACTTTGACGTCAGATGCTCCTGGAACCACTCGCGTGCCAACCGTGCCACCTCGTCCAGGGCCCCTGGCTCCTCGAAGAGATGTCCCGCGCCAGCGACCACCTCCAGGGATTTTTCTGACGTCAACTTTTGCAGGGCCTGCCGGTTCAGTTCGAGCACGCGGTAGTCGTTTCCACCCACGATAAAGAGACTGGGAGCGCGCACGTGATCGAGGACGTCCCCGGCCAGATCGACGCGTCCCCCCCGAGAGACGACGGCTTTGGCTGCCTCGGGACGCTCTGTAGCGGCGATCAGGCCCCCTGCCGCTCCCGTACTGGAGCCAAAGTAGCCCAGGTTCAAGTTTTGAGTCTCCTCTTGTTCCAGGAGCCAGTCTGTGGCACCTACCACCCGTCGGGCGAGGCGGTCGATGTCAAAGCGTACCTGCCGCGTGCGGCGGTCGAGATCCTTTTCCTCCGGGGTCATCAGGTCGATTAACAGGGTGGCCAGGCCTCCGTCACGTAGTTCGTCGGCCACAAAGTTGTTGCGTGGGCTGTGTCGGCTGCTCCCTGTGCCGTGGGCAAAGAGCACGATGCCCTCGGCGCCGTCCGGGATACTCAGGTTGGCCTCTACGGTGGCGCCGTCGGTCGGGACGTGTACCAGTTTTCCTACATCGTCTTGATTTCTCAGTTCACTCATGTTCGCAGCTCCTTTCGCGCTCACTTCAAGAGCATTCAGAGAAGGATTTGAGAGATGGCAGTTAACCGTCACCGGGAATGAGGACCTCCATAGGTTTTCTTCCATGTGACTCCCTCATGGAGATGTCTCTATCCTTCTGGAGGTCCTTCTCCAAGTAAATCCTCAAGGGGAGTGTCGTCGATGATGATGGAGACCTCTTGCACTCCCACATATTGAAGGACTGTCTGTTGTAGTTGTTCCTTGACCCGTGGCTCGTCGCACACTCCGCCGAGCATCAGCGTGCCCGAAAGCCTGACGATGGCCTCTCCGTTCGTGATGCGCACCTCCTCTACGGAAAGGTCTGATTGGTATAGTGCATTGTAGAGTTCCGTTGATTCGTGTTCTCTGCTCTCGATCGATAACAGCTTGTTCAGTGCTGCTGTCGCGGGGTCGGCATCTGCATCGATCTGTACCTGGACCGGTACCAAACTGTCGTTGCAACCGAATCTTTTGCCCAATTGACCATCATCGTCCACGGCGACAAGATAGATATCTGTCTGCACCGTCGATGTCGGAGAAGGGGTAGTGGACTCTGCTGTGGTGACCTCGAATACCTCAGAGACCGCTTTGGCGGGCCTGTATTCTGCTGCGATGACGATCACCCATTCGTCGCCCGGCTCCACGAAATCGGGCAGGGTGATTTCGGTATCGATGTGTCCCTCCTCATCCGTCTCTGCCATGGTCATGACGTCATACTCTGAGCGAGGTCTTCCGACGCCTATCTCCACCTGCCTTTCGGGGGGAAAGTCCTCGCCCATCACGCGCACGGTCGTTCCAGGCGGCCCGCTGTGGGGCGAGATCTCCACCGTTCCATGATACTCTTGTTCTACTACTTGAAACGCGTTAGATACGATCTTTGGCGAGGATGTTTCAGTCGTTCCCTCAACGACCCAGTGCTGTCCAGGCTCTGCGGACTTGGGGATGATGAGCGTTTTTGTGAAGCTGCCGTCGGCGGTGATCTGGGCATCGTACGATGCTTCGGTGCTCGCCTCTTTTTGCCCCACGCCGAGTTGTATTTCTGTATTCGATGGCCATCCCTCCCCCTTTACCGTGATCTTGGTGCCGGGAGGCCCACTTGTCGGGAAAATTGTTACCGTGGGACTCGGTGACGTAGGTTGAGGCGTCACCGTTGCGGGTTGAGGCGTTACTGTCGCCGGAGGCGTCGCCGTTGCCCTCACCGGCGAAGACGTTGGAGTTTGGGTCGCCCTCGCTTCTCCCTGATCTGGCGCGCAACCCGACAGTGGTGTAGCTACAGCGAGGATGAGGAGCATGATGGTCATCATGTGCGGTGTCCGTTGCATATGTGCCTCCTTGTTGGATTCACTATAGTTGCGTATGTTATCGTATGTGCGACCTGCGCAAGTGTGGAACCGGCGTCACCCCTCTGTGGGGTTCACAAAAGGGTGACACCATGCCCTCTACCTCGGATATCTTACGACGCAAACTCGTCGGCTTTGTTCAGCAATGCTCGAACCTGTTCGTTGCTGGTCTGTGAGAAATCGCGGTATGAGCCACCGACGCCAAAGAACGGTCGCGGCGTTGCCAGGCAGATGATCTCGTCCGCGATGTTCTCGAACTCGGCGCAGGTTTCCGCCGGCGCCGTCGGTACGGCCACGATGATGCGCTTTGGATCGCTCTCCCGCAGAGCGTTAACCGCCGCGCGCATGGTGGCGCCGGTAGCGAGGCCGTCGTCCACGAGGATCACCGTTTTGTCCTCCACGTCTATCCCGGGCCGGGCGCCTCGGTAGGCCTCTTCGCGGCGTTCCAGTTCCTCACGCTCTCGTATGGCGACTCGCTCGATATCCTCTTCCGAGATGCCGAGCCTGCGGACCACATCCTCGTTCATCACACGTACGTCGCCAGAGGCGATGGCCCCCATGGCGAGTTCGGGATTGCCTGGCACCCCGAGCTTGCGTACGACGAACACGTCCAGGGGAGCCTTTAGGGCTTTGGCGACCTCAAAGGCGACGGGGACACCCCCCCGGGGCAGGCCCAGGACGATGACATCCTCTTGATCTGTATACTTGGCGAGTTCTTCCGCTAACTGTTGACCTGCGGCCGTTCGATCTGCAAATTGTGGCATATATCTCCTTTCTATGACGTGGGATCGACGACGCGCCCCATAAAGAGGATGGTGCCCGTCTCCATGTCACGAATGAGAAAGACAAAGGGATGATCGAGGGTAAGCTCGACTGGTTCGACGGGTGCTGAGGTGATTCCCACCACGACGGCTGTGGCCGCTGCTGCCTCTGTTCCCGTCTCGTCCACCGATACAAAGGCCTGGTGTAAAACCTCTTTGATGAAGAGCTCACGGCTGCCGTCGATACCCGAGAAATCGGCCTCCTCTGGAGAGAACGCCTCGGGCATGCCCATCTCTGCGAGTTGCTGCGCCAGCTGAAAACGCGCGTCGAAGGAGAACCTGGGCATTGTCAGGGCCACGTCTTTCTTTTCCATACTTGCTAGGATATCCTCGATGTCCTGGGCCTCAAGCGATTCCTCAAAGGCGTCGAGTTGTCCCGCCTCGGGGGCCACGATCACCATGGACGCCCGGTCACCCACATAGGGCAGCTCGACGGCCTGATACCCTTCGCCTTCGGTGTAGCCAAAGCGCGTCGTCTGCCGCATCATGGGCACCGAGATCTCCTGGCCGTCGGGCAGATGGAAAGGCCCATCCTGCGTCTGTTCCTCGTCAAAGGGGTGCTCCCACGAGGCGCGAAAGTAGATGGCGTTAGTCAGGATGAGGCGCGTCAGTTCGTCGATGACCCCCTGGGGGATCAGGTCTTCGATCTTGCCGTTGGTCTGATCACTGACCCAGGCATTGATCGTCTGTCGCGCCTGCTCTGGCGCCTGCACAAAATCGAGGACATGAATGCCGGCGCCATAGCTTCTGGCCAGAACGTCGAGGTATTCTTGGCGGAAAGGATATCCCTCCTGTCCCCAGACAGCGTTGGCGATTTGCAGTGTGAAGGCGTCGCCCTCGTCTTCTTTTTCCGTTTCCTCTCCTTCGCCTTCGGTTAGGGCCAAATATAGGGCATTGAAAGCTGGATGTAGCTGTTCCTGTGACAGATTATAGTGCAGGGTCTCTGCCATCTGCTTCTTGGTCTCTTCCTCGGCACCGGCGTAGGCCATGGCCAGAGCTGATGAGATGCTATACGGCGAGTAAAAGAGGTTGCCCTCGGCGTCGCGAATGGCTTGATAAAAGTCCAGTGCAAAGGCATTGTTGCCGTCCACCCTTTGCGCCCTCTCCCCTTCTGTCACCGCTGGTGACGTCGTGCGTTCCATGTCGGAGCGTGCCAGTTGTAACATGGCTTCACCCTCCTCTGTGGCAGTGGGCTCGGGTACCGTTTGTGTGGGGGTCGGTTCAGGTATCGTCTCTGTAGGGGTAGGTTCAGGTACTATCGGTGTAGAGGTCGGTCTCTCCCCGCGCGTGGGTACTGGTGTTGCGGTGGGACTCGTTCTCGTTGCCGTGCATCCTCCCGTGCTCACCAGGAGCATGGCGATGATGATGAGTGCGCTGACTATTTTTGTTCTCATGGTCAAGTCTCCTTTCCTTCGTGTTGCCATTCTTCATGATGGATACGACCCCCTCATCCGGGACGTCGTGCCAGCGTTCGTCGATATGGTCTAGTGCCGTCGTCCGCCCTTTTTAGCTTATAGACGTATCACGTCGATAAAAAGTTCCCCTTGAAAAAGCTCTCCGCTTTACTCGCGCAGTTCCTTTTCGTGCTCGCGTTGCCATTTTTTCATGAAGGATATGACCTCCTCGTCCGGGACATCGTACCAATTCTCATAGACTTGGGCTACTGCCCTAAAGCGGGCCGGTTTTTCGAGAACGACTATCTCATCGACGAGTCGGCCGATTTCCTCTGCGACGTCTCCACCCGCGACGGGCACTGCCACGATGATCTTTCCCGCTTCCCGATGTTTGCAGAGCTTAATAGAGGCGCGCATGGTGGAGCCCATGGCGATGCCGTCGTCGACCAGGATTACCGTTCGGTCCTCTATGGGAGGGAGGGGTTCTCCCTCTCTAAGGACCTCCTTGCGTCTTTCGATCTCCTCTCTCTGATCCTCGACGATGCGCTCTACCATCTCTTCCGCTACCCAGCGGCTGGCCTCCTCCAAGATGACTCGGCTTCCGTCCTCTACGACGGCGCCAAAACCCGCCTCCGGTTGATGCGGATAGGGAAGCTTGCGGACGATGAGGAGGGAGAGGTCGGCGTTCAAATAGTCAGCCACCTCGTGTGCCACCTCCACGCCGCCTCGCGGGATCGCCAGGACGAGCACGTCCTGGTCCTTGTATTCTTCCAACGCTTTGGCGAGTTGTTGTCCGGCATCTTTTCTGTCTTTGAACATACTACCTCCTCGTTTGTTCCAGCGTGCGAGGAACTCTTGTGAATTACGTTATCGCAGCACTGCCTCCATGCCGTCATAGGCGATCTCCACCCGGTCGATTCCCCGTTCCCTGGCGAGGCTGCCTATCTTATCCTCCAACTGTTCTTTATCCCCTTCTACAATCTCGGATCCCAGATGCGTAAAGATAGCCCGTGATACATCGAGTTTTCGACACCAGGTGAGCTGCGTTCGAATGGGCGCGTGGCCGATTATCACCTCCCCTGGTTTACGTATCATAGAACGGGAAACCGTGGCGCCATCGCCCACGTAGACGCGAATATCGGACAGGGCAGCGTCTCGATCCTCGATCCACGCAACGTCGGGCACGTAAAAGATCGCTACTCTGCCCGCGCTTATGCGGTAGCCTACAGCCGGAGCCCGTGTGGAATGTAAAACGGGAAAGGATTCGAAGGTCATCCCCGCAATTTCTATGGGCTGCCGATGTGGCATTCTCTCCCGTTGCTTGATGGCAAAGTCCTCCATCGTTTCCCATGAGGCCTCGGTGGCAAAGACGGGACATGGAGCGCCTTTCTTCAGGCCAAAGACGTGATCGGGATGGGCATGGGTGACCACGATGGCCTCAGCGTTCCATCTGTGCACCTCGTCCTGCCAATCCTCACCGCAGTCGATGATGACGGTGTGATCATAGTAGGAGATTTTTGTTGAGCTATGCCTTCTGTGGCGGCGCGTCTGCGCGTCGATGTATCCGCGCGTGCCCAAGAATTCGATCTTCATGAACGTGATCCCCTCCACTCATCTCTCATCTTCCGATTCTACAGCAACGGTGGATACTTGATCGCTCTCCTCAAGTGCTGATGGGATCTCCTCTTTTCCCACTGGCTCGTTCATTTCTACTATCTCATATTCTGCGTCACCAGAGACCTCGGCTAGGTCTCTGGCCTGTGCGGCCTCGATTTCTGAAAGCATCTCTGGTGCAATCCAACCCTGCGCGGCGGCGTGCCGGGCCATGGTCAGGCTGTCATCGGCCAGGATCAACTCGCTACTGGCCTCCAGAACCTCATTGGCCAGCGCGCGAATCGCGGCGGCGCGTTCTGGATCGGGATCGACCTTGCGGATGTATAGAGCCAGGATACGCTCTCCATAGTGATGGACGAGTTCATGGTATATCTCGGGGTCTGCCTCCCCACTGTCGCCAATGAGGAGGAAGGGAAGATCGGGATACATATCCAGGATCTGTCTCGTGAGTTCCAGTTTGTGTTCGCGTTGGCGCGTTGGCAGGATCTCGTCCTGATAGATACCCCAGTTGCGCAGCAAAAGGACGGGACCACCGGGAATGTCGTTCAGTTCGAAAAAGTCCACCAGGAAATCGTACAAGTTCCACGGACTGTTCGATACATAAAAGATGGGGACGCGGCCCTCGCTTCCGGCGCCGGCGTAAAGTGCTCGGTAAAAGGCCGCGGCCCCTGGCAGGGGGAGACGGGTCCGTGCGTTGCTGAACAGCATGGTGTATGCCATCTGCAGAAAATTGCCCATCTCAGACTGGATAATCGTATCGTCGATATCGCTGATGACCGCATAGGGCGCCCTCGGCGATGGAACGAGGACGTGCCCGGTGGCACGTACCGTCTCCTCCTGCCATTCGCAGAGGGGTTCCACCAGTTCCAGTTCCATCTGCTGCCACATCCGGTCCGAGGCAATGGGGCGCGGGGGCTCGATCCACACCTCGAACATTCCCTCTTCGTCGGCGATGATCTCTTGCTCTATTCCCTGGAATCGAGCCACCAGGCGCGCGTGCGGCACCTCTCGGCTCTCCATGCGCTTGCACATGTTGACCAGATTGTTCCACCAATTGTCGGTCTCGCTCGGCGGCGTGATGCCCCGCTTCTCCAGCATGCGTCCCTTCAGATAGAGCCGTTCTGTCGTGCCATAGCCGCGATAGGGCTGAATCTTGATGGGCCGTGGTCCGCCTAATGCATAATATAGACGATATTTGAGCGCGTCATAACGCTTTTCCACGGCGCGCACCAGGGGCGCTATTTTCCGTTGCCAATCCATCCTATATCCCGTGTTCTTTCAAGTTCGCCTTTGCCGATTATTTGAAGGCTGTGCTAGCGAACATAGAATCTTGGTTCCGGCAACTCCATATAGGGCTCTTGGGCGCCTTCCAATCGCGCTTTGGCTGCCTCGTATGTGCGCTGGATTTCTCTCAGGCGCGGGTCTTCATATGTCGCCCTCTCCCAGGCCTCTTCGTCCAGTTGCTGCGTCCTTGGCTCCGTCCAGCCCGCGGAACCATTGGGCGTGTTCAAGGTGTCCAGTTCTCTGCGTCTCATGTCCCGTTCGGCCAGATCCGACGCAGACTCTTTGACATCTTCGAGCTGTCCTATGATCCAGTTGATCGTCTTGTAGACATCGATGGCCGTCTCGGCATCCTCATTCTGTTGTAATTCTGTGCTCAACTGGGCGATCAACTGTGTTGCCGTCTGTTCAGGCGATCCCTCGTCCCTTGCTCCCTGTCTTGCGCTTCGCATCACTGGCGTTCCTCCACAAACTCGATGAATTCCTCCTCGTCCATCACTGTAATGCCTCGCTCCCGAGCCTCGTCCATCTTGGAGCCCGTCCCCGTCCCGGCCACCACGTAATCGGTCCTACCGCTCACGCTGGACGTAGCTCGTCCCCCCAGGCGCTCCACATATTGCTGTGCCTCGTCGCGCGTCCAGCGCTCCAGGGCCCCGGTGAACACAAAAGTTAGTCCCTCCAGCGGCTGCTCTTCCTCCCCAGCACTATAGAGGGGATTGGTCAGGGTCAGCCCGGCATCGCGGATCTCTTGAATGACATCGCGATTCTGTTCGCTCCCGAAAAAGGCCGCGACGCTGTGGGCTACCTGGGGCCCGATATCCTGAATGCTCTCCAGTGCTTCCTTTGAGGCCGCTATCAGATCGTCAAGGGTCTCGTAATTCTGCGCCAACACCTGCGATATGTGCTGACCCACCAAGGGGATGCCCAGGGCGTATATTAACCGGGACAATGTCTGTTTCTTGCTGTTTTCGATTTCTCCCACCAGGTTCTCGGCGGATTTCTCTGCGAAACCCTCCAGGGAGAATAGATCCTCCTTGGTGATGATATAAATGTCGGATAGGTGCTCGATGAGTCCGGCGTCTATGAGCTGTTCCGCGCGCTTTTTCCCCAATCCCTCGATATCCATGGCCTCCCGCGAGGCATAGTGTATCACTCGGTCGCGAACTTGGGCGGGGCAGTTCATGTTGGGACAGTGGGCGTGTTTCTTGTCCTCGCTCATCATCGTCTCGGCCCCACAGACGGGGCAATGGTCCGGAATGCGATATTTCCTTTCCGATCCATCACGTGAATCAGCGATGGATTTGACAATGTGGGGGATCACATCGCCGGCGCGCTCCACCACCACCCTGTCGCCGATGCGGATGTCCTTGCGGTCGATCTCGCTCTGATTATGGAGGGAGGCGCGACTCACCTCCACGCCACCGATGGAGACGGGGTTCAGGATGGCTACGGGCGTCAACTGGCCTGTACGTCCCACCTGTACTTTGATATCCTCGATGTGCGTGGTGGCGCGCCGTGGTTCGAACTTGTAGGCCAGGGCCCAGCGGGGGCCGCGCGTTCTGGTGCCAAGGGTCTCCTGGTCTGCCAGGTCGTTCACCTTGTAGACGACGCCGTCGATCTCGTAGAGCAGGTCATCCCTGACTTCTGCCAGTGCCTGGTGGTATAGGAGCATATCCTCCACGCCCTCGCACTGCTCTGCGTGTTCCAGATTTACCCGCAGTCCCCATCCAGGCAGCGCCTCCAGGGTATCCCAGTGCGTTTCAAAGCCCAGATCGGCGGCATCCGGCACGCCGTAGAAAAAGATGTGGAGTGGCCGGCGAGCGGTGACGCCAGAGTCGAGCTGGCGCACCGAGCCGGCGGCGGCGTTCCGCGGGTTAGCAAATGGCGTTTTGTCTTCCTCGGCGCGTTGTCTGTTGAACGCCTCAAACTCATCCTTGTGCATATAGATCTCGCCCCGCACGATCAGGCGCTCGGGAATGGGGGGCTCTCCTTGGTCGCGCAAAGCCAGGGGCACTTCTTTGATCGTCTTCACGTTGGGTGTGATATCCTCGCCCGTCTCCCCGTCGCCCCGCGTGGAGGCCACAGAAAGTCGTCCCTGTTCGTAGATCAACTCCACAGCCAACCCGTCGTATTTGGGCTCGGCAATATAATCCACGATCTCTTGTCCCAGTTCGTCGCGGCAGTTCTCGTCAAAATTGCGAACGTCGTCTCCCTCGTAGACGGCCTGTAGACTGAGCATGGGCATGGGGTGTTCGGTCAACCCAATCTCGTCCCTTGGCTCCCCCCCCACTTGTTGCGTTGGGGAGTCGTCCGTCCTGATGGCAGGGAATCTTTCCTCCAGGGTCTCAAGTTGGCGCATCAGTTCATCGTACTCGGCATCGGAGATGACGGGATCGTCCAGCACATAGTAGCGATAGTTGTGATAGCGGATCGCCTCGCGAAGCTTTGCGGCTGCTTCTTGCGCTTCCCTTTTTGAGGTTATCGAATCTGGATCGACATCCGGTTGCTTCTCATTAACATCCTGTTTATCGCTCATCATATCCTCCTTCGCCTGGGGGGACGCTGCTCTTGCTCCAGAGTCAGCTCTTCAGCACGGCCTCTGAATAGGAAGCCAATGAGCAGGCCGAAAAGGAAGCCACCCACGTGGGCCCAGACGGCGATGCCCCCGGTTTCGGCTGTCTCTATGCCAAGACTGGCGATGCCGCTGAAGAACTGCATCACGAACCAGATACCCAAAAAGAGTACCGCTGTCATGCGCTGAATGAACCAAAAGAAGCCGAATATCATCAGTACCTTCACCTGGGATTCGGGGAACATTACGATGTAAGCGCCCATGATGGCCCCGATGGCCCCGCTGGCCCCGAGGCTGGGCACGCTGCTATCCGCGTTCAGCAGGACGTGGGTCATAGAAGCCGCGAGCCCTCCCGCGATGTAAAAGAGAAGATAGGGAATCTTGCCCAGGACAGCCTCTACGTTGTCGCCGAAAATCCAGAGTATAAGCATATTGCTGAAAAGGTGGAACCAGCCGCCATGCAGGAACATGGAGGTAAAAAGGGTGTATAGCTGACGTCCCTGGAGAATCTGCGCGGGAACCACACCGTATTGATGAAAGAGTTCCCTCAATCCGGATCTAAAAGCCAGAACCTCAGCAAGAAACACTATGATATTGACGACGACCAGAAAGATGGTCAACGCTCCTGGCCCAGCCTCACGAACGTCACTGTCATCTATTGGGAACACGTCATTGATCTCCTTTTCATCATTTAGGGGGTGTGGGCTTTGCAACAGGACGCCACATAGGTCCCCTGCTTTCTATCGCTTGAGCAGCTCTTTGAGTTCGTCCCAACTCCTGGTGTTCAGGATATCCTCCGCTTCCAGCCAACCCCTTCGGGCCTGGTACACGCCATAGCGCATGAACTCTAGTTCCTCGGTGCTGTGGGCATCGGTGGAGATGGAGAGTTTTAACCCTCGATCCCTGGCCATCTTGCAGTAGATGTCGTTCAGGTCCAGCCTCCTGGGTTGCGCGTTGATCTCTAGGAAGCACCCTCGCTCCAGTGCGGCGTCCATCACGCGCTCTATATCGATGTCGATTGGGTCGCGCTCGTTGATGCGCCGCCCCGTGGGGTGGGCGAGAATGTTGACGTGGGGATTGTCCATGGCGCGGATGATGCGCTCCGTCTGCTCCTCGGAGGGGAGATCGAACTTGGAGTGGATGGCGCAGACGACGAGGTCTAATTTGCTCAGGATGTCGTCGGGCAGATCAAGGGAGCCGTCCTCTATGATATCCACCTCGACGCTCTTCAACAGGTTGATATCCTCCATCTCCTCGTTCAGCCGTTCGATCTCCTCGATCTGTTCTGCTAGCTCATTCGCATCCAGCCCCTGGGTCACGCCGATATAGGCGGAATGGTCGGTGATGGCAAAGTACTCGTATCCTAGTTCCCGTGCAGTCCGCGCCATTTCCTCCAGCGAGGACCGTCCATCGCTGGCCGTAGTGTGCGCCTGGAGATCGCCACAGATGTCTTCCACTTTGATCAGGTCAGGGAGTTCTCCCTTTTGGGCGGCCTCGATCTCGCCCCGATTCTCGCGCAACTCGGGAGCGATGACGGGCAGGTCAAAAAGATCATAGATCTCTTTTTCTTTGCGCCCCGCGATCCGTTCCTCGCCCTTGAAGACGCCGTACTCGTTGACCTTTAGCCCCTTATCCACGGCCATGTTACGCAGGTGGATGTTGTGGGCTTTGGAGCCAGTAAAGTAGACGATGGCGGCGCCATAGCTCTCCTCGGCCACCACCCGGAGATCCACCTGGAGCCCGGAGCGAAAGGCGACGCTGGAACGGGTCTCGCCTTGGGAGACGATTTCTTCCACATCCTCGTACTCTACAAACTGGGAGATGATCTCCTCGCCAGTGTCGCTGATGACCAGGAGATCCAGATCCCCCACAGTCTCCTTTTTGCGGCGGTAACTGCCCGCGGCCTCCACCTGCTCGACATCCTCCAGTCCTCTTAAAAAGTCAAGCAGAGGATCGACCTGTTCCTCGGCCACAGCGAGCAGGGTGCGTTCCTCTCTCTGTTCGCTCCAGTCTTCGAGTTCCTCGATGATCTTTTGCTCTGTCTTTTCGCCCAGTCCGTGCAATTTGCGGATCTCTTCGCTTTCGGCGGCATGTCTGAGTTTGTCCAGGCTGGTGACGTTCAGTTCCTCGTAGATGGTCTGGACGCGCTTGGGCCCCAGCCCGGCGATCTTGAGCATGTCCACCAGTTCGGCAGGCATGCGACGGTGCAGTTCCTCGAGTTGCTGCAGCCCACCGGTTTTGACGATCTCCTCTATCTTGGCGGCTAACTCCTCACCGATACCCGGCAATTCGGTCAGATCCTCTCCCTCTGCCACCATGTCCACCACGTTCCCCGACATGGTGGACATGGTTTGGGCAGCGTTGCGATAGGCACGGACGCGATATGGGTTGGCTCCCTCGATCTCCAGAAGATCGGCGACCTCGCTAAAGATGCGCTCTATGTCGGAATTATGGATGGGCATAGTTTACTCCTTTGCCTCTTGACTCTTGTCCGCCGTCTTTTCTTTATACGACATGTAGCCTCTCGTCCTTGCACCATGGGCTTGTACTTCGGGCCATGGTGCATGGGTCTCGGTGACGACGGTGGCCTGCCCCCCATCGCGTGCAAAGTAGAGCACAGCCCAATCGTCGGGTTTGTTTGATTCATGGCCGCATGTCGTGTTGGAATAAAGAGCGGTGAACTCCCTTTCCCTCCGTGGGGTGTGAAGGATGGGCAGCCAGGCCCCACCTTGGGGATTAAAGCCTTTGGAGATGATCCTTTTGGGTCCATCGGCCTTGGCCTTTCTGTAGTTCTCGTCTACCTCGGGAAATAGGGCCACATTTGGAGCCCTTTTTCGCGGTATTCTCGTAATCGTTCGCCCGCTCCTGGTGCCGAGCAGCAGGGCTCAATCGGCCTCGTGTCTTTTCAGCAGACCGGTGATCTGATCTAGCAAGTCGGAAATCTCATTATTCGTGACCATTCGAACCTTCTATGCGTGATCGTTCAATTGGCCCTGCATCTTGCTTGAAACTCCTCTCTTTCGCGTCACTATTGCAGAGTTTCTTCCTCCCGCTTGAATTCGGTGGACTCTGCTTCTTTCCCAATGTCTCGTATTCCCTGATGGCTAGATCCCAATCTATATAAGAAAGGCGAGTCCCGTACCCACGATCAACGTCAATAAAAGGTTCGGCAATATAGTTCGCCGGAGTTCAGGAGAGCCCAGACTCAAGATTATACTCCCTTTTGCTGCTGTGTTGGCCATGGCGCCGATTACTACGGCGCGTGTACCTGTAATTGGGGTTATATCTCCCACGGCGCTAAGTCGGGCCATGGAGAGGGTCACGGCGTCCACACCCGGCAGACCGGCGATACCGCTGGATAGATAGACTCCCAGGTCACCCAGATAGACCTGGCCGGCCGTTGAAACCAAGAGTACGAGACCGTAGAGGAGGCCGAATTTGAGGGCCGTTCCAAGCTCAAAAGGGTTCGAAAAGGTGACTTCTGCCGGCTCGTCAGTGCGCTGCGCGAGATAGAGATAGACGCTGTAGAACATCCCTACTGCCGAGGCCGCGACCATGGGCAGCCACAATGTTTGAAGCATTGTTGGATTCAGTGCTGCGACTTCGACCATAATGCGCATGTAGGTCATAGTCCAGGCAATTGAAATGGCCAGGGCAAAGGGTTTAGTCAGTCTTTTGCCGCTTTCTTGGCTGCGCTGGGAAAAGGTAAAGGTTACCGATGTACTGGACACGAGGCCTCCCAGAATGCCTGTCAAAGGGATGGCCTGTTGTGGTCCCACGATCTTGATCAGTGCGTACCCTAGAAAACTGATGCCGGAGATCAGCACCACCATGAGCCACATCTCATAGGGATTGAGCACGTCGAATGGCGGTGGGCCAAAGTCACGATTGGGAAGTACAGGGAGCACGATGACGGTGACTACGGCGAATTTGAGGATGGCATAGACATCCTGGCGTCTGAGTTGCTGTGCAAAGGTGTGCATCTCTGGTTTGAGCGAGAGAATCACCGTGGTCGTTACACCGATGGCCGCCGACAGCGCCAGGTAATCCCAATAGCAGATGGCGCTGGCGGCGAACACCAAAAGGGCCGCCATTTCTGTTGTGAGACCTGTGTCCTCATGTGGCTGGGCATCGATAAAATGGGCCACGGTGAGCAAGGTTCCTATCGGAAAGGCTATGCCAATAAATCCCCAGGCTGAGAGAAGTTCTTCGGCGACGAGGGCGCTTGAACAGCCCAGCAGGCCGATGAGGGTAAAAGTGCGCACTCCCATGGAAAGTTCCTCATCGGGGCCGCCGTAGGCATACTCTCGCTGCAATCCGACCAGGAAACCTATAGCCATGGCCGCTCCAAAGCGATAAAAGAGGGTCGTATGTATTGTCATACACTTTCTCCAGGATGTGACGGCGCCGCCATCTACCTATATGTATCTATGATCGACCATAATATCCCATGAGGTTGCCACAGTCGAGGACATCTCCCTCCACCGCGCTGAAAAACTGATCGCGCGTGAAGCCCGTGGATGGATCCAGTCCCCGATCCAGGGATAAGGTCGGCAATGGTCGCGATGCATTTCGCCCGTTGAGGTTACCTCCATTCTCTGCCCGTCGATCATGGGCGTTTCTGGCAACTCTGCTCATCTTTGCGTTTTCGCTAGGCACCAAATTTATCCAGCCGGCCTGCGTGGGCCATGGCCAGGGGCATCAGGTCGGTGACCGGGATGCGTGGGCCAAGCCCCCCACCGATACACGCGCGCTCACCAAAGGCCTTTACGGCATCGGGGCGGCAGTTGTTGGACCATAAAAGGACGGGTACCGGATGCCAGCTATGATATCTCATCTTTGACGGCGTGGAGTGGTCGCCGGTGACGACAAGCACATCGGGCTCCAGATCCAGCACGCGCGAAAGATAGGCGTCGGCCTCCTCAATATGTTTCACCTTGCGCTCGAAATCTCCATCTTCCCCAGCGCTATCTATGGGCTTGACGTGGACGAAAAAGTAATCGAAATCGTTCCAATGCTTTTCCAGCGTGTCGAATTCCCCCTCCAATGTCCCGTCAGAGGACAATATTTCCATGCCCACCAACCGCGAGACGCCGCGGTACATGGGATAGGAAGCGATGGCTGCCGGTCTCAGCCCGTACACCTGTGGCAACGTGGGCCAATCCGGGAGTTTGGCAAAACCTCGTAGCAGGAGCATGTTTGCAGGGGCCTCGCCTGCCAGGATCTCTTGTGTCTGACGCAGGAATTCTTTCACCAGCCGTGCCGTCTCGTCCGAATCGGGGGAGCGGGATTGGGGCTCCAGGGGAGGCACTCCTATCTCTTGGGGATCGGTGTCCGAAAGATCAGCGCCCAGACTCTCACCGCGCAGTATCAGCAGCATCCGATAATCCTTTACCGCCTCCAGAAAGATCTCTGCGCCGGAGAGTTCGATCTGGCGCAGACGATCTAGCAACTCCTCGCTCTTTTCCGTGGAGATGCGCCCCGCACGCCGGTCCACCACACTACCCTCTGCGTCCACAGTGCAAAAGTTACCCCGAGCAGCCACGTCCCCTTCCTGCAGGTCAAAGTCGATACCCAATGCAGAAAGGACGCCCCTTCCGATCTGATATTCTATGGGATCATAGCCAAACAGTGCGAGATGTCCTGGGCCGCTGCCCGGGGTAACACCGGCCGCGATAGGTTCATGTAATCCACATATAGACCGGGCTGCCAGTGCGTCCAGATTAGGCGTGCTGGCAGCCTCAAGTTCTGTCAACCCGTCGGCGTTCATGGGCAGCCCTCCCAGTCCGTCCAGGATCAGCAGAACAATCTTGGTTTTCTCGTTCGGATTCACGAGTTTTCTGATCAAATCGAATTCCATTCGCTGTCTCCTATGTATCACTCATCTAACTTTTGTTGTTCGGAAGGGGTAGTATGTTCCTGCCCCTGTCTGTGGAGAAAGAATGCTGACGTCGGATGTCCAAACGCGTGACACTCTTGTCTCGACACCTTCTCAAGATGCCAAGGTATCGAATCCCTCCGAGGTTCGTCAAACCTCCGCTTCCACGGCCCGGAACCCCGGAGGTTTCTTTCTCTACTCTATCTTGAATTGAGCGATTCTACCTATCTTTCCACGAGGAACGAGATTTTGGTGTTTACCCTATAGCCGCTGATCTCACCGTCCTCCACAATGGCTTGAAAGTCCTTGACATAGATGGATTGGATGTTACGAACCGTCTCTTTAGTTTCCTTCAGGGCCTGCGCTACGGCGTCCTCCCAGCTTTCTTCGGATTGGCCGATGATCTCCACTACTTTGACTACGGACATTTCACACTCTCCTTTCTGGATCTATGTCGCACTTTGGCAGCCTTTTGTACTCCGAGCATTTTTGATCGGCCAACCACCTCCTTTCAGGCGCGTGTCGTTGCAGAGAGATACCCGCGGAGCGAATGTTACCCTATATTGTATCTCAGTTTTCATACCAGGGCTATCGCGAACTCTCCCCTGGCATTTTGGGTGTGCCATTGTATGGCTGCGTTTGCAGACAGATTGTGTCATCCCCGATTGGGTTAAAGAGATCTACTTCCTCTATGCCTTTTAGAAGGCACCCGCGGTCCAAAGCGTGCCCCCCGCACTGGGGGCACGCGCAGGTGACGTCTCTCTCCTACAACTCTTGAACAAAAAGCCTCCAGGGAATCAGTCCGCTCCTCAATGACTCGATGAATCTTTGAATCCTGTCCCCCCTTCTCTGAAAGTTCATCTCAGAGCCTCTTCCTCACGCGAGCCCACGCGATAGACGGTCAGTCCCTTGCAGCCAAGGTCTATGGCCAGGCGATATGCGCGTTCGACATTGTGACGGGTGGCCTCGTTAGGCAAATTGATCGTTTTTGAGATTGCACCGTCCACGTGTTCCTGGAATGCCGCCTGCATACGCACTTGGGCCTGGGGAGAGATATCATTGGCCGTCACAAATATCTCGGAAATCGCTTTTGGTATAGGCAAACTTTTCGGGCCTTTGTATATGTTCTGGCGCATCATCTCCTCGGCCTCTGTTTTTATCTTTTCCACATCGATATCGTTGGCTTTCAGGGTGCGCAAAAAGTAGTCGGCGAACTCGACCAACATCTCCTCTCCCGCGATGTCCTCTCCGACCTCTTTGAAATAAACCACGTCAAAGAGGGGCTCGCAGCCGCTGGAGGTGTTGGCGATCATGCTGGTCGTGCCCGTGGGGGCGATCATAGTCGTACGATGATTGCGCAACTTGAAGCCGTGGGACCATTCCTTTGGATCCAGACCGGTATAGCGATGAAACCATCGGGGATAATCTGTTGGACGGGCGAACTTGGATTCCTCCCAACCCTCAAAGGCACCGCGTTCCTTGGCGAGTTCGTGACTGGCGCGCTTTGACTCCCGTGCGATGTGAAGCACAAATTGTCGTGCGATCTCGAACGAGGCCTCGCTACCATATGCCACGTCCATCTGAAGCAACATTTCGGCGAATCCCATCAGCCCCAGTCCGATATTACGAAGGCCTTTTTGTTTCTTCTCGATGGCCTTGAGGGGGAATTTACTGGCGGTGGTGGCATTGTCGAGAAAGCGGGTGCCCAACCGTACCACACGCGAGAAACGCTCCCAGTCCACAGATTTTTCTAGAAAATCTTTGATTACAGAGGGTAGATCATCCTGGCTGGTCTTCTGAAAGTCGGACCAGTGAGGGGTTCTCTCGGCGACCATGAGGGAAAGGTTGATGTGCCCCAGAGCGCAGGCCTCATATTCCTCCAGAGGTTCCTCTCCGCAGGGATTGGTGGCCTCAATGATGTGATCGGGATACTTGTTCACATCGAATGAATGGTCGTGGTTAGCCTGATCTATCATAAAGAGCCCTGGCTCACCGTTGCTCCAGGTGCTATGAACGATCACGTCCCAGATAAAACGGGCTGGCAGTGTCATGGGCGCACCGACCTTCAGTTCCGTCTGTCCCCGGTACTGGGCGACATCCTCGATCTCGTCGGCATAATCGCGCCAGAAATTCTCACCCGCGACTTTTGGGTGTGCGTCCTCGTAGGCCGTACTGTAAAAGTGTGCTGTCTGCTCTACCACCTCAAACGGGTCCCCTGTACGGGGATTATATAGAGTATACTCTTGATCTTTCTTTATAGCCTCTATGAATTCATCGGTGATGGCCACTGAGAGGTTAAAGTTTGCCAGCACGCTCTCTCGTCGTTTTGCCAGGATAAATCGTCCCACGTCCGGATGATCGACGCGAAGGATGCCCATCTGGGCTCCACGGCGCCTGCCCCCCTGTTTGATGGCTTCACACATGGCATCGTACACGTGCATGAAAGAGAGAGGACCGCTGGCCACGCCGCCTGTAGAATGGACGAGATCTCCTTTGGGACGCAACTTGGTAAAGGTATAGCCCACACCGCCCCCCGTCTGGAGGATGTTGGCGGCCTGGCGCAGGGTATCAAAGATGGAGTTGAGGTCGTCCTTTGGCGAGATGACAAAACAGGCGGCCAGTTGTTGGTAGGCGGTGCCCGCGTTCATCAGGGTGGGGGAATTTGGCATGAATTCCAGCCGCGTCATCATCCTGTAAAAGGCGTCGGCGATCTCTTCCACGTCGTTGCCATACTGTGCTTCGGGCTGCGCCACATTATGTGCTACCCGTCGAAACATCTCATCAGGTGTCTCATTGATCTCTCCCCTTTCATCCTTGATGAGATAGCGTGCTGGTAGAATGCGTCCGTAGACATTCTCCGTCAGCCGCTCTCGGAGCGATTCGCTCTTTATTCGCTTTATCGGTAACTTGACCATGATTCTCCTCCAGGATTGACCCTGTCAGGGGCGATGGCCTACTCCTCCTCAAGTCGATCGTCGCTATGACGATTTTCCCTCAGTGCGCAACACAGCGATCTCTGATGTGGCGATCCAGGCGACCTGCCATAGCCCCGGTCCCCGTTTCAGGCAGACGATGCTGGCATAGCCCAAGTCCACCATGGGGGATCGGTGTCACCTGTCAGCAGTCGCCCCGCCAGACGCCCCATGAACGGCAGGTGGCCTACCAGCATCAATGTGACAGATTTTGTCCAGGGCTTCTGCGACTGGTTGTACATCATCCATTGGCTCAACGCCGGCAACCGCCCCCACTCCCTCCACAGGAGAAAGGGCGTCGCCCAGGATCTCGGCGGTCTGCTCCGCGCGCGCCTTGCCACTGTGTCGGATCTGTTGTACCTCTATCCCCAGTTGGGTGGCCATGTTCGCCATCTGTTCGGCATATTGACGGCCAATGGCCGTCAGGGGACGATCTGGATCTCTTTCCGCCCACATGGCCTCTGCGTGTCGGACGAGATAGGTTTTTGGTATTTTCACCTCCATCTGCTGTCTCTGATCAAAAAGGTCGTGTATTTGTTCAGCATACGTCCCACCGCGTCACGAGGAAAGCAACACATCCTTTACCTGTTTCGTGATGTGCAAGCCGTCTTTCAGGGGGCGCTGCCACATGTTGCGGCCAAAGATGAGTCCTGTGGCCCCGCTCTCCATACAGATACGGGCCTTGGTCAAAAGATCCTCGTCACTGATCCTGCTGCCGCCAGAAAAAAGTACCATGGTCTTGCCCGCCGAGGCTACGACCTTTTCCGTCGCCCGACGGTAGGCCTCGTTTTCATCGAGTTCCTTCCATTCCCTGTAGAGTTCGCGGTAGGGCTCGGGGCTTTTCTCGTTGTCGGGATCCCTGAAAGCGGGCACGTTGAGTTTGACGACATCCGCGCCCAGCTCGTTGGCCAATCGCGCGGCATAGTCCACGGCATAGATGCTGTCGCGTCCCCCCTTTTTCTCGATGGCTTTTCCTCTGGGATAACTCCAGATGATGAGGGGCATCCCATATCGCTCACACTCGGAGCGAACGGTCATCAGTTGGCCGAAATCCTCATCCTGGCGTGGGGAACCCACATATAGCGTATACCCTACGGCATCGGCCCCCAGCCTGACGGCGTCCTCGACGGTGGCGTTTTGAGCCGAGAGAGGCCGGTCGTTAGAAGGAATGTGGGGACGGCCGTTGACCTTGAGGATCAGGGGTACCTCGCCGGCATAGTCGTGCATATATTTCTCTGCCAGGCCGATGTGGAACACAATGCCAGAATAGCCCCCTTCCTTGGCCAATTGGCATTGATAATCGGGATCGCCACTGGGAGGGTTGGAGAAAAAGTCGATGGGGCCGTGTTCCACGCCATGATCCAGGGGCAAAATCAGCAGTGTGCCGTTTCCCGGCCCATGTTCATACAGCATGTGGTGCAGGCGCGTGTGCTTTCCAAGATTGAGATTCAGGTCGTTCAATGTCGTTCTCTTCATATCTGCCTCCTGATAGATAGACGCCAACGGTGAGATGAACGATCTGCTTTGACGAGTACGGCTCTTGTCTAGCGCACGAGCAAGACCGGCACCTCAATCTCGTCCAGGAAATCGAGCACGCCCTCGTCCCGTATTATGGAACCCTCTCGGGGCAGCACGATGGTGCCATATCCTTGCCGGACCACCAACGCGGCCAACCGGGAGGCGCTTGATTCGCTCAGGGCCTGATATTGAACCTGTAACCCTCGTCCCTCTAACCATGTCTCTGCGCGTGCGTGGAGACGACCGACGCGCTCCGATTCGCCACCCGCCAGGATGAGGACCATCAGTCTGTCGTCATCCCGCTTTGCCAAAGTTGCGGCCGCGGACAGGGCGCGGTGTGCAGCCTGGGAGCCATCATAGATGGCCAGTACCGGCCGCTTTAGCCGGGCCCCGGCTTGGAGAACCATGGTTGGCGTGGGTATCTGGGAGAGCACCTGACGAATCGCTGGGCCCAATTGCCTGGTCTCAAATGTGGACCAGGCCTCTTTGCCCAGGATAACCATATCCGCCTCTGAGGCTGCTTCCAGGATTTTGGGCACCACTCGCCCTCGCACCCTCTGGAACGTGCACTGTACGCCGGTCCACTCTGTCGTTCTGCGAAAGCGCCGATGCATCTGTCGGGCCTGTCCTTCCAGTTGTCGGGCCAGTTCCCTGGCGTCCAGTGGATGGCACGTCGCTGAAAAGACCCCCACCTCTTCCGCAAAGGGTAGAGCCCCCAAGCGTCGTACGTTCACATCTTCGATGAAAAGGGCCTGCAGTTCCGCTCCCAGGCGGACAGCCAGTTCGGCTGCGGCCTGCAAAGCGGATAGGCTGTGGGAGGACGCGTCGAGAGCGACCAGGATGCGGTCTATTTCCCCTTTTCGTTCTCGCTCGCTCATGCTTCCTCCTTGTCCTCCTGGCCGAACTTGGAGCGCTTCTCTGCCAGTTCGGCCAGGCGCTGCTTCACCCGGTAGTTGACGCTGCCCTCGGGATAGTTGCCTTCCCCATCTGGCTCGCCCGCGGGGACTCCGGTCAGGATCTCTAGGCCCTCATCCACCGTTTCCACGGCATGGATGCAAAAGTCACCTGCCTCCACAGCGTCGATCACGTCCTGACGCAACATCAGGTTCTTGACGTTGGTGGCGGGAATGATCACTCCCTGATCGCCCGTCAGGCCCCGTTCCTTGCAGATGTCGAAAAAGCTCTCGATCTTTTGGTTCACGCCGCCGATGGCCTGTACCTGGCCGTGCTGGTTGACAGAGCCCGTGACGGCCAGGGATTGCTTGATGGGCAGTTCGGCAAGGGAGGAGAGTAGCGCATACAACTCGGCGGACGAGGCACTGTCCCCATCCACCTGCCCGTAGGATTGCTCGAAGACGAGGCTAGCAGAGAGGGATAGGGGGTTCTCCTCGGCATAGCGCGCGCCCATGAAACCGGCCATGATCAGCACGCCCTTGGAGTGGATGGGCCCTCCCAATTCCACCTCCCGTTCTATGTCCACGACTTCGCCTTTACCCATTCGCGTGCGAGCAGTGATACGTGTCGGACGACCGAACATGAAATTCCCCAAGGGGATGATCGACAGGCCATTGATCTGGCCAATCTCCTCCTCCTCGGTGTCGATCAGGATCGTCTCGCGGAGGATGGCCTCCTGCATGCGTTCACGCAGCCGATCAGCGCGATAGATTTGGGCATCGATGGCACGTTGCACGTCCTCGGCGGTCACTACCGGGTTGCCATTCTCCTGAGCCCAGTAGTTGGCCTCGCGGAGCAGATCGTCCACCTGTTCCTTCTTTGTGGAGAGTTTCTCCGTATCGCCCACCATGCGGGCGGTGTGTTCGATCACTCTCGCCACGGCGTTTCGATCAAAGGCCTGCAAGTCGGCCTCGTGAATCATGGTGCCGATCATCTGCGCATAGAGTTGTTGGTTCTCCTCATTGCGGTCCATCTGCTCTGAAAAGTCGGCCTCGACTTTGAATAATTCCTGGAACTCGGGATCCAACTGCCAGAGCAGGTAATACAGCATACGATCGCCAAATAGGCCGACCTTTACGTTCAAAGGAACGGGTTCCGGTTCAAGGGAGACGGTGCTGATCAGGCTCAACTGTCTTCCCAGCGACTCGATGCGAATCTTGCCAGAACTCATGGCGCGCTTGAGCGCCTCGTAGGCGTAGGGTTCCATGAGCATTTTGCGGGCATCGAGCAGGAGATAGCCTCCATTGGCTCTGTGCAGGGCGCCGGGCTTGATGAGGTGGAAATCGGTCGTCAATGCTCCCATGCGGGCCCTATGCTCGATGCGCCCGATCAGGTTTTGATAGGTGGGATTGTCCTCATAGATGACGGGGGCGTGCTCGGACTTGCTGTGATCGACGATGACGTTCACCCTGTACTGGCGCATGCGCGCCTGCTGTCGCAGGACCTGACGTCCTTCTGCGCCTCCCTCATCTTCCCCCTGCAGCGCCTGCATGATCTGCTGTGCATTCTGATCCTGGGGTAGGAAATCCTCTGCATTCTCTACTACGTCTTCCTGCACGGCGTCCAGGTGTTCGATGATGTCGGGATAGTCCTCATATTCCTCGCGCAGTTCGTCGATCAGGCCGCCGATGGCCAGGTTGGCCATCTCTCGGTTAAGGTCGTTCAACTGTTCGCGCATCTGCCGTTGCCAACTGGGCACCTGACGAAGGATCTCCTGCAGCTCGTCCTGAAAATCCGATACCTTTTCCTGGAGGCGTTCCTGTTCCTCCTCGGATAGCTGTTGGATCTCCTCAGGAGACAGGACCTCGCTATCGTGAACCGGTGCCACTGCAAGTCCGGCTGGCGTGCGAATGAGCCTCACATTTTCCTGCTGCGCCCTCTGTTGGAGTTCCTGAAAGGCGTTCTGTTGTCTTTCCCCGAACTCCTCCATGATGGACTGGCGACGCGATTGGTATTCCTCGCTCTCAAAGGCTGCGGAAAGCGCGGTATCGAACTGCTCCACCAGATCGTCCATATCGTCGCGGAACTCGACGCCCATGCCCGCTGGTAGCTCTATGAGGCGTGGTTTGTTATCGTCCTCGAAATTGTTGACGTAGCACCAATCTGGGGGTACCGCCTTCTCTTTGGCTTTCTCTTCGAAGAACCTACGCATGAGGGACTCTTTGTCTATGCCGGACGAACCCATGGCAAAGATGTTAAACCCGCCGTCCTCAATCCCTATACCGAACCGCATCGCTTCCACGGCCCGCTCCTGGCCAATGACCTCTGTCAGATCCTGCAGGTCATCAGTGGTCTCAAAGTCCAGGCTCTGGGGGTCGGTATGCTGATACAGCGTGGCGGCTTCCAGTCGCTTCGAACCGTTTGCCATTAGAATCTCTCCTTTTTTCCTCTCAGATCGTCTTCCTGCTTGTCAACAATAGGCCTGTTTGCCGATTTCCCTCGTTCATCATGTGTTGATAGTATCTTACCTCTCATATATACGTCAAGTCCATCACATGCTGATTTGTGATCGTGCGTGCGCAGGATAGTGACCAGTCGCCTGAACGAGGGCAGTATGGTGACATCGTTGCCTCCCATGAACTCTATTGCGCTTGATGGCGCGGCCCAGCTCACATCCTTCGATAACTCTTCTTTTCCTTCCTCAAGAGGGATGCCGACACGGTCGACCACAAAAACCAGGGGGCGGACCGAACCGTTATCGACTCACTTCTCCGTCAGTATGGTACGCTTTTTACACTGCCGCTCTCTCTACGCGGATGGTTTCCACCTCGCGGCCTATGCGCCGCACACCGTCGTAGAGGTAAGCGTAGAGCGTGTACAGCCCTTCCTCTTCGGGGCTGATTTCGGCCGAGTAGGTGGCCTCTTCGCCGGGTTCGAGCGCTTTGGTCTCCACGATGGCCAACTCTTCAAACTCTCCGCTGGGCGTGTCTGCCCAGAACTCGAGGCTCAACCCTCGCTCCGCCGAGAGGCCGCGCACTGTGGCCTCTACGCGGATCTGTTCGCCCACGACGGAATAGGGCTCCGTCATGGCAAAGAGGCTGACCAGTTCGGCCACCTCTGCGCCCACCGTGAGGGGGATGCTGGGGGACTCCCAATGGAAACGGGCGCCCTCTCGCCATCCGTCGATGGTCACATAGACGCTTCCCGTCCTGTTGGCCGAGATCTGGAAGGGGAGTTGACGCTCCTCATCTGGGCCGAGAGAGGAGATGTAGGTTCCCGTTCCCAGCACCCCGATGCTGTACACGTCCAACGAATTTAGGTTTACGTCCAGCCCGGTGAGTTCCTGCGCGCCTATATTCTTTATTCTGAGGGTGATCCAGTGCTGACCCGTGTCGATGCTATCTGGCGTTATCTCGTACTCGAGAGGATACTTGACGGCCATAGTTACCTCCTTCTCGCTATAGATCGCATGTACAATCAAACAGTCCGCGCCCTGGTTTGTACAGTCGACCTTCAGTGTCTTGACACTCTCATCCTCGAATACTCATTATACTTGAAAGATTGAGAAAGTCAAAAATGAAGAGATCCCCTTTTTTACGCAAGGAAGAAAATCGGTTACACTAGAAAGCAGTCCGTTGTTAGCGTCGTTCTGAAGAGGATAAGATATAGGGGAGGCTCATCATGGGCCAGGAATCGCAGGAAATGGACGAGCATGAGATGCATGAACACGGGGCAGATCAGGGATCTCATGGAGGGGATCACGAGGGGCATGGAGAGCATGCGGGCCACGAGCAGATGTTCCGTCGGCGCTTTTGGATCAACCTCGTCCTGACCATTCCCATTCTGTTGTTCAGCCCCATGTTACAGGAGTGGTTGGGCTTCAGTATGCCCACCTTTCCGGGAAGTCGATGGATCGGGCCCCTCTTTTCTTTCGCCGTCTTTTTCTATGGCGGCATACCCTTTTTGCAGATGGCCGTGCCCGAACTGCGCCAGCGACAGCCGGGAATGATGACACTGATCTCGCTGGCTATCACGGTGGCCTTTTTCTACAGCGTCTTTGCCGTCTTTACGGCGCCGGGCACGGGGTTCTTTTGGGAAATGGCCACCCTCATCGATGTGATGCTCCTCGGGCATTGGATCGAGATGAGGAGTATCCGGCGCGCCTCGGGGGCCTTGGAGGAACTGGCCGAGTTGCTACCGGATATGGCCGAGCGCATTCTGCCCGATGGTTCTACCGAGGAGGTACCCCTGGAGGAAATCGATGAGGGTGATCTGCTCATGGTGCGGCCCGGTTCCAGTATCCCTGCCGATGGGGTCGTGGAGGAGGGCGAATCGGATGTGAACCAGGCCATGATCACGGGAGAGTCCGAGCCGGTGTCCAAGGAGCCCGGCGACGAGGTGGTGGCAGGGACGATAAACGAGGCGAGCAGCCTGCGAGTACGTGTAAGGGCCACGGGTGAGGAGACCACGCTGGCGGGCATCATGCGTCTGGTGGAGGAGGCGCGGGAGAGCAAGTCCCATACCCAGATCCTGGCCGATAGAGCCGCGGGGTGGCTTTTCTATATCGCCCTGGGGGTGGGCATCCTGACAGCCATAGGATGGGGTCTCAGTGTCGGTCTGGGGTTGAGGACCCTGGAACGCGTGGTGACCGTGCTGGTGATCGCCTGCCCTCATGCGTTGGGGCTGGCTATTCCTCTGGTGGTGGCTATCACCACCTCTTTGGGGGCACACAACGGCATCCTCATTCGCGATCGCCTGGCCCTGGAGAGGGCCCGGGAGATAGACACCGTCATGTTTGATAAGACGGGAACCCTCACTGAGGGAGAGTTTGGAGTTGCTGGGATGGATACCGTGGAGGACTGGGACGGGGACCGCGCTCTGGCCCTGGCAGCGGGCGTGGAGGGCGACTCCGAGCATCACATTGCCCGGGCCATCCGTCGGAGGGCCCAGGAACGGGAGGTAGAGAGGGTATCGGTGGAAGAGTTCGAGGCCCTAGAGGGGCGCGGGATTCGGGCCCTGTATGAGGGGGAGGCGGTCTATGTGGGAGGCCCTCAGTTGCTGGAGATGCTGGAACTGGACATGCCCACATCCCTGCAGCCCTTTGTGGAGGGCGTCCAACAAAAGGGCCAGACCGCGGTCCACCTGGTTGCGGACGATGAGGTGGTGGCCTCCTTTGCCCTGGCCGACGTGATCCGTCCTGAGAGCTATCAAGCCGTAGAGCGCCTGCAGGAGATGGGTATGGAACTGGCCATGCTCACGGGTGATAGCGAGGCGGTGGCCCGCGCGGTCGCCGATGAGTTGGGCATTGAGACGGTGTTCGCCAACGTGTTGCCAGAGGAAAAGAATGATCGGGTGGTTGCCCTGCAGGAGGAGGGCAGGCGGGTGGCCATGGTGGGCGATGGCATCAACGATGCGCCCGTTCTGGTGCGCGCGGACGTGGGTATCGCCATCGGCAGTGGCACAGACGTGGCCATCGAGTCCGCCGGCATCATCCTGGTGCAGAGCAACCCCCTCGACGTGGTCAAAATCTTTACCCTGAGCCGGGCCACGTACAGAAAGATGGTGCAGAATCTGGCCTGGGCGGCGGGGTACAACGTCTTTGCCCTGCCCCTGGCCGCGGGAGTTCTGGCTCCCTATGGCATCCTGCTATCGCCGGCGGTGGGCGCCCTCCTGATGTCCATGAGCACGGTCATCGTGGCCGCGAACGCGCAACTTTTGCGTAATCTGGATCTGGGAGGAGGAGAAGCGTAATCTGCTTTCCTTGTAGTACGAGCACGTTGGCCGTGTGGCTTTTTTCAACAGATTTGCGTTCGGTTTGGTGACCTCAGAAAGGGGGCGTTGCGATGGATAGGGGAGAAAAGTTGTTGCTGTTCGGTGGGTTGCCCACGGACTATCTCTCCGAGTGGGAGATCACCGACGATCTCGATCTGGCCAGCAAAAAGTTGGATCTCCGTTTCGAGGCCGTTCCCATGGACGACTTGCGTGGCCGGTACGTTTCATTACCAACTCCTGATATGATCAAGGCGGAGCATCTGGCACAGGATTTGCTTACCCATGTCTCGCAGGGATCCTCGGTCGCCGATAAAGAGGTGGAAAAGGCGGCCAAGCTCTATCTGGCCATGGCGGGAATCCTGGAGGAGCGTGGAGGCGATGGGGTGACCATCGTCTGCAAGTCGTGGACAGGACGGGAGGCACTTCCCGTCCCCTGTGTGTCCCTGATGTTGTTTCAGGAGCGAGGTATTCCCGCCGCCTGCCAGGGCGACCTGGATGCCCTGCTGACCATGATGCTCTTCCATCGCGCGGCGGGCGTGCCCACCTTTATGGGGGGCGCCGTAGGGGTCGATGGGCAATTGGGCATCAGTCACTGCGTCCTGCCCCGCAACCTGTGTGCCCCGGAAGGGAAAGGAAGGGCATACTATATCGGTGACTATCACGGTCGCAAGGAGAGCCCTACCGTGCATACGACAGTTCCCACAGGCGAGACCGTCACAATCGCACGCCTCACCCAGGGGCTGAGGAGGTTCGTCCTCACAAAGGGCGTTGTCAGGGAATGTCAGGACAGAGAAGGGCGGTGTCGCAATACCCTCATCATCGATGTCCCAGATCAGGAAAAGGTCTTTGATGCCGTCAGGGGAGTGCAGAACCACTATGTCGTCGCCTGTGGTGATCACAGGGCGGCACTGGAGGAACGGGCCAAGGAGAGGAATATTGAGGTCCTAGCCCTTTGATCTGGCGACTTTGTATGTCACTGCTTGTCGTGAAGGTTTTTTTCTTCTGTCAGAGGCGCAGAGGCATAAAAGGCATGCTCGAAGGGTGCCTCATCGGCTTGCTACCCAGCATCTGGTGAGGCTAGTGCATGAAGGGCTTTAGCGTGTCGAGCGGTCAGCCAAGGGGGCCCGTTCCCCCTGGGGAGGATGTGACCACGGTACCGTTGCATCGTCCCCTGTTCTACTGGTCCCTGCCCTTTACCTTCCTTCAGTTTGGGCTGCCCATATACAGTAAGATGCTGGGGGCCAGTGCAGTGCAGATTGGGGGGCTCTTTTCGGTATTTACGGCGACCACGCTGCTACTTCGCCCGCTGGTGGGTTGGGCGGTGGATCGCTTCGGACGCAAGCGATTTCTCGTGTTAGCCTTGGGCTTTTATACCGTGGCCATGGTCATTTTTTCCTGGGCTCACACCGTATGCATTCTCTACCTGGCCCGGTTCGTACAGGGAATCGGTTCGTCTTTTTTTTGGGTCACTATAAACACCATCATCGCCGACCTCACGCCCCCCGAGAGGCGCGGGCGTGCGTTGGGGCGCATAACGGAGATCACTTCCCGAGGGGGGCTGATGGGCGTTGCGGTGGGTTTTGTCCTCGTGTTTCTGCTCTCCGAGCGCGTCGGTTGGCGGATCGCCTTTTCCATCTATGCCCTCATGACCGCTATGGGGACGTGGCTGGCCTGGAAGAACGTACCAGAGACCCGCTCCCCCGTCTCGGCAAGGGTGCGCTTCAACTATTCGTTTTCTAGGGGTCTTGTCACGCTACTGATCATCGTGTTCGTGACAGGGGCCTCGGAGGCCATGCTGGGTCCCCTCTATCTCGTCTACTTGCAGGAAAAGTTTACCACCGATATCTATGCTCTGGCCTGGGCTTTTCTTCCTGCTGGCTTGGTGAGCGCCTTTCTCTCCGAGCGTCTGGGACAGTTGGGTGACCGCTTTGGGCGTGCGCGCATGATGGCTCTGGGCATGGCGGCATCAGGACTTCTTTCCCTCTTTTTGCCCATCTCCTCCTCCCTCGTGTTATTGGCAAGTCTCTATACCTTGGCCGTTGCGGTTTGGGCCATATCGGTGCCTGCCCAGACGGCTATGGTCGCTGACCTAACGGGGGAGGGGCGTTTGGGGATGGGATATGGTCTCTACGATATGATAGGCAGTGGGGGCTATGCGGTGGGCCCCCTGTTAGGCGGGACCCTGTACGAGTCCGTGGGGCAGGAGGCGCCCTTTTATCTCAGCGGCGGCGTGTTGCTCGTTGGTTGTCTCGCTGTCCTCCTGTTCCTCCGGCCGCTGGTATGTCGGACACGAAAATCTCTGTCGTAAGTAAAGGGAGCCCCTGGAAGCATTTGCTCCCAGGGGCCTGGCGTTCCTAGTCTTCTGGCTCTGGGTCACCGTCTTCGCTGTCCTTTTCCCGGGATGCCTCTCCCTGTTCCTGCTTGGTCCAATGCGACTCGTCTTCTTTTTCAGATTCCTCTTCCATCTCTTCGGCGTACTCTTGCAGTTTTGCCTGTACTTTGCCATAGACCGAATCTGGAGGATAGTTCCCCTCGTCATCCGGCTCGCCGGCGGAGGTGCCAGTCAGGAGTTCGATACCCTCTTTGACGGTGGAGATGGTATAGATGTGGAACTTGCCATCCCTGACCGCCTCCTGGACATCGTCACGAAGCATGAGGTGGCGCACGTTGGCCGTGGGAATGAGTACGCCCTGTTCTCCCGTCAGACCCTGAGCCCGGCATACGTCGAAAAAGCCCTCGATCTTGGCGTTGACACCGCCGATGGCCTGTGTGTATCCCCGCTGATTGACCGAGCCTGTCACGGCCAGATCCTGCCTGAGGGGCAGGTCCGAAAGGCTGGACAGAAGGGCATACAACTCGGTGCTGGAGGCACTGTCCCCCTCCACTCCCGAATAGAGCTGTTCGAAGGTGATGCTGGCCGACATGGTCAGGGACGTTCTTTGTGCGAAGCGGCTTGCGAGATAGGAAGCCAGGATCAGTTGCCCCTTGTCATGGACGGGGCCGCTCATCTTTACCTCACGGTCGATGCTTACGACGCCAGCCCTTCCCGCAAAGGTATTGGCCGTGATACGCGAGGGGAGGCCAAAGGTAAAGTCGGGAGTCTGCATGACGGAGAGCCCGTTCACCTGGCCCACGGCGCTTCCCTCCGTGTCTATCAGCAGAACTCCCTCCTGAATCCTCTTGCGATACTCTTCGGCAGCGTATTCCAGGCGATAGGTTCGTTCTTCTATCGTCCTGCGCACGTCCTCGGCGGTCACCACTGTGCGGCCGGCGCGCTGGGCCCAGGAAGATGCCTCTCGCACCAGATCGGCCACGTCGGCAAAGCGTGTGGTCACCTTTTCCTGATCATTGGCCATACGGGACGATTCGTCGATGAGACGGGCGACCGCGCCAGCGTCAAAATGGCGCAGATCCTCTTCATGACAGAGTTTGCTCACAAACTGGGCAAATTGTTCGGGCGTGTCGTCCTCCCGAGGCATGGTATGCCCGAACTGAGCCTTGATCTTGAACAGTTCTCGAAAATCCTCGTCATAACTGTGCAGCACCTGATAGAGGAACTCGTCGCCGATGATCACCACTTTGATATTCAAGGGAATTGGCTCGGGCTCCAGGGTGGCTGTGGCGATGGTGCCATAGAACTCGGTCATATCCTCGATCTTTATCTCGCCGTTGCTCAACGCACGTTTCAGTCCGTCCCAGGCCAGGGGGTTTATCAAGAGATCTCTGGCCGGGACGACGAGGTATCCACCATTTGCACGGTGCAGGGAGCCCCCGCGGATCTGGGTAAAGTCGGTGACCATGGCGCCAAAGATGGCGCGGCGCTCGATACGCCCGATGAGGTTGGGGTAGGTGGGGTGGTCTTCTATGATCACGGGAGCACATTCCGCGTCCCCGGCCTCGGATATCACGTTGACCCTGTAGCGTTTGAATTCCTGTTCTCGGAGTTCTTCGGGAATGGGGAAGCCGATCTCCTGCTCTTCTGAACTGGACAAAAAGTCCTGGACGTTTTCCACCACGTCCTTGCGCACCGTATCCAGATATTCCAGTACCTCCGCACAATCTTTGAATTCCGTCCGTAGATCGAGCATGAGGTTGTCCACAACAAAGCCAGCAAGTTCGCTGTTCAGCGCGTCCAGGGCCTCCTTACTTTGTCTATTGAGTTGCCGGGCCTGGCGCATCGTCTTGTCGAACTGCTGCTGGAGTTCTGGCCGGTAGCCCTCGTATGCCTCCTTTGTCTCGGCGTCCAACTCCTGATATGCCTCGGGGGATAGCACCTCTCCATCTTTCATGGGAGCGATGGCCAACCCGACCTGGGAGCGGATCAGCGCAAAGTTACGCTCGTTCAGATACTCTTCCAGATCCTGATACAGTTCCCGCTGTTTCTCTTCCATATCGAGCATGAGTTCGCGCCTTCGCTCCTCATAGTGTTCGCCCTCAAAGGCGCGGGGAATCTCAATACGCAGTTGTTTGACGAGGTCTTCCATCTCGTCACGCAGATCGGTGGCACGCCCCGCTGGCAGTTCCAGCGCCTTGGGGTGGCGCGGATTCTCGAAATTATACACATAGCACCACTCGGAGGGAGCCGGGCGCTCGACGGCCTCCCGGTTCAAGAACTGTTTCACCACGGTGGTGCGTCCCGATCCAGAGGGCCCCACGGCAAAGATGTTATAGCCGTGGCTGGGGATATCCACGCCGAAATCGATGGAGCGCACGGCGCGTTCCTGGCCCAGAATCTCCTCAAGGGGAGAGACCTCCTCAGTCGTTTGGAAGGAAAAGGAAGAAGGATCCGTTTCTCGGCGCAGCCGATCTGCCGAGATTGCCAAGTCGTTTACGTTCACACTCTCACCTCATATGCTTCTTTTCTTATGAGCATCCTTACAGTATGTGGAATGCTCTCTTCTATTCAGTCTTACCTCTGTCGCTGTTCTCTAGATGGAGGACGTCTCGACGGCCTCTCGCTTCTTTAGGGCCTTGTTTGCTGCAAGGCAGAAGGCGAGGGTTTTGACAGCGTCCGCGTACGGCGAGCGCACGAGGCCGGGATTGTCCTCAGTGATGGCTCGTAGAAAGGTGGTATCCTCTATCTCAAAGATGTTGGGCTCGCCTGCGATACGTTCCTCCTCAAGGTGCGATTTTTGGATAACGAGGTCGTTCTCCCACCCCGTAAAGTTGGACACGTGATCTCGGGCCACAACGGTGAGGTGCACGCCGCCCCCGCCGCTGCGGTTCGCGCAGGAACTTATGAGGCTACCCACAGCGCCGTTGGCGAACTTGCAGGCCACAGCGCTGGCATCCTCCACGTCATAATCGGGGAGGTCACGGACGAAATCCCTGGCCGCCTGGGCGCATACCGTCTTCGGCTCGCCCACCAGATAGCGTACCAGGTCAAAAATGTGTGTGGTCTGCTCCACGATCTGCCCGCCAGAGAGGGCCTTTTCTCGCCACCAGGGCACGCCAGGCGTGCCGCCAATCCAGGCACCGTGTACAAGCACGGCAGGATCGTCGGCCAGCAGTTCTCTGGCGCGGGTTACTCCCCGCCGGTAGCGATTCATATAGCCCGCGGCGACCAGGGTGCCAGTCTCTTTCACCCTTGCGGCGATACGCCTGGCGGTTTGCATGGAGTTGCTGACGGGTTTTTCCACCAGAAAGGGGATATCTCTCTCTAAAAGGGCCATCTCCGCCTCGCCGTGAGCAAAGGGTGGCAGGCAAACCCATACGGCGTCTGGCGTGGCCTCGTCCAGCATCTCTGGCAGCGATTCGTAGGGCTCGCCTCCAAAATCCGTGGTGAAAGCCCGTGCGCGCCCGTGTATGGCGTCATAGCCGGCCACAAACTCGACATTTTCCTGATTCGCAAGGCCCTGGGCATGTTGGCGTGCGATATTCCCTGTACCGATAAAAGCGATGCGCATGGGTTTTCGCCTCCTTTTGAGGATCGTCAATTAAACCAGTTGGAGGGCCTGTTTGAGAGAGGTTTCCGGGTCCAGCGTAGGGCTATATTCAAGACCCACATAGCCCTCATATGCTGTGGCCTCTATGGCCTCAAAGATGGTTCTGTAGTCCTGCTCTCCTCCCCCCAGTTCGTGGCGACCGGGAACGCCGGCAGAATGAAAATGGCCGATGTAGTCTATGTAGGTGCGGAGGTTATTTATAATATTGCCCTCCATGATCTGCTGATGATAGAGATCCATAAGAATCTTTGCCGCCGGGGATTGGATCTCCTGCACCAAGTCGGCAGCCTGGGCCATGGTCGTCAGCCAATAGCCGTGATGATCGACGAGGGTGTTCAGGGGCTCGACGACGAGGGTCAGGCCGTGGGCCTCGGCCACAGGGACCATGGCGGAAAGGTTGCACACGATGCGCCGTCGGCTGATCTCATATGTCTCGTCGTCGTAGGTGTTTCCCACGGTAGCGATGATGATTTTGCAGCCCAGGGCCGTGGCGACCGAGGCCGTCTCTTTCATCCCCTTTATCAATTCGGCCTCCATATTACGCTTTATCAGGCTACTCGCTGGCTCGAGGGAGAGCGCCACCAGGGGAATATCGTACTCTTTGATAGCCCTCTCGATCTTTTCGATTTGCTTGTTCTTCCAGCCCCAAAACTCAAATGCGGGGAAACCCAGGTCCGCGACGCGGGCGATCCGTTCCTCGTAGGGGTCCTCCCGCCAGAACATCTCGATACAGACGGATAATTTGGGCATGTTGCCTCCTCGTAGATCTGCGCTATGGTGCTAGATGTCCCTTGCGGCCTCGGCGTCGAGATACAGCACGGCATGGTTGTGACGACGCATGATGGTCGCCGGACACGCCGTAGTGACAGGCCCCTCAATGGTTCTGCGTACTGCCTCCCGCTTGGTTGGTCCGGGGACCATACAGTAGATGCGATGGGCGCTCATCAACGCCGGCATGGTCAGGGTCAGGGCATGGGTGGGAACATCGTCCAGGGTGGCAAAGGCGCCGTCGTGTACCTGCTGCATGCGACACGTGCTGTCCAACTCTACCACTTTGACTGTCCTCGGGTCCTCAAAATCGGCCACGTGTGGATCGTTGAAGGCCATGTGGCCGTTCTCTCCAATGCCGGCGCAGACGATATCCACGGGGCGTTTCGTCAGCAGGACCGCGTATCGCTCACATTCGGCCTCCAGATCCGGGGCAGTCCCGTTGATATATTCCACGCGGCCTGGCTGTACGCAGTCAAAAAGATGTTCCCGCAAAAAACGGCCAAATCGCTGTGAGGCCTCGTCGGGCAGGCCCACATACTCGTCCATGTGAAAAGCCTCGATCCTCGTCCAGTCGATCCCCTCTGCCTGGCAGAGATGGGCGAGAAATTCATTCTGTGACACGGCCGCGGCAAAGACGATACGCACTCGCTCCTTTTCGGCGAGTACCTGGTCTATGCGTTGGGCCACGACCTCTGCCGCCGCCGCGCCCATGCCCTCGCGCGTAGCATATACCTTTACTTTCATCCCGTCGACCTCGAAGGTACGTGTTCTCTCATAAAGGGGCATATCGTTTTTTTCTCCTATGCATTTCGCGTTCTCTTATTGCAAGGGCTTGGGGCGGGGGTCTTCTATGATGTCGAATTCGGACAAGAGTTTGAGCACGGCGTTGTTTCCCAGGATGGCCAGGAGGGCCATGCCCACAAAGATAAGCGGGAGGGTCAGGGCGACAGAAACTATGAGAAGGAACAGGGTAAAGCAAAAGATGAAAAAGGCGTAAAAGGGATTGGCCAGGATCAGGTAGGCGGAATTGCGCCAGGCGAGAAGCATATTAGATTCTTCCTGAGCGATGAGAAGGGGCCAAAAGTAGATCTGCATCATGACCCAGAAGAAAAAGAGGGCGATCCAGAAGCCCAGTACCAGGGCAACCCACGATCCTTCAAAGACGGCAGGGTAGAATTGTAGATTCATGTACACGAGAAGGACGAATATGCCGTTGATCAAAAGCCAGAGTAGGGCGCGCCACCAGTGCTTTTTGATGCCCTCGGTAAAGTCGCTAAAATGAAATGTCTTGGCGTGGGCCACCCGATTGGCCACATAATAGATACCAGCCATGGTGACGGGAAAGAGCAGGACGCTCAGAACTAACCCGCCGATGATGACGACGGGGATCCTGGTCGCCGTGCCCAGTCCGATGGGCAGCCCCCAGGAGAACAACCAAACAAGATTGACCATGCCCAGGGGATACAGTTCCTCCCAGGTATCCTTGAGTGTTTGCCAAAACACCTCCATCGCTTCCCTAATAAGCACTATCCCACCCCCCACACATGTGTCATCACAGATCCGATTCTACTTTGGAACGCTTTCCTTGTAAAGAACCTTTTTCCCCAATCAAATTCAAAAGAGGCAAACCATCGGGTTTGCCTCGAGCATATTCTATGCATAGTGGAGAGGTTTGGGGGTTATTCCCCTTCTTCCCTAGACAGGGCCTGCTGCCAGGCCACCTCAAAGGCGGTAGGAAAGTCCTGCTCTTCCTCTTCAATCTCCTCTACGGGCTGTTCTGCAGGGTTTTCCACTTCTTTCATGGAGAGCGAGATACGCTGTCTCTCCGTATCCACTTCCAGGATGCGCACTTTTACCTCCTCGCCCACGTCCAGTTCGTCCGATGGGTGCTGGATATACCCGCCGCCGAACTCGGAGATGTGCAGCAGGCCATCCGTTCGCGCACCTATGTCGACAAAGGCCCCAAAGTCGACGAGACGAACGACGCGTCCCGTGACCACGGATCCCTCTCTAAGGTCTTTGAGGGGCGTCTTGGCACCTTTCCCCGCCCCCGGGATGGTCAGGCTAATGCGATTCCTTTCCTCGTCCACGTGTCGAATCTGGACATCGATCTCGTCTCCCCGTTGCAGGGTTTCGTCTATCCCTGCCCTTTTGAGGGTTGATATATGCGCCAAGCCGTCGCGCCCCACACCTATATCGATAAAAGCCCCAAAATCGACAACGTTCTGCACTGTACCCTTGAGCCTCATGCCCGGCTTTAGCGCCTGAATGCTGGAAGGGCCCGATTCGGTCTCCTCAGGAACATTGTCGGACGCTTTTTGAGTCTGTGCAGGTTGATCTTCTTCTTGCTGTTCCACCTCTTTGATGTTTTCCTTGTCCATACGTACTGGTCCCCTTTATCACTGCAAAATCGCGCTCATGAACACAACCGAAGACAATTATGTCACAGGGGGGCCCTGGCGTCAAATATCCACCGACGATCTATACGGAGTACCTGGACAAGGTACGAAGAAAGGAGAGGGCG
>JBKHJO010000119.1:0-3614 GCA_046538105.1 Anaerolineales bacterium | reverse complement strand
AAGCGCCTTAGCGCTGGGCTTCAGGCCGAGCATGTTTGGGAGGGACATCTGTGTCCCGCCCTTCGTCGTCTGAAGCCATCTTGTGAGGCCTATCGGCCAATCCTCCGCCTGCGCGGATGGGGAATGATGAGTCATCTACAACATTTGCGTGCATTCATCCCTCTATTGACAATGCAAATGTTAGATGATAGATTTATATGTGTCGGACATATAGACTCGTTGGCTGCAGGAAGGAGGTCATGGTGCCGGATGATGTTTTGCGTTGCGACGAGCCCGCCGGTGAACCCGTCGGGGGTGAGGGCGGTGGAGAGGAAACTGAATCTGAGGAAAAGGAGGCGGCAATGGAAGTAGCGCGCGTGGGGAAAAAGGCTCCAGATTTTACGGCGAACGCTTATCACGAGGGCGAATTCAAAAAGGTATCGCTTTCGGATTATGAGGGCGACTGGGTGATGCTCTGTTTCTACCCCGGTGACTTTACCTTTGTTTGACCAACAGAATTGGCAGCGGTCGCTGCTAGACGTGAAGAGATCGAGGAACTTGACCTGCAGGTTCTATCCATCAGCACCAACAGTCACTTTGTACATAAGATTTGGCAGGAACAGGAACTCTCCAAGATGGTCGACGGAGGATTCCCCTGGCCCATGGTTTCCGACACCACGGGGCGCTTGGGAAGACTTTACGGCGTTTACGACGAGGCAGCCGGCGTCGATATTCGCGGGCGCTTTATCATCGATCCGGATGGTGTGATCCAGGGCATGGAGGTATTGACCCCCACCGTGGGGCGAAATATCAACGAGTTGATCCGACAGGTCAGAGCCTACCAGCACGTGCGCGAGACGGGTGAGGTGACCCCCTCTGGCTGGGAGCCGGGGCAAAAGACCTTGACGCCGGGGCCCGATCTTGTGGGCAATGTATGGAAGGAGTGGAAACCCTGATTTCCAAAAGTACCTTGAGCGATACGGACTGTCTCGCTTTTTCTCTGTCAGTTACGCTTGGGGAAAAGCGGAAATGAGAGGGAGGGGAGGGGGTGAATCTCTCTCCCCTCTATCGTTTGGATTTGTAGTGTTTTGTCTGAGGAGGCGTATTATGCGTCTGACCTGCTTGATCGATAATTGTGCTTCCTCGAATGTGTGGGGCGAGCATGGGCTCTCGTTCCTCATTCAGACGGATGAGGGCAACGTCATGTGGGATTCGGGACAGAGCGGCGCCCTGCTTCTGCACAACCTGGAGGCGTTGGGGTTGCATGATCTTCCCCTGACTGCTGCCGCCCTGAGTCACGGTCATCGGGATCATACGGGCGGTCTGGACGTTTTGCTGGATCTGCATCCCCATCTGCCCATCTATGCCCACACGGAGATCTTTCGGGAGCATTTTTCCTTTCGCGACGGCGAAAAGCGCGTCATCGGCATCGCAAAGTGGGAGCGAGACCTCCGGGCGCGGGGAGATTTTCGCCTTAGTGAAGAGCCACAGGAGATCGTGCCGGGGGTGTGGACCACGGCAAGTGTTCAGCCCCGTCCTTATCCCCAGGGATCAGCACCTCACCTAAAGATGGAAAAGGGAGGAGATCTCGTCCCAGATGCTCATCTGGATGATATGTCCCTCGTGCTTTTTGTCGAGGGAGGCATCGTTCTGCTGTGCGGCTGCTGCCACGCCGGTCTACGCAATACCGTCGCCCTGGTTCGCGAGCGGTATGAAGCGCCACTGCGGGCCGTCGTTGGCGGTACACATCTGGAGAGGGCCGAGGAAGCGGAATTGGAGGCCATTGTGGATCTTGTGAAGAGGGAGGACGTTCCCCAGTTGTATCTCAATCACTGCACTGGAGAGAACGCCATATTCTGCTTTAAAAAGGCCCTGGGGGATCGCGTGGAACGATGCCCGGCAGGTACCGTTCTGGAATTCTAGATTGAGGAAGGATGATGATAATCACTGTAGCTAGTGGTAAAGGGGGTACCGGCAAGACCACGGTGGCTGTGAACCTTGCCCTGAGCCTGATGGAGGCCCCCAAGGAGAGGGAGGGAAAGAAACTTGTCTTTGCCGATTGTGACGTGGAAGAACCGAACGCGGCTCTCTTTTTGAATCCCCGTTTTGATCGGCGGGAAGCGGCATCCATCATGATGCCAGAGATCGATGAGGAGTTGTGTACCCACTGTGGCCGCTGTGCCGAGGTGTGCCAGTACAATGCTATCGCCGTCGTCGAAAAAAAAGTTCTCGTTTTCGAGGATCTGTGCCATGGCTGTGGGAGTTGTACGCTGCAATGTCCCGAGGGTGCCATCCATGAGGTGCCCCATACCATCGGCCAGGTGGAGCAGGGATGTGTGGATTCCATGATCTTTGTGCATGGCATGATGGATATCGGCGTTCCCCTGGCACCACCCATTATTCGCAAGGTCAAGGAATGGGTTATCGACGAGGATGACGGGGAGACGGAGCAGCTCGTTATCCTGGACGCCCCTCCCGGCACCGCGTGCCCCGTCGTGGAGGCCCTGCACGGCAGCGACTATGGGCTGATGGTGACCGAGCCCACCCCCTTTGGGCTGCACGATCTGAGAGTGGCAGTGCAGGTGGCGCGGGACGAGTTGGGAATTCCCGTGGGAGTGGTGATCAACCGCGACGGCGTTGGAGATACGGGGGTGGAGGACTATTGTCGTGAAAACGATATCTCCATCCTCATGCGCATTCCTCTTGAGCGTCGCATCGCGGAGGCCTACTCCGATGGCGAGTCCATGGTGAGCGCATTTCCGGAATATCGCGCGCGCTTCCTCGCCCTGTATCATCGTATCCTGAAGGAGGTGACCCCATGAGACAACTGGTTATTCTCAGTGGCAAGGGGGGTACGGGCAAGACCTCCGTGGCGGCTTCCCTCGCTCATCTCGCTTCTCGGGAGGCCAGGGTGGTGATGGCCGATGCAGATGTGGATGCTTCGAACCTGGAACTGTTGCTCTCTCCGACCAGGATGGCCGAGCACGCCTTTGTGTCCGGGAAATTGGCGCTTATCGATCAGGAGGTCTGTATCGCCTGTGGTCGCTGTGCGGAGGTGTGCCGCTTTGACGCCGTATTGGATGAGGGGGACGTGTATCGTATAGACCCCGTCAGTTGTGAGGGCTGTGCCGCATGCTTTTACGAATGTCCCGTGGAGGCTATCGCGCTGCAGGATAGAGAGTCGGGCCAGTGGTTTCAGTCTCGCACGCGCTTTGGTATGCTCTTCCACGCTTATCTCTATGCGGGGCAGGAGAACTCGGGCAAACTGGTCACCATGGTCAAGCAGCAGGCTAACCTTTGGGGCGCCGATCATGGGGCCGACTATGTTATAATCGATGGGCCGCCGGGGATCGGCTGTCCTGTAATCGCGGCCTGTGCGGGCACGCAGATGGCCCTCCTCGTCGTGGAGCCCACGGTGGCCGGTGTTCACGACCTGGAACGCATCCTGGCCACCACCGAGCATTTTCGGGTGCCAGCAGCGGTTCTGGTGAACAAGTTCGATATAAACATACAACGTATGGAAAGGATCGTCGAATTCTGTGTCGCCAACGACGTGCCCGTCGTGGGGCGCCTGCCCTTTGATGTGGCCGTGACAGAGGCCATGGTGCAGGGGCTGCCTATCACAGAGGCCGACG
>JBKHJO010000118.1:0-3630 GCA_046538105.1 Anaerolineales bacterium | reverse complement strand
CCGGTGTCTTGGGGCTCGGTTGTCTGCGGCCGGCGTTGCTGCCAGAGCCGGATGCCCCAGTGCAGGATCGCCAGTTGAGAGAGGCCAATCCAGACCAGGAGCAGCGAAGCCGCCCAGCCGACTGCTCGAATCGGTCGAGCCACGGCGCCGCGCAAGGTGCTGCCGCGCGTCTGGAGCTGCACAAGCGCGGTGCGGTGGCTGGTGACGGCTGCCTCGGCGTCGACGACGTTCTGGCGGATGTCCATCATATGGTACCTCATCAGCACCAGGCCCCTCTGTATATCCTCCAGGCCGTCACCGGTCTGGCGCAATCCAGCGCCCATGAGACGAAGGCTCTCGGGAACCGGCTCGAGACCGGCGCTGGTCTCGGCCACTGCCTGGTCGAGTGGGACCTCTGGCGCATAGTCGCCAACCCCGAACCGTTGCAGCCCGCGCAGCACCTGGTCGATCATCCCCGCTGTTTCCTCGAGCGCCTCCAAGGCGACGAGGGAGGCCTCGATGCTTTGTGGCAGATCGTCCTCGGCCAGCGCGGCCATCTCGTCGATCGTAATCCGGGTGCTGCTCAACGTCTGGCTCACATCGAGAGTGGTGGTGTAGAGACCATCCGTAGCCACGGCAGCGCCGTCCAACGTGTTGGACACCACGTTCAGCGATTGATCGACATCCTCCAATGTTTCGGAAAGCGAGGCCAGGCTATCGTCAACTGCGACCGTGGTGTTCTCGGCCACTCGCCAGACGCCGATCACACCCAGGACGCTGAGAACGATTCCGAGCGCGCCTAGCAGGATCAGGAGTGTGCCTGCGATACGTCGTGTCATGACCGTCTTCCTCCTTGGTTCAAAGACGGGGTTGCCTGACGACTTGGGGACAGGCGGCAGCTGACCCGGATGCATTGGGCCCTGCCGCTGCCGGCGGCGCTTGCCCAGAGGCTTCAAGGGCCAGGAATCTGGGCGGCTCGTTGCCTTGCGTGGGCGACCTCACGCCCTCATTCTCTCATTCCGCCGCCAGCTGCCCCGGGCCGTTTGCTTGCCTCCCGGATGGAATGGCGCAAAAATCCCGCCACGGTCCCGCCGCTGGCCATCCCGAGCAGGTAGGCCCCGATCACGATCACAGACAGAGGCAGGGTGGTGCTCCAGGAGAAGAACGAAACCGTGACCGTCGCCCTGTTCTGGAAACCAAAGACCGCAATTGCGGTAACAAGGATGATCAAAAGTGCGATGTAGACGTATTTCATGCTCCCTCCTCACATCGACCACGAGCGAATCAATCCCTTTCTATCCACGCAAACATCTTCTCCCAAACGAGAATTGGCAGTAATACAAACCTCGACGGCTCTCCACAGACCATCACTCCAACCCCTTGACCATGTTACCAGGCCCAGGGGCAGCGTGCAAGACCCCCATGGCACCAGCCTCCCCAAAAGCGCGGAAACCTTATCGCCTATTCTTCCTTCTTCCCTCGGCGACGGCCATCCTCCACACAGATGCTATGATAGAACGTCCTTGTCTGGTCGGCGACGAGATCGACATCCATCAGAAATATAGGCAGACCAAACCTTACGCCCGCGGTTCCGAAAAGCGACGGTGGCCTTAATCCAGCGAACGAAGCAACGGGACCAACAGATCGGGACGATTGCTGCCCACGCCGTCAACGCCGAGGTCGATCATGGCCCACATCTCTGGCACGGTGTCGGGATTCCAGGCGCGTACCTCCAATCCACAGCGATGGGCCTCCTGAACCAGTTCCTGACGCAGATTTCCGTGGTATATCCCGATGCCGCCCGCACCCGCCTCCAGTGCCCGTTGGCAGACATCATCGGGCGGCTCGGAAAAGATTGCCCCCACCTCAAAAGAAGGGGCCAGGCGCTTGACCCGGCGGAGCCTGTCCAGATGAAAACTGGTGCAGACAACCTGGTCCTCCATGCCCATATCTTTGACGGTCCGAATGGCCTGCTCCTCCACGCCCTCACCCTTGAGTTCGATGAGGAGGATGGCCCTGTTCCTCATGACCTCCAGCACCTCGGCGAGGGTGGGCACACGTTCCCCCTCCCCTGCATCGAGAGAGCGCACCTCCTCCAACGTCAGGCTCCGGATCGCTCCCGTGCCGTCTGTGGTGCGGTCCACCGTCTCGTCGTGCATCACGACCAAATGCGAATCCTTGGTGATGTGGATGTCACACTCTGCACGATCCACGCCAATCTCCAACGCGCGACGGAATCCTCGAATCGTATTCTCCGGTTCGATTCCCGCCGCGCCCCGATGTCCAACGCTATATACCATTCCGCATCCTCCCCTGTTCACGTATGAAACTGAATCCTCATCCTTTCTTAAAGATCGTCAATCTCTAGCCAGAACTCCTCCAATCGATCAATGGTGGATGCAAGGGGGTGACTCTCCTCCCAACAGAGTACCTCCTCCTCACCGACGGCTATCCCCCACTCGGCCCCCAGGGCGTCAGCACGACCTTGATCGAATCATCGCCCCGACGAGCGATCTCCAAGGCCTGTTCGAATTCCTCCAGAGGCAGGGCGTGAGTCACCAACTTCTCTCCATCGATGCGACCATCACGAAGGTACTTGATGGCCAGTGGATAGCAATAAGGGCCCAGATGCGCGCCATGGATGTCAAGCTCCTTCTGATCGCCAATGATGGACCAGTCCACGGCCACGGGACCAGCATGAACGCTAAACTCCACAAAGGTGCCCAACTTGCGGATCATCTGTAGACCCTGACTCACCGCTGAAGCGGCACCTGTCGCTTCGATATAGACGTCACATCCATAGCCCTCGGTCAGATCCGACACCCGCTGGATGGCATCGCCCTCGGTCACGTCGATGGCCAGATCGGCGCCCAGCTCGCGGGCCAGCGCAAGCCGCTCGGGCTTGAGATCCAGGGCAATGAGAAGCTCGGGGCTCTTTAGCCCGGCCACGCTGAGCATGCCCAGACCAATGGGTCCCATGCCGGCAATCACCACCACATCGCCCAGCTGTATCTCCCCTCGCTGCACGGCGTGAATGGCGCAAGCCATGGGTTCGATCAATGCCGCCTGCTCCGCGGGAATCTCCTGGGGCACCCTGTAGTTAATGGCGCCAGCAGGGAAACGCATATATTCTGCCCACGAACCCTCGGCTCTATCCTTGATAAAGCCATAGATATCGTGCCGCTGACACATCCAATACTCTCCCCGCTTGCAGAAACGACACTGCCAGCAAGGGACGATCTGCTCCGAGACGGCATGATCACCCACGGCCAGATCGTATTTTTCTGCAGCACCCTCACCCAAGGCCACCACCTCTCCCACAAACTCATGACCGGGGGTAACAGGGGGGCGAACATATGGCTCGATCTCGTCAGACCCCCAAACGCGATGGCCGTCATACGTTTTAACATCGCTGGCACATATCCCAGTGGCCAACACCTTGACTAAAACCTCACCAGGGCCAATCTCTGGGACGGGCACGCTCTCCAGTCGATAGTCCTGTACCCCGTGTATGCGTACGGCCTTCATTGACTTTGGTATCGTCATGCTGAGTCTATTCCTCTCTACAATCCATGACTCGCCTGGATTCAATTCGTCGTTGCAGCACTCGAACGTTCACAGAATACCTCAAGTAGTGTTTGACAGCGTCGA
>JBKHJO010000053.1:0-17087 GCA_046538105.1 Anaerolineales bacterium | reverse complement strand
AAAATTATGCGCATCTTTTTCAACATCTTCACTTATCCTCCCAGGATGATATCCTGATACAAAATGCTCCTCCAACGCCACTTGCCAAATTCATAGCGCCTCTCGCTAAGAGTAAGCCGATGTACTGAAGACGCTCTTCCATGGCGTGTCTTTCCCCATATCTGACCAACTCTATTGTAGCACCCCAAGGTTACAACCAGGTTACAAAAAGGTATACAATTCGTTAGTCTTTTGTCACCATGGGGGAAAGGGGATGTCCTTTATCCCCAGACATGTTCTACACCTGTAGTATAGGGGATAAAGGTTACAGTACGGTTACAGGGAGGTATAGATGGCGTTACAGATGGGAGATAAAAAGGGGAAAAAAGGGGAGGGTCAGGATCAGGGCGCGTCGTCGCCCTGCACGGGGCAGCCGCGGAGGGTCACGTCGCCCACGAGGATCCGTCGCCGGGCGCCATGGTCCGTGCGCACCAGCAGCGCCCCATCGGCATCCACATCCTCGGCCACGCCCTCGATGACCTCGTTCCGGGTGCCCACGCGCACGGGCTGGCCCAGGGTAGCCAGGTGTTCGCGCCAGGCGGCGTGGGGCGAACAGCCCGCCAGCAACTGCCCATAGCGGGCATCCAGCCGCTCCAGGATGGCCACCAGCAGATCGAGGCGGGACAGGGGGTGACCCACCTCCTGCAACAGGCTGGTGGCCGGGCTGGCTACGGGGGGCAGGTCGGCCATCTCCACGTTCACGTTCAGCCCCATGCCCACCACCACGTGGTCGAGATGATGGCGCGCGACTCCCAGTTCGGTGAGCACGCCGCCCACCTTTTTTTCGCCGAGCAGGATGTCGTTGGGCCACTTGAGTCGTGGCGTCAGGCCGCTGAGGGCCGCCACGCCCTCCACGATGGCCAGGGAGCAGAGCATGGTCGTCCGCTGGGCCTGCGCCGGCTCCAAGGGTGGGCGCAGGAGGAGGGACATGAGCAGGGAACTGTAGGGCGGGGCGAACCAGCGGCGCCCCAGCCGCCCTCGGCCCGCCGTCTGGGACTCGGCCAGCACCAGGGTGCCCTCCGGCGCGCCCCGCTCCGCCAGGGCCATGGCCCGCGGATTGGTGGAGGGGATCTCCTCGTGTATCTCGATACGGCAGCCCACCACGGCGGTTTGCAGGCGGGCCGTCAGGGCCTCCTGGGATAGGGGTTCGCAGTTTTCAGGGGGAATCGGGGACATACACTCTCCTACCCAGGTCTCTTATGCCACATCTCCTCGTCCACAACGCTCTCAAGGAATGCAATGTCGATCGCCTGCAAAAAGGGATGACCCCAAGAGATACAGGGGACATATTATGGTTGTGTTTCACACAACCATAATGCTATTGGTATCCCAAACTGCCATCCTCCCGCCAGTAAAAGGGGCGGTGCCAGGGCTCGTACTCGTATTTGACGCAGGCCTCCAGGTTGAGGTCCGGCCGCAGGCCGGGGCGCTCCGGTGGCAGCAGGTAGCCGTCCTCCAGGCGCATGGGCTGGTCGACCAGTTCCCGGCGTGCGGACACGTCATCGGGCTTGTGTTCCAGCACCAGGGGCGTGACGCGCCCACAGGGAGAAGGGGTAGACCTCGACATCTGTGATCCTTCTCTGGCTATTCCCCCCCTTCCTCCCCCGCCCCTGTCACCTCAGCCACGCGGTCGAAAAAGGCCCGCTTGAAGGGGGTATTGATAGTCCAGTTCACCGGCGGCGTCTGGAACCCATTGAGTTCTGTATAGGGACCCTCGTTGGTGCGCGGCCGCTTCTGATACGATTCATAGGGATCGTCGCCCTGATCCTCAAAGCCCTGGTCGAAATAGCCCCAGGAGGCCCCGTTGCGCCAGGCGGCGTCCATGTTGGCCACGGCCGGCGAGTCCTCGTTGATGACGATGGGTTTGGGCTCCCGCCCATAGGCCGGCATATCCTTTACCGCCTGGATGGCCGCCGCCAGTTCCGGCGGACGGGTGCCGTTGCCGTGGAGCAGCACATAGTCGGCGCTCTCCACAAGGGAGGGAGAGGGCATGCCCCGCCCCGTCTCCACGTCCGCCCCGCCGCCGCTGGTGGAATAGAGGAAATCGGGATGCTCCTCGCGCAGTTCCTCCACCATCTCGCGCACCCGATTCCAACGAAAGATATTGTACGAGGTGCGGTCCACGACCACGTCGACCTCGTTGGCCAGTTCGATGAGCACGTTGCGGTGCCCGGTGCCCTCCAGGAATTCCAGGGTCTCATGGGCGGCGCGCCACACGGCCTCCTCGCCCTCCATCTGGCGCAAAAAGACCCAGTAAAAGAAGCCCACGATGACCACCATGCCCAGTTCGTCGGCCCGCTCCAACACGCGAGCCATACGTCCCGCATAGGCCGCCTTCAGGTGTCCCTGGGGCGTAAAGCCATTGTTGTCATAGTTCTGATAGATCTCGGGGATATAGAGGGGACCGCCCCCCTGCACGTTGATGGTAAAGGCCAGCACGCCATGGCGGCGCCACGAGGGCAGGGCCTCGCAGAACTCGCGCACGTTGCGCTGCGGATCCCAAACCCCCGTGTCCGGATAGGCCCAATTGGAGCGCGTCTCCGGGTTGGCGTCGTCGAAGGTGGCCTGCACGGCCCGCACGTTGAACAGTAGCCCCTGGATACGATGCCCGTCGAACATGCGCCCGGTATAGGTGGACTCGCCGTCCAGGAGAAACTCGGTGCCACGAATGCTGATCTCTGTCATACCCTCTCCTTCAAATCTGCAGTGAATGGCTATTTTACCGCCAGGATCACATATCCCAGTTCCGTCTCCAGATCCTGGAGTTTTTCCAATTCCCCCTCGCTCAGTTCATCCGGCTGCGCGCTGTAGGAACGGAGCACCAATACGCGCTTGTCCGTCTTCTCTTCAAAGGCCCGCACCTTTTCCAACTGCTCTTCTGTCAACTTTGCATAGGTGTAAATGGGCATGGTATGCTCCTTTACAGGTCTGCGATCCCCTTAATCGTGGTGGTAGGCCGGTTTCTCACCCCGGCAGGCGGGAGAGATGGGGCATCAGCATGAAAACACATTCGTTTTTTCGCCATCATGCTGTACCTCCGTCTGCGTCCCAACCGTCCTTTATCTTATACTCGCTTCTGAAAAAGATTGCAAGGGCGTCAGCGCAGCCGCATGACCCGTTCCCGGCGCTGTGAAATCTGGACCGTGCCTCTTTTCCATTTTCCTCCCCAGCCAAAAAGAAGTAGAATCCTCCCACAGTTTACGTAGCGATAGATTGCCAGGGTCACTATAAGACTCCCTCCACTGCTTCACGGCGCCTTTATAATGCGCCACAACCGCTTTCTGGCTACGGTATCCATAGCCGGCCAGGAGGTAAAGGTCCACGTGCCCAGCCCGGGTCGCATGTACGAACTGCTCACGCCGGGGCGCCGCGTATGGGTCGCGCGGGTGGACAAGCCAACGCGCAAGACCTTCTACGATCTGGTGCTGGTCAGGCACAACGGCCACCTGGTCTCCGTTGATTCGCGCCTGCCCAATGCCCTCTTTCGCGAGGCGCTGGAGGGCGATCTGCCCCTGGGTGCCGGCTATGACGTCATAGAGCAGGAGGTGACCCGCGACCACAGCCGCCTCGACTTTTGCCTGAGGGGATCCTCGGGTACACTCTGGGTGGAGGTCAAGTCGGTGAACCTGGTCGAGGAGGGGCTGGCGCTCTTTCCCGACGCTCCCACGGCCCGGGGGCGTCGCCATCTGGAAACGCTGGCCGCCATCGCGGCCTCGGGAGATAACGCCGCTGCGGTCTTTGTGGTGCAGCGCTCCGATGCCACGGCCTTTGCGCCCCATGAGGAGATGGATCCCGCCTTTGCCGACACCCTGTACCGCGTCGCCCGCTCGGGGGTGACGGTGCGTGCCTACACGTGCCACGTGGATCTGAAAGAGATTCGCATCGCCGGGCGTATCCCCTTCCCTCGGCAATCCTGAGGGTTTGCCCTCTCGCTAACCTTACGAGTATAATCCTCGCACATCAAAACAGGGAGGGCCGCATGCCCGATAGGCTGATCGACGTCGTTCGAGCCCACGAGGGAAGGATGGTCATCCCCCTTATGGGCTTTCCCGGCATACAACTCAATCGTTCCACGCTAAAGCAGAACACGTTTAACTGGGGTACCCAATTCTCCACCCTCTTTGCCCTGCAACAACGCTTTAGACCCGACGGTCTCTTCTTCTTCATGGATCTCTCGGTGGAGGCCAGCGCCCTGGGGCTGCCGGTCCGCTTTCCCCTGGACGAGACGCCCTCGGTGGAGAACCATCCCATCAAGATGGAACACGATCTGGCCAAACTGATGAACAGCGACATCCTCAGCGACGGGCGCGTGGCGGTATATATCGAGACCATGCGTCTCATGGCCCGCTATCTGGACGTACTCAAGGGTGGTTACGTCATTGGCCCCTTTTCCCTGACCGGCCTGCTGATGGGGGCCAGCGAGGCGGCCATGGCCACGGTCATGGATCCCGACCTGCTACACGCTGTCCTATCCTTTGCCTCCGGTGTCATCGGACGATATGCTCGGGCCCTGGAACGCGCCGGCGCCGACGCCATCACCGTCCTCGAACCCACGGCCAGCCTTCTGTCTCCCGATCACTTTCGACAGTTCGCGGCGCCCTATATCAAAGAGATCGTGGCCACCCTGGATACCATTCCCATCCTGCACATCTGCGGACGCACGAACCACCTGATCGAGGCCATGATCGAGACGGGAGCCAAGGGACTGAGCCTGGGGCCCATGGTCGACTTTGCCGAGATGATCAAAGAGGTGCCGGGGGACGTGGTGCTGCTGGGAAACCTGGATCCCGTTCGGGTGCTAAACGGACGCACGCCCAGCGGCGTCTATCGCGCCACCCAGGAACTGATGAGAGTCATGGCCCCCCACGATAATTTCATCCTGAGCACGGGATGCGATCTGCCCATGGACACGCCCCTGGAGAACATCCACGCCATGATGGATGCCGCGCGTGGGCGATCCCTCGCTGCTCACGGCGCATCACGCGATCGAGCCAGCAGAGCCGCGCCCCGTGCAGCAAACCAGCATAACGTAGAATCGTAGAAACACAATACACCTTGGAGAAAACAAACATGATAGATAATGAAAACCCCTTTCGGCAGGCAGAGGGGCGCTTCCGCCAGTTGACCGACGACTATAGCGCCGGGCGCATGGATGGCGACAGTTACCGCGCTGCCCTGGGCCAGATCAGGGTCACTGACGCGGAAGGCAACCTGTGGATGCTGCAGGAAGGCAGCGGTGCCTGGCACCGGTGGACGGGGAGCGAGTGGATGGACGCCTCCCCCTATGAGAGAGCGGCATCTGCCCCTATAGGGGAAAAAGCGGGGGGCGGAGGTATCCTGCTCAAGTTGCTGGGGGTGACCCTGTTCTGGCTGGCAGTGATAGGGGCGGTTCTCATCTTTGTACCCGAGGCTGGACAGGGATTGGCCCTAGGTCTCGCCGCAGCCGGGGCACTATCCCTGATCTTGATGACGGTTCAACTGCTGCGCCAGTGGGAGGGGGAGATCATCGACATGCGGCAGGAACGGGAACATGTCAACGATGAGGACGAAGGGTATACCCGTACCGTCACCTACGCCTATATCCGCCAGCCCTCGGGCAAGGTGCGCAAGCAGCGGGCAGCCCGCGACTGGCAGATAGGCGACCACCTGCAGAAGCAGCGGGGTGAGAGCGGCATTCGCAAATTGAACTAGCATCATCATCCAGTTTGTCAATTTAAAATATTTCGGAGGGACAAACCATGTCACAGGAATGGCACGTTCACAAAGACGGACAGACACTGGGACCCTACACATGGGAAGAACTGCAACAGCAAGCCGAGTCCGGGGAGATAAACAAGGCGGATATGGTCTGGAAGGAGGGGATGTCCGATTGGAGCCGGGCGGATCAGGTTCAGGACCTGTTGCCGGAGGATCCGGTTCCACCACCACCACCACCTCCTCCCTCTCCTCCGGCGGATGACAGGCAATCGCAATCCCCCCCGCCCCCTCCGCCCGCCGCTGGCTCAGCGGCTCATACGTCCGCCCGGTCCGCCTCCCCGACTCACCGTACTCAGCGTCAGCCGCGCGAAGAGGTGATGTCCGTCGGCTCCTGGTTGGGAACGTTGATCCTTCTCTATATCCCTCTGCTCAATATACTCTTACTGCTCATATGGGCCTTTAGTTCGACGACCAACCGAAACAAACAAAACTTTTCGCGCGCAACCCTGCTACTGGGCGTGCTAGTTGGCATTTTGACCGTTATTGGCTATGCCGTCTTTCTGGCTGGAAGCAACATCCTATAAAGGGAATCGGCCTGTTCTATGATACAGGCTATCGATTGTGCCCTTGATGCAGCAACAAGGGGAAAAAGCCATGAGGCCTTTTCCCCTTTCGCCTGACTTTCAAGCACAAACGGACAAACTACCTCTCCTACGGACTGACCCACAAGAAGATATACGTGATGTATCCGGCCCATATGTGCCGGGGTGGAAACTAGTGCTGCTGCAACTCTCCCGCCAGGAATTCGATGAACTCCTGGTCCCGGGGCTCTTCTGCCACCCCGACCTCCGCCTCCTCTGGGAAGGTCATCTGCAGCACGGGCTCTCTGACCGTCTTGCCGCCTATGCCCAGGATGCCCCCCTGCTTCTCGACCCTGTAGCAGGTGAGAACGTCATCCTCAAATTCCGCTTCATATTCCGTGCCACTCAACTTGGAGGTAACCTCCAAAAAGAACTGACGGGGCGTGCCCATGCCCGCCCATGCGGTGATCTTTTGCAACTCATCCCTCTCGACATACGTTTCTACTGGGACTTCTCTTTCTTCTGCTGCTTCTTCTTCCGGTTGGAGATCCATCATGCCCCCTTTTACCAATACGCTCACAAAATACATCACCCCTACATGGGGATGAATGCCATAATGAACAGACAGCCCTTCAAATATATCCGCTCTGAAAGGTCGATCCAAAAAACATGTTCAGACGCCTGACACCTGACGCTTATAGTTCGCTCTCGCGATATACAAAATGCGATTCTCCGATAAAAGTGCCAAACATCCGAACGCTTAACGTGTTCTTCAAGGAAACAAGTCCCATCTGGCTCAAACCCATGTCACAACACTAGTGCCGCGACAATTCTCCTGCCAGGAAATCGATGAACTCCTCATTCCGGGGTTCTTCCGCTATCTCCACGTCCCCCTCTTCTGAGATGCTCACCTTCAAGACAGGTTTTCTGCTCGTACTTCCCCCGATGCCCAGGAAGCCACCCGTCCTCTCGACCCTGTAGCAGGTGATGACGTCGCCCTCTAACTCCGCCTCATAGTCCGCGTCGGCTATCTTGGAGACAATTTCCAGATAGAACTGCCGCGGCGTACCCATGCCCGCCCACGTCATGATCTTCTGTAGATCACTTACTTCCACTTCTTCTTCCGTATAGAATTCCTCCATCGTGTCCCCCTTTTCCCACTCCACGCTTACGAAAAAGGATATCGATCCCCAGACGGGGATGAATACCGGGACGAACAGACCATCTCACACCCAAATATATTATAACATATCCTGGGGGCAAAAGCAAGGGATTATTTTCCTTTTTTTTACTGTCTTGTATATATTCCCTTGTGAAGACAATCAAAGCCCATCTGACATGGTAAACGTCGACTGGCGACACAGGGTTTCACAGATCAGTAGGGCCACTTGTCCATGCGCGTGCGTCGATAATAGCCAAGGCCCGGAAAAGCCGTCTCACCCATCCATTCCTCAAGCAGACCACGCATCTCGGATACGACGGCGCCATAGGGTGGCTCGTCGATCAGGTTATGCATCTCATGGGGATCGGCTCCCAGGTCATACAGATCGTCGTGGCTGGAGCAATTCCAGCCATACTTGAAATTGCCTTTGCGCACGCTGGCCATGGTGGTCACCAGAGAATTGACGCCAAAGAACTCGACGAATACCTGATCCCGCCATTCGACGGACCCACCATCGAACAGGGGCCATATGGAGCGGCCAGGCAGTTCTTCCTCTTCCACATGCGCCCCTGCCACATCGAGTATGGAGGGATACAGATCCACCAGGGAGATCCACTCATGCAGTGCATCGCCCGGCCGTACCCCGTTCCCATAGTAACGCTCGGGCATCCACACGATAAAGGGCACGCGCTGTATCTCCTCAAAGTGATGCCATCCCTTGTCGGTCAAGCCACCATGGGTACCCAGGGTCTCGCCGTGATCGGCGGCAAAGATAATGATGGTGTTATCTCGCAGCCCACGCTTTTCCAGATGGCGGAGGATCCCGCCGATCTGCTGATCGATCAGGGTGGTGAACCCATAGTAGTAGCGCACGGCCTCGGCCCAGTCGTCCCAGGTCAGGTCGTCAGCATGGGTGTGTAACTTGACCTGATGAGGTCGGTTGAGGGCCCGAGCATCCCAGCGATAGTTGGGCCACTCGGGAATTTCCACATCGCGGTACATCTCGTAGAACTGACGGGGGATGAAATAGGGGCTGTGCGGTCCCCAGAAGGAATGCCAGATGAAAAAGGGATCACCCGCCGCCCGGAAGCGGTCGATGAGGGCATTGGTATGCCGAGCCAGAAAACAGGGCACCGTGGATTCCACCGGCCCCTTGAGCATACCATAGTTCCAGGCATGAAAGGGCCTGTCATGCTGGGGGATCACCTCATGCTCCCAGCCGTGCTGCGCCAAATAGTCATTATACTCGGGATACTCAAAGCCACCACCACCGTGTCCGGGGAACTGTTGTCCCTCAAAGCCCACGTTTCGGGGCAGCGTGGGTTCGTTCTCCAGGCCATAGAACTCCTCACGATCACTCCCCAGGTGCCACTTGCCCGTATAGCCGCAGCGATATCCCGCGTCCTGCAGGCGCCGCGTGAGCAGGGCGGGACGGTCGACCAGTTCGTGTACCGAACATCCCAGATCCTCCACATTGCAGCACATACCGTGTTGATGAGGATAGAGACCGGTCATGATGGTGCTACGCGTGGGGCTACACACGGGACACGCCGTATAGGCCGTCTCAAAGCGCACGCCCGTCTCGGCCAGCCGATCCAGGTTGGGCGTCCGGCAGGGCGTATCGCGGTAGCAACCCATGGCGTCCAATTTGTGCTGATCGGTGAGAATAAAGAGAATATTGGGCTTTTGCTCGTTTTCCATCTTGGCCTCCCTCGGAACAAGGTGATTTTCTCAGCGTAACGACCTAACCTAGGACGATCCCGCAATGGGCCAGGCAATCAATTATGTAGATAGGGAACCCCAGATCGCCAACACGCCCACACGTTCATCATACCGCACCCGGTACATCTTGCCAACCGAAACGCCAAGAATGGACCGTCTGCAAGATTGCCTTCTTATGGCCTATCGCATATGCTGGGGTCAAATAGTGTTTCACTTTCACAGTGAGGGTCAAGCCCCGTGGGGCATGTTAAGGGGAGATATGTATCCAGATTGACAAAGTATCCAAGTCCCCTGAAATAGTATAAAATACGAATCCCATGAGGCATGTTAAGAAAGGCGAAGGTGAAAGGTGACGACTCGACGAATTGTGATTGATATACCAGAAAAGGTCTTGCTGGCAGAAAAGAAAGACGCAGGCTCTTTTGCCCGCGAATTGAGAGTCTTGGCCGCCGTCAAGCTGTATGAGCTTGGCCGCCTGTCCTCTGGCCGAGCCGCAGAACTTGCCGGAATGTCTCGGGTGGAATTTCTGCTGCAACTGGAAAAGTACAAGGTCTTTCCTCTTGAGGCTGAGTTGAACGATCTGGAGCAGAGGCATGACCGAAGCCATCAGTAACACTTCTCCGGTACTCTATCTGCACCGTGGAGGGGCCTTGGAGTGGCTTCCGCTGTTGTTTGATGAGATGTGGATCCCAAATGCCGTAGTACTGGAGTTAGAGGAAGGGCAACGGGGAGGCTATGATGTACCCGATCCCAAACAGTATGACTGGCTGGAAGTAATCGATCCCTGTGCAGTCCCATCGGAGTGGCTAGCTCTGGATTTGGGAGCGGGAGAACTGGCGGCGATGTCTCTGGCGCTGGAGCATCCAGAACGGGTGGTTTTGCTGGATGATGCATTGGCACGGCGCATAGCAGAAGCGGCAGGCTTGGAGGTATGGGGTACGCTGCGGGTTCTGTTGGAAGCGAAAAAGGCGGGGCTAATCGAAGCGATAGAACCTCTTGTCCGGCACCTTAGAGACAGAGGCATGTGGATTTCAAAGAGTATTCTGAAGAGAATACTGATCTTAGCCGGGGAAGAATAGGAAATATGTGCAATAACTCTCAATAAAGGCTATCTGATCCTATTGAACTATGGGCGATTGGTTCGTAGGAATGATCCCTCACTACAAGTCGAAAGTCGCCGTCTGTGACTGGATCTGAATGGGAGTAACGATGAATCAGGAGAGAGAGCGCCAAAGAGAACGCGCCACCCTCGGGGGCGGATGCTTTTGGTGCCTGGAGGCAGCGTTCGACGCCCTGGAGGGGGTAGAGGAGGTGGAGTCGGGATACGCGGGTGGCACGGTGCCCGATCCCACTTATGAAGCGGTATGTACAGGAGAGACGGGCCACGCCGAGGTGGTGCAGATCACGTACGATCCCTCAGTCATCGACTACCGTGAGTTGCTGGAGGTCTATTTCACCATCCACGATCCCACCACGTTAAACCGACAGGGAGCAGATGTGGGTACCCAGTATCGATCGGTGATCTTTTATCATACGCCAGAACAGGAACGCGTGGCGCGAGAGGTGATCGCCGAAATGGAAAGCGCAGAGATCTGGGAGGATCCCATCGTCACCCAGGTGGAGCCGCTGGAGGCATTCTATCCCGCCGAGGATTACCACCGCGACTATTACCAGCGGCACAAGGGAATGCCCTACTGTCGCCTGACGATCACCCCCAAGATGGCCAAACTGCGCAAGGAACATCTGGATAAACTGCGCGCGCGATAGGCGAAACCCGTGGCACGCTCCAATCTTCTAGACATCAAGTGCCTGGCAGTTTCACGGGTATTTGCAGTAGAAAAAGTCGGTCCCCCCATAGCAAAGAGGATGAGCAACACATGGCACTAACTGCCAGGTACCTCTTTCAGTGGATATAAGGAGTTGACCATGAAAATATCTTCCGTTCGCGCCGTGCCCCTAACGTGGCAATTGCCAGAAGGTGGCCACAAATGGTGGTCGGATTACGGCCCGCGCACCGAGTCCCACGCCATCATCGTGGAGGTCAAGACGGACGACGGCCTGGTGGGCTATGGCGAGGTTCATCCGGGCTATGGGCGCACCCGGGGGGCCTGCCACACGGCCAGGGCCATCGTGGAAAAGGAACTCGCTCCCGAGATCATGGGCGAGGACGCCTCTCGCCCCGAGTACGTCTGGGAAAAGATATACAATGGCCCCCGCACAGAATTGGCGTTGACCTACGGCCACGCCTGCCCCCGGCTCGGACGGCGGGGTATGACCGTGTGCGCCATGGGCGGCATCGATATGGCCCTGTGGGACATCTTTGCCCAGTCACTGGGCGTGCCGATCTACAAGTTATTGGGAGGAGGCTACCGCACCAGGATCCCCGCCTATGCCAGCGGCGGCCACGCGCCGCCCGAACACGCGGGGGAGGAGGCCCTGGACTATATGGAAAAGGGCTTCAAAGCCATGAAAATGCGGGTGGGAGGCATGGATGCGCCCGAACAGGTGGCAGGTTCGATAGAGCGCATTCGGATCGTGCGTGAGGCCATCGGGCCCGACGTGGGCCTCATGCTCGATGCCCACGGCTCGCTGAATGAGACCATGGCCACCCGGCTGGCCCGCGAGGCCGAACCCTATGACATCGGCTGGTTCGAGGAACCCACGGCCAGCGACAGCTGGGACGGTATGGCCCGGGTGCGATCCGCGACGACCATTCCCATCGCCACCGGCGAGAACGAGTTCACCGTCTTTGACTTTCGCGACATCATCGCCAAAGAAGCCGCCGATATCCTGCAGCCCGATCTGGCCGTGGTAGGGGGTTTTACGGCGGCCCGCCGGGTGGGCATGCTGACCCAGGCCAACAATCTGCAGTGCATACCCCACGTGTGGGGCTCGGCCATACTGTTCATGGCCAGCCTGCATCTGGCGGCGGCCCTGCCCAACTGTCCCATCTTCGAGTTCCGTCAGGGAGCCTCCGGCCTCTTTACGGACCTGATCGAGGAACCCATGGGTATCGACGACGATGGCTGTGTTGTCGTGCCCAAAGGCCCCGGCCTGGGCGTCACCCTGGATCTGGAAGAAGCACAGCGCAAGTACCCCTTCCCCTAGACACTGCTTTTCCCCTGTCCCATGTGTGGGACAGGGGGAGGGCACATAGGACCGACCATGATCATCAGCGCCAGCAGACGGACGGACATCCCCGCCTTTTATGCAGAGTGGTTCATGAATCGCATACGCGCGGGATACTGCACCGTTCCCAACCCCTACAATCGCAAGCAGGTATCCCGCATCTCTCTCTTGCCTGAGGACGTGGACGTCATCGTCTTTTGGACGCGGCATCCGGCGCCCCTGCTCGAGCATCTGGAGGAACTGGATCGGCGGGGCTTTAGGTACTATTTTCACTACACCGTGCTGGACAACCCGCGCGCACTGGATAGACGGACCCCGCCCCTGGCCATGTCCATAGAGATCTTTCGCGCACTCTCCCATGCCATCGGCCCCGACCGTGTCATCTGGCGCTACGATCCCCTCGTCTTCAGCAACAAGACGCCGGTGGACTTTTATCTTGATGGATATGAAAAGATCGCCTCGGCCCTCAAGGGCTACACCTTTCGCTCGGTGATCAGCATCCTGGACATCTATCGCAGCATCGCCCGCCGCCTTGAGGCGCTGAAGGAAGAGGGTCTCCAGGTGGTGGAGCATACGGAGATCCCGTCCGAGGACTTTTGCGCGCTGATGACGGGCCTCGCCGAGATCGCAATGGTCAATGATATGGAGATCACGAGTTGCGCGGAACCCCTCGGTCTGGAGCGGTACGGCATCATGCCTGGCAAATGCATAGACGACATCTACATCCGCGACGTCTTTGGCATAGAGGTCACGGACAAAAAGGACCCCTATCAACGAGAGGCCTGCGGCTGCGTGGTCAGCAAGGACATCGGCATGTACCAGACGTGCCTCTTTGGCTGCCAGTACTGCTACGCCACCCGCAGTTTTGAGCGGGCGCGGCAGAATTACCGCGCGCACGATCCCCAATCGCCCTCCCTGATCGGCTGGTACGAGAAATGACCTTTTAGAGTGGCAAGGCATCGACGAACAACTGTATCAACTTTATCATAAATTGAGATGCGCTGGCCGTCGGCGATGAGATCGAGGTGAGAGGTTTCTATAAGGACGGAGAGTTCAAAGCGGGAACCGTGGAAAACACCACCACTGGGGAGACCATCACACTGCGGGATCTGAACGGACACCCGATCTGGATGGGCCAGGGTGAGGGCAAGAAGCAGCGGACGCTGAATAACTGACCGTAAAGACTCGCATAAGACACCAAAGCACAGGCGACGCGTGATGTGCCGCCTGTGCTTTGGTCGTAGAGTCGTTTGTAACCGCCCGTATGAGCGGAACGGGAAGACTTTTTTCCTGGCCTCCCCCAGCAGATTGAGACTATTCCATGAACTTGCGCACAAAGGGAGACGTCTCCCCGCTGCGCATAAAGTGACCGGAAGGCCCTTCGCCCAGAAACTCGGAGAACCACGCCTCATGTTGGATCTCCTCATTCAAGATCGCCTGCGCCAGATCGTAGGTACGATGGTCCTTGCCCGCGGTGACATTGCATATGTCGCTGTATCCGCGCACGGCGCACCGCTCGGCCTCCACTAACACCTCTAGTATGGCCTCAACGTCGGTGGGGTCCTCGGGCAGTCTGGCAGGCGGACAGGCCGACATGTCGTGGAAAGCCTTCATATCATCCGGCAATTTGCCCCCAAGCTCATAGATGCGGGGCACCAGGGCCTCAAAGTGGTTGCGGTCCTCGATGCGCGCCGCCTCGGCGATTTCCTTGATCCCCTCGCCCTCCAAGCCGATGAGATTGGCTCTGAGGATCGTATAATAGTAGAAGGTGGTCAGCTCAGCGGCCGCATTGGTGATGAGCAGTTCCAACAATTCGTCCACATCCACGCCAGCTTTTTCTACCATCTCTCTTGCTACTCTAGCCATGATTTTTGCTCCTTTTCTCTCTCAAATAACAGTGGTCTTAACGATTCTCCAAGGGCCAATAAACATCTTTGATATGATGGCTGCCTTCCTCCTTTCTCGTAGAGAATGTCTCGTATCGTATATGGCCCGCTGCCACTGCAGTGCGGAGCAGGCTCACGTGAATCTGCATCTTGTCATGGTCATGCTGGCCCCGTCAAGCATCCTGACACTCTGGACAGTAGCCATAGAACGTCACCCGCTTTCTTACAGTTTGATAGCCCGCCCTTTCCGCCGCCTCGAGTTCCAACCCTTCAAAGCTCCGGTCAACGTCCACAACGGCATGACAGCGCAGGCAATAGAGGTGATGGTGATCATCGGTATTCGTGTCATAGCGGGTCCCATCATCGCCCAGACCCTCTACAGGGCTCAACTCACCCAGCGCGACGAGCTCGTGCAACGTGTTGTAGACCGTGGTGCACGATACGTCCGGCAGTTGATTCAAGACGCGCTGGTAGATCTCATCTGCCGTCGGATGGGTTTCGTCATCGACCAGCAACTCGAATATGACCCGGCGTTGGGGCGTGACCCTGAGGCGGTCTCTATGGAAGCGTTCGATTGTTCTCTCAACTGATTTCATATTTAAAGATTATATTAAATAATAATCATAACTACTTAAAAATAATTATAAACTAAAGAGCAACCTTGTCAAATACGTCGTCGGTTCGGATGGAATGCATGCTCTGATGCGCGTGTTCTCCATGGGACAATGGAGACAGGCGCCTGCTTGCGAAATTTTACGTACTGAGCCCCATGAATAGAAGGAAAAATGCACATGCAAGAATATAAAACTCAAAAACGCCACTCACCTCCTGTTCCTCAAGATGGTCTCCAGACAGGAGCCCATTTTCTACACAAAGACAAAACCTCCAAAACGGCGATCTCTTGGTCAGCACGCGAAAACCACAGTATAATCAAGAGCACGATATTGTGAGAAGATCGCCAAAGTGACAGGACTATGTCGCCGCTCCCACCATCTGGCACGGAAGAGCGTGCCTCAGTGGTATGCGCGCCACGGTTTCGACCATACCCGACAACCTTGCTACCCGCATGTCTCGCGATGAAATCTTCTAGAGTGTCCCCCTCCCGATATCGGGAGGCGATACAGGCGGCCGTCAAACACGCCGCGGCTCATCTACAAGCGCGTCGTAGCACCTCCGCATAGACGCGGCCCATTGAAAAACTCGACTTCCACATACATCAAATCCCGTTCTCGACGAAATATTCCTCTCAAGACGGAACATTTTGTGCGTTGCGTGCGTCTATACAACGGTTGGAGAAACTTTGCACAACAGACACTGAATCGAGGAGGCACAATGAGTAACAAACACCTGATCATCGTTTTCGCGCTTTTATTTGGCATGCTGCTGATCAGCGGCTGTGAGCAGACTGGAGTCGAGGAACTGGAAACGCCAACGGCTACGAAAACGGAGAACGTCACACCTACGCCCACTCCCGAGCCAACGGAACCAGCGGTCACACCGACAGAGGAATTTACCCCCACATCGCCACCTGAGGACGAGGAGCCGACAGCCACGCCAACGGAGAGCCCCTCACCCACATCGGCGCCTGAGGAAACAGAGGATGTCGAAGGGGCGACGGAAGACGTCGAGGGCTGGGTTGGCACCGTCATCAACCTCCCGGCCGGCAACCAGTTCGGCCAGTACTTTGAGCGGGAGGACGGCGAGGAGTTCGACATCGGCGCCGTCAGCGACGACCTCTGGCAGCGAATTCGCGAGGCCAAGCAGAGCGGCGTGCAGATCAAGATCTGGGGCACGCTGTACCGCGGCGTGCCGGGAGACGAGGCGCGTCATATCGAGATCGAGCGGATCGAGATGCTATCGGACCCCTCTGAACCGTTCTCCGAAGAGGAGGGGGAGCCCGTCGAGGGCTGGACGGGCACCATCTACAAACTTCCCCCTGGCAATCAGTTCGGCCAGCATCTGGTGCGAGATGATGGAGAGAGATTCGGCATCGGGGCAACCGACGACGCCGTCAGAGAAAAGATGAACGACGCCATGTGGACAGGCGCGCAGGTCAAAGTCTGGGGCACGCTGTACCACGGCGTGCCGGCTGCAGAGGCACGACAGATCCAGGTCGAGCGTCTCGAGGTGGTGTCCGAACCGGCGCCCGAGCCCCGCTACCTCTCTCCCTTTGCCCGGGCCAGCGCCTCTTCGCATCTGCCATCGGATCGCTACGGCCAGTACTTTGCCCATGCCGCCGTCGACGAGTCGCTGGATACGGCCTGGGCAGAGGGGGCGTCGGGACCGGGTATCGGCGAGTGGATCGAGATCACCTTCCCGGGCCAATTCGAACTGTACGCCATCGACCTCGCCAACGGCTACCAGAGGAGCGACGATCTCTTTGCCAAGAATAATCGCGTCAAGCAGGCGACGTTGATCTTTTCCGATGGAGAGCAGATGACAGTCGATCTGGCGGACGAACGGGGGCGTCAGCACATCGACCTGATAGAAACGCGGGGCACGACGGTGGAGACCGACACGATCAGGGTAATCATCGACGAGGTCTATCCCGGCACAGCATATGACGATACCTGCCTGGCCGAGATAGAGATCTATGGCGTGACCAAATAAACCCCCTGATCGGCGGGCCCGGTCCACGGGATGTCCTCAAGGACCGGGCCCGCTGGTTTCGCCCCTGCTCTACACCTCGCCCTTCAGCACCTTGCCCCGGCAGACAGCCAGTTCGGGCACCAAGCCCTTTTCCAGCACCTTTTTCACGCCGTGGCAATCCACGAGTTCGAACGGACCCTCCACATAGTCGAGCACGCTGATATCGGCAGGCCCGCCCTCCTCCAGGGCGCCCAGGTTCTCCGAGCCTCCCAGTACCTGGGC
>JBKHJO010000052.1:0-17211 GCA_046538105.1 Anaerolineales bacterium | reverse complement strand
ATCCGCTGGATGTGGCCCTCGGAGGAGCGGTTTCGCCAGCGGGGTTTTGGGTATGTGGCAGTCGTGGACGAGGCCGTGATCTGCTGGTGCACGGCCGAGTATGTGAGTTGCAGAACCTGCGGCGTGGGCATAGAGGTGACGCGAGGCTATCGAAACAGGGGCGTGGGCACGGCGACGGCGACCCGCTTTGTGCAGGAGGCCCTACGGCGAGGGATCATGCCACACTGGGAGTGCGATGCCGAGAACCCCGCCTCCATGCGCGTGGCGAAGAAGGTGGGTTTCGAAAAACTGGAGGAGACGCTGCTCTGGCGGGGCACCTTTGGGTCATAGAAAAGAGCGCAAGCGGCTCTCCAAAAACGATACCTGATCTGTGTTCGCCGAGCACCCAATAATAAGGAGGGAGCCAATGGAGCATTCGGAAAGCACCATCATTGAGGAATGGGCGGCGGTGGGAATTCCGCCACCGCCCGAACTGCAGGCGGTGACCATCGATCCCGAGACCACGGCCCTGTTGATCCTGGACATACAAAAGGGAAACTGCAATATGGAGAGCCGACCGCGCTGCGTGGCCTCTGTGCCCAAGATCCAGCAACTCCTGGCCAGGGCACGGGGCTCGGGGATGGCCATCGTGTACAGTCTGACCAGCACGGCGCAGGTATCGGACGTCAGGGAAGAGGTGGCCCCTCTGGCCGAGGAGTCGGTAGTCAGAAGCAGCGTGGACAAGTTCTATAACACGGATCTGGAGAAGATATTGCGGACGCGGGGGATCGAGACCGTCATCGTGGTGGGCACGTCGGCCCACGGGGCCGTGCTGCATACTGCCACGGGAGCCGCCCTGCGAGGCCTCCACATCATCGTCCCCGTGGACGGCCTGTCGGCAGGAGAGCCCTATGCCGAGCAGTACACGTGCTGGCACCTGGCCAACGCCCCCGGCACGCGGCAGCAGGCGGTGCTGACCCGCATGGACATGATCGCCTTCTGAGAACGAGGGATCCTAGTCGCCATGATGGTTCATTCTGTTCAACAGATGAGATCCCCCAACAACCGAAATTTCTCCATGGCGATCACTTGAGTTCTTTGCGACGGCGTGGCACAATAGGGTCAAGTGCTGAGACGAATAAGGAGAATGCCATGACCGAACGAAATCCAGCAAAGAAACCTCCCCTCAAAATCTCCATGCACATCTCCCCCGAAGCCAGACCCGATGAACTGGCCTTTGCCCGACAACTGGGTTGCGATTGCGTGTACGCCTGGGTGAACGCCCACCAGCGGGATGTGGATTTCCTCTCCAATCTGCGGCAAAAGGTGGAGGAGGCCGGCCTCACCCTCTACAACGCGGGCAACATGGACGTGGGCAAGTCGGACAGGATCCACCTGGCGCTCCCGGGACGGGATGAGGACATCGCCGCCTTTCAGGACTTTGTGCGCAACCTGGGCCAGGCGGGCATCGGAGTGACCACCTTTACCTGGGAACCCGACCGGGTCTGGAGTTCCGAGCCAAAGGAGACCCGAGGCGCCAGGACGCGGTACGTGAATCTGGAGGAACTGCAGCAACGCCCCAACACCCACGATCGGCGCTACACGGAAGAGGAACTGTGGGACAATTTCCGCTATTTTATGGAGCGCATCATCCCCGTGGCCGAGGAGGCCGGCGTGCGCCTGGCCCTGCATCCCAACGACCCCCCGGCGGAGAGCCTGGGCGGCATCCCCTGCCTGATACGCAACGCCGAGGCCTATCGCAAGGCCTTTGAGATCGCCGACAGCCCCGCCCTGGGCATGGAGTTCTGCACCGGCTGCTGGCTGGAGGGCGGCGAGGATTTTGGTGACGTGCTGGCCGGCATTCGCGAGTTCCAGGCGGACGGCCGCATTCTCATCGTCCATTTCCGTAACGTCAGTTCCCCCCTCCCCGAGTTTAAGGAGACCTTTCTGGACAACGGCTATATGGACATGCTGGAGGTGATAAAGACCCTCGTGGACGTGGACTATGCGGGGACGGTGATCTACGACCACACCCCCCAGTTCGCCGGCGATTATGCCAAGGGCGGTGGCCCGGGCTATGGCATCGGTTATATCAAGGCCCTCCATCACTGCGCCGAGCGAGGAAAAAGTGTAAGATAAGCAAGGGGCCAAAAGAGGCCCTTTTGCCTGATAGAATGGGGAGCAAAGATAGTGCGACAGCGGAATAGGCATTGAGGAGAATAAAATCATGAATAATTCATCATCGCACAGCCCCTGGCCGGCCGACAAACAACGAGTGCATCCCCTGGACGGTGTGGAGCGGGAGGATATCGAGATCACGGATCTGCAGGTCATCCCCCTATCGTACCGCCTAGAGCCGGAAGAGCGATGGCCGGACAGCGACGCCCACTTTGTCATCTGGAAGACGACGACGGTGGTGGTCAAGGTCTTTACCGACGCGGGCATCGTGGGCATCGGCGGGGCGAGCCGCTACCGGGGCCCGGCGCGCATGAAGCGCTATACCGAAGAGGTGATCAAGCCTTTCTTGGTGGGCAAGAACCCCTTTGACGTGGAGCATCTCTCCGGGGGCAAGTGTGGCCACGGCGCCCTGGGCGTCTGGGCGGGCATCGACACGGCCCTGTGGGATATCATCGGGAAGGTCAAGGGAGTGCCCGTCTACGAACTGTTAGCCACCGACACAGAGCCCGAGACGCACCTGCGCGTGTACGCCAGCGGCGGGGAGTTCAGCTGGCAGGAGGACTCGCCCTATGACGGACCCGATAGCCTGATCGAAAAGGCCGTGCGCCACAAGGAGAACGGCTATACGGCCTTCAAATTTCGCATGGGCGCGGGTTTCAATGAAGAGGGCCTCACCATGGATGAGTACATCCCCTATCTGGAGAGGATACGCGAGGCCGTGGGCCCCGATTTCGACCTGATCCAGGAGGCGAACTGCCGCTGGTCGGTGGAGCAGTGCCTGGAGATCGCCCCCACCCTGGAGGAACTGGGGTTCCTGTGGCTCGAGGAGCCCACGGACCGCCGTGGTGAGGAGGCCATCGACAACTATTTGCGCATCAAAGAGGCTCTGCCCACCGTGATGATCTCGGGCGGCGAAGGCCGCGAGAACCGGGGCGCCCTTGCCGAATGGGTTGATCGGGGCGCCTATGACATCGTGCAGCACGCCTGCGACGACGCGGGCATGACGGAAGCCTGGCATATGGCCCGCATGGCCCACCAGCGGGACAGATTGTGCTGTACCCACAACTGGCAGGGGGGCCTGGTGACCATCGCCAACGCCCACCTCATGGCCGCCATCCCTAACCGCTTTCTGCTGGAAACGAATATGACGCCCAACCCCATGAAGGAAGGGCTCTTTGTGGAGCCCCTAGCGGTGAAAGACGGCTATCTGGACGTGCCCGACAAGCCGGGCCTGGGCGTCGAACTGCGCGAGGATCTAGAGGAGACCTTCCCCTATATAGAGGGCAATTGGTACAAGACGGAAGAGGAACTGGAGTAAAGAAATAAGACCTCAAAGGTCTTGGAGACCTTTGAGGTCTCATTTCTTTCATTCTCTTGCTGACAAGGAGGTACAAAATGGCATCTCATGAGACCACCCTCACACTGGACACGCCCATGACGCCGCCGCGCTGGGCGCTCCTGGAGCGGGAATTGCTGCGCGCCAACAGCCAGGCGTGCAAGGCTTTTTTCGACCACTATTTCGATCATCGAGGCTATTTGCTCTGCGTGCCCCGCTGGGGCGGCGACGATGGGGCCGACGACGCCATTGAGAACCTGGCCCACTGGCCCACCCTCCACGCCCTGGGCGGCGCGGACGAGATTCTGGATATGTACAAATTGGCCTGGGAGGGACACCTGCAACAGTATACGGAGGCCAAGACGGAAAAGGTGCCCTTTGCTCGCGATGGCATGTACTATAAAGAGTTCCCCGTCATGTTCGACTGGTTGCACAACGGCGAGTCCATGTCCGTCTTCAACCTGCAGGGCCTATCGGATCCCCGCGATCCGGATTTCCAAAAGCGGGTGATGCGCTACGCCGCCTTTTACACGGGCGAGGATCCCGACGCGCCCAACTACGATCCGGAGCACAGGCTCATGCGCAGCATGTTCAACGGCAGCCGCGGGCCCCTCATGCGCAAGACCACGGGGCTGGATTGGGCAGGCGACCCCTTTGAGGCCACACGTTTTGATCTTCTCCATGGCGAGCGCAACTATGAAGAGATAGTGGCCCACTTTGAGGACTATAACGACGTGGTGGGCGACAGCCCCCTGAATCTGGGAGCCACGAGCCTGGCCTTCAACGCCTACGCCCTCACCGGCGAGGCCAAGTACAGGGATTGGCTGCTGGAATACGCCGACGCCTGGATCGAGCGCACCGAGGCCAACGGCGGCATCATCCCCTCCAACGTGGGGCTGGACGGCACTATCGGTGGGGCCTGCGACGGCAAATGGTACGGCGGCGTCTATGGTTGGGGATTCAGTGTGGTCGTGCCCCAGACGGGCGAACTGGCCCATCGCAACACGGCCGTCGGATATCATCCCCCCTATGGCTTTGGCAACGCCCTGTTGATGACGGGCGACCAGCGCTACGTGGACGTCTGGCGCGGGGTGCTGGAGGCCGTCAACGCCAACGGAAAAGAGATCGATGGGCAGATGATGTACCCCGACATGTATGGCGACGAGGGATGGTACCATTACACGCCGGAGAGGTTCTCGCCAGGGGCCCTGGAGGTGTACTATTGGTCCATGGACGATGCGGACCTGGAGAGGCTGCCCATGGAGGGCTGGGTCGCCTACCTGAAGGGACAGGAGCCGGGCTACCCCGTGGAGGCCATGCGACAGGATCTGGTGGAGATCCGCCGCAAGGTAAAGGAGGGTGTGTACGAGGACACCGCCACGCCGGACACGCGCCTGTCAGATAACCCCAACCCCTACAACCCGGCCACGGTGGGCACCCTGGTCAAGTTGATGATTGGCGGCCTCCCCACGGGACGGGCCGGCTTCCCCCTGCACTGCCGGGTGCGCTATTTCGATCCCGAGAGGCGCCGCGCGGGCATGCCCGAGGATGTGGGCGCGCTGGTGGACGAGATGACCGCCGAGGAGATGGCCCTCACCCTGGTGAACGTGAACCAGGTGCAGGAGCGAACGGTGGTGGTACGGGCCGGCGCTTACGCCGAGCACCAGATCGAGGAAATAAAAGTCGGCGACCAAGTGGTGCCGGTGAACGATAGTTCTTTCTCCGTGCGCCTGGCGCCGGGAGCGGGCCGCCGTTTGGTGCTCAAGATGAAGCGCTACGCAAACCAGCCCACCTTCGCCTTTCCGTGGGCGTGAGGGGAAAAAGGGTATCTTTTTTCAGGGCAGCCAACCATCCATGTAGAGACGGTCTAATGGGCCGTCTCTACTGTTGCCCGTCCCCGATGATGCACCGCAATCAGACGTTGGTGCTGCCAAAGACAGTTGGCACAACACAGGTTTGCGCTATAATAGATGGATGTCATGGACATACATGTGGATAATCGCTCGTCAAGGGGGGAGTAATGCAGCCGGATCCCGTTCTGGTCCGAATTGGTCCCATCACCATCTATTGGTACGGTGTGTTGATCGTCACCGGCGCCATGCTGGCGGCCCATATCGCGAGCAAACTGTCCAGCCGTAACGGGCATAACCCCGAAATCGCCTGGAATTTGCTCATCGTCGTCCTGGTGACCGGCATCCTGGGAGCCCGCATCTACCATATCTTTTCCAGTTGGGAGTACTATCGAGCCCACCCTGGCGAGATGTTTGGTCTGCAGATGAGCGGCTTTGGCATCTATGGTGCCGTGGCCGGAGGGACCCTGGGAGTCTGGGCCTTTGCCAGACACTATGATCTGCGTTTTCTGGAATGGGCCGACTATATCGCCCCCGGTCTCATCCTGGCCCAGGCCATCGGGCGTTGGGGGAACTTTTTTAATCAGGAGGTCTTTGGTCCCCCCACTGACCTCCCCTGGGGCATCTATATTCCACCCGCAAGGCGGACGCTCGGTAACGTGCCCGATTGGTACGCCCAGTACGAGCACTTCCATCCCACTTTTTTCTATGAATCGGCCCTCTGCCTCGTCGGCTTTTTGACCCTCTACTATCTGGCCCGGAATTGGCGCGAGGGACGATTACACGGCGATCTCTTTTTCCTCTATGGCATCATCTATCCCACAATCCGCTTCTTTATGGAGGCATTTTTCCGCCCCGACGCGTGGACCATCGATGGCATTCGCGTGGCCCAGGTGATATCCGCCCTTTGCGTACTATTTTTCGCCTCCCTGATGCTTATACGCCGCAAGTTGAAACGCCCAGAGATGATATATGAACCGGGGACGCCATGGCGGCTCCCAGAGGAAACCGAGGAGCAGCAAGGATCATCTCAAACATGAATAGCGATATACCTTGGAATTGTGTAAAACTCGATCCGCTTCACTGACTGATACAGGTTTGGAGGATATACATGAACCGCGAGCACATTCGCGCGGCGATTGAAAGCAGCCGCGCCGACTATACAGAGATCCGCCTGGAGACGCGAAGGACCACGCGTGTCGTATACCATGGCCCCCGCCTGGAGACCGTCAGCAGCGTGGTAAACCAGGGGGGCATTATACGCTCCCTGGTACACGACGGGGGATGGGGCGTCGCCACTTTTAACAATCTGGAAAATCTCGAGAGGCGCGTGGATCAGGCCTACCGCAGCGCGCGTCTGGTAGAAGGAGAACCCGTCAGCCTGGCAAAAGTGCCCCCCGCCGAGGAGGAGATCCGGGCTGCGCCGAATACGGACGTCAGCAAGATCCCCCTGGCCGACAAGAAGGAACTGATAGAGGGCTATAACGACATCCTGTTGTCCTTTTCCCAGGTTGTGGACACCCAGTCCACCTACGCAGATCAGTTTGTGACGGTGACCTATGCCAACTCGGAGGGCACATATATCGTCGAGGAGCGGCCGCTGGTGAGCGCCCACTTGGTCGCGACAGCCCGCGAGGGGAGTAACGTACAGCGCGCGGCGGACGGACTTTCGGTGCCCGCTGGCTATGGCGAGGTAGTTGGCATTGAGGATATCGCCCGCACCGTCGGCCAGCGTGCCGTGGATTTGCTTTCGGCAGAGACTGTGGTGGGCGGCGTGTATCCCGTGATCTGCGATCCCAAACTGGCCGGGGTCTTTATACATGAGGCCTTTGGACACCTATCCGAGGCCGACTTTGTCTATGCCAATCCCCAGGCGCAGGAGATGATGGTACTGGGGCGGAGATTCGGCAAGGATATTCTCAACATCGTCGACGACGGCTCCCTGCCCGGGCTGCGGGGCACGCACCCCTATGACGACGAAGGAGTACCCACAGGGCGCACGGAATTGGTTCGCGAGGGCGTCCTCGTCGGTCGCCTCCATTCGCGGGAGACGGCGGCCAAGATGGGAGAAGAGGTCACGGGCAATGCCCGGGCCACGAGTTATCGTTACCCTCCCATCGTGCGCATGACGAACACCTTTATCGAAGCCGGCGATTCCTCTTTCGAGAAGATGATCTCGGATATAGATTTGGGCGTGTACGCCTGTGATGCCATCGGGGGGCAGACAGCGCTGGAGAACTTTTCCTTCAGTGCCGGGTACGGTTACATGATCCGCGATGGTCAGGTGGCCGAACTGGTCAAGGACGTGGTGTTGAGCGGAAACCTCTTTGCCACGCTAAAGAACATCGACGCCATTGGCGACGATCTCACCTTTAGCAAGTTGGGGAGATGTGGCAAGGGACAAGGGGGACTGCCGGTGAGTACGGGCGCGCCCCACATTCGCATTCAGGACGTGGCGATGGGTGGACGGTAGGCGAGGAGGAAAAAGGATGGATTTGTTATCGACGTTGCAAAAGAGGACGGAACAGGCCGAGGTTTATACTATCGAAAGAGAATCTACCACGGTGAGCTTTGAGGCCAACGAGATGAAAACGGCCAAAACCCAGGAGACCCAGGGGCTCGCCCTGCGCGGGATCGTCGATGGGCGGTTGGGATTTACGGCAGCGAGCGGTGAGGTAAAAGAGTCGGAACTGATAGCCAACCTCCTGGGCTCGGCCCGTTATGGAGATGAGGTGCCCATCACTTTTCCAGAAAAGGCCCCAGGGCCAGAGATAGAGACCTACGATCCCGCCCTTGCCCAGGTTCCCATGGTTCGGCTCGTAGAGATAGGCCGCGAGGTCGTCGACGCCCTGCGCTCCGCGGATCCCGATGCCAAGGTCGACGTGGACATTGAGCGTAGCGTGGGACGCTTTTCCCTGCAAAATAGCGCGGGCAACGATCTCGCGCAGCAACTCTCACGCTTTTCCGTGCAGATGAGCCTGGAGCGGGTCCGCGGTGATGACGTGCTCATGGTGTACGATTCCGTACATGACATCTCCCTCACCGAGGACTATCGTCAGTCCCTCGAGCGCCTCCAGGAAAAGGTGGAGCGGGCCAAACGGCCGGCAAAGCTCGCCTCGGGGCGCATGCCCGTCCTGTTCTCTCCCGTGGGGGCCATGGTCCTCGCCCTGCCCCTTATGTTGGCCGTCAATGGGGAGAACGTTCAACGCGGGGTCTCGCCCCTATCGGACAGGCAGGGGGAACAGGTTTTCGATCCAGCCATTACCCTGTGGGATGATCCCACGCTCCCTGGCCGCCCCGGCAGCGGCGGCCACGATAGGGAAGGGGTTCCCTGCCGCCGCAAGGCGCTGATCGCGGACGGCGTGAGCGAGGGATTTCTGTACGATCTCAAGACGGCGGCCCTGATGGACACCGAGAGCACCGGCAACGGTTCCCGAAATCTCTTTGCGCCCCCCTCGCCATCCCCTTCGAACCTGGTTCTGCAGACGGGATCCACCCCCCTCGCCGATATCCTTGGCGACGTGGAACATGGATTGCTCGTCGATCACGTGCTGGGACTGGGTCAGGGGAACCCCTTGAGCGGGGCCTTTTCCAATACCCTGGGCCTCGCCTATGTGATCGACGGGGGCGAGATCGTGGGCAGGGTCAAAGACGTCTCCATCGCTGGCAATATCTATGAGGATCTGCGTGAGGTGGCGACCCTCAGCGAGGAAAGCCATTGGGTCTATGGACAGATCCGGCTGCCCTACATCCTGCTGCCAGAACTCAACGTGGTGAGCCAGGAATAAGATCTCGGCCAGACGTAACCAGATAGGGGCGCGTGAGCCCCCTGCCACACCTCTGGGCATCCGTATCCGCACTCGGCGATCTCTTCTACGATTGCAACGCCACCTACGTCTCGAAAAGGCCAGCCAAGCCTTACACCCTGAACCACACCCGAGGCATCGCTTGATGTGCTTGCGGCGCAAGCAGGTCGACTATGGGGTTGCTTCACCTGCGCCGCTTCAAGCGCACGCAGCGCAGTGGGAATACGTCACCCAGCCCACAAAGGACTTATTCTATATGCTCAACATGCCTGGCACACAAAAAGCGGATCATGAAAGAGAAATATCTTCCATGATCCGCTCCCTTGACACCTGAACAGGAATCGTACGCTAGATCTCCAGTTCCTGCCCATAGGTGTCGGCAGAAAAGACCTCGTCCCAATCCTTGCGCGCTCGAGCCGAGGGCTCTATGTCGGGCACGCCAAGGGGCGTGCATGCCACCACGTCCATCTCGGGAGGAATCTGGCAGACCTCTTTGACCGCATCCTCGGAAAAGGCACCGATCCAACAGGTGCCATAGCCCAGGCTCTGTGCAGCCAACACCATATTCTGCATGGAGATGGCCACATCGACGGGATACCAATCCTCGCTCACCTCCGGCAAGCCAACGCCCACCAGGATATAGCCGGCCTCGGCCATCCACGTCTGCCCACTGCAGGCCTGAGCCACTTTACGCTTCTGTTCCGGATCGCCGACGACGATGAAATGCCAGGGCTGCCGGTTAGCCGCCGAGGGCGCCTGACGTCCCGCCTCCAGTATCTTTTCCAGATCCTCTTTGGGAATCGCCGTATCTTTGTACCGCCGCACGCTGTGTCGGTTAAAGATGGCCTCTAACGTATCCATGGTTCCTCCTCGCATCGACTCAGTACAAAAAACTAACTACCGAACGCATATATAGCATAATGATATGCGACAGTTTGTCCAACTCGTGGCCGGTGACCGCAACGGCATTTCGACTACAGGTGGAGCGGATCCCCACCTTACAACAGGGACGATTTGATCCCCCGCACCACTTTGCCTATCATCTTCCCACAGTCTGCCAAGGAGGGAGATAGATGAATTCAAAAATACAGATTGAGATCCCCTATGGCGAGGAAACGATTCGCTGCACCGTCCCCACCGCCAACCTAAAGGGTATCCACGTTCCCCACGAGGTGCCGCCCGTCCAGGATGAGAAGCACGAGATCCGCCGCGCATTGGATCACCCCATCGAGGCACCTCCTCTCCAGAAGGTGGCCCAGGGCGCAGAGCGCGTGGTCATCGTCGCCGACGACAACACCCGGCTGACCCCCACCCACATCATCGTTCCCCTGTTACTGAACGCGTTGAACGCCGCTGGCGTGCCCGACGAGGCCGTGGAGATACTCATCGCCCTGGGCACCCACCGCCAGATGACGGAAAGCGAAATCGAACAAAAGTTTGGCTCGGAGACGACGGGGCGCACCCCCGTGATCAACCACAACTGCAACGATGACGGCGCCCTCGTGGACCTGGGCATCACGCCCGGTGGCGTCTCGGTGCAGGTGAATCGCCGCGTGCTGGAGGCGGACCTCGTCCTGGGTGTGGGCAGCATCGTCCCCCATCATATCCCCGGCTTTTCCGGCGGGGCCAAGATCATCCAGCCCGGCGTGTGCGGCGCCCGCACCACGGGCCAGATACATCTCCTGTCGGTACGTCGTCCCACCAGTCTTCTGGGCAGGATGGAGAACGAGGTCCGTCGGGAGATGGAGGCCATCGCGGAGCGGGCCGGCCTGCGCGCCATCCTCAACACCATACTGGACAGCGAGGGACGCCTCATTCGCGCCGTCTATGGCGACCCCCGGCCGGCCTTTCGTCGCGGGGTGGAAGTATCGCGGCGCGTGTACGGCGTCCCCGTGCCCGAGAAGACCGATATCGTCATCGCCAGCTCCCATCCCTGCGATATCGAATTCTGGCAGGCGCACAAGACGCTGTACCCGGCCCAACGCTGCGTGCGCGAGGGGGGAACTATCATCGTCGTCACCCCCTGCCCGGAGGGACTCTCCGTCACCCATCCCGAGATCGCGGAGTATGCGGGGCGTGAGATGGACGAGATCGACGCCGCCATTCACAGCGGGGAGATAGAGGACCTCACGGCAGGAGCACTGGCCCTGGCCTGGGCCAGCGTGCGCCGCCACGCGGACGTGGCCATGGTGTCCGACGGCATCGGCGGCGAGGTGGCCCAACGGGTGGGGTTTCACCCCTACGCCACCCTGCAAGAGGCGCTGGACGCCGCCCTCGACCACCATGGAAGGGACGCTACCATCAGTGTGTTGCCCTACGCACCGGACACGCTGCCCTTGCGTTGCGGGGGCACGCAAATGTTGTAAGCCATTAGCCATTGCTCGTCTGCGCAGGCGGTTGGGCCACCGAAGGTGGCCCATCTGGCCGTAGGCCTGTGCGATGAGACTTTGGTCCATGCACCACCAGGGGCGCCGGTGGCCAGCGGCCAATGAACTCGGGCGCGGAGGCGCTTCGCGCCGGGCGTCGGCCTGCGTCGACGCATCTGGATGGCGCTCAAGACCACGCTCACGCTACCCCCGCTCCATCAGTTTCTTCTTTGTAATACGTCCAGTCAGTCTGACAGTGCGTGCACCCTGCGTTGACAACGCCTTTACCGCGCTCTACAATTCAGACGTATTCAGGAGGTGTCGGATCCCCTACAAGAAAGGGGATCCAACTATAATCTCTATAGTATCTTCAATGAGGAGGAAACAGATGCGCACAACGACTATTGGTATCGCCATGCTGAACGACGAGCGCCCCCATGTGTGGCAGGAGAACAATCCACAAAACATGGCCGTGGTGAATCGCTGGGCCGAGATCATAGAAGACGGATTGGAGAACGTCGACGGCACCAAGCCCGGGGTCGTGGTGGGTTCCCGCATCATCACCTCCACACGCGTGGCCCAACAGGTCGGCAGGGAACTGCGCCGTGAGGGTTGCCGCGTGGTGATCATGTGCTACAATGTGTGGAACTTTCCCTTTTTGGCCTGGCCCTTTGTCAACAGCGTTGGGCCGGACGTGCCCATCCTCAGCCTCTCCAACAACAACGGCCAATTCCCCGGCAACGTGGGCCTGCTGGCCACCGACGGCGGCCTGCGCCAGGCGGGCGTGCGCACCCACAGGATCGTGGGCGACATCGACGATCCCGAGATCCACCAGCAGGTGTTCGACTGGATTCGCGCCGCCCAGGCGCTGACCACCATCCGCAACGAGGTGTACGGGCTGTACGGTGGCCATTCCATGGGCATGGAAACGGGCTACTTTCACCTGGTGCCCACCCTCAAGGCCCTGGGCTGCACGGCCCGTCAGATCGACCAGCTCTGGCTTCTCAAGACGATGGAGAACGATGTGGACGAGGACGAGGTGGAGGAGGGGTTCGAATGGTTCCAACACCTCCTGGGAGAGCGTATCCTCTACGACGGCGACATGCTCACCCCCGAGACCCTCAAGACCCAGATCAGGCTCTACCTGGCTCTGCAGACGGTCAACGACGAAAAGGGGTTCGATTTTTGCGGCCTCAAGGGCCAGCGGGAACTGACCGAGTACGTATGTCTGGGGGACGTGGCCGAGATGCTGCTCAACGATCCCTATGATTGGAACGGCCCCAAGGAGCCCACCGTCTGTGCCACAGAGGCCGACGCCTATGCCGCCATAACCATGCAATTGCTCAAGTATATCACCGGCGGACTCCCCTCCCTGTTCATGGACGTGCGTCTATACCTGCCCGATCGCGACATCTGGGATTGGTGCAACTCGGGCAATCACGCCTCATGGTACGCCAAACAGAGTTTCAACCCCGTGGAAAACTTTGCCAAGATCACCTTCCATCCCGCCATGGAGTTCTACTTCAAGGCAGGCGGCGCCTCCGTAGAGTTCAATGCCGCCCCCGGCGAGATGACCTTTGCCCGGCTGGGACTCTGGGACGACAAACCCTTTATGGCCATCATGAAAGGGGAAAGCCTGGATCTGCCGGAAGAGGAGCGCGAGGAGATCAACCGACGGACGGATCCCACCTGGCCACACGTCCATGCCAGGCTGAGTTGCTCCTTTGAAGAGTTTCTGCGTGTTTTCCCCTGCAACCACGTCATGGGCACGACGGGAGATCGCGTGCAGGCCCTCACCTACCTTTGCGAGATGGCGAACATCACCCCCGTCATACTGGGACCGGAGGGGAAAGAGAGGATCACCCCCATCTGGGAGCGTGTACGCTGAAATTTCGCGTTAGCAAGGGGGCGGCCGCGTGCGGTGCCCCCTATTCTTTCTCCTCAATGAGCACGATGACTGAACGGGGGCCGGCCTCCACCGTGGCGCCCTCCACCAACGGCGCATCCTCGACCCCCACGATCTCCTCGGGAGGTTCCAGGCTGGTATCCACCACCCGTCTCCACTGTATATTGGCGGGAATCTCGAACTCCAGGGATTTCGTGTAGGCGTTGGCGATGAGATAGAATTCCGCCGTCTCCCCCCGATCGTGAAACTGAATGGCCAGAGAGTGGGAATGATATCCCCAGTCGGGCCGCCGCAGCCTGACGCCATGAAAGGTGAGATCCTCGCCCAGGGCCTCCTGGTAGGGCCTGCGCCCCAAAACGTGGTCCATGGTCAGGGGGGGGTGCTGCCGCCGCAGGGCGATCATGAGGCGGACGAAACGAAAGAGATCCTCGTTCTCCTCCAACATCTCCCAGTTGAACCAGCTTATCTCGTTGTCCTGGCAATAGGCGTTGTTGTTTCCCTCCTGGGTGCGAGCCATCTCGTCCCCACCCAACAGCATGGGGGTTCCCCGCGCCATCAGGAGCAGGGCGATCGTGTTCTTCATCTGTCGGCGACGGAGGCGTCGTATCTCGGGATCGTCCGTAGGGCCCTCTGTGCCATAGTTACAACTGTAATTCTGATCGATACCGTCCCGGTTTCCCTCGCCGTTGGCCTTGTTGTGCTTCTTTTCGTAGGATACCAGGTCGGCCAGGGTAAAACCGTCGTGACAGGTCACATAGTTGATGCTGCGCTGGGAACAGTAACTGGGTTTATTGCGGAATATGTCAAAACTGCCTGCCATGCGTCGGGCGAAATCCCGCACCATCCCCCTATCCCCCCGCACAAAGCGCCGCACGTCATCACGAAAACGGCCGTTCCACTCTGCCCAGCGGTCGCCCGTAAAGGCCCCCAACTCATAAAGGCCGGCGGCATCCCAGGCCTCGGCGATGAGTTTTGTGCCCGCCAGCACGGGATCGGACTCGATGCCCCACAGGATGGGCGAATCGGTTATGGGCTCCCCCTGTTCGTCGCGAGAGAACACCGACGCGAGGTCGAAGCGAAAGCCATCCACGTGCAGCACCTGCACCCAGTGATGCAAACACTCCCTGATAAGGCGGCGTACGATGGAATGGTTGCTGTTGATGGTGTTGCCGGTGCCCGTGAAATCATAGTACTCGCGTTTATCGGGCTTGAGCATATAGTAGGCGACATTCTCCAACCCGCGGAAGAATATGGTGGGGCCATCCTTCCCTCTCTCCGCCGTGTGGCCAAAGACCACGTCGAGGATGACCTCTATCCCGGCTCGATGCAGCGCCTTGACCATATCGCGAAACTCGTCCACGGCGCCCCAAGCACTCTTGCTGCCGGTATAGGGCACATGGGGGGCAAAGTAGGCCAGAGGGGCATAGCCCCAATAGTTTGTGGGGGGCTCGCCAGTCCCGGGATCCTTCCCCGGGGCTTCCTGCGGGTCGAACTGCTGCACGGGGAGCAATTCCACGGCAGTGATGCCCAGTTTCTTCAGGTAGGGAATCTTTTCCATGAGACCCGCATAGGTCCCCCGGCACGACACCCCCGAGGAGGGATGAGCCGTGAATCCCTTTACGTGCATCTCATAGATCACGGTGTCGCGCATTGGGTGCTCCAGGGGCTCGTCCCCCTCCCAGTCATAGCCGTTCGGGTCCACCACCACGCACTTGAGGGCGGAGAGGGTATTGTCACCACGGCCGACGGCCTCCTCGCGGGACCAGTGCTCGCCATAGTCCACGGCCAGGGCGTACGGATCGAGGAGGACCTTGTCGCTATCGAAGCGCATGCCCCTCTCGGGTTCATAGGGACCGTCCACACGGTAAGCATAGATCTGTCCGTCGCCGATGCCCCGCACAAAGGCGTGCCAGTAATAGTAGGTCTTGTTCTCCTGCGGATCGAGAAAAATGGTGTGGGCAGGCTCCTCATCGCTGCAGTCAAAGAGCAGCAACTGCACCCCCCGCGCATGGGCCGAGAACAGGGAAAAGTTTACCCCGTCGCCGTGGACGGTGGCCCCCAGAGGGTGGGGATGGCCCGGCAGAACCTCTATGGAATCGTTCGTGGACACCCTCGCGCCTCCTTGTACATCCTTTGAATACCCCATGTAGCCTACAAAAGAATGACAGTTTGTCAAGCGAAGGGTAAAACAAAAACGGTGAGCACGCAAAATCCGCTAGAATGATCAGACATATCAAAAAAAAGAAAATGACGGGCAAGAGTAGTGTGGACGCAGGTCGACGCCCGGCGCGAGGCGCCTTTGCGCTGGGCTTCAGCCCGAGCATCTTTGGCCGGCCAGCGCAGGGCTAAAGAATAGCCCCGAAGGAGCTTTGACCAATAGTGCAGAATGGCAATGCCATTCTGCAAGGGAATAGGCATAGTCTATTCCCCAGACCACCGCAGGTAGCCCGCTTTCGCCGTCTGAAGCCGGCTCGTGAGGCCTATCGGCCAATCGTCCGCCTGCGCGGACGAAGAATGCCCAATGACCTACAACATTTGCGTGCATCCACACATTCTTTAGGGCTTGCGTTTCCAACGACGTCCCGGTATCCTTTCCATACATCGACATCGATATGAAAGGGAGGCAAACCATGACCAGCGAGCGGGAAAACGTCAAAGGCGTGACCCTCTACAAGCCGGACCGGTGCTATCACGGCTACACCCTGTTCTGCCACACCCACGAGGATCCGCGATTGGGCGAGGATCTGTGGGCCTATATGTACCTCATCAACATGCAGGGAGGGATCGTGCACCAGTGGACGGCCGAGACGGCGGTGCAACTGCTCAAGCTACAGCCCGATGGCACCCTCTACTATATGACCCGCGACCGCTCCAACATCGACGAGGCCGGCATCCGCCGCATCGCCCCCGATAGCTCCGTCCTGTGGTACTACCATTGCCGCGCCGATCACGACTACTATCCGCTGGGAAATGGCCACATGATCCTGCACACCATCGCCGACCATATGGCGCCCGCCCTGGGTTCCGGACTGCGCCGTCATCCCTACTTTTTGGAGATCGACTCCGAGGGAAAACTCCTCTGGGAGTGGCACGGCGAGGAACACCTGCAGGAACTGACCGACCTCGCGGGCCTGCAGATCCCCATCGACTGGGAGGCCCGTTGTGCGCAAGAGGTAGAGTTGCGCAGATCGTGGGACCCCACGCTGCAGGAAGCCACCCCGCAGGAACTGGAGGAGACCCGGGAGCAACTCATCTGCCAGTTCTCCTTCGACTGGGCACACAACAACACCTGCCAGGTAATCGAGGAGAACGCGGCAGCGGCCGAGGACGCCCGCTTCCGTCCCGGCAACATCATCTTCAGTTACCGCACGCTGGATATCATCGGCGTCATCGACCGCGACACCGGCGAGATCGTCTGGGCCTGGGGACCCGGCATCATCGACGGCCAGCACAAGCCCCACATGCTGCCCAACGGCCATATCCTCCTGTTCGATAACGGCACGCGACGGGGCTGGTCCCGCGTCATAGAGATGGATCCCCTGAGCGGGGAGATCGTCTGGGAATATACGGGGAGCCCGCGGGAGCAGTTTTTCAGCGGCTTTATCTCTGGCGCCCAGCGGCTACCGGACGGCAACACCCTCATCTGCGAGGGCGGCAAGGGCCGCCTCTTTGAGGTGACGCCGGAGAAGGAGATCGTCTGGGAGTTCCTGAGCCCCTTCCGGGGCATCATCCAGGGGCGGGAAGCACACAACATCTACCGGGCGACACGGTATGCGCCGGAATACGTGGC
>JBKHJO010000010.1:0-56735 GCA_046538105.1 Anaerolineales bacterium | reverse complement strand
TGAGAAATGGGTAGCAGGAGGTTTGGGTTGGCAACCACTTGTCTTTTGGGAATCGATGTGGGTGGGACGGCGGTGAAGGTGGGGCTATTCCGGATGACGGGAGAACTTGTTGCCCTGGAGCAGGTTGCCATCCCCGTGCAGTCGCCGATCCCGGGCTGGGCGGAGATCGATCCTGAGTGCTGGTTCGAGGCCATTACCAAAGGGACGCACTCTGTGTTGGATGGGGCGGGTGTGTCCGCTGACTGTGTGGCGGCTCTAGGTTTGAGCAACATGATCGGCACTGTCACGCCCCTGGATGCGTCAGGTTCGCCCCTGCGGCCGGCCATCACCTATTTTGATACGCGCAGCGCGCAGCAAGCCTCCTGGATACTGCAAAGGGTACCCCATGTTGAGGAGATCACGGGAAATCGCATCGTCTCGGGCAATACGAGCCTGACATCTATCCATAGCATGCATCTGGCCGCGTCGGAGGAAAAGTCCTGAGTTTATGAATGTGATATGTCATTTTTCAGCGTTCGATGAAATTCGGGGTGTTAGGATTTGAGAGATAAGGAGATAAGTCGGTGAGTGGAGACCTATTCAAAGTAGCGACCTTTAACGCCAATTCGATTCGGGTACGTTTGGAGCAGATACTGGACTGGATGGAAAAGGAAGTCGCGGACGTAGTTTGCGTGCAGGAGACCAAGGCGCAGGATGCGGGTTTTCCCCAGGAGGCTATCGAGGAGGCAGGCTATCATGTGGCCTTTCGGGGGCAAAAGAGTCACTCCGGGGTGGCCATGATCAGTAGAGAAGTGCCCCAGGATGTGCACTATGGCTTTGATCGGGATGACGAAGGAGAGCGGGATGAATCGCGTCTGATTCGCGCAGTGATACAGGATATTCCCATCGTCAATACCTATGTGCCCCAGGGGCGCTCCGCCGATGCCGACGAGTTTCAATATAAACTGGAGTGGTTCGACCGTCTGCGCGACCTCTTTGAGGAGAACTATTCGCCGGACGAACCTCTCCTTTGGATGGGTGATTTCAACGTGGCCCCCGAACCGATCGATATTCACGATCCTGACCGACTAAAGAACCACGTGGACTTTCATCCCGATGCGAGGGCGGCCCTGGAGCGCGTGCGTGAATGGGGCTTTGTGGATCTTTTTCGCTACCAGCATCCGGAAAAGGTACAGTACACGTATTGGGATTATCGCACACGAAATGCCCTGGAGCGGGGATTGGGATGGCGCGTGGATCATATCTGGGCCACGGAATCGCTGGTGGAGATGTTGGAGGACGTATGGGTGGACGAGGAAGCCAGGAGAGCCGAACGGCCCTCGGATCACACCTTTGTAGTGGCGGAGTTCGATCTGGACGAGTGAATGGGTGGGATCAGGAGGCCTCGGTGCCGGCGATGAGCAACACGTACTCGCCGCGAACCTCCTCCCCGCTCACCCGTTCCACGATTTCCGGCAGCGTGCCTCTGATGACCGATTCGTGCAGTTTGGTGAGTTCGTGGGCCAGGGCCGCTTGCCTGTTCCCGAACACCTCAAGGGCGTCCTTCAGCGAACGGATCAGGCGGTAGGGGCTCTCGTAATAGATGAGCGTATAGGGAGAATTGCGATCCGCCTCGTAGAACTTTTTACGGGCCACCTTTTTGCGAGGTGTAAAGCCGCGGAAGGTAAAACTGTGTAGCGGGAGATTGGAGAGCACCAGGGCCACGACAAAGGCGGTCGGTCCGGGGATCATGGTAACGTCCACATTCTCGCGAATGGCGGCGCGCACCAGGGTAAAGCCTGGGTCTGCTATACCGGGCGTTCCGGCGCTGGTCACCAGGGCTACCGATCTCCCCTCTTGAAGGAGGGCCATGATCTGCTCGCTGGCACGTTCCTTGTTGTGTTCGTGGAAAGGGATCTGGCGTTTGTCGATGTGGAAATGTTTGAGCAGGCGCCCGGTTTTGCGCGTATCCTCGCTGGCTATAATGTCCACCTCTTTGAGGATCTCCAGGGCGCGCAACGTGATATCGTCCAGATTGCCGATGGGTGTGGCGACCAGGTAGAGCATTGTATTGTGTTCTCCCTATATGCTAAATGAGAGTTTCTCTTACTCCTCCTCGGTTTCCTTTTCCTGCCAACGGAGTACCAGGTTGCGCGCCGCCCATACCTCATCCAGACGGCGCACCGGGGTGTTGACGGGAGCATCGTGGAGCAGTTCTGGTTTCTCCTTTGCTTCCTCGGCGATTTGCTCCATGGTGTCCGCAAAGTAGTCCAGCATGCGCTTGCTTTCCGTCTCTGTTGGTTCGATCATCAGTGCCTCGGGTACGATGAGGGGGAAGTAGTTCGTCGGTGGATGGATGCCATAGTCGATGAGCCGCTTGGATATCTCGAGAGCCTGGATGTCCGGGGCCTCCTCGAGTCTCCCCTCCAGGACGAACTCGTGCATACAGATACGGTCATAGGGGAGAGAGTAAATCTCTTTGAGGATCGCCTGTAAATAGTTGGCGTTGAGGACAGCGGCCTTGCTCGTTTCCAGTAGCCCCTTTGCTCCCAGCATACGGATATAGGTATAGGCCTTAACCATGACGCCAAAATGACCGTAGAAAGACTTGACGCGACCGATGGATTTGGCGGGCATCTCCAGCCGATAGATATCCTCGGGGCATTCAGTAGCGTTCTCCTTTGCCTCCACCCTCTGCACTATTGGGCCGGGGAGGAAATCGGCCAACACCTCCGACGCTCCCACGGGACCCGAGCCCGGGCCCCCACCGCCGTGGGGTGTGGAAAAGGTCTTGTGCAGATTAAAGTGCATGACGTCAAAGCCCAGATCGGCGAGTTTGGTCACGCCCATCAGAGCGTTAAAGTTGGCGCCATCGCCATACACGAGTCCTCCGGCCTCGTGTACCAGGCGGTTTACCTCCAGGACATTCTCATCGAACAACCCCAACGTATTAGGATTGGTGAGCATGATGCCCGCCAGTTCGTCGTTCAGGTGCTTGCCCAGGTCGTCCACGTCCACGTTGCCCCGCTCGTCGGATTCCAATTCCACTATCTCAAAGCCCGCCATGGTGGTGGATGCCGGATTCGTGCCGTGGGCTGAATCGGGGATGAGGATGATCTTGCGGTCGGTATCACCCCGGTCTTGATGGTACTTTCGTATCATCAAGATGCCTGTCAGTTCGCCGTGGGCACCCGCGGCCGGTTGCAGGCTTATGGCCTGAAAGCCGGCAAGGGATTTGAGAAATCCCTGTAATTCGTACATTATACGCAGATTACCCTGAACAGAATATTCGGGCTGGTAGGGATGGGTCTCGAGAAAGCCTGGCAACCGCGCGACATCCTCGTTAACCTTTGGGTTATATTTCATGGTGCATGACCCCAGGGGATAGAATCCCACGTCCACGCCATAGTTCATCTGTGAGAGGTGTACGTAATGACGCATGAGATCAGATTCGCTCACTTGGGGGAGAGGGAGGTCATCCCGCAATAGCTCTTTTGCGGGCAACTCGCTGCGGGGCACATCCAATTCGGGCAGATGCGCTCCACAGCGCCCTGACGCACTCAGTTCGTAGATGATGGGTTCCGTTTCTTTCATTATCGTCCTATCTCCTGCAGCGCCCAGACCAAGTCGTCGATCTGCCGGGAGGAATTCATCTCCGTCACGCACATCAGCATGTGATCTTGTAGTTCCGGATATACCTGTCCCAGATCGTATCCGCCCAGAATATCGTATTCCTGCAACAGCCTGCCGTTGATCTCTTTTACGGGCAGGGGACAGCGCACGACGAATTCTTTGAAAAAGGGCATCTGGCAATTCACGCTATATCTTTCCAGATCGTCGATGGACTTGGCGGCATAGTGTGCTTTATGATAGCAGAGTTCGGCTACGTGGGTCAGTCCACGCTTTCCAAGGGCGGCCATATAGACAGCGGCTGCCAGGGCATTGAGCCCCTGATTGGTGCAGATATTTGAGGTGGCGCGCTCGCGTCGGATGTGTTGCTCTCTCGTGGCCAGGGTCAGGACGTAGCCCTGTCTCCCCTCGATGTCCCTCGTCTGGCCCACCAAGCGGCCTGCCATGCGACGTACGAATTCCTCTTTGCAGGCAAAGAACCCCAAATAAGGTCCGCCATAGTTGAGAGGGTTGCCCAGGGGCTGCCCCTCTCCCAAGACGATGTCGGCGTCCATCTCTCCAGGTGGCTTGAGCAGCCCCAGGGAGATGGGATCGCAGGCCACGACGAACAGGGCGTCGTGGGCATGCACCTTCTCTGCCACATCGTTCAGGTCGTGGATCCGCCCCAAAAAATCGGGATTCTGTACGATAAGGCAGGCGGTGTCCTGATCGACCTGGGCGATCAGTGTATCCAAGTCGGCGCACGGATTCTCGGGAGCGACGATGTCCATATCCATCCCCTGCACATAGGTTCTGACGGTGGCCAGATATTCGGGATGAATAGTCGGTGAGACGATGACCTTGGTACGGCGTCCTCGGAAGACGTTCCGGGCCATGATCACCGACTCTGCCATGGCTGTGGCCCCGTCATAGTGGGAGGCGTTGCTGACTTTCATAGCCGTCAGGTCACAGATCATGGTCTGGTATTCAAAGATGGATTGTAAGGTTCCCTGGCTGACCTCCGGTTGATAGGGGGTATAGGCCGTGTAGAACTCGGAGCGACTCAGCACATGATCCACCACGCTGGGCACATAGTGATGGTAGGCCCCTGCGCCCAGAAAGCAGGAGGTATGTTGCAAGTCGGAATTGCTCTCGGCTGCCTCCCGTAATTCTTTTTTTATCTCGATTTCCGAGATCGCTTCGGGGAGTTCGACTAAAGGGAAGCGATAATCGGGAGGTACGGCCCCAAAGAGGGCCTCGACACTTTCCACGCCAATCCTCTCGAGCATCTCTTCCACTTGTTCCCTAGTATGGGGGACATAGTTCATCAGTATGTTCCCTCCTATTGAGCCTTTTCGGCATATTCCCTGTATGTGTCGGGATCCATCAGATCGTTGATCTGATCGGAATCCTCGATTTTAAAAGTGACGAACCAGCCTTCTCCATAGGGATCCTCGTTCACCAATTCGGGGTTGATCTCCAGTTCCTCGTTTACAGAGAGAATCTCGCCTGTTAAAGGGAGATAGCAGTCCGAGGCTGCTTTTACAGATTCTACGACGCTGTATATTTGGCCCTGCTCGAATCTGTCGCCGATACTGGGTAACTCGACGTAGACGATGTCGCTCAGGCTATCCTGGGCAAAATCCGTGATGCCCGTACGGGCTTTATCCCCTTCCACGCGGACCCACTCGTGATTCTCCGTATACATACAGGTTTCGTCAACTTTTACAGGCATTTTCGACTCCTTTCAATGGTTACTATCTTCGATAAGCGGGTGTATAGAAAGGTTTCTTTACGATGACGGCAGACTTGATGGTGCCGCGGATTTCTATGCCGATTTCCTGTCCCACGCTTGAATATTCGCTGGAAACGTAGGCCATGCCAATGAACTTTTCCAGAGTGGGCGAATAGATGCCGCTGGTCACGTGACCGCACGCGGTGTCGTCCACATATATCGCATAGTCATGCCTAGGAACGCCCTTTTGGGTCATCTCAAAGGCCACAAGTTTTTGGGAGGGCCCCTCCAGGCGTGTCTTGAGCAGAGCCTGGCGGCCGATGAGGTTCTCTTTGTCCAGGGAGACGGTCCATGCCATGTCAGCCTCGATGGGGGTTATGGTGGGAGATATCTCGTGGCCATAAAGGGGCATACAGGGTTCCAGGCGAAGGGAGTCGCGAGCGGCGAGCCCGATGGGCAAGATACCATACTCTTTCCCGTCCTCCATCAGGGTGTCCCAGATATGCGCGGCCCTGGTCACCGGGAAATAGAGTTCGAATCCGTCCTCTCCCGTGTATCCCGTTCGGCCCAAGAGAGTGGCTACCCCGGCAACTTTTGTGTCCACGGCCTCATGGTAGGCCAATTCATCCAAGTCATATGCACACAGGCCCTGGAGAGCAGATTGGGAGAGGGGCCCCTGTAGGGCCAGCATATACGTCTCCTCGGAGACGTTCTCTATTTTTACGTCGAAATCGTCGCGGTGATAGTTCATCCACGATGTGTCCTTGGCATTGTTGGCAGCATTGACGGTGATAAAGTATCTATCGGGCATGTGGTAGACAAAGACGTCGTCCACGATACCCCCGTCCTGGTAACACATCATCGAGTAGTTCGCACGCCCCACAGAGAAACCGTTGACATCGGCGGTCAAGATCCTCTGCAAGTATGGCACAGCATCTGGGCCTGTGACGACGATCTGCCCCATGTGGTCGATATCAAAGAGGCCCACCGCCTCGCGTACATGGAGATGTTCGGCTTTGGGGCCTGCGGAATACTGCACGGGCAGAGCCCACCCCGCAAAGGTTATCATGCGCGCTCCCAGAGCCACGTGTCTCTCATAGAGTTCCGTCTTTTTGACCATTTTTTTACGCTCTCTGTTAATGACTATTTACTCTGTGATCATGTGTAGATCATCCAGTGCCCCTGCGACCTCCTCGCTGGTCATAGGGCGAGGATAATTGTAAAGAATGCTGCCAGGGCGTTCGTTATAGTAGGGGCGGTTGCAATCCTGGCATCCTGCCGTGCGAAACGCCTCGCCGCGAGTCAGCAGGCGGGGAAGCGCCGCTGTCACGGGACCATAGTCTTTCAAACGCCCTTTGCTCTCATAGCAAAAGTCGGTGGCTCGTGCCATCTTTTGGGATATCAACCAGAGGGCGACCTGCACGCGGCGGTAATGGGGAAGGGATGGCGGCTCTTGATTTTCCAAAGACGTTCCCTCTATGGGCGTGAAAGCAAAGAGTCCAACAGTCACCCCGAGATCCACCATATACTGAATGCGCTCCACCATCTCCCGTTCGGTCTCGCCCAGCCCCACGATGAGATGTGTGCCGATGTGCCCGGGGTGGTGGGAGGAGGAAGACTCGATAAGGTGTAAGGTTCTTTTCCATGTGCCCCCCTTGGCTGTCCGATATACGCGTGGGCACGCTGCATCCAGGGCGATGGTGACCCGCTCGGCCCCGGCGTGGAGGAGTGAGGTCACGTCCTCCATGTTATGGGGAGCCACGGAAGTGCAGATCGGAATATTGCATGTCTGGCGTACCCTCTTGATGGCCTGTGCGGTCTGCTCAAGGTATCCTTCGCTCACCGTCACCTGAAAGCAGGCGCGCCCGATCTTATTTGCACGATAGGCTCTCTTGAGACTCTGGAGGACGTCTCGCGCAGGAAAGGGCGGCCACGCCACCCGCGAGAGGGCGTTGTCTCCTGCCCGGCTGCCGCGTGCCTGGGCGCAAAAGGCGCAATTTCGCTGGCACCGCTCGCCCAGCATCAGGTACGCCGTGGTGGGGGATACGTCCATGCGCAGCTTGCGCAGGCCGAGGACGTCCGCTGTCCCCGAAGACACCTTCCAGAGCCATGTTTCCTCTTCTCGGATTCCGTATGTTTCCTTTGTCAATCCAGTGCGCAGCATTCCTTCCCCCAGACGATCTGCAGGTCCTTGTCAACGGCGGTGTCCTCCGCCGCATGGGTGGGATTGACGATGCCGTTCAGGCCGGCGTGGATAGCCAGTTCATCGACGCGCTGGCGATAGGTGCCATGGGGACGCATGCAGCCAAGATAGAGATTCGTATCGGGCATAAGCATGCGGGCCTCCAAAAGGAGGTCGGCCACATCCTGCAGAGAAGGGGGAGAGCAGTGGGCATAGTCTGTATCCTCCGTGGGGATGAGAATGATAAAGATGAGTTTCTCCAATGCTCTGTCCCGTAGGGCTCTCAATACAGTGTGCTCGCCGCTGATCTTGCCGCAGCGCAGGCCGATGGTGATGTGGGGAACGACGGGGGCATAGCGCCGCATCATGTCAAACGTTCGCACATAGTCGTCCAGCGTCATGTCGAGCCCATAGACTTCCCGTACCGTTGCGGCATCCCCCACCATGTCGAAGGATATCACATCGACGTGGGGAGCGATAACGCGCATCTCTTCCTCATCGATGAGGCCCACGTGCCAGTTGAGCCGCCGCCCCTCGCCCAAGGCGGCGATTTTGTCCAGATGGGGCACCACCGGCACACGCCCCTTTTTGTCACATCCTCCCGATATAAGGCAGCTCGTGGCCCCATCCCCTTGGGCCTCCTCTATGGGATGCATGTGGCGCAGATAGTGCCCACCACAGTGGGCGCAGTCCAGCGCGCAAGCGTTGCCTGTGACACTCACGGGCAAAGTGTTAAAGGGACGGTCAAAGTGGATGATGGGATCGTGATGTGTCATGCGTATCTGCCATGCCTGTTTCCAACGCTGGGGGGCGATAGATAGAGTTTCTGCAGAGTCACAACGAATATGTGCAGAATCCGATATGGAGAGTTGTCTGTTCTCTGTCATTTGGCTCCCTGCTGTTTCACTCTCTAGGGCAGTATAGGCATGAAGGGTTCTCTCGTCAAAGGGAAGGAACACTGGGCTGCGGCGTTGCGCACATGGCTTGAAAGGTTGGGGCTTTTAACTATAATGGGTCGCAGTGTGGAGTTATGATGGAGCGTTATTTGATAGTGATAGGCGTTAGATCTGAAGGGAGGCCCGGTGGCTAAAAAAAGATTTCACGTCGCCACGGGAGATGAGATCCGTGCAGGACGGGTGACGGACATCTATTTTGAGAGGGCGCGTACGGCGATTGAGGCCCGTGATGTGGACAAGGAGGTGGTTGGCGAGGTGCGGGTGAGAAGTTTACCCGAAAATATGCCCTGGGCCATCCTCGTGGGCATCGAGGAGGTGGCCAACCTGTTGGAAGGGTTGGGCATTCAGGTGTGGTCTCTGCCGGAGGGGACCGTCTTTCGCGCTGGCGACCCTGTACTGACTATTAAGGGGCCCTATACGGCCTTTGGTCACTTTGAGACGGCGTTTCTAGGGTTGATATGCCAGGCCTCTGGTATAGGGACCAGGGCAGCGCGCTGCCGCCTGGCTGCGGGGGATCGTACCCTACTCAGTTTTGGTGCACGCAGGATGCATCCGGCCCTCGCGCCCATGATCGAGCGGGCCTGTTACGTGGGAGGATGTGATGGGGTCTCCACTCTAGCGGCTGCCGATCTCATGGATATCCCGCCGACGGGGACCATGCCCCATGCTCTGATTCTTCTCCTGGGCGACACGTTGGAGGCGGCCTGGGCCTTTGACGAGGCGGTGTCTCCGGAGGTGGGGCGCATCGTGTTGATCGATACCCTCAAGGACGAGAAATTTGAGACTTTGCGCCTGGCGGAGGCCATGGGCGAAAGGCTCTTTGGCGTGCGTTTCGATACACCCTCTTCGCGGCGGGGCGATCTGTACGATCTGATGGAGGAAACGCGTTGGGAACTGGATATCCGAGGCTACGACTGGGTCAAGTTCTTTGCCAGCGGCGGGTTAGATGAGGAGAATATCCCCGGATTGAACCCCATCTGCGATGGATATGGCGTGGGCACCTCGCTGTCCAATGCGCGTACCATCGATTTCGCCTTTGACATCGTGGAGATAGAAGGGAGCCCCTTTGCCAAGCGAGGCAAAAAGGGAGGTGGCAAATTCCTGGCCCGCTGTCCGGCATGTGGCGCCTCGGAGGTCGTGTACTGGAAGCGAGAGCCGGGACGTTGTACGTGCGGTGCGGAGCGCGAGTTCCTGAACGTGCCTCTGATAGAGGATGGGAGGATCGTGGCTGATCTGCCGTTGGCCACTGAGATTCGGGAGTATGTTCTGACGCAGATCGAGGGGCTAGATCTCTAGGAGGACGCTCGGGCAGGCAATTCGTGGGGCGTCAAATCTCACCGTGAGATTTGACGCCCCATATTGTTGTGGTGAATCTTATTTCACCATACGTGCAGCCACACGCAGTTCACCATCCTCGAACATGGTGGCCAGAGCCGCCACAGGATGCTCGTACTGGCACTGGAGAATCTCCTTGCAGAGGTTTTCCACCGTTTCGCCCTCCAGGTCGATGGGCGTGGGAGAAGTATGTTCGTAAGTGGCGATGAGAAAGGCTTTGCCCGATGGTACGTCGATGCTCTTAACCGTCAACTGGTCGTCGGCGACGATGCCCAAGTAGCCCTGATCCGCTTCGGCGTCCAGGGCAGCGGCTATACGTGGCGTGTTATAAGCGTCGTGTTCATAATCGAGAGCCAGGAGGGAGAGGGCCATGGCATCGCGCAGACCGTAGCCGATCTTGACTTTGTCGATGATGGGGTCCACGTGGGTGCCGTTTGAGACGACCAGTATGCCCTGATGTATGCGCATACAATTATAAGAGATATAAGGATTATCAGACGGGGGAGCATCCTCTGTGGGAATGACCACGGCGCGATCCTCCTCAGTGCGAATGGTACGGTTAGGAAAAGAGCGCGATGAGACCCGATATCCCAGATACCACTTTTCTCCACTCGTTTTGCCCAAGATGACGAATCTTCCTATGTACATGTTTCCCTCCGTTTTGTCCAAATAACCTAAAACCAGCCATGCTGATAGCATGTCTCGTACATGGTAACCACATTCTCTGGAGGACCGACAGCCTGGATATTATGGCATGGGGCCAGGATGTAGCCGCCGTTGTCATCGAGCAGGCGCAGATTGTCCAGAACCTCCTGACGTACCTCCTCCACGGTACCAAAGGCCAGCGTATATTGATTGTCCATGGCCCCATGGAAGATGAGGTCGTCGCCAAAGTCGCGTTTCAGCCCTTTTCGCTCCATTCCTTTGCAGCGCCACTGGATGGGGTTGAGGACATCGATACCCGCCTCGATCATATCGGGGAGTATCTTGCGCACAGCGCCGTCGCTGTGAAAGAAGACAAAAGCGCCGGCCTCGTGGGCCAGATCCATCATGCGTTTCATGCGCGGGATGAGGAATTCGTGAATCTGCTCCGGAGAGAAGAGAAGCCCTTCCTGACTGCCCATATCCTCAGCCACGTAGGTGATCATCACCTCGTCTGGGATCGCCTCGTAGATGCGAAGCGTATTCTGATAGGCCAGTTCAAAGAGTTTATCGAGACAGTAGTGTACCATTTCCGGATGTAGCACCAGGTCCATAAAGGCCAGTTCCTGGCCGCGAAGATTCTTGTATATTAAAAAGGGCTCCGAGCCTCCGCCCCGGATGGGATACTCCTCCCAACCCTCGATCTGCTGCGGTAGGTCGGAGTAGTCGTACCAATCGGAGCTTGGCCAGCGGTAGTCATCCTGGATCTCCTTTACAGTGTCGTACTCGGCCAAGGGATGATGCACGGCCTCGCGGTACGTGCCGGTGCCATAGTCTATATCGCGATATCCGATGCCATAGACATCTTTATTCTCAGGGATGGGGGGACCCACGTAACGTGGGGTGACGGTAAAGGGCCTGTCGATATGTAGCCGCTCGAGCATCTCTCGCTCGCTGCCGAGCCCCAGGTAGGCCAGCAGTTTGTCTCGTGCCTCATCCGTCGTCCAGTAATCCATAGGTACGCGATCCGGCTGTTTTCGTTCCAACACCGCCCGCCAGCGTTCACGGGGGATCATGGTCTCTCTGGGCATAATCCTTTCTCTTTTCACTATGTAGTTCTCTGTTACATCCTACATCCTCTCGGGGGCTTTCATTCCCATGATCTCCAGTGCACGTGCCAGGGCGATCCTGCAGGCCCGGACGAGTTTAAGGCGCGCTTTGGTTATCTCCTCGTCCTCTGGATTGGAACTGAGCACGCGGCAATCCCGGTAAAAGGTGTGGAAGGCGCCCGCCAGTTCGTAGGCGTAATAGGTTAGATGGTGGGGGGCCAGGAGATCGGCGGACAGGCGCACCACTTCGGGCAGACGCAGCATCTGGCGGATGAGGGTTTGCTCTGGTTCGCTGGTCAGCAGTCCGACGTCGCCGTCCGCTTGTCCTTCTATGCCTCTGGCGCGGCGCAGGATGGAGCAGATGCGGGCATGGGCGTACTGAACATAGTATACGGGATTATCCTGCGAGCGTTCTTTGGCCAGATCGATGTCGAACTCCATCTGGCTGCCCGCGGAGTGAGAGAGGAGAAAGTAGCGCATAGCGTCGCTGCCCACTTCGTCCAGTACCTCTCGCAGCGTCACAATGTCCCCCGTACGCTTGGACAGGCGTACGATTTCCCCGCCCCGTTTGAGGGTCACCAACTGGTAGATAATGATCTCCAGTCGGGCCGGATCCAGCGAAAACGCTTTCATTATGCTTTTCATGCGCGGAACGTGGCCCTGATGGTCAGCCCCCCAGACATCGATGACGCGGTCAAATCTGCGTTCCACGAACTTGTTATAGTGATAGGCGATATCAGAGGCAAAATAGCCGGGGGTGCCGTCGGAACGGATGACCACCTCATCCTTTTCCCCTCCCAGGGCCGTGGCTTTGAGCCACGTGGCACCTTCGTGCTCGTAGAGGTAACCACCCTCTTGTAAGATATTCATGACGCGCTCGAACTGTCCGTTTTCGTACAGGCTTTGTTCGGAAAACCAGCGGTCATACTCAATGCCCAGGAGGGCCAGATCCTGTCTGGCTTGCTCAATGACGTGCTCAAGGCCCAGCGCACCTATTCCTTTCAAGGCCTCTTCCCTGGGCATCTCCAAGAAGCGTTTTCCGTGCTCGGCAGCGATCTCTTGGCCAATATCTACCATATAAGGGCCGTGATACCCCTCCTCTGGAACGGCCACATCCTGTCCCAGGGCCTGTGCATAGCGCGCGTAGAGGGTTTCGTAGAATGCCTGCATACGGCTGCCGGCGTTATTGACATAATATTCACGCTGTATATCGTATCCTGCTGTTTCGAGGACGGAGGCCAGAACGTCCCCCAAGACGGCGTTCCGTGCCGATCCCATGTGCAGAGGACCCGTGGGGTTGGCGCTAACATATTCGACCTGTACGCGCCGTCCTTCTCCCAGATCTATCTTGCCATAATCGTCTGGCATATCCAGGATCGCTTCTATCTGAGAGGTGAGCCACGATTCGCTGACGCGAAAGTTAATGAATCCCGGGGGAGCGACCTCCACGGTGTCCAAAAAAGGCATCTCGGGCAGGTACTCCACCACAATCTCGGCGATTCTCAGAGGGTTCATACGGGCCTCGCCTGCGAGTTTCATGCACATGGGTGTGGCAAAGTCTCCAAGGCTTTCATCCTTGGGGTGCTCGACGGTCACTTTCTCAGGGATCTCAAAGGGAGGCAGGGCTTCCGCTTGCTGGGCCGAGCCCAGCGCCTCGATAAGGGCTTTATGCAGTTCAACGTCTAAAAGATTCACTACTTTATCTCCATCCAATTCTCTCCCACAGCCGTATCCACTTTGAGGGGTACATCCAATTCATAGGCATTTTCCATGGTGTCAACTACCAGGTCTCGCGTTCTCGTCAGTTCCTCTTCTGGCACTTCTAGAATCAGTTCGTCATGTATCTGCAAGATCAAGCGACCCTTTAATTCTCTCTCTCGCAACAGATGGTAAAGGCGGATCATGGCGATCTTGAGTATGTCCGCTGCGCTGCCCTGAATGGGCATATTGATGGCTGCCCGCTCGGCCGCGCGTTGTGCGCGGCTGTTGCCCTCGTCTGTCGCCTTGAGCGTTGGAAAGTAGCGGCGACGTCCCATGACCGTCTCCACGTAGCCGTGCTTGTGAGCAAATGCGAGGGTCGCATCAAAGTAGGTTTTTACCTGGCTGAAGCGTTCGAAATAGGTCTCTATGAATCGGCGCGCTTTATCATTGGAGAGTTCTGTACGGGAGGCGAGACCATATGCCGACATGCCATACATGAGGCCGAAATTGATAGTCTTGGCCAGGCTGCGTTGTTCAGTTGTCACCTCTGCGAGGCAAACGCCGTGGATCGCTGCTGCCGTGGTGGCATGGATGTCCTCACCACGACGGAAGGCAGCCATCATCTCGGGATCCCTGGAAAAGTGGGCCAGCAGACGTAACTCGACCTGAGAATAGTCGCAGCCCAGCAGCACGTGTTCCGGAGGCGCGACAAAGGCGGCCCGCACGTGGCGTCCCAGTTCCGTTCGCACAGGGATATTCTGCAGGTTGGGATCGCTCGACGAGAGCCGTCCGGTACTCGTGCCCGTCTGATTGTACGAGGTATGGATGCGCCCCGTGGAAGGGTTTACGAGATCGGGCAGGATATCGATGTAGGTGCTCCGAAGTTTCTCTAACTTTCTATATTCCAGAATCGCATCGATGATGGGGTGCTCATCTTTCAGTTCCGACAGCACGTCCTTTGCTGTAGAGTAGCCTGTTTTGGTCCGACGGATAATGGGCAGTTTCATCTTTTCGAACAATACCTTGCCCAGTTGCTGTGTCGATCTGACGTTAAAGGTGTGGCCGGCGTATTGATAGATCTGCTCCTGGAGTTTTTTCAGTTGTTCCTCGATTCTGCGGGACATGGCCTCCAGGGCCTGGGGATCCACGGCCACGCCATGGCGTTCCATGCTGACCAGCACGGGGATCAGGGGCATCTCCATCTCCACGAAAAGGTCCCATTGTTCCCGTTCTTTCAGTTCTCTTTCGAGGACATTGGCAAGCCGCAGGGTCATATCGGCGTCGGCACAGGCATAGGGAGCCGCCTCGGTGATGCTGACCTGGGCCATGGTACGTTCCCGATGCCCTTTTTTGATGAGATCCTCGATAGGTGTCATCTCGATGCCCAGACGCTGCCATGCCTGTTCCTTCAGCCCGATGCCATGTCCCGAAGGGTTCAACAGCCACGCAGCGATCATGGTGTCGATACAGGGCCCTTTGACGGGGAGCCCGTGACGTTCCAGAGCGATTATATCGAACTTGGCATTATGGAACACCTTGCAGTTATCGTTCAGGAGTACTGGCCCCAGCCGTTTGTGGAGCAAGTCCAGTGGCAGTTGCTCCCCCTGCTTTTCCTCGTGTCCCACGGGTATGTAGTAGGCCTCGCCGGGCGATATGGCTACGGAGATGCCCACCAGGTCCGCATCGACGACGTCGAGCCCGGTCGTCTCTGTGTCGAGGGCGAAACGAGATGTCTTCTCGAGTTTGTCGATCAACCTCACCAGGTCTTTTTCCGAATTGACGACTGCGTACCGCTCTGATGCCGACGTTTTTTGGGAATCGGCTGCTGCCTCCACACTTTCAAAGAGCTGCAGTTGACCGGGATCCGTCTTTCTCTCACCAGGAATGCGGTCTATGAGGGAGTGAAATCCCAGTTCGCGGAGTAACTCCATCACCTCGGCCCTTTCAAATGCTCCCCACTCGTTCTCTTTTAGATTCAGATCGACGTCCACCTCGCGTTCGATGGTGACCAATCGCTTACTCAGGATGGCGTCATCGCGTCCCTTTTCGAGGGCGTTCCGGAACCGCGTCTGTTCCACCTGATCCAGGTGTTCATAGACGGCTTCGACAGAGCCATATTTCTTCAGAAGCCGGGTGGCTGTCTTTTCGCCCACCCCATATACACCAGGTATGTTGTCTGAGGAATCTCCCATAAGGGCTTTGAGGTCTATTAGTTTCTCTGGTTCCAGTTCATAGCGCCCTTTGACGGCCTCGACATCATAGAGTTTGGTGTCTCCCAGGGAACGGCGCGGGGTCAATACCTTGACATCTTTGGAAACGAGCTGCAAGGTGTCGCTGTCTCCGGTGACGATGATCGTCTCCAGTCCCTCTTGGGTAGCCCGTTTTGATAGGGTTCCCAGAAGATCATCGGCCTCGAAACCTTCCTTTGTGTAGCACGGAATTCCCAGGGCATTTGCCAATGCTTTGATGTGTTCGATCTGGGGGCTCAGGTCATCCGGCATCTTGGCGCGATGGGCCTTGTACTCCTCGTATTCGTCGTGGCGGAATGTGCGCCCGCTATCAAAGGTGGCGACGATGTAATCCGGCGAGAGATCATTTATGGCCTTGAGCAGCATATTCATGAAGCCAAAGCTGGCGTTCGTGGGCTCTCCCGAAGGGCTAGTCAAGGGCGGGATGGCATGATAGGCACGATACGCAAGGGCGTGTGTATCGATCAGCATCAGGCGTTTCTTGGAATTCATCTTTATCCAACCTCCTAGAATTGATTATACCACAAGCGTGCCAGACTACAACAGAGATTTTTCATTCTTGTACAGCCTTTTATATTTGTGAAGCCATATCTGCTTGACGGATCGGAACAGGGGTCTATATAATCGGCTATGATGAAAGCATAAAAAAAGTGTTCACAACTGGCTTCTCTGTTATGCGATCAAGGGGGCTACCATGGAGCGCAATCGGCGAAACGGCATTCCGACGCGTGTTTTGGGATCCACCGGAGTTCGCGTCACCATCATCGGTGTGGGCGGATATCACATCGGCCAAGGGGACGCTGATCTCGGCGTACGTATCATACGTGAGGCCATCGATGAGGGGGTCAATTTTCTCGATAACGCCTGGTGCTACAATGACGGTGATAGTGAACGGATTATGGGCCGCGCCCTGCAAGGAGGTTATCGAGACAAAGTCTTTCTCATGACGAAAAATCATGGACGCGATGCCGATACGTTCAGTGAGCAATTGGAGGAGAGTCTGCGTAGGTTGGGGACGGATTATATAGATCTCCTGCAATTCCATGCCATTAACGAGGAGGGAGAACCCGAACGTATATTCTCTGAGGGGGCCATTGAGGAGGCTATCAAGGCGCGTGATGAGGGCAAGATCCGCCATATCGGCTTTACCGGGCACCGTTGGCCAGATTTGTTCGAGCAGATGTTGGGCTATGATTTCCCATGGGATACGGTGCAGATGCCCATCAACCTGTTGGACGCTCAATTTCGCAGCTTCGCAGGCCAGATCCTGCCCATTCTATGGGAGCGTGGCATAGGGGTTATCGGGATGAAGAGCCTGTGTGGCGGGTGGTTGCCCAAGACGGAGGTGGGGGTTTCCGATGCCATCTCCTATGTCTTGTCTCAGCCAATCGATACTCTGGTCACGGGCATAGATTCCATGGAAGTGCTGCGGCAGAATCTGGAGATCGTCCGCTCCTGGGAGCCGATGTCCAAGGAGCGACAGGCAGAACTGCTGGAGCAGGTGTTCGCCATGGCGCGGGACGGACACCTGGAGAAATACAAGACCGATTAATATAGCGGCTCGGGAGGGTAAGGCCCATGAGTAACAGTTCAATGCTTTGCGCGGTAATGTATGATGTGGGCGATGTGCGTATAGGGCGTCGTGCTGTTCCACAACCTGAACCGAATGAGGTATTGGTGCGCATCAAGCGTGTGGGAGTCTGTGGGAGCGACGTGCATTATTTTACCCACGGGCGCATTGGGGATTTCGTCGTAAAAGACCCTCTGATCCTAGGCCACGAGAGCGCAGGGGTGGTGGAGAAGGTAGGGGGCGAGGTACAAAGGTTTACGTCTGGGGATCGGGTGACCATCGAGCCAGGCCATACGTGTGGTGAGTGTTTTTACTGCAAGACGGGCCACTATAATCTATGTCCCCATGTGGTTTTTATGGCCACACCTCCCATTGATGGGGCTTTTTGCGAATACGTAGCCTGGCCCCAAGATTTTGTATTTGCGCTACCGGACAATATGAGTCTTGAAGAGGGGGCCATGATGGAACCCCTCTCGGTAGGTCTTTGGGCAGTAAAGCGCGGGGAAGTGGACCCCGGCGATAGCGTGGCCGTCTTTGGGTGTGGTCCCATCGGTTTGCTGACGTTGCAGGCGGCCAGAGCGGCAGGGGCCACGACATTGATCGCTGTGGATGTTGAGGGACGTCGTCTGCAGCACGCGCGCCGGGTGGGGGCGACACACGTTGTGAATGATCGTCAGACGAATTCGGTTGACAGGATAGGGGAGATCACCAGTGGACTGCGCGGTTTTGGGGCGGAGTATAGTGGTGTGGATGTGGCCTTTGAGACGGCGGGAGCCATCGCCGCGACACAGAACACTCTAGCGGCTGTGCGACCCGGTGGTGTGGCCGTCCTTGTGGGGCTGCCTCCCGAGTCTATGGTGGAGATCGATCTGGTATCTGCATCCAGCAAGGAGATCGACATTCGCGGACAATTCCGTTATGCTAACCGCTATCCTCCCGCCATCGCCCTGACCGCAAAGGGCGAGATCGATGTGGCCTCCCTCGTGACCCATCATTTCCCTCTGGAAGATGTCGCAGAGGCTTTGCGTTTTGCCGACGAGCACAAGGCAGAATCCCTCAAGGTGGTGGTGGACGTGGGGGACTGAGTGCGTTGCATGGGAGGGGATGTCCCTCAATCGGCATAGGCCTGCTACACCAATCTTTGAATGCCCTACCTGATGGTAGGGCTTGTTTTTTATTGAATATATAGTCTTTTTAGTTATTTTTTAGTAAGGGAGGGAGTGGTATGAATTTTATTTTTTTCTTTCCCGATGAAATGCGGGCGGAAAGCGTTTCCTGTTATGGACATCCCCTAGTCGAGATGCCCAATTACGACCGGCTGGCAGAGGAAGGTGTGCGCTTTGATCAGTGCCACGTCCAGCATCCCGTATGCTCACCTTCGCGCTGCAGCCTGATGACAGGATGGTATCCTCACGTGCGGGGCCATCGTACCCTGTGGCACCTTTTGCGGACCCACGAGCCCAGCCTGTTTCGCTATCTGAAGGAGGCCGGCTATCATATCGAGTGGCACGGCAAGAACGATCTTTATGCTCCCGACTATTTCCCCATGGCCGTCGATCACTGGGACTCTTCGGAGGGCGGTCACGCAGGCCCCAATCCCTACGAACAGGGGGAAGCGGCGTATTACAGTTTTCTCTGTGAACCTTTTTCAGGCGGAGTTGATGGGACGCGGGACATGCGTAACGTGCGAGATGGGCTTGACTTCCTACGGTCTCGGGGGAGAGATGATAAGCCTTTCTTTCTCTACTTTCCCCTGTCTATGCCCCATCCCATGTATTCCGCTCCTCAGCCCTATCATGACATGTATGATCCCGACGATCTACCATCCCTGCGTCCAGCGGATATGGCGGGCAAGCCAGGGTTTCATCGCCTGATCAGGGAGTACCGAAGTCTGGATGGACTACCAGAGAAGCACATGGAAAAGATTCAGGCAGTGTATCTGGGGATGAACAGTTATGTGGACTGGATGCTGGGACAGGTGCTGGACGTCCTGGACGAGACAGGACTGTCCGAGGAGACGACCATATTCGTCGCTTCGGATCACGGTGACTGGGCGGGAGATTACGGCCTGGTGGAAAAGTGGCCCAGTGCCCTCGACGATACCATGACGCGAGTACCCCTGTTGGTGCGCATGCCGGGCAACAGGGCGGGACACGTGGTCGAAGAGCAGGTTGAACTGTTCGACATCATGGCCACTGTGCTGGAACTGGCGGGCATAGAGGCAGAGCATACGCACTTTGCGCGGTCGTTGGTACCTCAGGTGCACGGAGCGGCGGGAGATCCCCAGCGGGTGGTATTTGCCGAGGGAGGATATGATACCCATCAACCCCATTGTTTCGAGGGGCGATGGAGCGATTATGACATTCCGCGCTCGCCAGCGCATATCTACTGGCCCAAAGGATTGCAGCAGCAAGAGCGCCCGAACAGCGTCTGCCGGGCGACTATGATGCGGACGCTGGATCACAAACTGATCTATCGTCCCACTGGTGTGAGCGAACTCTATGATCTGAAGGACGATCCTCGGGAGATACACAACGTTTATCGCGATCCGGGATATGCGGCAGTGCGGAGGGAGATGGAATCCCGTCTGTTGAGGTGGTACGTCCACACAGCGGACGTCACACCGTGGGACGAGAACCCGCGAGGGCTACCTCCCGCTCATTCATCTGTCTAGACGTTAAGATAAGAAGAGGCCATTCAGAGAGACCCTATGACCCTCTTTGGGCACGGCTGTTCTATAAGGGTATGAGCTTGTCTTTATGAGACGGCTGGTTCATATCGCAGTGCTTTGTCAGAGAGAGGACATACCTCCACACAAAGAGGCCCTCCCTTTCTCTCGCTGCACAGATCGCACTTGATGGCCATTCTCTTGTGGGGATGTCTCTTGGGCACGTCCCAGGGGCAGGCGTTCCGGCACTGCATGCAACCGATGCAGCGTTCCTCGTCGATGATCACCGCGTTCGTACGTGCATGACGTGATATGGCATCAACGGGGCAGGCCTCGATGCAGGGGGCGTCCTGACACTGGAAACAGACGGTCGCCGAGATAGGGTCGGTCGCCCGGAATTCGTCGAAGCGGATGTTGATGCGTGCCATGGAAGCGCTGGCCTTGCCCTCGTGGTGAATGGAACAAGAGATCTCACAGACCTTGCAGGCTCGACACGATTGAGGATCGAAAACGATTCGGCCACTGGACGGGATTTTTACAGAACTGGATTCCGGCGTACCTTTACTGTTTGATGATTCTGTCATTGTCCTCTCTTTTCATAATCTGTCGTATGTAAAGCAGACGTTTGTATGTTATCGGGGAGACATTCGGTGAAACGCTGGATTAGTCTCTCTGTCGTGCGAGTCGACGTTGTGCAAGAGTTCTGCGTACAGCGAGGTGGTCCTCCCTGCTGATGGGATAGGCGATTGCAAGGGCGATTCCTCCACACAGCAACAGGGCGGGCACAGATCCCGTAAAGGCGCGAATCGTCGTCAGGGCTCTCTTGCTCTGCGCAGACGCGTTGGGCACGTAGCCGGCCCATTCCAGCGCCGTGCCCAGGAAAAAGAGGGCGAGGCCGCTGGCTGCCTTTTGCATGAGCGTGAGCAGGCTGTAAAAGATACCTTCGTGTCGCTGTCCCGTCTGGAGTTCATCCCATTCTATGGCATCGGGGATGATGGCCCAGGGCAGCACGTGGGCCGCACTCACACCAACGCCGGCCATAGCAGCCAGGGCGAAGATGATCACGGGTCGGGTTGTGGAGTTTGTGAGAATAAGAGCGATCTGCACCAGGCACCAGAAGGCGATGCCCCCGATATAAGCCAGACGTTTGTTGCTGTGGCGGGAAATCCATTCCCAGAGGGGCAGCACCAACAGGGCCGTGACAAAGATGACGGCAAAGATGATGTCGGTTTGATTCTCCAACTGAAGCCAATACTTGATAAAATACAGCAAGATCGCCTGGATCACACTCATGGCCAACCAGGTGAGCAGAAAGAGACCGATGCTCAACAGGAAGGGGCGGTTCCCCAGTATGGCTTTTACGGATTCCTTGAGAGAGGGGGAGGCCAGCGTCGAAGGGTCGTGCCGCTCCCGGGTGCCCAAAAAGGTCAGAAGCAAGGGGATTGCGCTTGCTACAGCAAAGACCACGCCATTCCACCAGATGCGTGAACTGTTCTCTGGACGAAATGAGCCGACGATCAACCAGGGTAGGGTAAAGGCTATCAGGCTTCCCAGGATGGAGAAGGCCATGCGGTACGTCGTCAGCGTCGTGCGTTCGTCATAGTCCGGCGTCAGTTCGGGAGTGAGGGCAAAGTAGGGCATGTAGACAAAAGTGGCTGCCGTATCATAGAGTATATAGGCCCCGACGTAAAAAGCGGCAAGCCCGATCTGACTCTGGAAAAAGGGTTTCCACCAGAGCAGAGTAAAGGTGACGCCAAAGGGGATGAAACCAAAGAGCAAAAAGGGACGACGTCTTCCCCATCGGCTGGATGTGCGGTCAGAGAGATGTCCGATGAGGGGATCATTTATCCAATCCCACTGCTTGGCGATCATGATGGCCGTTCCCGCCAGTGCCGGGCGCAGCCCCACCACGTCGGTGAGGAAGAGGAGATAGTATACGTTTATCAGGGTGCTGGTCAGGCTAAAACCTATGTCTCCCAGACCATAAAAGAGTTTATTGCGCAGCGAAAGATAAGGCCTTTTGGGTTCAGGCAATGCAATGCCCCTTCTCAGCCAGGATATTCCAGATGTTGCCCGTATTTTAATCGGTTGCCCCTGGCAGGGCAACTGACGTCACCTCTCCTTACACCAAGTGAGGGGAGTATGTTACAATATGTGAGATGTTCGAGAAGGGGGGACGATGAAAAAGTCGTGTCTTTTCCAACTTGTTCTTTTTGCCGTCCTTGTTTTTGTGGTGGCCATGCTTTTGCGTGGCTATATCGAGGGTTGTGGGGCTCCGCGAGAGGATACGGAGCTTGTTGGTGCGGGGCTCGAGCGCGATGATGGTAAAGGTCCGATCTCTTTGCAGGAGGGACGACGGACTGACGCGTCGAGTTCGAGAGGGATAGAGGGCTTGTCCCGACTACCGGTGAGCAGCCTCATGGTCGATGCGCCCCGGGTTCGAGGGCTTGCGGTCAACGAGGGATTCTTTTACGTTTCCTCGTTCGATTCCGACCTGCATACGGCTTCTGTATATAAGATCAACCGCGATAACCACACCGTTGCCCAGGTGCGCACATTGAAGGAGGAGGGGCGCTATCAATCGGGGGGGCTTTGTCTGCGCGGCGATACTTTGTTGGTGCCCCTAGTCGGTGATGAGGTCGATTCCAGCAGTTCGCTTCTCTTTTTGGACACTCGCCATCTGGAAATTCGACACAAGATCGAAATTGACGACAGGATACGGGCCGTGGCTCAGGGGACAGACGGTCTGATCTATGGTATCGGTTTCGACTCAAGCGTCTTTTACGCCTGGACACCGGAGGGCGAGGAGGTGCGCAGGGGAGAGAACTATAATCGGGGAGAATACGGCGACATAGAATTCATGCAGGGAAGCCTCGTCTGTGCGGGCGCGGATGATCGCAGCGGTGTCATAGACGTCATCGATCCCTTCTCCTTTAGTCTACTCGTTCGCCATCGTTGTTATACACGCACGCCAGATCAGGAGTGGATAACCGGCAGGGGATTCGCCTTTTTCGATGGTGTATTCTACTTTGTGCCGGATGAGGGTCACTTTCCCACATTGATGAAATATGTGCTAGATGGCGTGTCCCCCGCTGAGTATATTCCCTCCGTGGGTCCCGAGACGTAAGGAAAGGTATGTGAATTCAGCAGTCATGTGGTCCATACCATATTCCTGTCTCCTTGTCCCACCTCCAACCCTGCGCATCGACGTGAGCCTCCAGCCTGGGCCATCCGGCCTGGATGCGGGCCTGTGTGGCATCCCATGAGCGCACGCCGCTGGTGGAGTCGGCCGTCTCCACATTGCACGCGCCAACGGCGACCGCGGAGGTGGTGGCTTCCTCGGGCGTCTGTCCGCGCAGCAATCCGCTGAGAAATCCGGCGATGGTGGTGTCGCCGGCTCCCACGGTGCCCGCAACTTTTACCCTGAAGCACGGGGCCCACAATTCTGATTCCTGCCATTCCTCTGGAGATGCTGGGCTACCACGGCCTAGATCCTTCACCCCCTTGCCGCTTCGCATGTAAAGCCCCCTGTGCCCCAGTTTCAGGGCGACTATTTTTGCGCCCAGGGAGAGGGCCTCTTGTGCCAGGGAAGCGATGCGGTCTGGCTTGAGGGCATCGAGCAGTCCTTCCTGGCCGATGGAGCCGACCAGTTCATCGTACATTTCTCTATGTAACATGTAGAGCAGTTCCTCGACGCTGGGGGTAAAGATGTCCACGTGGGGCAGTGTGCGATGGAGTATAGATCGCCAGTCCGCCCTGCCGCTGGGACGGGTGGGATCGGGCATGGCCATATCCAGGGAGGTGGTCGCCCCGTGCTCCCTGGCGCGTCGAAAGATGGTGGTCAGGGCGTATCCTTCGTTTTCGTACATGCGGCGCATGGCTGGCGGATAGCCGAAATGGAATAGTCTCGTTTGGTTCAGAAGCCGCACTGGAATGTCATCGGGGCGGAAGGTATCGTTTGGACCCGGGTAGTGCAGGAAGGTGCGATCGACGCCGGGCGGATTGATGACCAGGGTGTAGGAACCGCCCTCGCCCTGTGCGATAACCAGATCCTGAACCAACTTTTCGTCCCGCGCTTCCAGGATATGATAGGGCAACTGTCCCACGTGGTCGTCGCCGATACGTCCCAGGAGGCGCACGTCGAGGCCCAGCCTGTGCAGGGCCAGGCCGGTATTGGAGACGGCGCCGCCGGTGGAGATCACGGCAGGGCCGACCTCCGTGAGACGCCCCGGAGCAAGAAAACTGTTCGATTGGGCCGAGGCGGATGGTATGTCCGGGATGATATCCACGCAAAGGTGGCCGGCAACGAGCACGTCGATCATGTTCTTTCCTTCCCATAAACTTGTTGTTTGACCCTATTATGTAGGAGGCGTGGGATCCTGGCAATGTTGTTTGGCTTGCTTGTCACAGTCGTTGCTGTTATGCTAGCGTTGCTCGCGAATTCGCCGTTGTCACGATGATTGGTCCATGGTATATCGCTTAAGGAGGAAGCCATATGTCTGTGCAAGATCTTGTTCCCCTGTCGCTGGATAGGGTGCAGATAGACGATTCGTTTTGGGAGCGTCGCCAGGCGATCAATCGGGAGGTTACGCTACCGGCCGAATATCGGCATTGTCAGGAGACGGGACGCATCGATGCCTGGAGGCTGCATTGGGAGCCGGGGATGCCCAACCCACCGCATCACTTTTGGGATTCAGACGTGGCCAAGTGGATAGAGGCTGTGGGATACGTACTGGCGACGCATCCGGACCCTGAACTGAAAGCGCGCGCTGATAAGGTCATAGATTTGATCGCTGAGGCACAACAGGACGATGGATACCTCAATATCCATTTTACCGTCGTGGAACCGGAGAATCGCTGGACGAATCTTCGGGATATGCACGAACTCTATTGCGCTGGTCATCTGATGGAGGCTGCCGTAGCCTACTATGAGGGTACAGGAGATCGCCAGTTACTGGACGTGCTGTGTCGCTATGCCGACTATATCGATTCTGTGTTCGGCGCCGATGAGGGACAGAAGCGCGGCTATCCCGGTCACGAGGAGATCGAACTGGCCCTGGTAAAACTGTATCGCACCACGGGCGAAGAACGATATCTCGATCTGGCCACGTTCTTTATTGACGAACGAGGGCGACGCCCTTATTACTTTGATATAGAGGCAAAAAGGCGGGGGGAAGGTCCAGGGGACTATCGATTCGAGACCTATGATTATGCACAGGCCCATCTGCCCGTTCGGGAGCAGACCTCGGCGGAGGGACACGCGGTCAGGGCCATGTATCTTTTCAGCGGCATGGCTGATGTGGCCGCCGAAACCGATGATGAGAGCCTGCTGGCTGCCTGTGAATGCCTATGGGAGAATGTGACGCAACGCCGCATGTATGTCACCGGTGGCGTCGGTTCGTCCTCGCATGGGGAACGCTTTACCGTAGATTACGATCTGCCCAATGATCTGGCCTATGCCGAGACCTGTGCGGCCATCGGCATGGTGTTCTGGGCCCACCGGATGCTACAGTTCGACAGCGATGGGAGATACGCGGATGTCATGGAACGGGCACTCTATAATGGCGTCCTGAGCGGTGTGTCCCTTGAAGGCGATAGGTTCTTTTACGCTAATCCGCTGGAAGCGGTTCCCGCGTTGTACGAGGCGCGTCCTGATCTCTTTGGCAGGGATGCTGTCTCTTATACACGACAGGATTGGTTTGACTGTGCCTGCTGCCCTCCCAATCTGGCGCGCCTCATCGCCTCTCTGGGACGATATATCTACTCGGAAAGTGAGGCGGGAATATTCGTGCATCTGTATGTCGGAGGGAGCGGAACCTTTGACGTCGACGGACAGGAGGTTGTCCTCTCTCAGAAGACGCGCTATCCGTGGGAGGGTGAGGTGGCGATCACGGTGCAATCTGAGGAGAAGATGCGTTTCCTTCTGGCCCTGCGCATACCGGGGTGGAGCCACGGAGCGACGCTGCGGGTTAACGACGAGCCCGTGGATTTTACGTCCAGGCTAGAGCGGGGCTATGTGATGATCGAACGCCTGTGGAAACCGGGCGACCAGATAGTACTCGACCTGCCCATGCCCGTGGAGCGTGTGGAAGCGCATCCAGCGGTCGTTGAGAATTGTGGGCGCGTGGCCATCCAGAGGGGGCCTCTCGTGTACTGTCTGGAGGAGGTGGATAACGGTCCTAACCTGCGCGATATCGTCCTGCCCGTCGATGTTGAACTGCAGGCGATCTTTGAGGAGGATCTCGAGGGTGGCGTAGTGGTGGCCATCGAGGGTGAGGCCAAAAGGCGAGATTCCAAGGAATGGGACGGGACCTTGTATCAGCCAGCGTCGTCTGCACTGGAGACGGCGCCTATCAGGGCCATCCCTTACTATGCCTGGGCCAGTCGAAGCCCTGGCGAGATGCTGGTGTGGATTCAGCAAGGGTAGACTGGGTGGCTGGCACAGGGAAAACGTTCATTCCCTGTGCCATTCATATTCGTCAATCTTCCAATAGTCTGCTGCTCAAGTAGTCGAGCACTTTTAGTTGGCTATCGTCCAGGTCGATCGTATTCTCTATACTGTCCAGATCCGTTTGCTCCAGGAAAGCCATCATGCGGGTGAGCATGGTTGTGTTGGCCTGGAACGCGGGCACGGGATCCAGTTGATGGGCCGCGATGTCGGCCCCCAGCCATCCCTCATAGCCGAGGCGGTCCAGGGTATACAGGAGTTCCAGCCACTCCCAGAGATGCACGCTGCCCGAGACCATGTCCCAATCGCCGCCATCTCCCGGGTTGTCGTTGGTGTGGATGTAAAACAGTCTGTCTTTCCGGGCCAGCAGCGCCGCCGCCTCGGCGGGCGACTCTTGTGCAGCGAAAGAATGCCCGATATCCAGATTTGCTCCCATGTTGGGCTCGTCCACTTCGGAGCATACAAAGAGTATCTTGCCCACACTGTTGAGCAGGGGCTTGGCCTCCATGTCATGGGGCTGGTATTCTAGCGCGAACCGTACGTCATCGCGATGGGTGCCCACCTCTTTTACCGTTTCGATGAAGCGTTGCCAGGCGGCTCTGTGGTCGATCTCGAAGGCATATTCGTATGCGTCGGCCAGGGGACACGTGGTGACCAGTTTGGCACCCAGTTTTGCAGCGATATCCATCCCCGCGGATAGGCGTTCTATAGCTTTCTCGCGCGCCTGCGTCGAGCGGGCTGAGAGAGCACCGTAGCGAAAGTGGGTGGCGTCCTTGATATCCACATTGACGGCAGAGAGTTCCAGGTCGTGACGTTTAAGAAGATTCTCTGCTAGATCGACGTCCTCCAGATCGAAAGGATACTTGAGCTCGATACCATCGAGTCCGTCGATCTGGGAGATAAGTTCGAATTTCTCCTGCAGTGTGCGGTTGGGCTGGTATTGGGTATAGCCGTCGCTCTGGGTGCCAAAGAAGGCGGCGTTTGCGGAGAGTTTCCAACGTCTCATGTTTTTTCACCTCATCTTCTCTTCTAATCGGTCGTGGTTGGGTCACGGATCGCGGGCTAGATCAGGGAGTACAGGTAGGGCACGATACGGGATGGGTCGCGCGCTTTCATCATCTCTTCCATCTTATCCTCGTCGATGCGCTCCGTGATCCCCTCCAATTTTCGCGTCATCTGTGTCACGGCGTTGAAATTGGCCACGGTGTCGATCTCTTTGGGAAAGACGTCAAAGCTGTACCAGTCGTCGTCATATCCCACCTTGCGCAGCGTGTAAAAGAACTCGACGAACTCCCACAGATGGTACGCCCCCGGTATCATGTCCCAGTCCCAGCGCCCGTCGTTGTCGTTCAAGTGGACGTAAAACAGGCGGCCGGCGCGAGCCAGCAGAGCGGTCGATTGGGCGGGCCGCTCCCCACCGTACAGGGCGTGACCGATATCAAGGGTGACGCCAAGGTTATGGGCATCTACTATCTGGCAAAAGGCCGCTGTCTCGCCCGCCGTTCCAAAAAGACAGCGCGCACGGGGATCACTCCGCTTGTACTCTATGCAGATCTTGACGGCGGGATTGTGGGCGCAGATCTCGGAAAAGGATTGGGCTGTATAATCATAGGCTCGCGCATAGTCCATCTCAAAGGGATAGTCCGTACCATCGTTCAAGGGGCAGGTGGTGATGCGATAGCAGCCCAGTTCAGCCGCTAGATCCATGGCACGCTTGAGGTCGTCCATGACCTCCTCTCGCTCCACAGTGGACTCTGCGCTGAAGGAGCCGCGCCACCATTTGCCTGTACGCCGTGACCGAAAATTGATGGCAGGAACGGCAAAACCGTACTCGTTTAAAAAGATCTTGAGTTGCTGGATGTCAGCAAAGTCTCGCGGATAGGCCAGTTCCAGCCCCTCGACCCCCTCTATCTGAGAAGCCATCTCGAATTTCTCTTCCAGACCGCGATCCCCCTGATAAGTCATGTAGCGATTCTTACAGGCGCCCAAAAAGGAGCTGATGATGGCCAGTCTATTCATGTAGATCCTCCTCTGTCTCAGTGTCCGGTCTCTTTCATTGTGGACATTATGTCATAAAAAGGGACGTCTTACAAGCGAGGGTGACGGGAATTGCCGGGGTGGCGCTTCGGACACATGTTTGGCAGCCGATGGATTCATGTCAAACGATACGGTTACCGCGAGGAGTTGCTGCTTCTGATCACCGTCACTATAATCGATACAGATACAGAAGACAAAATATTGATCTGAAGGGTCGAGAAAGGTGTTTACAGATGTCAGACAGAATCGCATATTTCGACTGTTTTTCGGGCGCCAGTGGCGATATGTTGCTGGGCAGCCTGTTGGATGCTGGATTGAATTTCGAGCAGTTGAAGGCGGATCTGGAGCGATTGAATCTGTCCGGTTACGAACTGGAGATGACGCGCCAGTTGCGTCATGGGATTCGGGGAATAAAATTCGACGTTCACGTTGAAGGGAACGAACGGCCGGCGAGGAACTTGCAGGCGGTGCAAGAGATCATTGGCGAGAGCGATCTTCCCGCGGAGGTGATCGAGCAGAGCCTGCAGGTGTTCCGAAATTTGGCCGGGGCGGAGGCAAAGATACACGGTATGTCAGTGGACGAGGTACACTTTCATGAGGTAGGGGCCGTGGATACGTTGGTGGATATCGTGGGTTTCTGCTGCGCTGTACATCGTCTCGGAATCGAGAAACTGTATGCGTCGGCGCTGCGTGTCGGTAAAGGAACAGTCCGGATAGAACATGGGTTGGTGCCCGTGCCAGCCCCTGCAACACTGGCATTGCTTGCGTCCGCCGATGCGCCTGTGGTCTCTTCGGAGGGAGAGGGGGAGATGGTGACACCGACGGGAGCGGCTCTTCTCACGACGCTGGCCACCTTTTCCCAACCTCCGATGCGCGTGCAGGATGTTGGATATGGATTTGGGACCAAAGAATTTCCCTGGGCTAACGTGGTGCGGATATGGATCGGTGAGACGATAGAGGAAAGCGAGATTCCCCTCAATCATGAACATCATCACGTCCACGGGGATTCTCACGAGCACACGCACGGACATGTACATGGGGATGATGAGATTGGCCACGATCACGTTCATGAGCATGACACCAGCGCCCATGACAGGCATTCACATTCTTTGCATGCTCATGAGCACGGACAAGAGAAACTAGAAAACGACAGGTAGTATTGGACGTTGACTATTATCATGTTTTTTATGGAGGACGATAGATGACACAGGACAAGACGATACATCTTGAGCGATTTGAGCCTTTATGCGGTTGGTGTAACCGCATCTTGCGCGTTGACCTGTCAGAAGGTCGGATATGGGCGCAGCGGACAGCACCTTACGTTCCCGACTATCTTGGAGGACGGGGATTAGCGGCCAAAATTCTGTGGGATGAGTATCCCGAGCCCGTGGGCTCTCTGGCTCCAGAGAACCCTTTTATGGTTATGCCCGGGACGTTGACGGGTACCCGTTCCCCCTATTCGGGGCGCACAAGCGTGTGTGCCTTTGCCCCTCAGGCTTATCCCTATGAATGGTTCACGCGCGCCAGCGTCGGCGCGCGTTGGGGACACGATCTCAAGCGGGCGGGATACGATGGAGTAGTGGTTACGGGCGCCAGCGAGGAGCCGGTGCATCTCCTCATCCGCGACGACGAGGTCTCTATCCTGGCGGCGGATGATCTCTGGGGATTGGACGCCATCGCGGTGCAGGAGGCCATACAGGCCGGGCATGGCAGGCGTGTGAGAGTGCTGACCATGGGACCGGCGGGGGAAAATCTCTCTCGAGTCTCCACGGTACACACGGATACCACCTCTGTGGCGGGCCAGGGGGGATTTGGAGCCGTCATGGGCAGCAAAAAACTCAAGGCCATCTCTGTGTTGGGGACAGGCCAAGTTCCCGTGGCCGATCGCGAAAGACTGGGTCATCTTTTCAGAGCCGTTGGCGACGAGATGCGCGATGTGCGTGGCAGGCGAGGACGCATCGACGCGCTGAACAAGGAACTTGAGGCGGAAGGGGGAAGGGCTCGGCTCTCTGCCTGTACAGCCTCCTGCCCTACCCCCTGCCGGCTGCATATCTCGGGGATGGATTCGGAACTTTCCGAGGGCAAGGTGTCTGGCGATATGCTCTGCGTGAGTGGGCTCTTTGGCGGATCGAATCGTCACTATGTGTATGACTGGGATGTGGGGTTTCGTGGTGGATTCGAACTGAATATGTATGCCAATCGATTGGGTCTCAATCATTGGGAAATCCTTGTAGGCATCGTTCCCTGGCTGCGTATCTGCGAACGCGAGGGATTGTTGCAGGAGTTCAACGGGCGGCCGCTGGATTGGAACTCGGTAGAGTTCTGGGCCCAGTTTTTGGAGGATATCGCCTACCGCAGGGGCATGGGCGATGCGTTGGCAGAGGGAGGTGTGCGGGCGGCCTCGATGCTCGGATTGGGTGAAGAGTTTGTGCGACGTTACTATACGGGGTGGGGCTATGCCGGCCATTGGGATGGACATGCATGCTTTGCCAATCACATTGTGTATCCTTTTTGGCTCGTGGGCGCTCTGCACTGGGCCATGGATACGCGCGATCCGGCCAGTAGCACCCACGGGTATGTGCAGAACGTCATGTACTGGGGCCCCTTTACTCAGATTTACTACAATGAGGATGCTCCTATCACCTGGGATCATATGCGAGGGATCGGGGAGCGGGTCTATGGGCGGGCCGATACCCTGGATCCCACGAGTGAGTATGAGGGCAAGGCCATTCCCGCTGCATATCATGCGGTACGCTCGGTGATGAAAGATTGTCTTCCTACCGACGATCAAGTTTTCCCTCTGATCTATAGCCATAATTCTGAGGACCGTTTCTGCAGGATTGGGAATATCGATGGTCCGGATGTGGACTCGCATCTGTTCCGTGCGGGAACGGGCGTGGAGTGGGATGCGGCAGAGTTTGAGCGTGCGGCGGAGCGGGTGCTCAATCTGGAGCGCGCCAACGTGATCCGCCATTGGGGCAGAAGCCGCGAGATGGACGAACGTGTTCTGCCCAGTTTTGCCTATGATGAAAATTGGGTCAATCCAAAAGTCGGGGAACGCAAATCGCTGGATACCCAGCGATTTATGGCGGTAATGGATGAGTACTATCGGCTTTGTGGCTGGGACGTGGAAACGGGATGGCCAACGAGGGAGCGTTTGGAGGCCCTTGGGCTGGATCGTGTGTACGGGGAGATGGTAAAGGGAGGGCGCCGGGCACAGGAGCGGTTACCAGAACTGCCTGCCCAAAAGCCTGTGCGAGACATCCATCAGCATGACCCAGAGCGCGCTGACGACGTGGAGGGGACATAGAACAGCAGATTGTCTTACCCATTCCCCCGGCATTTCGTACCAGTAGTCAGGGGACAGAATAGAGGAGGGAGAGAGTGGAAGAAGATAGAAATACCGTCCTACAGGACGTTCTCGTCGCCGATCTGACTCAGGCATTGGCAGGCCCGTACCTGGGCATGCTTCTGGGAGATCTGGGTGCTGACGTGGTCAAGCTGGAGCGACCACGGACGGGGGATCAGAGCAGGGGCTGGGGGCCTCCTTTTTCCAATGGCGAGAGTTCCTACTTCATGGCCGTCAACCGCAACAAGCGCAGTGTCACCTGCGATTTCAAGACGGAAGAGGGAGGAGAGGTGCTGAGGCGGTTAGTGAACAAGGCGGATGTGGTCTTGACCAATGAACGCCGCCGAGAATATCGGGTCCGCATGGGCATAGATTATGAGAGCCTTTCGAAGTGCAATCCGGGGGTGGTCTACTGTTCCATCACGGGTTTTGGCATGTCTGGTCCCTATGAGGGGCGTGCGGGTTACGATATCATAGCCCAGGGTATGGGGGGCATGATGCCCCTCACTGGCCTCGGTGATGATCCCCCTCTGCGCTATCCCGCGTCCATCGCTGATCTGGCCACGGCCATGTATGGTCTCAGTTCCATCCTCGCCACCCTCCTGGTGAAGGAACGGACGGGCCGTGGCCAGTATATCGACCTATCATTGGTCGAATCGCAGGCGTGGTGGAGTGTCATTCACTCGGCGGCCCACTTTATGAATGGCGAGACGCTGAAAAGGATCGGCAACGATCACCCATCCATCGCCCCCTATGGCGCATTCAAGGCAAAGGACGGGCATCTGATCATCGCCTGTGGCACGGAGGCCATCTGGCAGAGATTATGCTCTGTCCTGGATCTTGAGGAGATGCTGGAGAATCCACACTATCGCCGGAATCGCGATCGGGTAGAGCACCGCGAGGAAGTAACCGAGCATATAGAGAACCAGATTGCCGACAAGACCGTCGATGAGGTGTGTCGTGCGCTGGAGGAGGCCAACATTCCCTCTGGTCCCATCTATGATGTGCCGGACATGTTCCAGGATGAGCATATGCAGGCCAGGGGATTTGTCATAGAGCAGGAGCATCCCGCAGCGGGGACCATTCAAAGTCTGGCCTGTCCCATTCATCTCTCGCAGACCTCTGCCACTTATCGATTACCGCCGCCTCTTTTGGGACAGCACACCGATGAGGTATTGGAGGAGTTGGGATATACGCAGGATGAGATCGAGGCGATGCATAAAGAGGGGGCCGTGTGAGGATTTGCCTGCTCGAGCCGTACGATACGGGTTCACACCACGCCTGGCTACAGGGGTATAAGGAAAGTAGCCGCCATAATATATATCCATTGACACTGAAGGGGCGTTTCTGGAAATGGCGCATGCAGGGCGGCGCAGTGACGTTGGCACGTGCGTATCGCGAGTGGGATGGTGCCCCCGATCTGCTTCTGGCCACCGACATGCTCGATCTATCTGCGTTTTTGGCTCTAAGCCGTGAGCTGACCCATGATCTGCCCACGGCCATGTACATGCACGAGAATCAGTTGAGCTACCCCATACGGCCCGGTGCATCGAGAGATCTGCATTATGGGTTCATCAACTATGTGTCCATGCTCTGTGCAGATCGTATCTTTTTCAACTCACAGTTTCACCTCGATTCGTGGTTCGAGGAACTCCCGCGCATGCTCAAGCATTTTCCCGACTACAATGAGCTGGGTACGGTGGATGCCCTCATGACAAAGAGCCAAGTTCTGTCCCTGGGCGTGGATCTGCGGGCTCTGGATGCATATCGCCCATCGGAATCCACCAAGGGATCGGCCATCATCCTCTGGAACCATCGCTGGGAGTATGACAAGAATCCCAAGGCCTTCTTGGAGGCCGTATATGCTCTGGACGAGGCGGGAGTGGATTTCAGATTGGCCATCCTGGGAGAGAATTTTGGCCAGTTGCTGCCTGCATTTGCCAGGGCGCGGCGCCGGTTGCGCTCTCACATCGTGCAGTTTGGTTACGTGGAGAGTTTTGCCGAGTATGGCCGCTGGCTCTGGCGAGCGGACATTGTAGCCAGCACGGCCATCCAAGAGTTCTTTGGGGCCTCGATAGCGGAGGCCATGTATTGCGATTGTCTTCCCATCCTGCCCCATCGGTTGAACTATCCCCAGTTCGTCCCTGAGGGGTATCAAGACGTCTGCCTTTATGAGGATGAGAGAGAGTTCATATCTCTGTTGAAACGGGCCATAGAAAGGATCGACCACCATCGTGAGCACAGTCTGCGCCAGATGGTAACATCCTATGATTGGATGCACATGGCGCCAGCGTACGATGGATGTTTGGAGGCTTTGGTTGAAACGTGAGGCGCGTACCATGGTGTGGATTTGGGTGGAGAGGATGTTCATTATGCCATCTTGGCACCTTGAACACTCTTGTGGCGCCGAGCATGCCCTTCAGGGTATCCAGGTGTTCGATGTGAGAGCAGTGGATACTGAATCGATGCCCTGGACGGACAGTGAGCCCGTTCCCTGGCTGCTTCTAGATTACCATGAGCGAAGGACGACGAGTTCACGCTCCATGACTTTGCCACGGCCAAGGTGATGATCGGCACCTTTTATGTGACCTGGTTTCATCTTTTGTGACCCCTTTTGGCGTCTACAGTCACACTTTTTTTGCGGAGAATTTGAGCCGACCAAAGCACTCGGGAGTGTGGTAGTCGATGCGGCCCGGGGGCGACCAGGCGCTGTACTCGTCCCCCTCATGGGCGCGGTCGATGCGATAGAGGTTGATGTACCATTCGTCGCCGGGTCGGGGTGGGAGGTTGGGAGCCGTCAAAAAGTCGGTCATGGGGATGGCCATCTCCACTATCCATGAACGATCGTCCGAGGAGCGTTGCCGCGGGTTGCCATCCACACTCACCGTCGTGCGCAGCCCCTCGCTGTCCCAGTCCCATAATCCCTTGCGCCGCTCGCCGCGAATGAGCATAAAGAGGTCGAGCACGGCATTGAGGGGATTGACCTCGATTTCCACATAGGCGCGACCATCGCAATCGGCGTCCACGAAAATCTCCACCACCTCTTGGTTGTAGATGTCCTGATCCCGTTCTGTTGTGGTACCCCAGATATCGGTATCCTGGCAGACAAAGGCAGCGTACAGATAATCGTCGTTCCATAGGAGGCGCACCTCAGTATCCTGGCGCGGCGTCTCGCCCGTGTCCGCCAATACGAGATGGATGGGGGGTGTCCTTTTCCATGATGTCTCTTCCAGGCGCCCGTCGACAGAGAGCGGTGAGGATGCGCGGTAACAGGTATATAAGGGGCGTTCGAACATGATCGTCACTCCTTGTCGCTTGTGATCAATTGGAAAAACCGTTGTCGGCGGCTGTTATGGGGATTGCCAGATTACGAATATGATGGCCTTTCTTCCCAGTATCTGCAGGGATTGATCCTGGATGATCTGCAGCGTGGCAATCTCTTTCACCATATGCTGGACGAGGCCGGCCTTGCTTGTCAGAATCACGGCCAGACCGCCCGGTTTTAGTACACGTTCAACCTCTCTAAAAAAGTCGTTGTAGAGGAGAGGTAGGCTCCGCAGGCTCTTGCTTTTTCCTCCAAAGGGTGGGTTGCATACGATTCTATCTACACTATGAGAGCGCAATGCTAGACGGCAGGCGTCCCATCGAAATAGTTGGCGGGGTTTGTGTCTGGGCCCTATGTTCTCCGCCGCTGCCCGTAACGCCTCATCATCGGTATCGCCTCCTAAAAGAAGGCCATGATATTCTGCCAGCCCCCGCTCGATGAGGATCGTCCCCGCCCCGCACATGGGATCGAGAAAGACATCACTTTTTTGGGGTTGAGAGAGCCGCACCATGGCCGCGGCCACCGAGGGACGCAGGGAAGCGGGGATGTGGGCTGTCTTGTACGTACTATGACGCATGGTGGCGTCCGACAGGCGCAGGCCACAGATAAATTCCGATCCGATGAGATTGACCCAGATCTCGATGTCCTCTCCGCTATCCACTCTTTGCCATGGAATGCGCCGTCGCCTTTGTAAGGCCTTTTCCACGCGACGTTGTAGATCGATGCGCTTGTAGGGCTGGTTGCTGGCCATACGGGAGATCACGCGAAAGGAAAAATGACTCTTGGGTTTGGCATCCGTTGCCTGTTTATGCAAGGAAAGAGCCTTGCGCAGGGTGGGTGCGCGGCGTATTGTCTCGTATATGGTGGATAGACCTCGATGCCCCCTGGGAACCTCGGCCGCGTGGGCGAGGATGATGAACACGTCCTCTGTGGTGCGCAGTCCCAACAGGTTCCGCGGATCACCAGTATAGTCGAAAAGCACCAGGCCATTCTTATCTCGCACCCTCCTAAAGCCTTGGACGGAGGCCCCCTGCAACCTTTCCCAGATCTCGTTGCCAGCGACCTTTTCCAGACCAGGCATGGTGTGCGCGTAATACGCGATGGCGCGCTTCTGGCTGTTCCTCATTCGGTTCTCTCTGTGGCTTGCCCTATAAAACGAGCGATGTGATCCATAGATTATTCTCGCCGGCGGCCCAGGAACAGGGCATGGAGCAGAGCGACAAGGCAGCCCTGGCCGGGAGAAGGGGCCGGTGCGGGTGGTAGCGGCTCGGGCTCGGGGGCAGGTGACACCTCTTTTTGATAGGCGTGCCAGACGTCGGCGCGGCCGCTTCCCTGGGCATAGACCGTATCTCCCACATCAAGCGCTGTACTCATCAGACGTTCTTTGATTTCCTGTGGTGTCAGGTTCGGTTCCGCCTGTAATAACGTGGCGCAGATGCCGGCAGCAAGGGGGGCCGACATACTGGTGCCCGACGCGGCAGTATAATATTGATCGATGGGGTTTCCCATGCTGCTACCCTTGAGCCGTGCAGAGATGATATCGTCGCCCGGCAAGACGATGTCGGGTTTTATACGGCCGTCGGCTGTGGGGCCTCTGGAGGAGAACTGTGTCACCTGATCGGCATCGTTGCTGGCGCCCACCGTGATGACATCTGTGGCACACCCGGGCGATCCCACGGTATAGTCGTCGGGGCCTTCATTTCCGGCGGCCACACAGACGATCACTCCCTCGCGGACAGCCGCGTTACACATCTCACAAAGTGCGTCCGTTCCGTCGCATGGCCCTTCGCTTCCCAGAGAGAGGCTGATGATCTGCACTCCCTGTTGGACCGCCCACTCGACGCCGGCCATCACATCGCTCATCATGCCCCCGCCATCGAATCCTAGTACTTTGGCAGAGTAAATATTCGCTTCTGGTGCCGCTCCTCTATACAGGCCCTTGCTGGCGGTGCCTGAACCGGCGGCTATGCCGGCGCAATGGGTGCCGTGGCCATGTTCGTCGGCTGCGCCCTGTCCCGTAAAGTCCGTGATCTCGATGATGCGTTGGTCAAAGTCTGGATGTTCCATGTCGATACCCGTGTCTATGACCGCGATGCGTACTCCCTCCCCTGTAAAGCCCGCATCCCACATACGAGGGATCTGAACGTGGGGTACCGATGTATCCAGATAGGCATGGACGGGCAGATCCTGGTATATCTTGACCGTGTCAGGATTTGTCTCCATATCCCGTATGGCCTCGGGCGTGGCATACATCTGGACAAAAGGTTTCAATCGATAGCGGTAGCCTTCCTGAACGCCCGGTCTGGGACCGGGATGATGCATGATATGTCGTCTGGCCCTGTACTGTACGATAACGGGCAAGGGAGTCTCCTCTTTCGTCTCGGCCAGGGCACGTAAAAGACCGCGCGTTATTTTCTTGTCTGTCACGATGTTTACCTCCCCAGGGCGCTGACCGGTCGATCAGCCTCGATACGCGTGATCCATGATCGACGGGCCAGCTTTTGGGCCGTGCGTCCGGTACAGCGCACGCTGACGCCACCCGTCAAGCGGAAACGGCGCCTGATCTCCACGCCGAGATCCTCCAGCGTTTCGCGCCGTTCCCCCAGATTGCCATCGGTATGGATGATCAGATCAAACTGGGTACCGGGGTTTTTGCGCCAGGATTTGCGAAGTTCAGAGTCGACTTTGGGCATGACCTTATTCCTCCCTCGATTGCTTCCGTACACCGCCTCATCATAGCAGGAGCATCGATTCGCGTCAAAGGCGGGGTGTCGTGTTGTTTTGGGCCTTGGGTCTCTCCAGGCAACACTGAAAGGGGCGTTCAGGGGCCTGAGCCCCGGGATGTGTTGCGAATGCCTGGATGGTGTGTTACACTTGTCGCGTATTGGGTATGCGGGGAGCGGTATATGTCGTGTGTTCCCGTTGATGGGGTATGAAATCTTTGTAGCCGTACGGAGGTAAGAGATGGAGACAATGAATCTTGGCAATTCACCTTTGAGGGTATCGCGTGTCGGTTTGGGCTGCATGCGGCTGAGCGCTGATCGCAGGGAAGCCATAGAGACGATTCGCGCTGCGCTGGACGCGGGGATCAGTTTTTTCGATCATGCCGACATCTATGGTCGTGGGCAGCGGGAGGAGACTTTTTCTGCCATCTGGGATGAGGTGCCAGCACTTCGCAGCAAAGTCATCGTGCAGTCCAAGTGCGGCATCCGTTTCGCGGGGGAGCCCTATGAGGAGGCACCCCAGCGATACGACTTTGGTTATGAGCACATCATGGCCGCCGTGGAGGGCAGTCTGACTCGTCTCAAGACGGATTATCTGGACGTGCTCTTGCTACATCGCCCCGACGCTCTGGTGGAGCCGGAGGAGGTCGCGCGGGCTTTTGATCGGCTGCATGAACAGGGCAAGGTGCTTCACTTTGGCGTCAGCAATCAGACGGCGGCGCAGATGCGGCTTTTGCAGGAATGGGTGGATCAGCCCCTGGTGGCGAATCAGTTACAACTGAGCGTGGTGCATACGCACCTCATCGATGAGGGCATTGTGATGAACAGGAGCGACTATCCGGCACCCCGGCGTAACGAGGGGACCCTGGAGTTCTGCCGACTCCACAATATCACCATCCAGGCCTGGAGCCCCCTTGCTGCAGGAGCCATCACCGGCAAACCACTGGAAGAACCCGATCTCCGTCTGGAGAGGGCAGCCGAGGTGGTGGCCGAGATGGCCGCCAAGTATGGCGTTTCAGGGGAGGCTATCATGGTGGCCTGGCTCCTCCGCCATCCGGCGGGCATTCAGCCCCTTATCGGTACCACCAATCCGGCACGGATTACGGGCGCGTGCGAGGGGGCAGAACTGAAACTAAGTCGGGAGGAGTGGTATCGTCTCTTTGAGGCCGGAAGAGGTCGAAGATTGCCATGAGAAGTACCTACCCTGGCAGTCATCTATTAGCGTTGGAGGTCTATTCCGATGAAAGCATTGATCGTTTACGAGTCCTTTTTCGGCAACACGGAGCAGATCGCCCACGCGGTGAGCGACACACTCGCGCCACTGGAGGAAGTGGAGGTGCGCCAGGTAAGCGAGGTGACGCCAGAGCGACTGGCGGGTGTGGATATCCTGATCGTCGGTTCCCCCACGCGGGCTTTCAGTCCGACGCCGGGGATCAAAAAGTTTCTAGGATGCATACCCCGGAACGGGGTGGAAGGGATCAGGGTGGCTGCTTTTGATACAAGGATCGCGTTGAGCGATATAGATGCTCCCATACTGCCCCTGCTGGTTAAGGTCTTTGGCTATGCGGCCAAGCCCATCAACGATAAACTCGTGCAAAAGGGAGGGGAACAGGTAGTTTTGCCCGAGGGATTTTCTGTGGAGGGTGCTGAAGGGCCGCTGAAAGAGGGCGAGATTGAGCGCGCCGCAGAGTGGGCGCGAGGGATCATCATCGATACTCGTCCGGTATGATGTTTTTAAGATCTTTTGCATGGACGAAGTCCCGATGGTCGGTTACGAAAGCCGTGACAACATGCGATGTGTGAATGCCGGCACAGAGCCCGTTGTAGTACGCTTGGATTTGTGCTGCGCGGCAAGCCGTGCAGCACAAGAGTTACGTTGGAGAAACGAGTTCCCGTTTGAGGATCCTATCTACCGTGTCATGAATTCATCGCATCCGACATCCCATCCAGCGTATCCTGTGCCTCGGGCACCATGGTAAAGAACTCTGCCAGCATCTCACAAGTATAGTCGTCACAATATGCGCAGTTGAGTACGCCCCGCTCCACTGCGCAGGCGCGGATCTCACACTCGGCGCAGTGGTGGCATTTCTTCTCGTCGCTGAGACAACCATTGCAGATCACGTTCTCAATGTTGATACCGGGTGCGTTGTACTGCTCTCGCCATTGGGCCGCCACCTCCTCCAAGGCCTTCTGATCATCGGCTTGGGTGGCTACATAGGCCTCACACTCACTGCATACTAATCCACAATAGGCGATGATTCGTTCCATGGCGTCATGTCCTCCCTTGATGGATTCTTTAACACGTCTGCGCCATTCTATGCTCAGGGCGCCTGTATGTCCAATGAAAAAGGGCTTCCCTCTTGGGGAAGCCCAGTGGCGCAGCCGCGCGACGCGTCTGCCTAGCGCGCGTTCACGAAAAGGTCCTGGTGCTTATAGACGTCGCTGTAGAGCCAGTCGAGGAGCTCAGCCGTCAGGGTGTCCCGCACGTGTCTATATTCAGGATCGTCCCATAGATTTCGCGTCTCCCCCGGATCGGCAACGAGATTGTAGAGCTGACCCGTCTTATTGCCTGTAAAGTAGACGAGCTTGTGCGTCTGGCTGCGGATCATGGCGTTCAGATCGGGTACAGGTCGCAGGCCGGTGGCCCCCTCCTCAGCAAAGGCGTACTCGCGGGCGTGCCTCGCCTCGCCCTCTACTACGGGGGCTAGGGAGATGCCGTTCAGATCATCCCTGGGGACGCCGGCCTTTTCTAGGATGTACTGTGCTACGTCCATGTGGGAGACCAGGTCCTCCACTTTACGTCCGGGCGCGTGGGCGTCCGGGGCGTGGATGATAAGGGGCATGTGGGTGATGGTATCGTAAAGTTCGCCCTTGTAATGCAGCCCATGATCGAAGAGGTGATCTCCATGATCCGAGGTGTAGATGATGATAGAATCATCGTACAAGCCCTTCTCTTTCAGGGAGGCGATGACGCGTCCCAGCACCTCATCGATGAGGGTGACCAGGGCATAGTAGTGTTTGCGCATGCGGCGTATGCGTTCGGGCGTGGCGCGGCTAGCATGCACGATGGTCGTACGGTGGTGATGCTCGTCACGGCGCTGCTCCTCCCACAATTCGTCGGGGATGCCCGCGCGCTCTTCTTCAGTGACGTGGGGCATGGGAATATCCTCGTCGTCGTACATATCCAGGAAGCGCTGAGGTGGATCGTAGAGATCGTGAGGGCTCAGCAGACCGATGTGCAGATAGAGGGGCGTTTTCTCCGCATAGGGACGCTTTTGCCAGTCGTCCAGCCAATCCAGAGCCCGTCGACAGACGTACATATCTGGATGCAATTCCTCGGGCAGGGGCCAGACGATGGCCGAGAGCTTGTCATAGTAGTCTGGGTCCGTCTCGTGCAGATTGAATGGCGGCTCATAGCCGGCGGCCTTGACCGCCCAGTACCACTCGGTGCGGCCCTCCCCCTGAAAGGTCTGGTACTTGTTACCCTGAGCTGCGATGCGTTCGTCAAAGCCGCCCTGGGGCAGGTGGGTCTTGCCAATGCTGGTACAATGATAGCCCGCCTCGGAAAGGCGATTGGTCCAGTGCAACCGACCGGAGGAGCGGTCGAAGCCAAAGATACCCGTCGTATGGGGATAGAGGGCGTGGTAGAACGCAGAGCGGCTGGATACGCAGGTAGCAGCACAGGAAAAGTTGTTGCCAAAGAGCACGCCGTCCGCTGCCAGTGCGTCCTGGTGGGGCGTGACCATCCAGTCCGCACCGTCGCAATGAACAGTATCGCCACGCTGCTGTTCGGCGCTGATAAAGATGATGTTGGGGTGTTTTGCGCTGGGCATTTTGTCTCCTTTCTCCCTTTTTACTGTCTCTAGTACACAACAAAAGACGAGGGCTGTCAAGGAGATGGTGGGCAGGATGTCCAGGCATCTTGATGAAACCTGAGGGCTGGATATCAATTGCATCTTGGGAGATCTGCAGGATTATACTTTTCCTGAAGGGCCTATGATATTGTGGTCGCGGCCACTGTACTGGGTCACCTGGGGGATGGCGCCAGGCAAAGGGTAGTTGCGGGGATCAAACGAGCGCTCAAGCCTGGGGCATCCTGTACGTCAACGTCTTTACCGTAGATGATCCCGGCTATCAGGTGCAAGGGAGTCATCGATCTGCTGAGAATCCTATGGCGCACGGTGTCAGCGATACGTCCATGTGTGTTGAACATTATTATGGGTCGAATGAGTTGAGACGGAAATTCAGCGAGCCTGAAGTCCTGTACTATTCGGAGGGGATGCGAGAGGATCTGTCTCTTGGAGCTTCACACTCGGCCTGGCGTGGATGATCGCCCGTAAAACGGGAATGGACGAGGGTTCCTGTCAGGACGTGGTTGAGGAATATGGCGCGACTGGGTATGATAGAGGCGGTCGGGAGTGAGCGACGGACCAGCGAAGGTAATGAAAAGGGAGGGAACTGATGGTGTTGCAGACGATAAAGCCCACCGAAGTTGTGGTGGCAGGGGGCGGGCCCGCTGGTATGATCGCGGCCATTGCCGCGGCGCGGACGGGTGCCCAGACATTATTGGTAGAACAGAGCGGATTCGTGGGGGGTCTGGCTGTTGTAGAATTGCCCCTGTTGAGTTTTCACAACAACCGCGAGGAGCGGATCGTGGAGGGCATCCCGCTGCAATTGATGAATCGCCTGGAGGAGATGAACGCCGCTGCCGAGGTGCGAAACGCAGCCGTGGGGCCGCCACGGGGCAGGGGCAGCCTGAAGTACAACGCGCGCGCCATCCGCTGCGATCCCGAGGCTCTCAAGTTCACGGCTCTGGAGATGCTGTATGACGCGGGAGGAGAACTTTTGCTGCATAGCTATGCCTCGGATGTGGTTATGGAGGACGGGGCTGTCGCCGGGTTGGTGGTGGAGAATAAATCGGGGCGGATGGTCATTCCCACCGAACGGATCGTCGACTGCACGGGCGATGGGGATGTGGCTGCCCGCGCTGGCGCACCGTTCGAGAAAGGGCGGCCAGATGATGGAAGCATGCAGCCCATGACGCCCTTTTTCATCCTGAGCAATGTGGATGCGCAGCGAGCGGCCGAGGCCGGGGCCATCGTACAGAGGCCCTGGGAGGTCGTCGGTTCGGAGATGTGGGAGGGAAAATGCAGGACATATAGCATCAGGCTCGAGCAGTGGAAGGAGGCGATGCACCAAGAGATACCCGAGTATGCAGAGTTGTTGACCGGGTTTGGGGCGGCGGATCAGAATGGCGATGGCGTCTGGTTTTGTGGGAACATGATACATATTCCGGCTTTGGACGCCACCAATGGGCAGGAGCTTTCCAAGGCAGAGTTCGAAAGCCAGAGGCTCGTCTGGCGCATGGTTCAGTTTCTGCAGCGGCACGTGCCCGGTTTTGAGAACTGTCACCTGGTTATGACCTTCCCACACATCGGTGTGCGGGAGTCGCGTCGCATTCGGGGAGAATACTGTCTGACCTACGAGGACGTGGTGGAGGCCAGGCGCTTTGATGATGTGGTCACGCTGTGCGGCTACCGGGTGGATATCCACGGTTACGATGGAGGTCCCATATACAACGAGCCAGAGAGAGGGACCCAGATAAAGGACTATGGAGCATACGATATCCCCTATCGATGTCTGGTGCCCGAGGAGGTGGATAACCTGTTAGTCGCTGGGCGCTGCATCTCTGGTACGCACGAGGCCCATGCCTCCTATCGGGTGATGGGAACGTGCATGGGGACGGGCCACGCGGCGGGCACAGCGGCCGCTCTTTCCGTGCGCGAGGCGGTTTCGCCGCGGCAACTGAATGTCGATCTACTGCAGGAGACCTTGCTCCAGCAAGGAGCCTACTTGGGAGAGCGGTTCGAGTCGTAGGAGAGGGAATACACGAGTTGGTCTTGAGATTCGCCAGAATTCTGGAAAGGGAGGTCAAGATGACAGAAGAGATGCATATAGGATTCATCGGCCTGGGGACCATGGGGAAGCCCATGGCGCGCAAGCTCCTTCAGGCGGGATATTCACTGAGCGTTCACAACCGCAGTCGTGAGCCGGTGGAGGAACTGAGCGAGGAGGGGGCGGCGCCTGCCATCTCTCCTCGGGATGTGGCACAGGGTTCCGACGTGGTGATCACCATGCTCCCCTCCTCTCCACACGTGAGGGAGGTTATTTTGGGGGTAGATGGAGTGTTAGAGGGCATGGCGCCCGGGGGTATCATCATCGATATGAGCACCATCAATCCCCTGGTGACCCGCGAGATCGCTGCCAAAGCCGATGAGAAGGGTGTGGGGATGCTTGATGGGCCGGTGAGCGGCGGACCCTCTGGGGCCGAGGCGGGAGGCCTCACCATCATGATTGGGGGCAAGGATGAGGTGCTCGAGATCTGCCGTCCCATCTTTGAGGTCCTGGGCGAGAGGATCTACCACGTAGGCGAGGTGGGGATGGGCGAAGTGGTCAAGGTGTGTAACAATCTGATCCTGGCCAGCAGCATGGCCGCCGTGGGAGAGGCCTTTGCCCTGGGTGTAAAGGCCGGCGCCGACCCCAAGGATCTGTATGAGGTGATCACGCACAGCAGCGGGTCGTGTGCCTGCCTGGAGACGGGGGTTCCCTATGCGGGTGTCATCCCCGATGGGCCGGCGGATATGGGCTTTGAGCCACGCTTTACGCTGGACATGATGTTCAAGGATGTGGGGTTGGGAATGGAGGCTGCAAAGGAACTGAAGGTGCCCCTGCATGTGGTGGGCGCCGCCTATCAGATGTACACCGCGGCGCGGGCGTGGGGATATGGGAAGAAGGATTTCGCCGCCGTGGCCCGGGTCGTGCAGCGACTGACGGAGCAGGAGGAGGGGGACGCCTAACCCGTGGTGCCCTGGCGACGGGAATCTCTTGGCGACGATCTTTTGACTGCAGGGGAATCGGTATGCGGATAACATCCGTCGATTACATGAGGATATGGTGGAAAAGTATCGGGTCGGGCAGATCACTTGCTCCACCAGCCTTGAGGACTGTGAAGCAAAAAGAGTTTTCCCTTTGAGAACGCTGGAGAACAAAATATCTAGCAGGAGGACAGAATGATCATCGATTCACACACCCACGCCTGGCTTCGCTGGCCCTACAGGCCCCTGGTGCCGGACGTGGATAGCCGGGGGCGCGTGGAACAATTGCTCTGGGAGATGGACCGCCACGGCGTGGATAAGGCAGTATTGGTCTGTGCGAACATCACCCACAATCCCGACGATAACGAGTATGTGGCCGAATGCGTGGCACGCTATCCGGAGCGCCTGGTCCAGTTCGCCGACGTGGATTGCAAGTGGTCGCCCACCTATCATCTTCCTGGGGCGGCCGACCGGTTGCGGCAGGCTGCGGGCCAGTACCAGTTGAAGGGTTTTACCCACTATTTGAAGGATGATACAGGATGGTTTGCGTCGGAGGAAGGGCGGGCTTTTTTTGAGGTGGCTGCCGAGTTGAACCTGATCGCCAGTCTGGCGTTGTCTCCTGCCTGGCAGCCGGCCCTGCGAGAACTAGCACGACAATTTCCGTCGGTGCCTTTTCTGTGCCATCATATGGCCGGAGCCAGGGTGGGGGAAGAGGAGGTGTTACAGGAGATCCTGCGTTCCGCTGAGGTCCCCAACATCTATATCAAGCTATCCGGGTTCCACTATGTATCCCAGACGAGTTGGGACTATCCACAGACGGACACCCATCCCATCGTACGTGCTCTCTATAGGAATTTCGGGCCGAAACGTCTATGTTGGGGCTCGGATTATCCGGTGGTGCGATTCAACATGACCTACCAGCAGGCCCTGGAAGCCTTTCGCACCCATTGCACCTTTGTGTCGGATGCGGACAAGGAGTTGATTCTGGGTCGCAATCTGGAGCGCCTGCTGGCGGATGCAGGATAATCGTGGTCAGACCACAAAGCGACCGACGGACTTTTTTTTGCGTCGGTCGCTTTGTGGTGTCAGCGCGCCCAGCAGGACTTGAACCTGCAACCATCGGATTCGAAGTCCGGCACTCTATCCAATTGAGCTATGGGCGCTCTCCATGTTGCAGATACATTCTATCGCGGATGGGATAGAATGTCAAGTTACGCGGCTTTTTTGGGATGAGGGGAAATCATGGCCGTGTACCTTGACAGGACGCGGTGCTGACATATAATCGATAGCAGATAGGAAATGAGACGAGAAGAAAGGGGCGAGGATATGGGTAAAGGAAAGACAATCGGTTTCATCGGTCTGGGGATCATGGGAACGCCCATGGCTGGCCATCTTATAGAGGCCGGGTATGAGGTCGTGGCCTATGATATCGTGGACGAGGCGCTGGCCGAGGGCGTGGAGATGGGGGCCGTGGCCGGCACGTCTGCCAAGGACGTGGCCAGCCGGTCGGATGTGGTGATCTCGATGGTGCCCGATTCTCCCGATGTGGAGGCCGTGTATCTGTCCGAGGACGGTGTCCTTGCTGGCGTCAAACCGGATACTCTTCTCATCGATATGTCCACCATCTCTCCCGTGACGGCCGTGGAGGTGGCGGAGAAGGCGGCTAAAAAGGAGTGTCCCATGCTCGATGCCCCGGTGAGCGGCGGGGACGTGGGAGCCAAGGAGGCCACCCTATCCATCATGGTGGGCGGTGACGAGGAGACGTTCGAGCGTGCAAAGCCCATATTCGAGTTGCTGGGTAGCCCCACCCTTTGCGGTCCCTCCGGTGCGGGACAGACGGTCAAGGCCTGCAACCAGATTCAGGTGGCGATGAACTTTATCGGCATGGCCGAGGCGCTGGTGCTGGGCGCCAAGGCGGGGGTAGATCCGGAGATCATCATCAAGGTGCTCAGGGGCGGCTATGCCCAGACGCGGGTCATGGATGTTCGTGGTCCCCGTATTGTCGAGGGCGACTATGAGCCGGGCTTTCGGGCCAGGTTCCACTATAAGGATCTGAATATCATCCGCGAGGCGGCCAGAGCATATCAGGCTTCCCTGCCGGCATCGGCCCTGGCCCACGAGCTCTTCACTTCCATGTTGGCCAACGGGTGGGGCGATCTGGACCATTCGGCGGTGGTCAAGGTGATCGAGAAGTTGAGCGATTGCGAACTGCCAGCGAAAGAGTAGGCGTTGCGATAAGCCGGGGAGGTGCCGGGCCTATTGTCAGGCCCGGCACCTTTTTGCGTTATGGGGGACCCTTTAGCGAAAAGATTCAGCGTCGAAAATCGACCTGTTGATTCAGGAAATGGTTGAGGGGTCCGTGCCCTTGTCCGATGTTGAGATTCACAGCCGCCTTTATGGTGGCCGTCAGGTATAATTTGGCTGTCTGTACTGCCTCTTTGACGGGATAGCCTTTGGCGAGTTCCGCGGCGATGGATGAGGCGTAGGTGCATCCCGTGCCATGGGTGTTGGGCGTATCCACGCGCGGCATCTCAAAGGTAGTGATCTCCTCGCCATCGTACAGCACATCGATGGCGTTGGCCCCCTCTGGAAGGTGACCACCCTTTACCACCACGTTGCGGGCGCCCATACCGTGGATGATCCTGGCCGCCTCCTGCATGTCCTCCAAGGTCTCTATCTCCAGCCCGGTCAGGACGCCGGCCTCGTGGTGATTGGGGGTGATGACGTGGGCCAGGGGCAGCAGTTCCTGTATGAGGGCGTCCTGGGCCTCGGGCTGCAACAGGGAGTCGCCACCCTTGGCGACCATGACGGGATCCACGACCAGGCACGATATATCGTAGCGCCGTGCGCGATCCACGAGGACGTGGATGATCTCGCTGTTGGAGAGCATGCCCGTCTTCCAGACATCGGCGCCGATGTCGTCCATGACCGAGTCGATCTGCTGACCCACGAATTCAGCCGGCAGTTCAAAGACGCCCTGCACGCCCAGGGTATTCTGGGCGGTGATGGCTGTGATGGCCGTCATCCCATAGACACCGCGGGCGGCAAAGGCCTTGAGATCCGCCTGGATGCCCGCCCCGCCACCCGAGTCCGAACCCGCAATGGTGAGCACTTTTTTCATCAATGACCTCCTTATCGGATATTGTCCATTATCGTATTATATCCTTTGCACGATGATGAGGGCTCCCACCAGTGCTGCGGCCAGCAGCAGCGCCATCCAGTCCGCAGCGCTCATACAGTAATCGTGCCGGAAGGTGCGCCCCTGCCGGCCAAAGCCGCGAGACTCCATAGCCACGGCCAACTCATCTCCCAGTTGGAAGGCCTGGATCAACAGTGGAGCCATCAGGGCCGGATAGTGCCGCAGCGCGGCGAGGCCGGGTTTGAGGGGGATGCCCCGTGAACGCTGCGCGTCCAGGATATTCCGCGCCTTGTGACCGATGAGGGGCACGAACTGCATGGACGTGCTGAGGACGAAAGCGATCTCGTAGGGCAGGCCGGTCTTTACCAGGGCGTTGCTCAGATCCTGGGGGGCCGTGGTGCGAAAGAAGAAAAAGAAGGCGGAGGTGAGGGCCATCAGCCGCAGGCTGGCCGTCACGGCAGTCGCCAGATCGAAGGCCAGCAGAGAGATGACGAACCAACTGGCCGTCATCACGGCCACGAGGCGCAGCCAGCGCAGATATTGCTTCCCCTGGCCCATGCCCAGGATGGCCGCTACCAGGAAAACGAACTCTGTGAGCAGCCATGCGTTTCTCCTCGAGGCCACGACGAGGGCGGCGTAGAGCATGGTCAGCAGAAGACAGGTGCGGGGATCCAGAGGGAATTTGCTCTTCTCAGGGGCCAACACGGATTTCCGCTCCTTTCCCCAATGCCTGACGGATATGGAAGGACTGGGTGGGTTTCAGGTTCGCCCGGCGCATGGCTTCCGCGTCGCTCATCACATCCGGGGGTGATCCGTCGGCCACGATGCGTCCTCCCGCCAGCAAGACCCAACGATCGGCGCACCGTTCCGCAAAGTCCAGATCGTGGGTCACCAGAACCACCGTCTGTCCCCGGGCCTGCAGTTCGTTCAACAGGCCGCTCAGGGTCTGTTGGAAGAGCCAGTCCTGTCCCGTGGTGGGCTCGTCGAGGACGAGAATGTCGGGCCTGGCTGCGAGAGCGGCGGCAAAGGCGACGCGTTTCTTTTCCCCACCGCTGAGTCGATGGGGAGAGCGATTCAGCAGGGGGTCCAGTTGAAACAGGGAGATCAATTCCTGTAACCAGTTCTCGTCATAGCGTTTCAGGGTTCGTGCCCCCACCTCGATCTCCTCTCTTACGGTGAATTTGAAGAACTGGTCGTTGACGTTCTGAAAGGCCAGTCCCACGTGATGGGCCAACTCGGAAGTCCTCGCTCGGCGCGTGTCCCGACCGAGAACGAGCACCCGTCCACACTGCGGTTTGTAAAGCCCGTCAAAGTGTTTGATCAAGGTGGTCTTTCCGGAGCCGTTGGCACCCACCAAGGCCAGACACTCGCCTGCCCGCAGGAAGAGGTTCACTCCTTGCAGGACAGGCGTCCCTTCAAAGGAGAAGGCGAGGTCCTGCACCTGGAGCGGGATTTCGCCTTTGGGGCGATGCTTTTTCTGTCGCTGAGGGAAGAGGTCGGGGGGCAGCACGCGATCCCCGGCCGTCGCGATCAAGGATTCCACATTGAGGGGGATCTTTTCCAGGTTCAGGGCTTTCGCCACGCGCACAGCAGCGGGAGGTCTCAGTTGAAAGTGTGTGATATCTCTGGCCAGCACGTCCCGGGGGGTGCCCTGCAGCACGATCTGTCCCCGATGCAGGACCAGCATGCGGTCGGCGTCGGCGACGACATTTTCGAGCCGATGCTCCACGAGCACCACCGCGGTGCCCCGTTCATGGATGTCGTTCAGCGCGGCGCGCACAAGATCCACATTTGCCGGATCCAGGCTGGCATAGGGTTCATCCAAGACCAGGATCTCTGGATGAGGGGCAAGGACGGCGGCGATGATGACGAGTTTCTGTTCCCCGCCAGAGAGTTGGTGAGGATTTCGCTTCAGCAGGTGGGTAATCTGCACGATATCCGCGACCTCCCTGATGCGCGCGTTTATCTCCTCTTGGGGCCATCCCAGGCTCTCCAACCCAAAGGCCAGTTCCCCTTCTACCGTGTTATTGAAGAGCTGGGCCTCGGCGTTCTGAAGGACGATCCCCACATGGGCGAACAGTTCACTTACTGGGTGTTTCTGTGTGTCGAGCCCATCTACCCTGACTTGGCCCTGCAGATGCCCCCCATAAAACTGGGGGATCAGACCATTGAGGGCTCGGCAAAGTGTCGATTTTCCTGACCCGCTGGGACCGCAGATCAGGACGTATTCTCCCGCCTCGATATCCAGGTTCAGGTTTTTAAGGATCCAGTCCGGTGCGTTGTTCCCATAGCGGTAATATAGGTTACGAATTCGAACGACGGGCTCACTCACTGCGTGTTCGCTCTCCTTCCCGTCCTACGTATCCGGCGCGCCTGAGGATGTTCAACGCCATCAGGCCCAGGACGGATCCCAGGATGGTGCTCGCGAGGAACGAGGCGATGAGCACGCCCATGGCCATGGTGCTACCCATGAATACAGGGGCCACCAGCCATCCGCTGACCAGGGCGCCCAGGATGCCGGTGCCCACGATCTCGCCCAGGGCCCCCCAGTAGGCGTTATTTGTGTAGCGATAGGCATAGCCAGCCGTAAAGGCCCCGATCATGCCGCCGGGAAAGGCCAGCAGCGTGCCTACCCCCAGGGCATTACGCAGAATGCCGATGATGGTGGCGTTGATCAGGGTCCACCATGGGCCCAGAAGGATGGCGCCGACGACGTTCACAAAGTGTTGGGTCGGATTTACCTTGGCGATCCCGATGGGGAACGAGGTAAAAGGGGACAGGGCCACGCCAATGGCCACCAGAATCACCGCCTGTGCTACCTTGCGTGTGTTCGTCCGCATCGTCTGTTTTCCTCCTTTAGTACCCTGCTCATCAGGTCTCAGGCGCGAAATGTTGCCACCCTTTTGCTTCCAGCGATATCCGTTCGCCACCCTCTAGGATCAACTGCCGACCTTTTTCTGCGGGGAGGATCTCGCCGATGATTGTCACCGGCGCAGCCGTTTTTCGCTGTATATGGACCATCAAGTCCTCCGCTGCGTCTGGAGGTACAGTAAAGCATAGTTCATAGTCGTCGCTGGCTCCCAAGGGGAACTGCCAGACCGGTTTGTCCGTCAGTTCCGCTACGTGGCGCGCTGCCAAAGAGATGGGCAACCGTTCAGCCCACAAGCGGACACCCACCTGGCTTCTATCGCAGATGTGGCCGATATCGCTGCTCAGTCCGTCACTCACGTCGATCATGGCCGTCGCCAGATCGGAGCGAGCGATGATGGCCGACTCGGGCAGGCGAGGCTCCGGCACGAGATAGCGGCTCAGAAGCGCGTCCCGCTCGGAGGCGGTGACGGGGAGATGGGGATCCAGGGCCACAGCCAGGCCGGCGGCCGCATCTCCCAGATGGCCCGTTACCAGCACTTTATCGTGGACCTGTGCGCCGGAGCGTAGCAGCAGGTGCCGCCGCGATACGCGCCCCAGCACGCAGACATCGATAAAGGCCTGGCCCGAGGAACTGGCCATGTTGCCCCCCACGATGGCCGTCTCAAAGCGATCTCCCTCCTCCCGCAGACCCCGATAGAGGGCTTTTACCCAGGTTACCTCTGTATCGGATGGCAGGGCCAGGGAGACCAGGGCGTACTGGGGCCTGCCGCCCATGGCGGCGATGTCGCTGAGGTTGATGGCCAGAGCGCGCCGGCCCAGTTGTTTTGGCGTGATAAGATCCCGTAGGAAATGGATGTCCTCCACCTGGCTGTCCACCGTGGCCAGGATCAGGTCGTCGCCATCGGCGTCGCTGACCAGCACGGCCACGTCGTCTCCTATGCCCACGACGACGTCGGACCGTTCGGTGCTCACGATCTCGTTAATGCGATCGATGAGGGGAAACTCCCCCAGGTCAGAAATTTGCATCGTCTATCTCCCGGTCGCAATATTCACAATGCAAGTATTTTCGATAAACTGCTCGCTCGTCAGGTGGTATAGTTGATCCAACAGGGCGGTCTTGAGGCTGGCCGGCCCCCTGGCTTCCGCGATGCTCAGTTCGGCGGCCACGCCAAAGCAGGCCAGCCCGCCCACCGCCGCCACCAGGGGGTCCCGTTCCACGGCGGCAAAGGCGGCGATGCTGGCCGTGGTCATGCAGCCTGCCCCCGTGATCCGGGTCAGCCAATGGTGACCGTTCTCCACGCCCAGGGTCCGCTGTCCATCGGAGATGGTATCTCGCTCGCCGGTGATGGCGACTACTGTGTCATATTTCTCAGCCAGCGTCTGGGAGAGGGAGGTGGGGTCACCCCCTGTGCCTATGCTCTCTACTCCCTTTACTCTGCCTGCACCGCCCCTCAAGGCATCGATCTCACCAGCATTCCCTCGTATCACAGCGATCTGGAGTTCATCCAGCAGACGCAGGGCGGCCTCGGTGCGCAGGGTTGTGGCGCCGACGCCCACCGGATCCAGGACGACGGGAATCCCCCGGGTATTGGCCTCGTGGCCGGCGATGCGCATGGCCTCGATTTGGGACGGCGTTGGGGTGCCCAGGTTAAGTACCAGGGCCTCTGCCTGGGCGGTCATCTGGGCTACCTCTTCCGCCGCGTGGGCCATCACGGGTAACGCTCCCAGTTGCAGGGTCAGATTCGCCGTGTCGTTCATCACCACCAGGTTGGTGATGTGGTGCACCAGAGGGCGTTCCTCGCGAATGCGACAGAGAGCACTGGCGATATGAACTTTGATTTCAGTTACGGACTCTTTCACGCTTTTATGTCCCTCGCGCCCTGTCACTGTGCTGTTTTGCTTGACGTATGACTTGTTTCAGTCGTCGGGCCGCCGCTCGGGGATCTTGGGCGCCGACGACGGCCGAGATGATGGCCACGCCGGCCGCGCCGGCCTCGATGACAGCGGCGGTATTTTCGGCGTCGATACCGCCGATGCCCACGACGGGGATAGAGACGGCCGCCGCGATCTCCCCTATGCCCTCAATGCCGATGGGCGTGCCCGCGTCGGTCTTGCTGGGCGTGCCGTAGACGTCGCCCACGCCTAGATAGGTGGCCCCATCGCGTTCTGCCTGGTGCGCCTCCTCCACCGTGCCCGCAGAGACGCCCAGGATGCGGTCCGGGCCAATAAGGCGGCGGACTATGGGGGCTGGCATGTCATCCTGGCCCACATGAACCCCCTCGGCATCGAGGGCCAGGGCGATGTCCACCCGGTCGTTGATGATCAGGGGAACCTGGGCCGCACGGGTGATCCCGTGCAAGGCCCGTCCCTGCGCAATGAGTTCGCGCGTTGTCCCTTCCTTTTCGCGCATCTGCACCATGGTGGCGCCACCCGCGAGGGCGGCCTCAATTACCTGGCTGATGGGTCTATCGCCAGCAACTTGACGGTCCGTGATGACATACACCGACCAATCTACATCCTCCATCCTCATTCCGCCACGCCCCAGGATTCCCCGTGGTAGGCCATGTTCCAGAATTGATACTCATGGCGCAGGCCATCCACAAAACGGCGTTCCATCCTGGTACAGAGATCCTGGGAGGCGCTTTCAGCCATGGCGTTCACCTCGTCGCGCAGGCTGATCACCCACTGTTGGAAGGCCTCGCTGCTCCATTGGTCGATAAAGGCCTGCCACTTGCTCGGACTTTTTTGCGCCTGTTTCACAGCTATCCAGGAGTCGGAATATGCCTTTTCCCCAGTGTATAGTACCGTGTAGGCCACCTCATAGGGCTCAAAGGCCGCCGTGGTCAGCAGGAAATTTATATAGCCCAGGTTCGTCGGGGTTGGCTCCACGTCCTCCAGGGCGATGCCGTGGTCGGCGGCCATCTTTTCAAAGAGATCGAGTTCCTGGAAAAAGTTGGAGATTGTATCGCCAAGCACCCTGCGGTGGGATATGGGAGCCCTGGGAATCAGCAGGGCGATAAAAGGGATGGCCTCGCGCACAAAGATATAATCCTGTTGCACCCAGTTGATAAAGCGCTCGTCAGGGACGGTGCCTTTGGCAACCTCCGTGAGAAACGGGTGGCCTAGCATTTTCTGCCACTCTTTTTCGTAACAACGGTGCAGTTCTTGTATAAATTCCATGCTCCATATCCTCCTTTATCCGATGGGCCAGGTTTCCTCTTGCCAGGCCATGTCCCAGAACATCCATTCGTAGCGGCTGGCTATGACAAAGTGGTGGCGCATTTTCTCTTGGCGAAATTCGCCGGCCTCCTCTGCCGCGTCGTCCACCATGTCGATGAACTCTTGCACGATATCGCGGAACTCTTGGGAGGCGTAGGTATCGATCCAGCGCTGGTAGAGGGGGTTGGGCGAGCCCCCTTTTACCAGTTCCCTGCCGACCTGGATATAGATCCAGTCGCAGGGCAGTAGGGCCGCCACGGCCTCCTCAAAACTGCCGCCATGCGCCACGCGCAGCAGGTAGGAGGTGTAGGCCAGGTTCGTGGGCGCGACGGGAGTGGCGTACACTTGTTCCGGCGTGAGATCCCAATCGCCAAAGAAACTATCGTGCAGGGCCCGTTCGACGACGAGGGTATCTCGGGCGTGGGCGGCAAGGAACTCGGTCCACTCGTCGCGAGGAGCCCTGGCCGCCGCCGCGGCCAGGGCCTTGGCGAAATCTCGCAGATAGAGGGCATCCTGTATCGTGTAGAAACGAAAACACTCTTTTGACAGGGAACCATCGGTGAGGCCGTTGACAAAGGGATGGTTCAGGATAGCCTGGTAGATGGGGCCGATCTCTTCCCACAATTGGGCGGTGAATTTCTTTTCCATAATGTCCTCCTCGTCTATGGCGGGCTGTAGGGGGGCGGAAGCCAGAAAGGCCGCCCCCCTACGTGGGAGACGGCCACATTAAGCGAATCATCAAGGCGTCATTTGTCTCGTCGTCTCCCTACGCCGGTATTATCCGGGTCAGGTTCGTTGGGTCGGCCCAAAGGCCCTCTCGGCCCAGGGACCCCTCTCAGCCTGGTTTCCCACGCTCCCCAGCGACGTCGCGTTGTGAAGGTATTTAAGGTATACCATAGTGATCGTCTGTCGTCAAATTCTGCGGAATTCCCTTGACGCATCGTATAGAGGACGTTAGACTCGTTACAGGTTCACGTGAGGTTCACAGTGGAGGAGTATATATCATATGCAGATCAGCGGTACGGGAGAAGTGGCGGCCTTTTGTCAGGATTTGGTACGCTGTCCCAGCCCGTCGGGCGAGGAGCAGGACGTGGCCGATATCGTGGAACAGGAGATGGGTATGTTGGGCTATGATGAGGTGCGTCGCGATGCGCTGGGCAGCGTGCTGGGCACAGTGCACGGTGAGAGAGAGGGAGGCACCGTCCTCGTCGACGCACATATGGACGTGGTTCCCGCAACCCAGCCGGAGGCGTGGCGCTTTCCACCCTATTCCGCTGAGCGGGCCGAGGGACGCATCTGGGGGCGTGGGGCGACGGACATCAAGGGCTCCCTGGCGGCGGCCCTGGTGGCCATAGGCATGTTGTCCCGGGACGATCTTGCAGGCACCGTCATCATGTCCGCCAGCGTCGGCGAGGAGACCATCGAGGGACTGGCTTTGGGGCATATTCTGGACCATCACACCGTCGACGCCGTGGTCATCTGCGAGCCCACGGGCCTGCGCCTGGGGTTGGGCCACAAGGGACGCACCGGCCTGGTGCTCGAGGCCGAGGGCGTCGCCGCCCATTCCTCCCGGCCGGAAAAAGGCGTGAACGCCGTCTATCGCATGATGGAGGCCGTCTCTCGCGTGCGGCAGATTCCCCTGCCCCAGGACGAACTGCTGGGCTGCGGTGTGAGCGAGTTGGTGGAGATGATCTCCGCGCCCTATCCGGGGACCTCCATGGTTCCCGAGGGCTGCACGGTGCGCTTTGATCGGCGTCTGGTGCGGGGGGAGACGCGGCGAAACGTCCTGGCGGGGATGGAGGGGGCGCTGGAAGGGCTGGAGGGGGTCGAGGTGGCTTTGCATCGGACGTCCCTCGACTGCTATACGGGCGAGTCGTTCACCATCGATGACTTTTATCCCGCCTGGGCACGGGCGTCCACGGAGGAGGTGGTGCAGCGGGCGTTGGTGGCTCTGCAGAGCGTGGGGCAGAGCGGGGAGTACTATTTTGCTCCCTATTCCACCAACGGGACGAGCAGCGCGGCCGAGAGGGATATTCCCACCATCATCTATGGGGCGGGGGATATCGGGGTGGCCCATGCCATCGACGAGTCGGTGTGTGTGGAGGCGCTGGGAGAGGCCTTTCGAGGCTATCAGGCCCTCGTGCCAGCGCTGTTGAAGGTGTGATTTGAGTTGAGGATGGATATTTGAGGGAGGTACGCATGTTGGAGAGTCCAAAAAGAGTCCAGCGTCGTGAGGTGGGGGAGTGGGTGCTGCATACGGAGAAGGTTTATGACAATCCCTTTGCCGACGTGATCGTGGAGGCGGCTTTCGAGGCCCCGTCGGGCCAGACGTTCACCGTGCCCGGGTTCTACGATGGGGAGAACACGTGGCGTGTGCGCTTTAACCCCGCCGAGGCGGGGAGGTATTCCTTTCGCATGGTCTCGCGGCCGGAGAACCCCGATCTCACGGGCGAGGGAACCTTTCAGGTGGAGGATGGGGAAAAACAGGGGTACCTGCAGGCCACACCAGACCAGGGATGGGGTTTCAGTTATGAATCGGGAGAGCGAGTGTTTCTCCTGGGCGACACCACCTACAACCTTTTTGGCATGGCCCATTGCGGGGAGGACGTGGAAGGTTTTTTGACACGCCGCGCCGAACAGGGCTTTAACCTGTTTCGCGTACGGGTGCCGGTGAGTCCCTTTCATCCGCCGGAGGGATACAGCACGTGGCAGGACAGGCGCACGTGGCCCTGGGGCGGCAGCGAGCAGAAGCCCCTGTTCGATCGTTTCAATCTGGACTATTTTCAGAGCGTGGACGGCGTGGTGCGCGAGGCCGAGGGGTTGGGATTGGGGTTCGAGATGATCATGGAGGCCTGGGGGTTCGAGGCCCCCTTTGACCGGCGCGACATCTTTACGGCGGAATGGGAGCAGTTCTGGATGCGCTATCTGGTGGCGCGTTACGATGCCTTTAACTGCGTCTATTTCTGGACGCTAATGAACGAGTATGAGTACTATCCGGACGGCGACTGGCGCTA
>JBKHJO010000117.1:0-3821 GCA_046538105.1 Anaerolineales bacterium | reverse complement strand
TTAATGGTAGTAGGGAGGCGGGGATTTGTCAAAAGAAAAAAAAGAGATTGCAAAGGGCAACACGAAAAATGACTTGACATGGGACACTTGCGCATGATAATCTCATGGTTAGACAATCCACTGCGTCCCAACGGTTACCAGACCACAGGAACCGGTCTCTAGAAGTCATGGGCAAAGGAGGAGCACGATGGAGGATCCTACGCACACGCTTCGAGGGGTGATCACAGACTTTGTCAGAGAGTTCGTGGAGAACCCGTATCTCTGTTACACGGAACATGGATTACACGCCCGTCTCTACACCATGCTCTACGATGCGCTACCCGCCGAGGCCCGATATACCATATGGAGCGGTCAGAAGGTCTGCGTGTTACAGAAGGAATATCCGACTGCGGTATGCCTGGGGGCAGCGAGAAAGCAAAACTGGGACATATCTTTGCTCAAGACTCCACCGGTGAGTCTCCAACCGGAGGAGACAAACGCATTCGACTATCTTTATCTCAGTGCCGTTGTGGAGCTCGGTATGAATGCGACGAAAGAGCACCTGGCACGAGACATAGAGCGCCTGAATCATTGTAAGGCCAATCTTGACCAGGGATTCGTGATTCATCTCTATCGCCTCTCCAAATCCAAGTGCCAGTTCTCACGTCGCGACTGGTCATCGAATTCGGGAAGGATCCTCCACAAAGAGAAGGTGGCCCAGATGATTGCGGAAACGGATGTGCAAGTCCTGTATGGTATGTGCGATGCCACTGGAAAGCACAAGAACGGAGCTTGGCATTTAGCTGGAGATTCTGTCAAAGAGTTGGCATAGCGCTTAAGTGCGAACTCAGGCGAGCCTTTTTCGCTCGTCAATGATCACGCCGTTGCCGGCCCTTGCCGCATGAACTGACGGACCGGCAAGGAGGTCAGGTAGAGGTGGTATAACCTGCCCCACATCAACATATCATCGTCGTCGCCCAGTTCGCCGTCCATAAAGCGCCGGTAGAATTCGATCATTGAGTAGCCGTACTTTTGCTCGTACTCATGTAAAAAACGGCTCAACTCTTCAAAATTCAACCTCTCTGGCTTGAACATCCTTCACCTCCCAAACAGTAACGCATCCTCAACTCGACAATAAGTATACTACGAACGGCATCTGGAGACAATGCAAACGGGCTAAGACCAAGTATGAAGAATTGCATAGCAATTCTTCAAGGCCAGCTTCGCTGGCCCGCTCCCCTTTGACAAATCCCATCCCCATGACATACGATTAGGGCAACTCAGTCAGCCAGGGAGAAGCCGCACGTGACCCACACCACCGACCTCACCATCACGCCGCGAGCGCCCTTTGACTTCACCCTCACGGTCCACTCCCACGGATGGGCCGGCTTGCCGCCCACGTCGTGGGACGCCGAGGAGGACGTGCTGGACCGCATGGAGCGCCTGCGTGACGGGGAAGTGGTGCGCCTGTCCATCTACGACGCGGGCTCTGTGGAGGCGCCGCGGGTGGCCATCGCCGTGGAGCACGCCGGCGCCCTGTCGGCCGAGCAGGAGGCCGAGATCGAGGGCCTGGTGCGACGCATCCTACGCGCCGACGAGGATCTGCGCCCCTTTTACGCCCTGTGCCGGGAGCGGGGCCATCCCTGGAGAGAAATCCCCGCGGGCTTTGGGCGGCTGCTGCGCTCCCCCACCCTCTTCGAGGACACGGTCAAGACCATCTGCACCACCAACATCCAGTGGGGCGGCACCCGGCGCATGGTCCAGGGGTTGGTGGACGTTCTGGGCGCGCCCTACCCGGGCGATCGTTCGCTACACGCCTTTCCCACGGCCGAGGCCGTGGCCGCCGCCTCGCCCGAGACCCTGACGGAGACGGTGCGCATGGGCTATCGGGGTCCCTACGTGCATGCCCTGGCTAAGCGAGTGGCCTCTGGCGAACTGGACCTGGAGGGGCTCTACCATTCCGACCTGGATACACCCGCGCTGCGCGAGAAGTTGCTCTCCATCAGGGGGGTGGGCCCCTATGCAGCGGCCACGTTGCTGATGCTCATAGGGCACTATGACTATCTGGCTGTGGACACCGCGTTCCGCCAGTTCGTGCAGGCGCGTCATTTCGACGGCCAGCGCCCGACGGACGCCGAGGCCCGCGCCATCTACGCCGATTGGGGCAAGTGGAAGTACCTGGCCTATTGGTTCGAGCGCCGGCACGCGTCGAGGTGAGATAAAAAGATGACCGACACTATCCATCACCGCCTGCAAACCTACGGCGCAGGATCGTGGAGCGACTGCTGGAGCACGTCGGGCGCGTGGGGTGGGCGCAGAAGGCCTTCCTCGGCATCTTTGCTGAAGTGGGCACAGAGGGGTTCTACGCACGGTACGAGTTCAGGAGTTGAGAGGACCTGACGGGGATGTATCAGGTGGTGCGGGAAGGGGACGAGGGGTGAAACACGACTCTGACAAAGAAAATACGTTGAAAACGCCAACAGTTCACGGGCGGCCTTCCCGCTCATCGATGATAACTTTTGATAGCCAGACGCTTTGAGATCACGAGATGTTGTCTCCTCGTTCGTGTCCTGATATAATACGTCGTGTCAATATTGAAGATAAAAGTGGTGATCATCGTGATAACGATCAGAATTTCCGATCAATCCGATCTACACATCCCACGCCGTCTTTCGGACAAGCTGTCTTTATCCGATGGAGATCAGGTAGAGTTTGTGCGCCGGGGTGATGCGATCATCTTGCAAAAGGTGAACAAACTATCTTCCCCCAGGCCCATGCGTAAACTGGCCGGTCTGGTGAAATCTTTACGCCCCAGGGGATCGGTGGATGTGTCGGCTTATATGAACAAGAAAGGATACGAATACCTCTGTGGTGGCAAGCATTCATAGTTTCGACGCTCCCCTACCCCGGAAATTGTACTGGGACGCCAGTTTTATCGTCAATTTCGCTTATCAAGCAGCCCGGTACTTTGAACAGTGCGCCGATTTTCTTGCCCGTATGGATGAACACGCTACAATCTCTTACGTCTCTACGCTGGCAATGGACGAGGCCTGTTTTGTGCTCCTGCAACTGAAAATTGAGGAGGATCATCATCCTACGCGTTTCTGGGACGTGTACAATGCTAATCCCGGCGTGATCGAACGCTACATCGACGATCTGCAGGCATTGACCGAAGCGATTGGCGCCCATCCCCAGATTAACCTGATAGGAACGGAACCCGTCTTTGCTTTCGAGTCCCTGGCCCACATGCGGAAGTGGCATCTTCTCCCTAGAGACGCCTATCACCTGGCGATCCTACGGTACCATGGCCTCGAGAGTATGGTCACCCTGGATGGCGATTTTGCCCCTGTCCCTGACATCGAGGTTTTTTCCTGCAATCCTGCCATACTTCAACAAGCGCCATGAGGCTACCGATTTTCACAGGTCTGAACACCTTCTCTCTGAAAACCCACCGCTATAGCATACGATGGAGTGACCAAGCCAAGCCCAGCACAGATGGAGAGCAGCGCGTGGGGTGGGCGAAGAAGACATTTCTGGGCGTACTCGCAAAAAGGGGGCACAGAGGGGTTCTATGAACGGTACGGGTTCGGGGATTGAAGGGACCTGACGGGGATGTATGAGGTGGTGCGGAAGGGAGACGAGGGGTAATGGGTGAAATCGTATCATCCGATCGAGCAGATTATCTATGAACGCTACCATCTAAAGGGATAAGAACGTCCCATCTGCTGTAGAGACGCCCCGCCGGGGCGTCTCTACCAATATACGCGCGGGCCGCCTGAACGCCCACCACCTCACTCCTCCCCCACCAACTCCCCCATCCGCGCTGCCAGGGCTGCCAGGGC
>JBKHJO010000051.1:0-17346 GCA_046538105.1 Anaerolineales bacterium | reverse complement strand
TACCGCAACATAATGAATAGCTTACACATCGCCCTCTCGATCCTCATCGTGGCCATCATTGTCACAGGCCTGCTTGCCCTGCCGGAGCGCCACCTCGCCTGTCTACCAGAGCCCCTACAGGAGATGCGCCACAACTTTTACGCCACCGTGACCACCAAATCTCTGCCGTCGGCGACGCCGACGCTCAGCCCGACCCCCCTGCCCACCGATACGCCCTCTCCCACGGTCACACCACCGCCCACCGATACCCCAACTCCCACGGCGACGCCGCGCCCCACGGACACGGCGGTCCCGTCACCCACGTCGACGCCGACACTGCCCCCTGACGTCGTCCTCGACGGCGTGCGCCACGAGTATCAGCGCTGGAGCAACTGTGGCCCGGTCACCCTGGGCATGGCCCTCTCCTACTATGGCCGGGAAGAGACCCAAACCGAGATCGCGCCGGTGCTCAAGCCGGATCCTGACGACCGACACGTCGACATCCGGGCGATGGCCGCCTATGCCCGGGATCTGGGGATGGGCGCCACGGTGCGCGTCAACGGAACGTTGGAGGGACTGAAGAGGCTCGTGTACGCCGGTTTTCCCGTCATTGTGGAGACCTGGTATGTCCGCGACGCCCAGGATCAACTCGGGCACTATCGCCTCGTCACCGGCTATGACGACGAGGCCCAACACTTTATCGTCTACGACTCGCTTCACAGCCCCGTCGTCCACATCGGCTACCAGGAGATGGACGAACTATGGCGGGTTTTCAACCGGCTCTACCTGGTCATCTATGAGCCAGAGCGTCGGGATGCCCTGACGGCGCTCCTCGGCCCCGACGTGGACGACGAGACCATGTACGAACGGGCCCTGGAGAGGGCCCGCGCCGAGGCTGCCGATCCACCCGCCTCCTGTGTGGCCTATGCCGACTGCGACGATTGGATCGCCTTCTCCCATTTTAACATAGGCACCAGCCTGACATCACTGGAGCGCCACGAGGAGGCCGCCGCCGCTTACGACCACGCGCGGCAGCTCGGCCTCCATCATCGCATGTTCTGGTACCAACTCGGACCCTATGAGAGTTACCATGCTACGGGGCGGTATGATGACGTCATCGCCCTGGCGGAGGCTACCCTCAGCACCTTCCCCAATATGGAAGAGGCCTACTACTGGCGAGGAAAGGCGCGCCTGGCCCTGGGCGACGTGGAGGGCGCACGATCCGACTTTTATAGCGCCCTCCACTACCATGAAGGCTGGCAACCAGCCGAGGAGGCCCTGGCGGAACTGGAGACACTGGAGGCAATTGAAAACTAGCCCAACAGGTGGGACGCTCCCATAGAAAAAGTCTTCTTCCCCATCTCCGCCATCCTGGCCAGCAGGTCCGGTCGCTTGCGCGCCACATCGCTAGGACCCAGATTACCCTCGGCAGCGACGGCGACCTCGCCGAAATCGCCCATCCAGCCCATATAACGGGCCAGTATCTGGGCCTGGCGACGATAGTCGTCCCGTGGTGCGTCCTCGTAGGTGACGATCACCATTCCCCTGCGTTTTCCTGCCAGTTGGGGTTTCAGTTCGTGGGTTCGAGGATCGGTGGTAAAGGTGCGGCAGCGATCAAAAAAGGTCTTTAGTTGTCCGGAGACGCCATCGTAGTAGATGGGAGAGGCGAGGACCCAATCCTTGGCCTCAGCGAGTTCGCTCAGGATGGGCGTCAGATCGTCCTCGAGGATGCATCCGCCACCCCCGATGCAGGGCTCGCAGCCCTGGCATCCCTTATAAGTGAGCCCATTCAGATACACCTCTTTCGTCTCCGCGCCGGCCTGCACCGCGCCCTCCAGTAGAGCGCGCATCAACGTGGCCGAGTTGCCCCGCTTTCTGGCGCTGCCGGCGATACCCATGACGGTCGTCATTCGAACCTCCGCATCATGCTGTCCCCCCTTCCCAGGGCCTGATGGGAAGGTGCACATCGATGGACGCCCACCGCTCCTCCCCCTCCAGATCAGGAAATCGGGACACTCTCTCCACAACGGGAACGTGTTCCTCCAGCCACTGACGTTCATCGTCGTACACGTATCCGTTCTCCTCCGCCCAAAAACCAAAGCGCCTGCGGGCCCATTTCCAGCCCTCCTCAAGTCCTCTGGCCACCACATACAACCCCCCGGGCACGTCCTTTACCCCCACCAGATCATCGCCCTCCACGTCCTCGCCGACCACGATCCAGAACTCGTACCCGTAGACGGGATTCCGGAATTGGGGCTCGGGATTGTTAAAGCCATAGAAGCGTGGGAGGTCGTCCTTCTCCAAAAGTCCCTCTCTGGCCGCCCAGTCGATCAAGGTCTGAATTGCCCTATCTTCTGGCTCCCGGCCCTCATAACGGTACCAGGCCACTTTCACCGGATCCAGTTCCACCAAGTGAACGTCAACTTCTGTCATATCTGACCTCTCTGTCATCACATTCTCATTATCGACGAATTACAGGGAATACTATATATTTTGGGGTACCATTAAAGCAAGAAACGATAATCTCACCCATCCCATAATAGACGAAAGAATCGAAAATGAAAAGACGGCGATGTGATATACTCATCGTAATCCTGATAGCGACACTTTTCATAGGCTGTAAAGTTGACGAAAAGGCGGTGGAGGAGGTGCCCGCCGCCAGCGTATCCACAGAGGTGCCAGTCACCGACACGCCAGCCCCCGCAACGGACACGCCGATAGCCCCGACAGAGACACCCCTCCCACCCACGGAGCCCATACCGCCGACGGAGACACCGGAGCCGTCCCCCACTTTTACACCCCCAGCGGGGCCCCCTACTCCCCGTACGGACGGCGATATGGATGGTGGCGAGCACACGACCATTCTTCTGACGGGTGACTCGATGCTTGGAAGGTCCGTCAATTTCAGAGCCCGGAGCGAGGGCGATCTTTATCCCTTTTCAAAAGTCAGGGAGGAGATAAGTGGTGCCGATATAGCGGTGACCAATCTGGAATCTCCGCTGATAAAGGATTGCCCCCCAACCAACGAGGGGATGGTATTCTGTGGAGATTGCGCGCTGGCAGATAATCTAAAGGCAGCCGGCTTTGACGTGGCCATGATCTCCAACAATCACATCAGAGATTGGGGAGAGAAGGGATATGCCGAGACGGTGGACTGTTTACGAGAACGAAACATCAATGCTGTCGGTATCGATCATACCCTTGTAAAATCCGTCGAGGGCGTCGAACACGGATTTCTGGGCTATGACGCCGTCTGGCGCGATATCCCTGAGGAGGTTCTGCAACAGGATATCGGGGAAATAAAAAGGGAGGTGGACAACGTTCTCGTCTATTTTCATTGGGGAGAGGAATATACACACGAACCCACGGAGCATCAGGTAAACCTGGCCCATCGGGCCATAGACCATGGGGCAGATATCGTCTTTGGCAGCCATCCACACTGGATCCAGCCCATTACCTTTTACGAGGATAAGCCAATCATTTATTCTCTGGGGAATTTCGTCTTTGATCAGGGTTGGTCTGAGGAAACGATGAGGGGATTGGCCGTCAAACTTTTTTACGACGGGGAAACGTTGGTCGATATTCAACTGTTGCCCGTGAAAATAAACGAGGATTGGTCGGCCTCCTGGATGGAGGGAACGGAGAAGGAGGCGTTTTGGGACGATTTTGAGATGCCGGATCTTCTTCCAGACACAGAATCAAACCGCGCAGAGAAGAACACAAGGTAATGTCTCAGCAGCGGTTTTGGCTTGCTAAAACCGCTGCTCCTTGTGAATCAATGCGATCAGTTGACGCCCCATGGCGGCGTGTGCTACACTCGATATAGATGAACTGATTTCGGGAGGGACAATCATGGAAGTTATAGAAGCGCCGGGTGCGGTGCGCACCATCATGATCTATTTCAGCCGTGGAGACTATATCATCGAGGAACTGGAAGCCTTTCTCGAAGAGGAGGACGTGGATGCGGCCCTGGTCACCTCGGGCATCGGCTCCTTTGACATCTGCAAACTGCACACCATCACCAAGACGGGATTACCCTCCGAGGACCGCTATTTCGAACTCGAAGGGCCCATAGAGGTGGGCTCCATGCAGGGCACCGTGGCCGGCGGCGAGCCCCACATCCACGTCGTGGTGCACGACACGGCCAACGATGAGGTGCACGTGGGACACCTGGAGCCCGGCTCTCGGTGCTGCTACCGCGCGGAGATGGGGCTGGTCATCCTTGAGGACGTGTGGACCCAACGCATCACCGATCCGGACACCGGGATGACCGAGATTGTGCAGGTGGAGGGATAGTGTGACGGATATGTCGGACCTGGAAAAGGTAAAGAGGCAGGCTCCTTCCACCCTCGACCGCTTTCGCCTAGACGGCAAGGCCGCCCTGATGGTGGGGGGCACGCGGGGCCTGGGCCAGGCCATGGCTCTGGGGCTGGCGGCGGCCGGCGCCGACGTGTGCATCGTGGGCCGAGGTCCAGAGGGCCTGGAGGAGACGGGCCAGGCCATCAGCGACCTGGGCCGCCAGGGCACCTACTATGCCGCCGATGTCACCGACGAGGAAAAGGTGGAGGGCATGGTACAGCACATGCTGGACACCTATGGCCGTCTGGATATCCTCGTCAACAGCCAGGGGGTCGTGGATCTGCAGCCCATCGCCGAGTTCGACACGGAGGCGTGGGAGCGGGTCATCGATGTGAATTTGCGCTCCGTCTTTCTCTGCTGCAAACACGCCGGCCGGGTGATGCTGGAGCAGCGCAGGGGCAAGATCATCAACATCTCCTCGGTGCGCGGCTTTCAGGGACGGGCGCAGGATGCGGCCTATGCACCCAGCAAGGGAGGCGTGAATCAACTCACCCGCTCCCTGGCCATCGAATGGGGGCCCCAGGGCGTCAACGTGAACGCCATCGCCCCCGTATTTACGCGCACGGCCATGGCCGCCGACTTTTTGGACGATCCCGAAAAGCGCGCCTGGGTCCTGGGGCGCATCCCCATGGACCGGGTCGGAGAACTGGATGATCTGTTCGGTCCCGTGGTCTTTTTGGCCTCCGAGGCTTCCAACTTTGTCAACGGCCACGTCCTCCTTGTGGATGGCGGTTGGGTCGCGGCCTAGATCGCTATCGATCAGTTTGTCTTTCTTCAGAAGGGCCCTGCCTCGCAGAGCCCTTCTCTATTACTCCGGTCACGCCCATCCTGCAACACCAACCTTTTCCAAAACGCAGCGTCCCTGCAAAATAACTCAGCTCTCAAAAATGCTCCCCGTAACGTCTTTTGGAGATAAAGGTTATAATAGGTAGACTTTTGCATCTGGTCCCATTACCTACAAAAGGAAATACATGCCCAAAATCCTGGTCATTCTCAATCCCGTCGCCGGGCGAGGCTATGCCGCCAGCATCGCTCCCCTTATCGTGCAGCATTTTGCCGCTTTGGAGGCGGATTTCGATCTGGTGGAAACCACCGCCCGTGGTCAGGCCATCGACCTCACCCATCGGGCCCTAGATGATGGCTATGATACTTTGGTAGCCGTCGGTGGCGACGGCACCTCCCACGAGATAGTAAACGCCATGCTGAAGCACACCGAGCAGCGTCCGGTGGGCAAGTTGGGCTGTATCCCCGCCGGGTCGGGCAACGATTTTGCCGTCATGAACGGTGCGCCAGAGAACGTGGCGCAGGCCTGTCGCGTAATCGTCGAGGGCAAGACGCGCCGCGTCGATGTGGCGGAGGTGACCATCGACGACGGTCCCATCCAATATCTGGACAACACACTGGGCATCGGATTTGATGGCCTGGTCACCCGGGGCTGCCTCGACTATAAGCGATTGCGGGGTATGGCCCTCTACCTGCCCGTGGTACTCAAGACGGTCTTTGTGGATATGAAAGCCCCAGAGGTAGAGATCACCTACGATGGCCATACGATACAGCAAAAAACAATAATGACCGTCATCTGCAACGGCCCGCGCGAGGGCGCCGCCTTTCGCGTGGCCCCCGATGCGCGGACCGACGATGGGCTGTTGGATCTCATCGTCACCGACGACGTATCTCGACTCAAGGTACTGAGCATGGTTCCCCGATTCGTGAGAGGCACACATCTCTCCGACGAGAGTACCGAATCATACAAGGTAAAACACGTGATAGTGGCCTCAGAGGATCCCCTCTATCTGCACATGGACGGCGAGATCGTCTGCGACGTTGCCCACCGGGTGGAAGCACGGATGATTCCCCGCTGTCTGGAGATGATCACCGCGGCAAATGGTGCGGGCGCGTGACCTCTCTGCCTCTGGTCCTGCTCATCGGCTATGCCCTGGGTGCCCTTCCCACGGGTGTCCTCCTGGCCAGCCTCCTGAAGGGCAGAGAACTCTTGCGCACGGGCAGCGGCCATACCGGGGGCACGAACGTGGCCCGCGCCACGGAGAGCATCTGGGCCGGCGTGGCTACCGCACTCATCGACGCGGGATTGGCCGCCCTTTCCGTGCTGCTGGGTGACCTTATTTCTCCCCTGCCCTGGGCATCCGGGCTGGCGGGAGTGACAGCCGTAGCGGGGCACAATTGGTCCCTCTACATCGGCCTGCGCGGGGGTGTGGGGCTATCGAGTCTAGCGGGTATGCTCCTGGCCCAGAATCCGCTGCCAGCAGCGGTCGCGGGCCTGGTGTTCATCGGCCTCTGGTTGGGGTTGCGCAAGGCGATTCGCCACGACGCCCGACGTACCATCCTTACCGTGCTCACCATTCCCCTCTCCCTCTGGCTCTTGCAGCAGCCCCCATCCATGATCGTCAGCGGCGCCGTGGCCGTCCTCCTTATAGTTGTCAAGTCGCTGGGCGACTGGCAGCGCGTCTATGAGGAGGGCGAGGGCGTCCTCGAGCAACCGAACGCGCGCGAAGGATAGAGGAGACACCCCTTAATCTTAACGCTGCCACCAATCCGACAGCCTCTGCCAAAGACCGTCTGTGAGCCCTTTGTGATCGAACCTGCAAGGGCATGAGGGCGGGGGCACACTGCAGCGAAAAAGGGCGAGTTCCTGTGGATAATCGCTGTGGACAATAAGGGTAAAGTTGTGGATAACTGTGTCAACCTGTGGATAACCCGTATCCCGCGCTTGACGGTCAGAACACACTGGAGTAAAAAAGAAAAGTGTAGCCTCAGCCAGAAAAGGAATCTGCAAACGAGATGGACGTTAAAAGAGGGGAGAGATCATGAGCATCCCAAACGATTATGAAGAGCGGGTCTATGCCGGCGTGTTGGGCAAGATCATCGGCGTCTATATGGGACGGCCCTTTGAGGGCTGGACACACGAGAGCATCATGGAGCGACTGGGAGAGATCAACTATTATATGCACGATATGTTGGATAAACCCCTCATCGCCATCGACGACGACATCTCGGGAACCTTTACCTTTCTCAGGGCCATGCCCGACTATGGCAACACCCTCGACCTGACGCCAGCCCAGATAGGGCGGACGTGGCTCAACTACCTGATCGAGGAGCGCACCATCCTCTGGTGGGGTGGGATGGGAAATTCTACCGAGCATACGGCCTATCTCCGCCTCAAGTCGGGCCTGGAGGCCCCCGAGAGCGGCTCCATGGCGCGCAATGGGCGCGTGGTGGCCGAGCAGATCGGGGCGCAGATATTCATCGACGGCTGGGGCATGATCTCGCCAGGCGATCCGGAGCGGGCGGCGGACCTGGCCCGCCGGGCCGCCAGCGTGAGCCACGACGGGGAAGCCATTCATGGCGCCCAGGTGGTGGCGGCCATGGAAGCGCAGGCTTTTGTAGAGCCCGATATCGACGCCCTCCTCGACGTGGGTACATCCCTCATCCCCCAGGATTCGCTCATCCGACGTCTCATCGCCGACCTGCGGGAGTGGCGAGTGATGTATGACGACTGGCGCGAGAGTTTCTACCGCATTGTGACGAACTATGGCTATGACAAGTACGGTGGCAACTGCCACATGGTGCCCAATCATGCCCTGATCATCCTCGCCCTTCTCTATTGCGAGGATAGTTTCTCCAGAGCGCTGCGCATCGTGAACACGGCGGGGTGGGATACGGACTGTAACTCGGGTAATGTGGGCTGCCTCATGGGCATCAAGAACGGCCTTCAGGGACTCGACGACGGTCCGGACTATCGGGGACCGGTGGCGGACCGCATGTACCTGCCCACCGCCGACAGCGGCCGCGCCGTGACCGATGCCTTGCACGAGGCTTATACTATCGTACAGATAGGGCGTGAACTGTATGATGAACCAGCCTCCCTTCCCAAGGATGGAGCACGCTTTCACTTTGATCTGCCCGGCGCCGTCCAGGGCTTTGTGACCGATGACAGCGTGGAGAGCAAGGGCACCATGCACCTGGAAAACGTCCGTGGCCACAGCACACAGGGAAAGCGCAGCCTGGCGATTCGCTATCGCAGCGTGGCCCGGGGACGCTGCGCGCGCGCCATGCGCGAGACCTATCCTGCCCTATCCCAGAGTGGCGGCTACCGCATGGTGGCCTCGCCCACACTCTATCCAGGGCAGGAACTGCGCGCTCGTCTCTCCGCTGATGAGGGAAACTCTTTGCCCATCGAGGCGCGCCTCTTTGTCAAGGCCTATGGCCAGGACGACGAACTCTTTATGGCCTACAGCCCGAAGGAAATCCTGGAAGCGGGTGCCGCACAGGAGATGGCCTGGACCGTCGACGTCCCCACGGGATGTCCCATCGCCTGGGTAGGCCTGGAACTGGCGTCCAAAGCGCGCACCAACGGCATAGTCTACCTGGATTGGCTGGACTGGTCCGGCGCGCCTACCACAACCTTTGGTCCTCCCGACCAGGAGGGAACCCGCTGGATCGAGGCCTGGGCACAGGCCTGCAGCGACGTACAGACGCAAGGCGAGCACACCTACCGCCTCATCCAGAACCAGGGCGCGGGCATGCTCATTCAGGGCACCCGGGCGTGGCGCAACTATATCGTGAGCGCCAGACTGACGCCACATATGGGCGAATCCTGCGGTATCGCTGCCTATGTACAGGGGTTGAAGCGCTACTATGCTCTCAAACTCGCCAGGGGCGGCAAAGTTCAACTTGTGCGAGAAGTGGATGGCACGCACATCCTGGCAGAAAAAGAATTTTCCTGGGAATTGTACCAAACCTACGAACTGGAACTGGAAATCGCAGGCAACCATCTCACGGGGCGCGTGAACGGAGAGCAGGTTGTGCAGGTGGAAGAGATGGAGATGCTTGATGGGGGAGGAATCGCCCTGCTCATCGAGGAGGGACGCTTGGGTTGCGACGACGTCGAGATACGGCCCACGACGTGAGGCCTGATCTGCCTCCGCTGTATCGGCCTGCATTGTACGACCAGCAGTGCAAAGAGCCCCGAAAGTAAATTCGGGGCTCTTTCATATGGCGGCTAAGCGCTATTCCCAGCTTTCCTCGGGTTTGGGACGCCAGAAACCCAGTTTGGGCGTGTTCCATTCCTCGGTAGGCTCGAACAGTCCACCACTGCGTAGATTCTCCTCTATGGCCTCATAGTTCAGATCCACGCCGAGGCCCGGCTTCTCGGGCACCTTTACATAGCCCTCTTCCATCAAGGGATCACCGAGGCCGGTCACCAGATCTCCCCAGAAGGGCAGGTCGAGGCCGTGGTGTTCCAGGGCCACAAAACTGGAGATGGCCGCCGCACAGTGTACGTTGGCCATAAAGGCGATGGGGGAGCCAGCAAAATGCAGGGCCGTGGGCAGCCCATAGCGTTCCGCATAGTCGGCGATCCTTTTTGTCTCCAGCATACCACCCGAGGTGAGCAGGTCGGGGTGGATGATGTCCACGGCGCGCTTTTCGATCATCTCGCGGAAGCCGTCCCACAAAAAGAGCACCTCGCCAGCGGCTACCGGCACGTTGATTGCATCAGTGACCCGTTTGTGTCCCTCGATATCGTGCCAGGGCATGGGATCCTCCATCCAGGCCAGGCCGTAGGGCTCCAGGGCATGACCAAGGCGGATGACCTCCTTGGCCGTCATATAACCGTGTCCAAAGTGGTCGGTGCAGAGGGAAATATCCCATCCCACAGCCTCGCGCACGGCGGAGGCGATCTCTGCCATACGGGCGATACCCTTGTCCGTCACCTTGGCGCCGGCGCCCGTGCCGGGGGCTCTTTGCCGCCGTCCCATATCATACTCGTACCTGGTGGGAGTGCCGATGGTAGCGCCCGGAATATCCTCAAGGATGCGGGGGGTCATGTCGAACTTGATAAAGGTCAGCCCCATCTCCTTGCGCCCCATGATGCGCTCGGCATAGGCCGCTGGGGTGAGTTCGCTCGGCTCGGGGGTATCGGCGTATATGCGCACTCTGTCCCGATACTTGCCTCCCAGGAACTGGTAGCAGGGAACACCATAGACTTTGCCAATCAGGTCCCACAGAGCCAACTCGATGCCCGACACGCCGCCGCCCTCGCGCCCCCAGTTGCCGAACTGCTTGATGGTGCGAAAGATCATGTCGATGTTGCAGGGGTTCTGGCCCAGGAGAAAACTCTTGAACTGCAGGGCGTTCTCGCTGTGGCCGGCGTCCCGCACCTCACCGATGCCGTACACGCCCTGGTTGGTATCGATGCGGATGATGGGATAATCATAGTTCGAAGCCACCACGGCCATGCGCATGTCCGTGATCTCCAGATCCGTGGGGCTGGAATAGGTGTTCACATTCTCCTCGATCTGCTCGTTCATCTTCGTGTCCTCAGGCATAGGGCTCCTCTCTATTCTATGATTGACGTGCTTTGTTAATAGCCTGGCTGCCCCTTTCTCAGGACAGCCAAAGACCGACGTATATCTTGGCCGTGTTTCACACGGCCAAGATATACGGTATTCCTATTTATGCCAGATCAGATAGGGCTGCATGCGCTCCCAGACGCGATCGATCTCTCGCATATCGTGCTCGTCGAGGGGATGGGCTTGGGAGCGGATACGGTTATTCTCCAACACGCCCCGGCGCACCATGATTTCCTTGGCAAAGGCCATGCCCATCAGCCCCTCCAGGACGACGCCGGGCAACAGGGCATCGAACAGATCCTCGGCCTCCTCATCCTCACCCTCCTCCAGCAGATCCCATACCCGCTGCAATACGTCACAGAACTGGCAGGCGTGGATCACGCCCCTGGAGCCCCGCGCCCTCTCGGTGATCATGTAGCGTCCGCCCGCTCCGCCCATGACTCCCTCTATGGCCGGACAATCCTTCTCTACGAGGGCGCTGATGCTGTGCGTGCTGGGCATCACCTCCTCCTTGACCCAACTTACGTGCTCTATCTCTGTGCAGAGTTTGACGATCTGATCCGGCGAGAGGGGGACGATACCTCCAGCGTTCTGTATCCAGACGGGCACGTCCACGGCGTCGGAGATGGCCTGGTAGTAGGCAAAGATGGTCTCAAAGTCGGGCTTGTGGATGTAGGGGGGCATGGCGATGACGGCGTCGGCCCCCACCTCCTGGGCGTAGCGGGCATAGTCGACCGCCAGGGGAGTATTCACCGCCGCACAGTTGGCCACCACGGGGACCTGTCCATCGGACACCTCCACGGGCACGCGGATCATCAGCCGGCGCTCCTCCTCGGAGAGCAGGCGAAACTCGCTCACCATTACGGGCACACAGAGTCCGCCCACACCGGACTCGACGCAAAAGGCCACCTCGGCTCGCAGGGCCTCCTCATCGATGCGGTCGTTCTCATCAAAGGGGGTCATGGGAGTGCAAAAACTTCCGCTCCAGTTTCTTTCTGTCATATCTCCTCCTCACTGGTGATACCAGACATCGTGTTCAACTTCCCAAATCACGTCGGCTCCCCCCAAGACACGGCATATGATCCCTCAGGCAGGCACCGACCTCAAAATCAAGACGTATGATACAAAGAATGTGCAGCATGTCAACCGCGTCCATGGAGAGCGCGTTGTACGTACCGTCCTGGTGACCCGGAGGGCCATGCGGGAAACCTTTATTCCTGAAGGTGATACATCGCCAAATGTACTTTTGGTGATGCCGTTCCCACATATATAATGTTATGTGATTTTACACTTGAGATTTGGGGGTATATGCTTCTCGTCTCTCTCTTTGTCCTTGTACTGAAACGCACATTTAGACATTGGCTTCTGACATTGTTATCCGTCATTGGCATAGCCATCACCGTTGGCTTGATCTCCAGCATCCCCATCTTTAGCGACTCGGTGGGCATGAGCATATTGCATCAGGAACTTGCCGAGGAGGCCTATGGCGGCAGCCCTCCCCTGGCACTTCGCTACTATCGTGTACCCTCCTCGCCAAACACCATGACGGTGCAGCAGGCTCTGGATACTAGAGAATGGTTGGGCGCCATGACGCGCCGGGAGGTAGGTTTGCCGGTCGCCAGAACCTATACTCAGATAGGCAGCCATGCGCTGACGATACAGACGCTCTCGGAGGACACGCGCTATGAAGAACGAGATCTGCGCCAGGTGCGCATTAACTGCATCCTGGATGTGGAGGATCAGATAGAGATCATTGAGGGGCAGCCCTTTTCGGCGGCCGATGAGGCCGACGAACTCTTGATCTGGGCGCGCCCAGAGATGCTGGAAAGGCTGGGAGCCCAGGTGGGGGAGAGATTTCAGCTCTTTCACCACAAAGCCATCCATCCCGATCAGCCCACGACATTCCGCATTGCGGGCACCTGGCAGGCCAGGGATCCCGAGAGCGCCTTTTGGTACGGTGATCCCTACAAACTGCTCGATCGCGAGTTTATCACCTCCCTCGACGCCTTTTCCGAGTTCGTGGCCCCCATCATGCCTCAGCAGACCGACTATACCTTCTGGTATTACGTGCTTGACGAGAACAGACTGCGCTTCGACGATGTGGATCTCTATGCCGAGGGGGTGAGGATCGCTGAGCAGCGGGCGAGCACCCGGTTGTCCAACATCCGCGTGGACCGTTCGCCCATTGAGCCGCTTCGAAAGGTTCAGCAGCGAACCACTGTACTCGAGCGCCTCTTATTTGGCTTTACCGTGCCCGTCGTCATCTTATTGTTGGCCTTTATCGGCTCCATAGCCATCATATCCGTACGCTATCAGCGCAACGAGATCGCCATACTCATGAGTCGGGGCGGCAGCCACATACAGTTATTCATCCTCAACCTGATGACGGGGCTGCTGCATATCATCATGGGTACCCCCCTGGGTCTGGTTCTGGGCCTGGCATTTGCCCGGGGAATGAGCCTGAACACGGGCTTTTTCACTTTTGACCGTCACACACCGCTGCCCCTGGCCACCCAGGGAGTAGACTGGCGCCTTGTGGGTCTGGCACTGCTCTTCTCACTAGTAGCCCGTCTCATCCCCGCCCTGCGCGCCAGTGGCAAGACCATCGTCACCTATGGGCGGACGAGGGCACGAAACAACGACAACGGTTCTTTCGTACGCATAGCCCTGGCTCTCCTGCTTTGCGCCATCAGCGCATACGCCTACTATCGTATACAGCAGAGGGGTACCCTGGGACTGATCACCTGGCAGGCCGATGCCGAAGCCATGAACGATGCCGCTGTGAACGATCCCCTGATCTTTCTTGCGCCAAGCCTTTTCATCATAACGGCTGGCCTAGTCGCGGCCCTCCTCTTTCCCGTCCTCATGTGGATCGCCGATATGGTGGGGCGATTCCTGCGCCCTTCACTATATGTCGGACTTCGAGAAGTGGCCCGACAGACGGGGGCCTATACCTCTGTCCTCTTTTTGCTGATCTTTTGCCTGGCCCTGGGTGCCTTTGAGGCGTCCATCGCCCGCAGCGCCGATACCTGGCTGGAGGATCGCCTGCAGTACAAGGCGGGAGCCGACTATAGTTTTGAACAGGGGGTCGCCCCACCCGAGAGCGATGGCCCAACGGGCTTGGATAGTTGGCTGATACCCATCGAGGAATACCGAAAACTTTCCGGCGTCATCGATGCCACTCGGGTGAGCCATCACAATGCACAGCCCCTGCCGAGTGGCCTGCCCAGCGTCGACCTCCTGGGGATCGACCGTCTGGATTTCGGTCGCGTGGCCCATTTCAGGCGCGATTATGCCGACCTTCCCTTGGGCGAACTGCTCAACCGTCTGGCTTTGGAGCCCAACGCTCTTTTGATAACACAGGACCATTTGGAGCAAACCAGCCTCGCTGTGGGAGACACCCTTTCCCTGGACGTACACGTCGAGGGGCCGGCCCAGCGCATGGAATTCACCATCGTGGGCACCATCGACTACTTTCCCACCACATACCCCGCCGAGGGACCCGTCGCCGTCACCAATCTGGACTTTATCCATGACCAATGCGGCGGTGCCCAACCCCATAGCATCTGGATGCGCACCGAACCCGACGCGGATATCGAGCGTCTGGAAGAGAGCCTTGAGAGGATGGGTGTGGTAGCAGTCAACGAACAGAACTATCGGGAGATGCTGGCCGAGGACGTGCAGCGCCTGGAGAGGGTGGGAATATTCGGTAACCTCACCGTGGGCTTTATATCGGGATCGCTGCTGGCCTGGCTGGGCCTTCTCCTCTACACTACCGCCTCCCTCGTACGACGGGTGCATCGCTTTACCATACTGCGGGCAATCGGCTTTATGACCCGACAGATTCTATCCACCCTGAGCGTGGAATACTTTTGTGTCATCGCCTATGGTCTGCTGGCCGGGGCCGCCACGGGTATCGCCACCTCCAGGCTGTTCGTGCCCTATTTTCAGTTCACGGATAATCCCGACATGCAGATACCCCCCTTTGTCCCACACATCGACTGGCAACGTCTCGTGTGGATCGCCCTCGTCTACTTTGTGGTGCTGGTCATCTCAGAGGTCGTCGTCCTCGCCAACGCGACGCATCGAGAGGCCTTTCAGGCCCTGCGCATGGGAAACGAGTAGGATAAAACACACCTGCCCACCACGATGGTGGGCAGGTGTGTTTGGGTATCAGAATCAGATCGCGATATCTTTATTCTGTCACCTCGGAAAAATTCCTTCCGGTCTGGGCCAGCACCTCGTTGATCTCGCTGTTCTGCATAGCGGGCGCATCGTCGTACAGGTAACAGGCCACAGCCCGCGTATCGCTGGTTCGGAAGAGGGGAGGATGTTTCTCCTTGCAGATATCCATGGCCTGAGGGCATCGGGGCGCGAACTTGCAACCCTCGGCCACTCCTCTGGCCATGGCCTGCCCCTTGGTCACATCCTCAGGTTCTCCCCATCTGCGCTCGGGATCGGGCCAGGGGATAGAGCGCACCAAAAGTTGCGTATAGGGGTGCTGCGGCTCCATGATCACACTCGCCACATCGCCCGCCTCCACGATCGAACCCTGATAGAGGATCACGATATTCTCACAGATGTGATAGGCCGTGGCCAGGTCATGGGTGATATAAAGGATAGAGATGCCCATCTCGTCCTTCAAACGACGCAGACTCTTGAGGATGGTGGCTCGCAGTGAGGCATCGATCATGGAGACGGGCTCATCGGCGATGAGGATGTCGGGGTTAAGCAACAGGGCCCGCGCCACGGTGATGCGCTGGCGCTGGCCGCCACTCAACTGATGGGGATGGCGTCCCAGGGTCTCCCCAGGACGCAGGCCGACGCCCGTGAGCGCCTCCTCCACCATCTCCGCCCGCTCTGCCCTGGAACTGGCCAGGTTGAACTTTTTGATGGGCATATCCAGCACGTGATCCACCTTGTAAAAGGGATTGTACACCTCAAAGGGGTCCTGAAAGACCGCCTGTACCCGCCGCCGAAAGTCGCGCCAGACATCCTTGGGGGCCTCCCACAGGTCCTGCCCCTTGTAAAGGACCCTGCCCCGCGTGGGCTCGATAAAGCCCAACAATAGCATGCCCATGGTCGTCTTGCCGCTGCCGCTCTCGCCGGCCACGGCCAGAATGGTGGATTCCTCCCTGCCTATGGCGATATAGTTATCCTCCAAAGCGACGGTGGTCTCTTTGCGCAACAGGCCACCGCCATAGATCTTGCTTACATCTTGCAACTCTAACAATGCTGTCATCGTTCCCCCTCATAGAGATGGCACGCGACCCAGTGATCAGGACGTACTTCCTGCCAAGTGGGTATAACTTCTGAACAGATATCCATGGCGCGGGGACATCGGGGATGAAATATACATCCCGACGGCGGATCCACCAGCTCGGGTGTGATGCCGGGAATACCCGTAAACTGTCCCCTTTCTTCCAACGTGGGCAGGGTGCTGATCAGCAGATCGGTGTAGGGATGCAGCGGGTCATCAAAGAGGACCTCCACGTCCCCGAGTTCTGCCAACTTGCCCGCGTACATGACGGCCAGTTGATCCACTGATTGGGCCATCAGCCCCATATCGTGGCCGATGAGGATCATAGAGATGCCCATCTCCTCCTGAAGGCGCTCGATGGTGGCCATCACCTGCCGCTGCACCACCACATCCAGCGCACTGGTCGGCTCGTCTGCCAGGAGGACGCTGGGTTCCATAGAGATGGCGATGGCCACACAGACGCGCTGCTTCATGCCCCCGCTCAACTCGTGGGGATGCATATCCGCCACCTGAAGATCCAGATCGACGGACTCGAGCAACGCGTTCACGCGTTCCCGGGCCGCGCTGTTGCTCAATCTCACCCCGTGATCCTCCAGGCCATCGAGGATCTGATCCCTGACGCGCATGACGGGATTCAAGGAGTTCATGGCCCCCTGGGGAATCAGGCTTATCTCTTGGAGGCGCAATTCGCGCATTCGCCGGTCGGAAACGTTCGCCAGGTCCTCCGCATCACCTCCTCCCCCATTGAGCAGCGCGCGGCCCGACTCGATGCGGCCGGGGCGCTTGATCATGCGCAGGAGGGACATGGCCAGGGTCGACTTGCCACAGCCAGATTCCCCCACCAGACCCATCCTGATACCGCGATCCAGATCAAAGGTCACGCCATCGACAGCCCTGACGGCACCGGCTCTTGTATGATAGTAAACGTGTAGATCCTGAACTTGCAGTACCGCCTCGCTCATACTTCCCTCCGCAGTCTTGGATTAGCCAACTCGTCAAGGCCCGCCGACACCAAAAAGAGGCCCACAAAGATTATCACGACGATGAAGATGGGTATGAGGACCCACCACCACATGCCCCGCACAAAGGCCCCATAGTACATGACCCAATAGATGGTCATCCCCAGGGTGGGCTCGCGCATGGGGCCCAACCCCAGGGCCTCCAGACCCAGGGAAGCGAACACGGCCGAGGTGACGGAACCCACCAGACTGGCCCCTAAAAAGGGAAGCAGGTTGGGCATCAGTTCAAGAAAGATGATCTCCAGATTGCCCTGGCCAGACAGTTGTGCCACGCGCACAAAGGCCCGATTCTTCATACTCAGCACCTGGGACCGGATGGTGCGCGTGGGCCACATCCAGGCCAGCAGGGCCACGATCA
>JBKHJO010000050.1:0-17930 GCA_046538105.1 Anaerolineales bacterium | reverse complement strand
ATTGTACCTCACGCCGCCTCCTTTTTACAGGAGTATACGGACATTACCGAGTTCTTTGGGCCTTGGCCAATCTACTCCACCACTCCATATAGTTCTCACAACCAACGGTTCGCTCACAGAGCTCTCGGAGAGCCCGATTTTCATCCTGAACATCTCCGATATGCAGACGCAGTCGGTCTTGGCCTCGTCGGAAGTCAGGGCTTTGGAATTGCTCGCCGAAATGCTCCCACAACGTATTCCATGCCCCATGACTTTTGCGGATATTCTCTTTGGCTTGAACAAAAATCCGATGGCCGTTCGCATAAGTCACAACGGTGTCATCCACGTTCTCGGGTGCTTCGACGCGCACTTTAACGATCCGCTTATTATGTGGACGTGGTACGGCATCGCATAAACGCCCAAGGTAAAGGGCAGTTACGGAATTCTGATACAGAACCCCCGATTGAATTGTGGGTCCACCGCGTTCCGGCATCTCTATCTCTCCAAATTCGCACACAAAAAACTACAGATCGTGATAGTTCCCAAGAATGCCCGATACCTAGCCGCCTTCTTTTTCACGTTCTCCTCGCTCTGCAACACGCTATCCTCCCGTAATCATCCCGTGTAGAATTCAAGATCGTATCCTCTGCGGACCCTTTTCTGGGGGAAACCCTTCTAGGCCATTCTACCCGCAGATCCTTACGCACAAGGTCGCTTGTGAGAACGAGCCACAGAAGCAGACCGGGTCAATATGCTAGACCCATTATACGCGACGATGGTGGGCTGCTGCAACTGGCGGTGAAGGGAGCACGAATGAGAACTTAGGGAGTCCTCTACCACGCCCATGAGGCCGTCCGAGTCAAGGGTTTGGGACAGTGTCAAGCATGTTTGCAAAGGACGTTTCACGTGAAACGTTACGCCCCCGGGCGTCTCTGTGGGGTGCGCTATCCTGCCCGGATGTACGATATTCTTGACCTCCGGTTCCACTCATGATAGTATATATTACGTGTATATACAAGAGGAGAAACATGATGAAAACAGCCAAGTTGTTCAAGAATGGCGGAAGTCAGGCCGTCAGATTGCCCAAGGAATTCCGATTCGAAGGCTCTCGCGTCTTTGTGAAGAAGGTGGGAGACGCCGTTGTCCTGCTTCCCAACCGGGATTCGTGGCAGGTGCTGTTCGACAGCCTCGAGCAATTCACGGATGACTTTATGCTTACCCGCGATCAGCCCGAGCAGCCATCTCGCGACACGCTCTTCCAATGAGGTATCTGTTGGACACCAACATCTGTATCTACCTGATCAACCAGAAGCCACCGAGTATGATGAACAAGTTCAACGAATACTCTGTGGGAGAAATAGGCGTCTCTTCCATCACCGTTGGCGAATTGTGGTACGGGGTGGCGAAAAGCGAGCATCGCCGAAAGAACGCAAAAGCTTTGCAACAGTTCCTTCTCCCCCTTGTGGTGACCACGTTCGACGAAGGAGCAGCGGAGGTCTATGGCGAGATAAGAGCGGCTCTAGAGAAGGAAGGTCTACCAATCGGCGCCATGGATATGCTGATAGCGGCACATGCCCTGAGTGCGGGTGTGGTGTTGGTAACAAACAACGAGCAAGAGTTTGCCAGGGTACCAGGACTGCTCATAGAGAACTGGGTGAAAGGGTAGAGATGGACGAGAAGAAGCACATCCAACATATAGGGCCCAGGGTGAGCCTCCCCTTTGGGGTTTCTGTGCCACGCAGTTGGGATGTCGGCCATGTGGATTCCAGATGGCACTCCGCGGGTTGGTACGCGTAACGTTTCCCGTGAAACTTTACGCCTCTCGCCACCCCAGCTCGCCCGATACGAGGAGAAAGCGCAAAACCCACGATCTGTTGTAACATCATTCTTGACTCCACTGAAAGAAGGTGTCATGCGTTCAGCTGCCTGGAACTTGTAGGATAGATGGTAACGGAATAATCTATTCTACACCTAGAGAAAGTAATTCTTGGAAGGCTGATTCTAAGTGCAGGCAGCTTTTGTTGGTTCTTTCAGTGCAGCCATTCTCTTACGTATCCTTTCATACAAGGTCACTTGCCAGCCTGGGCCAGGCAAGTAGAATAGTCTACGATCTCGAACGCAGTATACGTCACCGATGTGGGGTTTTGCAAGTGGTTTTGAATATTGATGCGCTGATGATGTGGGCGCGATGGGGTGCGGACACAGAATGTTTAACGTGAAACGTTCCCCCTCCCACGACGGGGAGGCCCAGGCCTCCTCGTCCGTTCCTCCCATCTGCGATTACGAGGACAGTTCCTACCGCACCGATTTTTGGGAGGGACAGGGCCGTGAATACGAGGATCGGGCGGAGCGCTTTGCCCTGCGACGGCTCCTGCCCCCCTCTGGCCGGCGGCTGCTGGATATCGGGGCGGGATTCGGGCGCCTGGCGTCCATCTATCGGGGGTACGATGAGGTGATCCTCCTCGACTATTCCCAGTCCCAGTTGGAATACGCGCGCTCGCGCCTGGGCGACGAGGGCTTTACCTACGTGGCCGCCGATATCTACCGCCTGCCCCTGGCCCCCAACGTGGTGGACGCGGCGGTCATGGTGCGCGTCCTGCACCACATCGCCGACGTGCCCTCGGCCCTGGGCCGGGTGCGCCGCGCCCTGGGGCCCCGGAGCACCTTCATCCTCGAGTTCGCCAACAAGCGTCACCTGAAGAATATCCTCCGCTTCCTGGTGGGGCGCGGCGTCAACCCTTTTGCCCGACAGCCCTACGAGTTCGCCCCCCTGCATTACGACTTTCACCCCGCCTGGGTGGAGGAGCAACTGGAGCGGGCGGGATTCGACGTCCGGGAGCGTCTCTCCATCTCCCTCTTTCGTGCCGACCTGCTCAAGCGCACCTTTTCCCCCTCCCTGCTCGCCCGTATGGACGCCGCCCTGCAGGGGATCGCTGCCCCCCTGACCCTGGGACCCAGCGTGTTCCTGCGTACGACGCTGAAAAAGACGGGAGAGCGCCTCTCTGTCGCACCCAAAGAGATTTTTTCCTGTCCCCAATGCGAATGCGCCCCCCTGGAGCGCGTGGAGGGGGGCCTGCTGTGCCCCCGCTGCGACACCCTGTGGCCCATGGAGAATGGCGTCTATATCTTTAAATAGCGTCGTGTACCACGAATAGATGCACACAAATACTGATGATCCGACGCGGCCGGCCACATCCCTGGTGTCGCCAACCTCACCGTGTTCACAGGCACGGTTATGAAAAATCTTTGTTTGACAGCCTGCAGATATCACAGCATAATAGCACAAGCGTTCTATAATCGACTATGGACGGCGTGTTCGTCTCCGCCGTCTCTCTCCACTTTGCCCACAGTGCCTGTTGTGAGACGAACCCTTTTCTACGAAACGAACCCATTTTCCGCCTGATAAAGCCCAATATCTGACCAAATACATCACCCATAGGCAAATTCGTTTTGATCTGATGCTGCCGGTACTGACGCTTGAACAGAGAAATCGCAGGGGGTATAATGGCCCTGTATCCTCAAACGTATACGAGGAGAAATCGTCAGTGCTCTCCCGGATAGGAGAATGGCAGATGACAAAGAGAATGGCTTTTTTGTGCGCCCTGTGCGCCCTCGCCCTCATGGCGGCGGGCGGCGTCTCGGCCGAATCCGTCAACGTCATCAAGAATGGCAGTTTTGAGGGGGATTTCGTCGGCGGCGTGGGCGAGCATTGGGGGGCGTTCAATAACGGAGGCCCCGCCGCCTATACGGCTCAGCCCGACCCGCGGGAGCCCGTGGTCTTTGATGGCCAATATTCGCAACTGATGACCCTGCATACCAGGGGTACCGGGGGTAGCGAGCCCGACCGCTATATGGGCCTGTACCAGGTGGCGGACGTGGTCCCCGATGCCCGGTATATGTTCAGTTTTTACGGCATGGTGCGCAGTACCGAGGGCACAGAGGTCGAATCGCAGTGGAACTACCGCCTCCAGGTGGGATTCGATCCCCAGGGAGGCACCGATCCCAATGCGGTGACGGAATGGACGCAGATGGACTGGCCCGAGTACGAATTGAGGAATCCCGGACCCATGCAGTCCCACGCCCAGGCGGTGACGGCCACTGGCGACAGGATGACGGTCTTTGTCCGTCTCTGGAAGAAATTTCCCACGGTGGACGAGGAGGTGAACGTCAACATCGATGCCGTCAGCCTGGTGGGCCCCCGGCCTGGGGAATCGGCCGCCCCCGAAAAAGCGGTATCCGAAAAAGAGATCGCCGAGGAAACCGGGACGCCCACCGAGGAGGTGGCCATGCTGCCCAAGACGGGCAGCGGTACCATGTTGCCCCTGGTGGGGCTACTGCTGGCCGTGGTGATCACGGGCGCGGCGGGGACGCGCCTGTTTTTGCGCCTGCGCTAAAGTGTCATGTTCGGATCTGTAAAGACTGTAGAGGCGTAAAGGGGCTGGTCTCGGCATCCACCAGCCCCGCCTATTGCGGGGGATTTGTGCCCGTCGGCGTGGGGCGATTGTGGATAGCGGGGTGAAGTGACTTTGATACATAAAAAGTTCCAGGAGGTATCAGATGAGTTTCGCACCGTCGTCGCCGGGCGCAGCAACATCATTGAGGCCGCCTTGCCGCCAGCGGTGTTCTTGCTTTTGAATGCCCTGGCGGGATTCACGGTGGCCGGCTGGGTCTCGTTGGCAGTCGCCGGTGTGCTGAACGGATTCTCCCTGCTCCGCAAACAAAAGGTATGGTACGCCCTCGGCGGTCTCGCTGCAACGGGGCTCGCCATCCTGTCTGCGTGGCTCAGCGATGGGGCAGCGGGATATTTTTTCCCCAGCCTGATCAGTGGAGGCCTCACTGCCCTGATCTGTATCATAAGCGTGATCGCAGGACGCCCCCTCGTGGCCTTTACCAGCCATCTGGCGCGAGGCTGGCCACTGGGATGGTACTGGCACCCACAAGTGCGACCCTCCTACCGCGAGGTGACGCTGGCCTGGGCGGTTTTCTTTGCCCTGCGTCTGGCGCTACAGTGGTTCCTCTTTCGCCAGGCGGGAGCGGCGGCTCTTGGTGTATTCGGTCTCGTCATGGGCTGGCCAGCGACCATCGTGTTGTTGGTGGTCAGCTACCTATATGGCACGTGGCGACTACGAAATCTGGGTGGCCCAAGTGTCGAGGAACTCAAAGAGGACGCCGATCCGCCGTGGGCGGGACAGCAGCGTGGATTCTAGTGCTCGACGACACTTTTTGTAGTGAGCCGCCATCCATGGCATGCTTTCAGTTGACGTGCAATGTGTCTGTGCCTATACTTTCTTTGTGATTATTGTCTGAGGAGGTCAACTAGATGAAACTCTCCTGCTTGCAAGAGAACCTGGCTGATGGATTGTCGGTGGTGAGCCGTGCCGTAGCCGCCCGCAGCACCCTCCCGGTGCTATCCAACATTCTCCTGTCCACGGATGAATCCCGTCTTAAACTCTCAGCGACCGACCTGGAACTGGGCATCAACTGTTGGGCCGGGGCCCAGGTTGAGCAAGAGGGCGCCATCACAGTGCCCGCGCGTCTGCTTTCCGATTTCGTGAACTCGCTGCCGCCGGGCCCCATGGAACTGGAGTTGGTCTCCCGCACTCAGACGCTGAACCTGAAAAGCGGTCGCTTTGAGGCCAATATCAAAGGGATCGACGCCCAGGAATTCCCCCGTGTGGAGATACCGGAGGAGGACGACGCCGTCTCCATCGCCCCCGATCTGCTGCGCCGTATGGTGGAGCAGGTGGCTTTTGCCGCCGCCACCGACGAGAGCAGGCCCGTCCTCACCGGCGTGTTGATGGATATCTCGGGGCAGGATCTCACCTTTGCCGCCGCCGATGGCTACCGCCTCTCCGTCAGTTCCTCCGTGCTGGAGAACGAGGTGGAGGAGGAGATGTCACTCATCGTGCCCGCCAGGGCCCTGCTGGAACTCCGCCGCGTCAGCGCGGAGCAGGAGGATCCCATCGAGATGGTCGTGTCCGCGGACAGAAATCAGGTCTTTTTCAGGCTGAAGAACGTCCACCTGGTGTCTCAACTCGTAGAGGGCAGCTTCCCCGATTATCAGCAGATCATCCCCAGCGATCATAATACCCGTGTCGTACTGGGGACGGCCGATTTTCTAAAAGCCGTGCGCATGGCCTTTATATTTGCCCGGGACGCGGCAAATATCGTGCGCTTCCAGGTGGTGCCCAACGACTCGGCAGAGACGGGGCGCCTGATCATCTCCGCGACCTCGGCGGAGCATGGGGACAATGTCAGTGAACTGGACGTGAACGTGGAGGGAGAGCCCATCGAGATCGCCTTTAACGCGCGCTACTGCATCGATGCCCTGAGCATCATGGATACGGCCCAGGTCTCGCTGGAGACCTCCGATGCGTCGAGCCCGGGTGTTCTAAAGCCGGTGGGTGGCGAGGACTTTATTCACATCATCATGCCCATGCACCTTTCCCAGTAACCTCTACATGTATGTCAAGCGCCTCTCCCTTGAGAATTTCCGCAACTATGCGGATCTGACCCTGGAGTTTCCCCCCCGCATCAACGTCCTCCAGGGTCAGAATGCTCAGGGAAAGACGAACTTTTTGGAGACCATCTACTACCTGTCCACCACCAAATCCCCCCGCGCCTCCACCTACAGCGAACTCATGCGCTTTGGCGCCCATGAGGAGGTTATTCCCCACACGGACATCGAGGCCGTCTTTGTGCGTGAGAAAGAAGAACACACCCTGAGTATGACCATCGTCAAGGAGCCGGTGGAGGGATCGCGGGATTTCTCCTACCACCGCCGGATCGAACTGGACGGCGTGGAGCAGCGCGCCTTTGACGTGGTGGGCAGGCTCAGCACTGTGCTCTTTTTCCCCGAGGATATCACCATCGTGTCCGGCGCACCTTCCGACCGGCGACGCTATATGGACATCCTCCTCTGTCAGGTGGACGCCCGCTACTGCCAGGCCCTTTCCCGGTATAACCGGGTCATACGGCAGCGCAACGCCCTATTGCGCCAGATACGGGAGAACCTCACCGGCGCGGGACAACTCGATTATTGGGACGAGCAACTCGCCGGTCCCGCCACCCTCGTACTCGCCCGTCGCTTCTGGGCCACGAGGGAATTGGACGCCGCTGCGGGACAGAAGCAGCGGGCGTTGACCGGCGATGCCGAGGAACTGACCATCACCTACGAGAGCACGCTGGCGGAAAAATCCACCCTCAGCGAGCAGGAGGATTGGTACAAGCAGGATGATCTGGCACTGCTGGACGAGGGCGCCTTATCGCGCCTGGAGCAGATCTTTTTGCGCACCCTGCGTCGCATTCGCGACGAGGAGATCGAGCGCGGCGTCACCATCATCGGTCCCCACCGCGATGATCTGCACTTCTGGCTGAACGGCGTCGATGCCACGACCTACTGCTCGCGAGGTCAACAGCGTACCGTGGCCCTGGCATTGAAACTCGCCGAGGTAACCCTCATGTATGAGGAGATCGGCGAGATGCCCGTCCTGCTCCTGGATGACATGCTATCCGAACTGGACCGGGAACGCTCTCGCCTCCTGCTGGATACCATCTCTCGCGCCCAGCAGGTGTTCGTCACCACCACCGATGTGGACTATTTTTCACCGGCCTTTCTCGAGACCTCCGTCACATGGAAAGTGGTGGAGGGCTCGATCCGCCCCTTGAAATGAGGGGAGCCTCAAGAGAGGGGCCTCTTTTCGGGCATTCCTGGACGACGGGGATATTTCTCCGGCGTCGGTGCCACCTTGTCGATGGCTATCAGGTGATGTCCCGAACCCAAAAGGGGCAAAGTGACGGGCTTGATTTCCACCAGGGTGCCCCCCAGGGTGTCGAGAGCCTCCTCACTTTCCTCCGCCTCTTCGTGAGCCTCCTGTCCCTTGAGAGCTATCATGCGCCCACCCATGCGACACAGGGGAAGGCAGTACTCGCATAGGATGGGCAGATGGGCCACGGCGCGGGCCACCACGATATCGTACCTCTCCCGATGCTGGGGCGATTGTCCCAGTTCCTCCGCACGGGCATGAATGGCCTCCACGCCCTCCATTTCCAGAATATCGACCATGTGCCTGAGAAAACCCACCTTTTTGCGCGTGGAATCGACAAGAGTCATCTGTATATCTGGAGCCAGGATCTTGAGAGGCAGCCCGGGAAAGCCGGCTCCGCTACCCACGTCCAAACATCGGATATCGCCCCTGCCAAGTTGCAGGGGAATGCGGTTGGGAAGGGGACCCAGCGTCCCGCTCGGGAAGGCGAGGAAAGAACTCAGGGAATCCAAAAAATGCTTGACCTGTACCTCCTGATATCCCGTGATGGCTGTGAGATTGAAACGGTCATTCCACTTTTTCAATTCGTGATAGTACCGCTCAAACATCTCCAGGTGCTTCACGCTGAGGGTGAGCCCCAGATCCTTGGCTCCCTCTCGCAGCAACTCCATGGTCATGGCATCTTCCTCTAGCCCGGAAAGACTTTGCCCGGATTCATGATCCCTTTCGGATCAAAGAGATCCTTGATGCTCCGCATCACCTCCAGGCTTTGACCATGTTCCTGGCTCATAAAGTGTCTTTTCATGAGTCCGATGCCATGCTCGCCAGCCACCGTGCCCCCCACCTGGAGGGCGCGGGCGACGATGGCGTCGGTGGCCTCCACCGCCCTGGCAAATTGCTCCTCATCGTCGCGATAGCCTATGGCCTCGGTGTGCAGGTTGCCGTCCCCGGCGTGGCCAAAGACATAGATGGTGACATCCGTCTCCTCGGCAAGATCGTGAGCGAACTGGACGACGTCACCGAATTTGGAGATGGGCACGCAGGCATCTCCGGCGATCATGGTACACCCGGGGTGGCTCATCTTCATCGAGTCGTGAGCCGCCTCCCGCGCGCTCCATAGTTCCTGCCGCGATGCATAATCCGTCGCCAGTTGAAAATCGAGACAGCCGTTATCATGGGCGATTTCCCTCAGGTATTCCACCTGATCCTGTACATGGGCCTCGGCGCCATGGAATTCCACAAAGACGGTGGGTTTCTCCAGCAGGGAGAGACCCTGCTGGGCGTTGGTGACGCGGATGGCGGGGGCGTCCAACAACTCTATGGCCGAGGCCTCCAACCCATAGCGCGCACACTCGTAGACGGCAGAGGTCGCCTCGGACAGGGTGTCAAAGGGGATCACGGCCGCTGCTACGCTCTCCGGCAGTCCCGTCACCCGCAGGGTGATCTCGGTCACCACGCCCAGCGTGCCCTCGGAACCGGTGAACAGCCCGATGAGATCATAGCCGCTGGTGCTCTTTTTGGCGTTGCTGCCAACCACAATGACCCGGCCATCGGGAAGGACCGCCTTGAGTTTGAGCACGTAGCGGCGCGTGACGCCGTACCTGACGGAACGCATCCCGCTGGAGTTATTGGCCACCATCCCCCCGATGGTGGCCACGTCCGAACTGCCTGGCGCCGGGGGGAAAAACAGCCCCAGACGGCGCAGTTCCGCGTTGAGATCGTCGTAGACCACACCCGGCTGCACCACGACCTGGAGGTCCGCCTCGCGCACCTTTACGATCTCATCCATACGATAGAGAGCCAGAAGGATGCCCCCCTGAACGGGGATGGGATTCCCCTCCAGGCTGGAGCCGCCGCTCCAGGGGACGACGGGAATGCCTTCCTCGTTGGCATAGCACAGGATACGGGCGATCTCCTCCGTCGAAAGGGGCCAGACGACCACGTCGGCCAGAGCGGGATCGGCCCAGGATTCATCGGCGGAATGGGCCGTCAGGTCAGATTCCCGCCTTGACACCCTTTCCGCGCCAACGATGGAGACGAGTTCTCGAATATGCCTGTCATTCAACGCGCCCCGTCCTTTGACGCTGGTCGCTGTCCGATTCGTGTCTACGTTGGTCGCTTGCATACGATCAGTCATGGGCTCCTTGACGCTTGGTGAATTGTGTGAGTACCCGACGCGCTTTGCTCGTCCCCGTGGGCGGCCCCACGACACCCCGCTCCTCCATGGCGTCCATGATGCGCCCGGCACGGGTATAGCCGATGTGGAATTCCTTTTGCAGCATGGTCAGGGACGCGCGCTCTTTATCGGCGACAAAGGCCATGGCCCGCTCCAGCAGCGGATCCCCCGGCTCCTCTTCCTCGCGCTCCTCCACGGAGGGCCAGAGGGCCTCCTGCTCCGTATCGCCGGGGCGAGTGGGACGGGAGGCGGCCTGTCGCGCCGTCCTCCTGGCAGCCTGCTGTTTCCAAAAGCGCACCAGCCGCGAGATCTCCTCATCGGAGACATAGCAGCCCTGCATGCGCACGAGTTTGGAGGTATCGGGCGCCATATACAGCCCATCTCCGGCACCCAGAAGCGTCTCTGCTCCCGGTCTATCCAGGACGACGCGAGAGTCAGTGAGGGAGGAGACGGCAAAACTTATACGGGCGGGAAAGTTGGCCTTTATCGTGCCCGTCACCACGTCTACCGAGGGGCGCTGGGTGGCAATGACCAGATGGATGCCCGTGGCACGGGCCATCTGGGCGATGCGGCAGATGGCGCGCTCTACCTGCTCCGAGGCCACCAACATGAGATCGGCCAGTTCGTCGATAAAGGTCACGATAAAGGGTAGGCGACGCATCCCCCTCTCCCCAGCCAAGGCGTTGTATGTCTCGATATTGCGCGCCCCCAGGCGCGCAAAGGTCTTGTAGCGTCGATCCATCTCCTGGGTTATCCACTCCAGCACGCCCACCACCTCATCCACGTCGGTGATCGGGGGAGCCAAAAGATGGGGGATTCCGCCATATCTGGAAAGCTCCACACGCTTGGGATCGATCATGAGGAGCCTCAGATCGGCGGGCGTGTTACGGCTCAACAGGCAGGCGATCATGGCGTTGATACACACGCTCTTGCCCGATCCCGTCGCGCCAGCGATGAGGAGGTGGGGCAGGGTGCCGATGTCATCCACCACGGGAGTGCCCGACACGTCGCGGCCCAGTCCGATGGCCAGATGGGAGGAGGCGATCTCGCGAAAGGCGTCCGAGCCCAAAACGCTCAACAGGTCGACAAGGGCCGGCTCCCGGTTGGGCACTTCTAGGCCCACGACGGCCTTGCCCGGTACCGGGGCCTCCACGCGCACGGGGGAAGCCGCCAGCGCCAGGGCGAGGTCGTCGGCCAGCCGGGAGATGTGATTCACCTTGACCTTTACCTGGCGCATCTCGCCGTCGCGTCCCCGACGCTCGAGATATCCAGGGGCCAACCCGAACTGGGTAACTACGGGGCCGGGATTCACCTCCACGACCGATACGGGCACGCCAAAGCTCTGCAGCGTCTTTTCTATGATGCGCGTCTTTTTTCGGATATCCGCGACATCTATACGCTCCTCATCCTGCTCGACGAATATCGTATCCATGTCGGGCAGTTCCCAGCGACGAAAGACCCTGTCCTCCACGGGGATGATCGCTGGTTCGGCAGGGGGTGGTGGGGGTGAGGATGCCACTTTCTGTGGCGAGGGGGTCCCCGTCTCCCGTCGCTCAGCAGGAGGCTCGGACGTCTTGGAGATCTCTTGCTCGTGCTGGCCGGACAAAGTCTGGGCCCTCGATGCCCGGCGGCGTTCCAACCAGGCGGACGCGCTCTGGATCAGATTCCCGGAATCTCGAACAAGTTCGTCCAGGGATATCTCCATCGCCGCGATGAGCCCGGCGCCGATGGCGGTGATGAGCACGATGACCGCGCCAGGCTTTCCCAGGGCGAGGGTCAATCCCCTGCTTATGCCATATCCCACATAGCCCCCCCCTCGCCGCACGATGAGGGCCCGCTCTGGCTCTCGAAGGAGAAGATGGATCAGCCCAAGCCCGCAGACAAAACAGAGAATAGCCCCCGCAACACGGGGCCATGGAAAAGGCAGAGATTTGTCAGGCCTCACCAGCAGGACCCATAGCCCACAAAAACCCATAAACAGGGGGATTAAATAGGCCCCATGCCCAAAGATAGTATAAAGCCCCCCCAGCCACAGGCCAACCAGGAGCCCCTTTTCCTGAGCAAAAAACCCTAAAATGGTGAGGCTAGACAGGGCCAAAAGACATAAACCCACAATCCAGTGCGTCTGGGTGGCCGTGAGCCGGGTTCCGTTCTTATGCTTGCGCCTGGTCATGGCAAAGGTTCTTCCCGATGGCAATACCGACTTGGAGGAACATCCTCCCTCAGGTGGTACAGAGAAGGGGATCGCTAGACCTTTTTGACCTCAGCGATGACGATGGGCCGTCGACCGAGGGTTGTTGACATATAACTCTGCACGCGACCCCGCACGTTTCGCTCCATCTCCGCGCGCGTGCCCCCGCCCTCGACGGCCTCCTCAATCTCTTTTCTTATCCTCTCCAGGGTCTCTTTCGACTCGCTCTCCTTGAGAAAGCCTCGCGTGATGATGGCCGGTTCGCCCAGCATGCCGCCGGTATACTTGTCCACCATCACGGTGGCCACGAGGAAACCGTTACGTGCCAGGGCCTGTCGCTCCTCGATGACATCGGGTCCGATATCGCCCACGCTGCGTCCGTCCACAAAGATATCACGGTCATGGATATCCTTGATCAATTCCACTCGAGAGGGAGTGATCTCCAGCACATCTCCCGTCTCGGCGATCAGAACGTTTTCCGGCGCCACGCCACACTGCTTCGCAAGTTTGCCATGCAATACAAGGTGGCGATACTCGCCGTGGATGGGCACGAAATATTCGGGGCGCACGAGGCTCAGCACCAACCTTTGCTCTTCCTGGCTGGCGTGTCCCGAGACGTGGACGTCCAATATCTCATCATAATAGACGTCGGCGCCCAGGCGGAAAAGGTTATCGTGCGTGCGATTGATGAGTTCTTCGTTGCCGGGAATGGCGCTTGCAGAGACGATGATGGTATCCCCGGGGACGATGCTTAGAGAGTGATAGCGCCTCTGCCCCATGCGCACCAAAGCCGAGGTGGGCTCTCCCTGGCTGCCCGTGCAGATGAGGGTCAACCTGTGATCGGGGACGTCGTCGATCTGATTCAGGTTGATGAGCGCCTCGTCGGGCACATTGAGGTATCCCATTTCACGGGAGATACTCACGTTCTCCCGCATGCTTCGGCCTACCACGGCAATACGCCGCCCATATTCCTGGGAGATGTCCATGACCTGCTGTATGCGCGAGATGTTGGAGGCAAAGGTGGTCAGGAGCACACGGCCCTTGGCCTGGTCGAAAAGGCGGGTGATGGTCTCACCCAGGGCCTGTTCCGATGGCGTGTAGCCGGGGGTCTCGGAGTTTGTGCTGTCTGAGAGAAAGAGGAGCACCCCCCGCTCCCCCAACTCTGCCAGCTTGCCCAGATCGGTGGGACGATCATATACCGGGGTGGAATCGATCTTAAAGTCTCCTGAATGCACCAGCAACCCCACAGGCGTTTCGATGCCCATACCGACGCCATCGGGGATGCTGTGGTTCACGTGAAAGAATTCGAAATCAAAAGGGGAGATGTTGAGGGTATCACCGGCCTCAATGATGCGTATATCGGCCCTTTGAATATGGCTCTCGTACATCTTGACTTCGATCAGTCCTTTCGTCAGCCGTGTGGCATAGATAGGGGCATCGACCTTTTCCATAAGATAGGGCAGAGCCCCGATATGATCCAGATGGCCATGGGTAATGATCACGGCCTCGACGCGGTCCGCCCGCTCAAACACATAGCTCAGATCGGGTATGACCATGTCGATACCCAGCATATCGACCTCTGGGAACATGAATCCCGCGTCGATGATGACGATGCTCTCCCCATATTCGAGGACGAGCATGTTGCGTCCAATTTCGCCCAATCCCCCCAGGGGGGTCAGACGTAGTTTCCCTTCGGATAGTGTTTCGTTAAACATTAGAATAATCCTAACTGTTTTGGTTTTTCTGAGGGTTCTTCTTCAATAGTGAAAGATTCCCCATCATCGAGAATCTCGGGTATCCTTTGGATATCCTCCTCGATCAGGGATCGATACCGTGGTTGATGCAATGCAGCAGCGGGATGGAACATGGGATAGTACAGGATATCGCCCACGCGCTTGGGCGTCCCATGAACGCGGGTGATGGTCACATCGGAGAAGGCCAACTGCATGGAAAAGCGGCCCAGGGTAACGATCATCTTGGGCTTGATGATCTCGATCTGCTTATCCAGATATGGCCGACAGGCTGCTATTTCATCGTCCTCGGGATCGCGGTTTCCCGGCGGACGGCACTTGATAACGTTGGTTATGTATACATCCTCCCGAGAAAGGTCGATGGATGCAAGGAGTTCGTTCAAAAATTCTCCCGCCGCACCAACAAAAGGTAGACCCTGCCGGTCCTCATGAAAGCCAGGAGCCTCTCCGATAAACATGAGATCGGCATCCGCCGGTCCCGCTCCCGGCACGGCATGGGTACGGCCCTCTGCCAAAGGACACTTTTTGCATTGCCGAATCTGTTCGCAGATCTGTTCCAGCTCCTGCATCTCAGCCCCCCCACATGGTACGAATCCCTCACTTTGAAACTCAAATATGCGCTTTCTTGACTTTCCTCATTAATTATACGCGTCTTTGTCCCTACTTCAAAGTCACGCCAAGACATGATGAAACGGACGTCTGTTGAAATAGGACGTCCGTTTCATCGTACATACTCTCTCGATCGCGCAGATCCAACGTGGTTGATCATGCGACGGGAATCCGGGGTGTGTGCTACTCCTCGACACCCACCGTATGTTCTTCGACCCAGTTCCAATCGATCCGCAGTCCTAGGCCGGGATCATCCCACGGCTGCGCATACCCCTCATCGTCTATTTCCGTGGCCGCCGTCCTGATTCCAGGCGGGGTATAGTAAGTGGCAGGGACCAGGCGTTCAAAATACTTTGTGTTATAGATGGCACAGGCGGCATGCAGGGAGGCGATGGAACTGCCGTGCATGGCGCACATCATGCCAAAACCCTCGCAGATGTGAGCCGTCTTCATGACGCCGGTGAATCCGCCCTTGTATTCGTCCAGGGGCCCGCTGAGGATGATATCCGCCGCCCCATTGCGGATGTGTGTCAGGGCATCCCAGGGGCCGCCGTGGGTGGCCTCTGCCGTAGCCAGAGGAATATCCAACGCCTCGGCCAGTCGCGCCAGGGCGGTGATATTAAAGTGATCCATGGGTTCCTCATACCAGAAATAATCCGCCTCCTCCAGCTGGCGTCCGAACCAGAGGGCCTCCTCGTACAGGTTGAACATGCTGGAGGCGTCGTACATGAGAGCGATGTCGTCCCCCACCTTTTCCCGGAGGGCCTTGCACAGGGCGGCGTCCTCCTCCAGCCGCCCCCAGGCGTGAAGTTTGATGGCCCTGTATCCCTTTTCCAGGACATCATCGGCCAGTTCCATGAACTCCTCCATAGAGTCCAATGTCACCGTACTGGCATAGGCCGGAATACGGTCGCGCATGCCTCCCAGCAATTTGTAGACGGGCAGATCGCACACCTTGCCATACAGATCCCAAAGGGCCACGTCCACGGCCCCGATGGCACTGCCCAGGCGCGAGGTGCGTAGATTGCGCCAGAAATTCTGCCATATGCGCTCTATATTCAAGGGATCGGCGCCCACAAGTTGCCACTTGATCTCCTCAAGGTTCGCGCCCCCATGATAGGGCGAAAGCCCCTCAATGCCCCCATCAGTCATGATGCGCAGCAGACCGGTCCGTCCTGTGGGATCGTTGGGCATGATGCCATCGCGCCAGTGGTAAGGCCCCCTCTCCCACTCTATATGATGAACCTTTACTCCGGTGATCTCCATGATCGATTCTCCTTTGCCTAAATGTGACATGTTGACCTCAGCATACGAGGTTGGAAGGGAGAAATCAAGTACAGGAATGCCTGTGACAGAAGAGAGGAAAGGACCATGGGCCACCTTGCAGTGAACCATGGCCCCTCTTTCAGACGGTAAAGTCGGGTGCCAGCAACGCCAGGGCGTAATCGAGTTCCTGAGAATCGATGGCGTCCAGTTCGGCGATGCCCGCGTTGCGCACAAAGGCCGTGCTGATCACCCCCCGACGAACCAGGATCTGCTTGCGGGCACCGGTGGGCATGCCCCGCCAGATGCGCATATAGGCGGCGTGGCGGTTGTGCAATTCCCTGGCCCTCTCCCACTCGCCGTCGTGCCACAGGTTCCACACCTGCACGACAATATCGGTCACAGGGGCGCCAGGAAAGCAGCCGCTGATCCCCCGCTGCATCTCGGAGATGAGCCAGGAACCCCCTCCGCCAGAGAAAACGCCGCGCATGTCGTCGCCACAGATATCGAGGATCTCCTGGCAGGAGTTGGTCTGGGGCGGCTTCTCCTCCTTGACGTACTCAACCAAGGGAATGTCACGGCAGAGTTGCACGATGGTCCCCGCCGGCAGCCCCGCCCAGGGTGGCCCCTGGTTCTGGATGAAAACGGGCAATCCGGCGGCCTCGGCGATCTCCTCATAGTAGGCAAGGATGAGGTCGTACTTGTTCGCGTCGAACCCCCGGGGCAGCATGGCGATGACGCCGTCGGCCTCACATCCGGCGGCGCGCTCGGCGTAGGAGACGGCCTCCGGTCGGCACTGGGCCGAGACGCCGATGATGACGGGCACCCGCCCCTCGGCGGCATCGACCACCACCTGGGTGCCCTGCAGGCGCTCCTCGTGGGACAGATGGGTGAACTCACTGTACCCCACGGGCCATACCAGGCCGTGGGCGCCGGCCCGCACGATCCAGTCGGCGTGCTGGGCCAGTTCGTCGAACAGAAGCACGCCCCGCTCATCAAAAGGCGTTGCCGCAATAGAAAAGATCCCGCGCCAGCCTTCTTTCATGGTATCCTCCCTTTTGATTTCTGATCGATTACTACCAGGCCTCCACGGGGAGGGAACTCAGGGAACGCTCCAGGGCGGTCAACTTGTCCTCGTCCAGGATCATGCCCACACCGGGGCCCTCGGGAACCAGGAGATAACCATCCTCGTACTCCACCCGGTCCACCACCACATCGTCCTCATAGAGCAGGCCACCGGTCATGTCGGAGGGATAGTCCAGGTTCTCCAGCACGGCGCCGAACATGGCCTGGGCCGCCACGCCGATGGACAGTTCCTGGGTGGTGCCCACCAGGCAAGAGATGCCCGCCGCCTGGGCGATGCACGCGATGCGCAGAGCGTTGGTAAAGCCGCCGGCCCCGGCCAGGCTCACATTGAAGATGTCCACGTAGCGATTCTGGGCGAATTCCATGGCCTGCTGGGTGGAACTGATATGTTCGCTGATGGGCAGATCGGTGCGCACACGCACCTCGTACTGTCCCTCAAGGTCGCGTCGATCGCAGACGGACTCGGCTAGAATGGGCTCATAGGGTCGCAGCCTCTCCAGCACGTCCAGGCTCTTTTTCCAGGGCAGCCGCCCGCTCAGATCCAGCGACTTGAGCACGAATCGGTCGCCCCAGCGGTCGCGCACGGCCTTGAGAAAGGCCTCGTCAGCCTCCACGTTGCCGCCGCAGTAGAGGCGGAACATGTCCTGGCCCTCGTTCATGCGGCGTTCCACGCGGGCCACGTTCGCCTCCACCTCGTCCATGTGGAACATGCGAAAGATGGGATAGCAGACGCGGATCCTGTCGCGGTAGCCGCCGCCCAGCACCTCGGCGATGGATTGGCCCTTGGCCTTGCCCACCAGGTCAAAGATGGCGATCTCGATCCCCTCCCGCAGGGCACCGCCCCTGGGAAAGCGCGCCCGGCCCGCCCGCGTCAGCGGGCCATAGTCCAGGGGATCCTCGCCCTCCAAAAAGTAGAGGATGCTCTCCTCCAGGTCGTCCAGATCGAAGCGATAGTTGCCGTGGCCCAGGTCGGACATCTCTCCCAGGCCCACCAGCCCCTCGTCGGTGTGCAGTTGCACGATGACGTGGGGCGAGGCGATACCCGTCTCTCGCCGGGAGTATACGGGGGTCAGTGTGACGTCGGTGATTTGCATGCTGATCTCCTTGTC
>JBKHJO010000049.1:0-18237 GCA_046538105.1 Anaerolineales bacterium | reverse complement strand
TTGTTCATCTCATTATATACAAACTGCTGGCGCCCAGCCAAATGGTGAGGGGTATCAGGGCAAAGGCGACGGCCAGGGTCAGGCAGGTTGTCATATACAGTGCCCATCGCGCCGTTCTGTTTTGCCAGTTCAGGGCACGTATGCCGAGCAGGCCGATGGCCGTGGTCAGGCAGGCCGCCAGGTGCCAGCATTCCACGGGGTCCCAGCGCCAGTAGTTTCCCCATGCCCATTGGGCGCCCAGCCCCCGCAGGGCCAGGGCGGTGGCCTGGAGGACGAGGGCCACGGCCAGGGACGATTCGATGGTGGGGCCGCGTTCCTCTGCCGTCTCGGCGAGGGAGGACAGGCTCGCCCAGGCCAATATGCCCATGGCCAAGGCCTCGGCTGTGACCGCCGTCTGGAAGGGAGCGCTGGTCGGGCAGGGGCCGACGGAGGTGAGGGTGGGCATGAGGGTGCGCACTCCCAGGGTGCCCGCGAGCAGGAGGGGGGCCACGGTGCCGGGATCTCGACGACGCTGACGGGAGAGCATGAGGCTCCAGAGGGCGGCCCCGAGACCGGCGAGGCCGAGGAGGGAGGACAGGTTGCTGGCGCATGTTCCCAGAGGGGGAGCCCCCCCTGCGAGCAGGCCGAGCGTCCCCAGGATACAGGCTGATATAAGAAGCCACAAAGGGGCTCTGTGTCTGGATCTCTGCGTGAGCAGGACGGCGGCGCCAGCCAGCAGGGCGCCCAGGCCCGTCATGCTCAGGGAAAGGATATCAGGCATCATCCCTGTCGCTCCCTTTTTGCAATTTCGCCTTGACAGAGAGGAACCATGGTGCCTCTGCGTGGCGTTTCAGAACCGTGAGGCGATGGTGACAACGGCTTTTGTCCTCCTGCATGATCATCCATATCCGATGTGGGGGGCATATCATGGTGCCAACAAGTCCGAGCAGGATCAGGATACCTCCCAGGACGGCTGCGACCAGTTCGGGTTCGTGCTTGACGCCCAGGGTGGCATAGTATTCGAAACGCACGTCAAGGGTGACGTCGTCTATGTGGATGGTCCCGCTCTCTGTCAGCACCTTTTCTGTCATGACGCGCTCTGTGCTCCCCTGGAGGGCCTGGATCTGCAGGGCCCGGTCCTTTATGTCCTGGCTGGGGATGGAGCGATAACTCACGAGGCGCAGGACAAGATTGGCCTGGGGTATGGAAAGGAGGCGTTCCTGCTGCTCGCGGTGAAAGCGCATGCGTAGAACGTGCTGTGGGGAGGTGTCGCTGGCGATCTGTTGTATATCCAGTGGGGTTCCCTGGTCGTCCTGGGCGCTGACCCGCACGGCCGGACCGTGTCCCAGATAATAGAAGGCGATGCCGCGCTGACGGGCCCGGCGATCGAGCCCCACCGTCAGGTGTTCCCTGTTCTCCCCACGGGCCACCGCGATGCGCGCGTCGAAGATTCGCGGCGTCCCGTCGGGGCGGGGGACGAAAGCGATCTGGTCCAGGGTCACGTCGACGTTCGCCCTTTTCACGGACCACGTCTCTCCCAGGGAGAGGTGGAGGGGAGGGGAGTGCCATGCCCAGCCCCAGCGGAGCAGGGGGGCGACAAACAGTAGACATAAGCCTATATACAGGGCACCCGTGAACCAGCGACCGGGGTCCCGTATGCGTGCTGTGCCCCGTCTTGTGCCCTCGCTTTCCGTGGGGGGTGTGAGGCGATGGCCCGTCGTCGAGAGGGCGTGGGATACATACTCCCACGCCGTGTGCGCGTCGCAGTCCAGGGTGAATTCCTCAGAGTGGGTCAGACGTCGGGCGGGGACCGGCAGTTGCCAGGCGTCGATCAGTTCGTGGGCGGCACGCAGGGCACAGAGGACGATGAGCGTTGCCAGGAGAGCGCGTGCGGGAAAGGTCGGATCGCCGGCGTCGTTGGTGAGAAGGAGGAGGGGCTCATTGTAGAGGGCGGTGCGCTGTGTATAGGAGAGGCCCGCTGTCTGTGGTTCCGTCTTTCCCAAGGCAGGGACGCCCATAAAAAGCGTGAAAATCAGGGATAGGGCGAGCAGGGCCAGCGTCGTGTAGGGCGATCCGATGATGCTCAAAAGCGTCCGGCAGAAGCGCCGCGTCGCATCTGCCAGGGCCTCCTGCCAGGATTTAAGTATGCTGCGAGAGTTTTCCACCAGGTGTGACATGGTCTCGATTATAAGTATTTGTCAGACGTCTTGTCAAAGAAAGGCATCTGGTCGATGGCGGTTGGGCTTTGTTTTGACATCATCCTGTCCCCCGTCTATACTATGTGTACATATGGAATATATATGGGGTACTAATAGCACCGATCCCATTATATAGATGGGTTTGTTGTCAAAGGGGGTGATTCATGCCTGGAGGAGATGGTAGAGGGCCGAATGACATGGGGCCCATGACGGGAGGTGCTGCCGGGTACTGTGCGGGGTCTGATACGCCTGGCTTTGCCAGTCCCTATCCCTATGGTGGACGTGGTCGGGGATGGCGAGGCGGCGGAGGCCGCGGGGGATTTGGCGGGCGGGGCGGTTTTGGCCGACGGAATATGTACCGTGCAACGGGTCGCCCGGTCGGTGAGCCTCCCTCTGACGCGCGAGATGGGGCGGCAGAGGGGGCATCTGGCGGTAGGTCGAGTGCAACGTCGGGGGAGGAGTTGCAGGTCCTGAGGCAGCAGGCCGAATATCTGAACGACGCTCTGGAAGATGTTAGAGCCCGGCTGGAAGGGTTAGAGGAAGCATAACAGCCCGATGTGAGGGTAGCAACATAGACGGCGCAAAGGAGGTTGGAAATGGGACGAGGACGTGGTGGTGGAGGACGGGGTCGTATGGGTGGTCCGCAGGCTGCCGGCCCTGCTGGCAAGTGTGTATGCCCGAATTGTGGGCATGAGGAGGCCCACGTGGCTGGGCAACCGTGCTATGAGAAGGATTGTCCCGAGTGTGGCACCCGAATGGTGCGGGAATAGTCTCTCAGGTTCGCTATTTGGCAGCAAACAACTATAATTGAGGATGGAGGGTCGCCTTGGGTGGTGGTCTACCGAGGCGACCCTGTGGTTATCCATGGATTTTGATGAGGGAAGGCGGGCAATGGGTACCAAGATCTCGGAGGCAGAGATAGAGGAGGTTATCGGGTTTCACGGACACTGGTGTCCAGGAGTCACCATGGGGATCCGGGTTGCGGAGGTGGCCTTGCGCGAGATGGGGCATCACGCGGCAGATGAGGAGATTGTGGCCGTGGTGGAGACGGATAACTGTGCCGTGGATGCCATACAGTATCTGGTGGGTTGTACGTTTGGCAAGGGCAACCTGGTGCATCTGGATCATGGTCAGAATATATTCACCTTTGCTCGTCGGTGCGATGGAAAGGCCGTACGTATCCTCTGTAAACCGCGATCCTCCAGGGAACTGGACAGTGAGGAAAAAGCTCTGGTGGAGAGGGCACGTATGCCCGATGTCTCATCCGAGGATCAGGAAGCGTTCGCTGCCCTCTGGCGGCGACGGGCCCAGGAGGTGTTGGAAACCGACGAAGATGCACTCTTTGCTGTGGAGCGGCTGGACGACTATGAGATACCGGACAAGGCAGAGATTCATCCCTCGATACGCTGTGAGGGGTGCGGCCAGATGACCATGGCGAATAGGCTACGCCTATTCGCTCGGAGAATCGCTCCGCGATTCTCCACCTCCACGAACACTTGGCATCTGGAGGAGCGCGCGCTCTGTCCCAAGTGCTATCGACAGGCCCTTGTGGAGAGCGAGGCTTCGTGTTCTATCTTTGAACCCATCGGCTTTGTGGAGAACGAATTGGAGCCTCACGCAGCACCGCCTCGCACGAAAAGTCCTCGCTCGACGATCAGGATGAAATCAGAATATATCGCTGCCCTGGAGGGGATAGCGGGAGACGACCATCTACAGATTCTCTTCTGTTTCGACAAGGCGCCGCAGGAGGCACCTCTGCAACAGCATCCGCGGGGCGATAGGGAGCGCCCCAGGCGAGGGGTGTTTGCCCTACGAAGCCCTCATCGACCCAATGGTATCGGGCTCACCACGGTGAAGGTATTGGAAGTGGGGGAGGGTGAGCTGATCGTGTCCGGCCTGGATGCCTGGGACGGCACCCCAGTCCTGGATATCAAGCCCTATGTCAGGGGTCTGGACGAGGCCCAAGACTAGTCTGGCACGATTTTCACCGATACCGTGCGCTGGCGAGGGCCATCGAATTCGGCCAGATAGACGCCCTGCCAGGTGCCGAGGCAGAGTTTGCCATTCTCAACGAGCAGGGTATTCGATGAGCCGGTTAGGGTGGCCTTGATATGAGCGGGGGAATTTCCCTCGCGATGACGATAGTCGTTCTCGGCGGGCACTATGTTGTTCAGGGTGCGCACGATGTCTGTGCGCACGGAGGGGTCCCAGTTCTCGTTGAGGGTCAGGCCGGCCGTCGTATGGGGCACGAACAGGTGGCATACGCCGTTGGTCATTCCTTGGTCAGTTATAGTCTCCTGAACGCGCTGCGTAATGTCCACAAGTTGGGTCTTGTTTCCCGTGTTTACTTTTAGGGTGATGAACATCCTTTTTCCTTTTGCACTGATCAGTCCACATTATCTTTGGGCAACTCGAAGAAGAAGGTGCTGCCCTCTCCCTCCTGGGATTCGACCCAGATACGCCCGTTATAGCGTTCCATGATGCCTTTGACGATGGAGAGTCCCAGGCCGGTGCCGTGTTGGGACACGGACTTGGCCGTTTCGGTGCGGTAGAAATCCTCAAAGATGGATTCTTGTTCCTCAGGGCTTATTCCTATACCTGTATCCTGTACAATCCCCGATATGGTATCGTCGCCGTTCTTTAGCGCGATGGAGACGGCGCCTCCCTCGGGGGTATACTTGATGGCGTTACTTATGAGGTTGTTCCATATTTGCTTGACGTGGTGCTCTGGCACCATGACTTTTAGTTCGTTGGCCTCGATGTTGATCTTCAAGGACAGGTTCTTGTCCTCAACACTTCCCTGCATCATGTCCAGGACATCGCGTAGAATCAGGGCAGCATCCGAGGGTTCTATCTCTCCCTCTTTTTTCACCTCGGACAATCGGGCCAGGCTCAACAGATCGGATATGAGATCCAATTGCTCTCTGGCGCGTCGTTCGGCTTTGGAAACGATCTCCATTATACGTTCTTGGGGAACATAACCCTCGAGGATAAGTTGCAGATAGCTCTGTATGGCCGCCACAGGCGCGCGCAACTCGTGGGTCACCAGACGGATGAAGAGAGAACGTGTATGATCGAGTTCCTGCAGGCGTCTATTCAGCCTGGATAGCTCTGCTGCTCTCATCTGGCATGATCTATTTGCCTCATACAATTCCTGTTCTTCTCTGCGCAACCTTCTGATGATGCTTGAGGACAGATAGGCGACGCCGAAATTCGCGCTGGTGATCACAAAGCTCTCCGCGAGCAGGTGACTTGTTTGCCGAAAGCGCTGTGGCGAACGAAAGCCCTGCAGATTGTAGTGGGGGAAGAGTCCCGTGGCCTCTGCTACGAGCAATCCCGTCCATAGCAGGGACGCTATAGTTGCGTAGATATAGCCCGCCCTTTGCGTGGTCAGGATACTGCCTATGACGACCAAGAGGACATAGTATACAGAAAAAGGGTTTTCGATACCCCCGGCAAAATGGAGGAGGGTTGTCAGTGCCAGCAGATCGACGACGATCTGAACGTGCATAAAGTATATATGAAAACGTCGGGCGGTTGGCCTGCCCAGCATATGGCGGTCCACCAGCCAGAAGATGATATTATAGAGTGCGATGGCCACCAGCACTATCCACAGTAGAGTTCCTGGCAGCACATTGTTAAACCAGCGATTGGCTATCAGTCCCACGGCCGTGGCGATAGTCAATACGATCCACCGCAGGGCGATCAGCCAACTCACGCGCTCTCCCAATTCTCGGTCGATGGGGATGCGAAAGATGTTGCTCACGTATTGATCCTTTCTTCTGACGCCCTGCCAAAGCGAGGTGTTGTCGTACAGTCAATGCGAGAATTCATGGAAAGGCGAAGGAATGATGCAGCGCCTGCAGGGCGTCGTCAAAATCGCTATCTTTTATCACAGAAGAGATGGTAGAGATGGAGGTGCTGACGGCCAGTATATTGATTCCGACACGGGCCAGGGCGTCGAAGGCGACCCCGGCGATCCCGGGGCGTTCGCGAAAATCGGGCCCGAACACCGATAGTATGGCGACGGAGGGTATATGGGTGATTTTACGGGCTCCTAATTCTTTGGCCACCGGTTGGAGGAAGGCCAGTGTCCGTTCCATATCCTCCATGGCCACACAGAACTGGACGTGGGACTCGTCGTTGAGGTCGATGCTCTGCACGATGAACTGGGCGTTCAGTTTTTCCTCGCCCAGGGTTTGAAAGATATGGGCAACGAGGCCGGGTTTGTCAGGAGCGGACATGACACCTATGAGGCAGAGATTGCGAAACTCGAGGATGCCTCCCACTTTTATCTTTTGTTGGGAGTTCACTTTTGGGCCTCCTTACCATCGTCATCGTACGCTCTTGTGACTAGGCCACGAGTCTCTCGACACGTTTGAGAAGGTCGTCTGGGGCAATGGGCTTGGTGACGAAATCGTCGATGTGCACGTATTCGTCGGTGGGGAAGAGGGCGGCATAGTCGCTGTTTGCTATGGACGTCACCATCAGTATGGGGATGTCCGCCTGTTCCAGATCGCTGGCCATCTCCTGGCTCATGTGCAAGCCATCCAGAACCGTCTCCATGATCACGTCGAGGATGACCAGATCCGGCTTTTCCTCCTTTGTTTTACGTAACCCCTCATCCCCATCGGCTGCGCTGATGACCTCATAGCCATTGGACTCGAGCACCATTCGGGTGGCTTCCACGAAATCTGGATCGTCGTCGACTATTAGAATCTTGCTCATGGCGTCCTCCCTATTTTGCGGGTTCACTGATCTGTTTTCCATAGGCCTGCTAGCGATCGATCTATCGCTGGTCATCGAAAAGGAAGGGTCCGTGTGCTGGACCCTATGCTGCTCGGCATCGTTTGTGCTCTATATGATAGGCGTATTCATCGCCAAACAGATCCAGGCTGCTGCGCACAGGAGCGACCAGGGCATCTCCCAGGGGGCAGAAGGTATGGCCCTCAATGCCATCGCACAGGGAGAGCAACTGATCCAGATTCCTATGGGTTCCTTCTCCACGTTCTATCCTCTGGAGCAGCCTCAAGATGGACTGGGATCCCACACGACACGGAGTGCAGAGGCCACAGGATTCATGGGCGAAAAACTGGGCGGTGCGGCGCGCCACATCGACCATGCAGGTGTCCTCATTCAAGACGATGACGGCTCCCGTTCCCAGGGCGGAGCCCGCCTCATCCAGAGATTCGAAATCCATCGGCACGTCCAGTTGCTGGGCAGTTAACAGGGGCGTCGAGGCGCCGCCGGGTATAACCGCCTTTATCCCTTTGCCGCCGCTCACACCGCCGGCATGGTCATAGATAATCTCACGCAGGGGGGTACCCAGGGGCAATTCATAAATCCCCGGGCGCGCCACGTGCCCGCTGACGCAAAAGAGTTTGGGGCCCGTGCTCTTTGCGGTGCCGATGGAGGCATACCATTCTGCTCCCCGAAGCACGATATGGGGCACATTGGCCAGGGTCTCCACGTTGTGGACGAGAGTTGGTCTGTTGAGAAATCCCTCTTGTGCCGGATAGGGGGGTTTCAGCCGGGGTTGCCCGCGGCGTCCCTCGAGGGATTCGATCATGGCCGTCTCCTCGCCGCATATGTAGGCGCCGGCGCCCCGGTGTACGGTCATGTCCAGGCTAAAGTCCGAGTCCAGGATATTCTCGCCCAGGTAGCCATGTGCATAGGCATCGGCGATGGCCTTGATCCAGCGCTTGACCCCGAGGAAGAACTCTCCGCGAATATACACAAAGGCCCTGCTGGCCCCCACGGCATAGGCGGCGATGATGGCGCCCTCGATGACCTGGTGGGGATCCCGCTCTATCAATTCACGATCTTTGAACGTCCCGGGTTCACCCTCGTCGGTATTGACACACAAGTACTTCAGGGCGGCGTCCTGGGGCATGAATCCCCATTTCAACCCCGAGGGGAAGCCGGCCCCTCCCCGGCCGCGGAGTTTGGAAGCCCTGACCATATGGATGAGTTCCGCTGGGCTGTGCTCGTGGAGCGCTTTTTCCAGGGCTTTATAGCCTCCGGTTTCGAGATAGACGTCGATGGTCTCAGAATTGGGCAAGGTCGCGCGTTTGAGCAGGATGGGTTTGAACATCATTCCCCTCCTAACTGATCCAAAATCATATCTATACGGTCCGTCGTGAGTTCCGTATACAGGGTGTCGTTGATGCGCATGGCGGGCGAAGAGCCACAGGCGGCGAGACACTGTACGGTATTCAGGGTGAACAAGCCGTCCAAGGTGGTTTCCCCGGGTTCGATGCCGAGTCTTTGCTGGAGATAGTCGACGATGGTTTCGGCGCCACCAGCCAGATGACAGGACAAACCCTCACATACCTGGATCACATAGCGACCCACTGGTTCCTCTCTATACATGGAATAAAAGGTCGCCGTCTCATAGACCTCTCCAGGACGCATGCCAAAGCGATCGGCGATGCGGTCTATGGCCTCTGGCGTCAGGTGGCCGTGTTGTTCCTGGGCCATGAAAAGGGCAGTGAGGAGCATGGAGCGCTGTACTGGATCCTCTTTGACAAAATATCCGACATCCATAATCCGATTCCTCCTATTCTGGGGCGCATTGGCCAGTGAGTTCTCTTATACAGCGCAACAATTCCGAGGGATCCAAAGGTTTACGGACGAAATCATCGATCAGCACATCTCTATCTGGGGGAAAGAGTTCCTCATCCTGGTCACTGACGACGGCCGAGACCATCATGATTGGCACATCTTGAAGGTGCGGATCTGCACGCATCTCCCGGCTGACCGTCCACCCATCCAAGGCATAGGACATCATCACATCGACAATGACCAGATCCGGCCTCTCGCTGCGCACCAAGGACAAGCCCTCTTCGGCGTTGATGGCTGTCAGTATCCTATAGTTGTTTGCAGAAAGTATGATCTGGACATAGTCCAAAAAGTCCGGATCATCGTCAATCACCAGGATCGTTTTTCCGCCCATGGTCATTTTCTCATCCCTCGAGCACGGATTTGTAGCGCTCACCCGATATAGCGTTCGACTTTTTTCAACAGATCATCTGGCTGAACAGGTTTGGAAATCCAGGCGTCGATGGGCAGGTACTCGTCGGTTGGAAAGAACTCGGCCATGGAACTGCCGGTGATGGAAGAGACCATGATGAGGGGCGTGCTGTGCATGAACTCGTCCTCGCTTATGGCGTGGGCCGTCTGCACGCCATCCAGGACGCCCTTCATCATAACGTCCAGCAGGATCAGATCTGGCGGGGACTCTTGCATGATGCGCAGGGCGGTGTCCCCGTCTGAAGCCGTGATAACGTCATAGCCCTCTTTTTGGAGTATAAGGCGGATGATTTCTACAAAGTCCGGATCATCGTCGACTACCAGGATTCTGCTCATTGAAGCGCCTCCTCATTCTATACCTGTCTTAGAAGTCTATCCACCTCTGTCAACAATTTTTCTGGCGCTACGGGTTTGGACAGGAAATTGTCTATAAGGTTATCCTCATCCGTTGGGAACATACTTAGATAGTCAGAGGCGGTGATGGAACTGACTACGAGGATGGGCGTGTCGTGGAGATGAGGATCGGAGCGGATGCGCCAACTGGCGTCCCAACCGTCCAATATACCGTCCATCATGATATCGAGGATCACGAGGTCTGGGGGATTGGCGACCATATTCTTGAGCGCTTTATCCCCATTGCGGGCGGCAGAGATTTCATAGTTCTCTTGCGCCAATATCATGCGCGTCGTCTCGACAAAATCAGGATCGTCATCCACGATCAAGATGTGGGGAGTCACAGTGCGCGTCCAATCGATAGGTTTTTCCTGAACACGGAGTATGTGGGATGTTTCCGTTCTGACGATGCCGGGAATCCTGTTCAGGCGTCCCGTGAGGAACGAGCGGAGATGCTCATCCGATCTTAGTATGACGTCGATGACGAGGTCATGTTCGCCCGTTACCCAATAGATAGTGGCGACCTCGGGTATATGGTGCAGGAGTTCCTCGGCTTCCTGCATATGGGGAAGTTCTATGGTCAGGAAGATGAGCACGCGGGTTTCGTATCCCGCCTTGACCGGATCGACCACGCCCCTTATCTCCAGGACTCCATCCTCCAAAAGTTGGTCGATCCTTTTACGCACCGTGCCCTCGGAGACACCCAGCCGGCGCGCAATATCCACATTAGAGCGGCGCCCATTTTCACATAACAGATTGATGATTCGACGATCAGTCCTGTCCACGAGCAAAGTATCCTCCTGTCTCTATCTTTCGTAATCTATTATAGCATATAATACGAAATTCGTCAATAACTAATTACAAAAGAACGATATTCGTAATAAGTTTGCCTGTATAGAGTTGAGTGGCGGTGGGGAGGCAACCGACCTGTGGGAATGGGGGTTATTTCCTGGCTTCCATCACGTGGTACCTGGACGTCTGGCGCAGGATCTTTACCGATCCAAAGACCTCTTGTATGGTATCATCGTAGGGCAAAAAGCGGTTGGCCACCAGCACAAGGCGCCCTTTGGGTCTGAGGGATTTAAAGGCTTTGTGAATAAAGGCCCTGGCGGTGCCCCGGGCAACGTCGTTTCCCGTATGAAAGGGGGGATTGCTCAGAACGAGAGAGAATGTCTTCTGTGGGGATGGGGGGAGCACGTCTCCCAGGACGACCCTGGCCCGATCGATGTCGTTCGCGGCCACGTTCTTTTGCGCACAATCGCAGGCCAGGACATTCACGTCCACCAGGGTGGCGGAACCCCTGGTGGCCTGTCTCGCCGCACAGATGCCGATGATGCCGTAGCCGCATCCGATATCGAGTATGTGGTCCGTCCTGCGGATGTGGATCGTTTCCAAGAGCAGCCTCGTTCCCGCGTCAAGGTCCTTCCAGGAAAAGACGCCGGGGCGCGCGTGTACGATGAAGGACTCTCGATTTATCTCGATCTGGAACGTCCTGTACGTTTGGGGAGCGATCCCTGGCTCCCGGTATATGGAGGGGAGGGGATCCGGCTGGTCGCCCTTTTGCAGGAGGGCGACGCGATTACCGCCCTTGTAGGCCAATATCGCCGCCGGGCCAAAGAGTTTCTCGGCGTCGCCGATGACGCTCTTTATGCCGCCTCGATTGGGGCCGGCGAGATAGAGCCTGCCCGTTTTTTTCAGGGCGTTGAAGGCCTGTAACAGGAGCAGGCGGGCAAACCTGCGTCCCTTGGGCAGGGGGAGCAGGACAACGTCGAATTGGCTCGCGAGAGTGGAGGGCATTGCGGCCTGGATCGTCACGCCCGGTATGTCGTTGAGATCCAACGTGCGCCGGGCCATCTCGATGGCGATGATGTTGATATCGAGCAGGGTGACCGCTCTCGTCTGACGTGCCGCCCATACTCCCAGGGCGCCGTGACCGCAGGGGCAGACAAGGACGTGTTCCCCCTGGGAGATGCGCGTATTGTCCGCAAAGAGGTGTATGGCCGGGCTGACCCCGCCCCAGTGGGGAAATCCCGGGCGCGTGGCGATGCGCAAGGGTTGACCCCCCAAGCGCGCCTTGATGATCCTCTCCTCATCTCTATCCATCTGCGCGTGCTCCATCGGTCTGGTTGATGTTCTGGGAATTATAACACCGTGCTCACATGGGATGAAAAGCCGTCTAGAGTTCTATGACTCTTTTCGTGCGCACGGCCTCCACGGCTCCAAAGACCATGCCCAGGCTCTTTAGATTGTCCCGACCATGGGTGCCGGGGAGGGTCCCCCGGGTCACGGCCTCGTAGAATTCGTGGAGCAGGTAGGCCTGATTCGAGAGTTCTTGCTCCTTGTTGGCGATCCTTTCCAGGGGATTCCCCGTGTTTGCGGCATAGACCGCGTCGTCACGGGAGAGGATGACACCGTGCTGGCATTCGATACGCCAGTCGCCGTTCCACGACGTCTCTGCGCCCGTGCTACACCAACTGCCATTGTAGACAACGGAGAGCCCGTCCTCGAATTCGAAAAAGAGGCAAGCAGAGGCGTCGCCGGCGAACCAACTCCACGGAGGATTCCAGGCATGGCCCCTTATCGTTTGTGGATCGGCGTTCAGGATGTGGCGCATCAGGTCAAAGTGGTGGATGGACATGTCGATGATGAGGGGATGGTCCATCTCCTCCCGAAAGCCGCCAAAGTGGGGCCCCTTGAAGAAACTCACCTGTACCTGCCCCGCGTCCCCATAGCGGCCAGAGGAGACCGTCTTCCGCAGGGTGGCGATGACGTCCCGGTAGCGATAGTTCTGGGCTACCATGAGGATCGTTCCCGCCTCCTCGGCACATTCGACGATGTCGATGGCGGAGGCCATGGAATCGGCGAGGGGTTTTTCAGATAGCACGTGCAGTCCCGCCTTGAGGGCAGTGCAGGAGATCTCTTTGTGGTACTGTGGCGGCGTCACGTTGATCAAGCCCTGGGCCCTTTCCTTTTGCAATGCCTCCTGCAAAGAGGTGTAGCAGTGAAGGGGACTGAAATCGTATGCTTCACATTTCTCCTTTAGCGCCTGCTCATCCACATCAACCCAAGCCACATATTCCACTTTGTCGGAGGCTGCCACGGTTCTCAGCCACGTCTGCCCCATGCCACCTACACCTACCTGGATAACCCCTATCTTGGACACGATACCTCCTTGTTTCTACACTTGACGTACTATACAGGATTTCATATTCTGAGTATGCATTTATCCGTCGGCTATAGCGTTGCAATTCTAGGTGGTCTGGGAAGACGGTGCAAATCGGCGCATCGTCATATCCCCTAGGGAATGATCAACAGAGGGAGTGGAGGAGGTATGTCTGGTTGGATCGAGATCACACTGAAGATGCTTCTGGCCATGTTTTTGGGAGGGCTGATTGGCTTGGAGCGCGAGGTAGAGAACAAGCCTGCGGGATTGAGGACCATCATTCTGGTCTGCCTGGCCTCCTGCATCTATGTGCTCGCGGTGGCGCTGGCCTCCACGGGAGAGGGGGCCTGGACCAGCGATGTGGACGTGGGACGGCTCATGTCTGGCCTTGCAGGGGGTGTGGGCTTTCTTGGTGCTGGCTTGATTATGCGCTCGGAAGGCACGGTGCGCGGGTTGACCACGGCAGCCGCTGTATGGGCCGCCGCTGCAGTGGGCTTTGGCGTGGGGTTGGGTCTTTACTATTTGGCCATTCTGGGCAGCATATTGGTGTTTGTCACGCTAAGGTGGCTTGATAAACTTGAGGATCGCTGGTTGAGTTCGCATAAAGATGTGGAATGAGATGCGAGGGATGGATGTTGAGGAGACGGCGTATCATCGCGCCGTGTGCGTGTGTGGTGAAGGGGCGTACAGGGAGGGAAAAGGGATGAAAGTAGTCATTGTGGGGGCGGGGCCGGCAGGGCTTTTTGCGGCTCATGCCCTTGCTCGCGAGGGCGAGTTCGAGGTGGTGGTATTTGATATGGGCAAAGAGGTGTCGGAGCGGGACCGTGCCGATCCCTTTGATCTCCTGCATGGTTTAGGGGGATCGGGGACCTTTTCCGATGGAAAGGTCAACTTTCATCCCCAAGTGGGGGGTGACCTTTACGAATTCTTTGAAGAGGATGAGGCGTGGCAACTGGTGGATTCTATCGAAGCGGTGCTGGCTCAGTACGGGGTGGAGGTTATTCCGACGGATGACGACCGGACACGAGAGTTGGAAAGGCGGGCAGCCGAATGCGGCGTCAGGTTCCTTCCCATACGACAGGCCCATATCGGCTCCGACCATCTCACGCGCCTGGTTCAAGAGTTCGGAGACGACCTGCGTGAGAGGGGGGTGACGTTCCACTTTGAAACCAGAGTTGCCGGTGTCTCCTGTAGGAATGGGGAGGTCGAGGGGGTCTTTTTAGAGAATGGCGAGTTTGTGGAGGCGGATTACGTGCTGCTGGCGCCGGGAAGGGTGGGCAGCGAATGGGTACGGGAGGTTGTTCAGAGGCATGGAGTACCTATCATCTACAATCCCATCGATGTGGGGGTGCGGGTAGAGGTGCCGGCCATCGTCATGGAGGAGGTGGTGGATGTCTGTTATGACCCCAAGTTTTACATTCGTACTCCCACATATGATGACAAGGTGAGAACCTTCTGTGTCTCTCCCCAGGGTTTTGTCGTGAAGGAGGTCTACGACGAGGAGGATGTGGTGGGGGTGAACGGACACGCTCTAAAGGGCAAGCAGTCGGAGAACACGAATTTCGCCCTGTTGACCAGCATCAACCTGACGGAGCCCATCGAGAGCACGACAGCCTATGGCATCTCCATCGCCCAATTGGCCACCACCATTGGCGGGGGAAAGCCGATCCTGCAGAGTTTGGGAGACATGCGGCGGCATCGCCGTTCAACCTGGGGAAGGCTTCGGAAGAGTCCCGGGGATGTGGTGCCCACCCTCGCCGACGTCACGCCCGGCGATATTGCCATGGCGCTGCCACATCGCATCGTCACCAATCTGCTGGAGGGACTGGAGATGTTGGCGGAGATCATCCCGGGTCTGGATGCGGATCGTACTCTGTTGTACGCCCTGGAGATGAAACGCTATGCCACCCGACCGCATACGGACCATACGTTGCAGACCGATATTCATGGGCTGTGGGTGGCCGGAGATGGTGCAGGCATCTCGCGGGGTATTGGGGGCGCGGCAGCGACGGGAACCATCGCCGCCCGGGGGATGATGGAGGAGGCGGGGGGGTGAGAAAAACGGGCTTCCCGGGCCCGGCCGTCAGCCCTGTTCATCTTCCCGCTGCGTGGAGATGTAGCAGGAGGGGCAACTCGGATGAGTTGCCCCTCTTTTCTCTATGATAGCCTCCGGACTATGCCTGGCGGTTCTCCCACCACAGGATTGCGTACTTGCGTAGCTCGTCAGCAACAGGCGGGAGCAGCATGAGGGGGACTAGAATCAGCCAATCTTTTGCCAGCATAGGTACAGTGCCGAACACCTCGGTATTCAGCCCGGGGACGTAGACGGTCAGCATGAGCACGCCCAGGGAGCCGAATACCGCCCACTGCATCCAGCGATTGGTGAACATCCCCAATTTGGCGATTGGAACGCGTATTGAGCGAGATGTGTATGCCCGGAGCAACTCCTGACCACTCAGGGTCACATAGGCCAACGTCTGGGCGTGTATGAGTTCGTCAAAAATGCTCAGGCCGAGCCTGAAAGCAAGGAGCACACCAAACGTCTTGGCTATCGTCTGGACCACGGTCCCTCCGATCATCGCCCCGTTGATGATGGGTTCTTCGAGGGGACGCGGGGGACGATCCATGATACCGGGGGTTCCTTTCTCCATACCCAGGGCGAGGGCTGGCGCGCCGTCGGTAACCAGGTTGAGCACCAGTATCTGTAGCGCGGTGAGGGGCAGCGGCCAATTGAGGATCATGGACAGGAAAAGGATCATGATCTCGGCCATATTGCAGGACAGGAGATAGTAGACGAACTTGCGGATGTTGGAGAAGATGATCCGCCCCTCCTCGACGGCGGAGACGATGGAGGCATAGTTATCGTCGGTGAGCACCATATCGGCGGTCTCTTTGGAGACGTCTGTGCCCGTGATGCCCATGGCCACGCCGATGCTGGCACGTTTGAGGGCGGGGGCATCGTTCACGCCATCGCCCGTCATGGCCACCACGTGACCGCGCTTTTTATGGGCATCCACGATACGCACCTTGTGCTCTGGCGACACGCGGGCATAAACGACGACGTCCTCCGCCCGCTCCTCCAGTTCCTCGTCGGAGAGGCGATCCAGATTTCGCCCGGAAAGGACGCGTCTTTCCAGATCGCCGTCGCCGTCGAGCAGGTTGAGCTCTTTGGCGATGGCAACGGCCGTAGCCTCATAGTCTCCGGTGACCATGGCCGTTCCGATACTGGCGTTTCGGGCGCGGACGATGGCGTCTCGCACCTCGGGCCGGGCCGGATCGATCATGCCAGCCAGACCGAGGAAGATCATATTTTGCTCGATGTCGTCGGCGTTAGCGCTGGCCGGTTTCTCTGCCAGCGGCCGGTAGGCCATGGCCAGCACGCGCAGGGCCTGAGAGGCCAGTTCGCTATTCATCTTCAGAATCTGTTCACGGCGCTCCGGGGTCAGAGGCTCGACCTGGTCTTTTACATAGATGCGATCGCAGAGGTCGAGCATGATATCCGGTGCCCCCTTGATGTAGGCGTCGTAGGAGCCGTCGGGCAAGCGATTGACCGTCGACATGCGTTTACGCTTGGAGTCAAAGGGCACCTCGTCGACGCGGGGGTATTCCTCCTCGAGGGCATCCTTCTGATAACCCATCTTGGCCGCCATGACGACCAGGGCCCCCTCGGTGGGATCTCCAATCAGGGACCAGGGATCTTCCCCCTCCTCCGGGGATACTATTTGGGCATCGTTGCACAGTGCAGCGGCCCTGGCCATCCTGGCCAGGCCGGGGTAATTCTGGGGATCGATCTCCTCGTCATCGATGTGGAATGAACCATGGGGTTCGTATCCCCTTCCGCTGGCGTGGATCAGCGTGTCATCGGCGTAGATGTGGGTGACCGTCATCTCGTTCTGCGTGAGGGTGCCCGTCTTATCCGAGCAGATGATGCTAGCGGATCCCAGGGTTTCCACGGCGGGGAGTTGACGGATGAGGGCATGGCGCTCAACCATGCGCTGCATGCCCAGGGCCAGGCAGATGGTGACGACGGCCGGAAGCCCCTCGGGCACGGCAGCGATGGCCAGGCTTACCGCCACCATGAACATCTCGATAATGGTATCAAAGGACTGGGAGAAATAGGGTCCCATTCCCTGGGTGACGAGGATGCCGAGTTCTGTATCACGGACGATGCCGATGCCACCGACTGCGGCACATATGGCCAAACTGGCGATGCCCAGCCATTTACCCAACTGCTCCAGTTTCAGCTGCAAAGGCGTCATATCGTCCTCGGTGGACTGGATCATCTCGGCGATCTTGCCGATCTCGGTGTCCATGCCGGTGGCATAGACGATGCCCTGGCCACGACCATAGGTGATGGTGGTGCTCATGTAACCGCAGTTATGTCGGTCACCCAGGCCGGCATCCTCCGGCACCTCGTCCTCGACGTATTTTTCCACGGGTACCGACTCGCCCGTCAGCGAGGCCTCCTGGATGCGCAGGTTAACCCCCTGTACAAGGCGGACATCCGCCGGTACATAGTCTCCGGTATTAAGCATTACCAGATCCCCGGGCACTATTTCAGAGGCCGGGATATCCCGTTGGCGTCCATCGCGAATGACGGTTGCCTCTGGAGAGGCCATCTCCTTGAGGGCGGCCAGAGCTTCCTCGGCCTTGCCCTCTTGTACCATGCCCAGGATGGCATTCAGTACCACGATGGTCATGATGGCGATGGCATCCACGAATTCGGTCATCTCACCGGTATGTCTGAACTCATTCCAGCCGAGAAAGCCGGAGAGGATGGCGGCGACGATGAGGATCAAGATCAAGAAATCGTTCAACTGGCCCCAGAGGCGTGTCAGGAAGCCTGGCCGCGGGCGCTCCTTAAGCTGGTTGGGACCGTGCTGCTCCAGTCGCCGCTGCGCCTCCTCCTCGGAAAGCCCCTTGGTGAGGGACGTGTCCAGATCCTCGGCGACCTGCTCCGGACTCTTTGTGTGCCACATGCCGCGTTCTCCTTGTCTCTCTACAGTCATATCTCAGTGCAGTGCTAGATGCTCTTTGGGGAACAGGCTCTCAGTCTTTCCAGAAGAGCGAAAGACGTGAAAGATACATCGTGCTGTGGTGTCGACATCCTCAACTCCCGATGCCTTTTTGCCTGTAAAAGGGCAGATCGTTCCCATGAGGCGAGAGAGTTTTTGAGGAATGTATATAGCCTTTTGCGAACAAAGACTTGGCGTGAATCGGAAAGAGGAAAGGGTAACAAGGATCGGACAAAGTGTAGGATTGGTGTGTGTGCTTCTCATCGAGTCGCAATTCCGCCACGTTCACATCAATTCGGGCTATGACATACCACTATACTATGGTGCCGCGAAAAAAGCCGCAACAATGGAATATATCATATGTTTCCTGGGCTTACAAATCACGGTTTTGGGGATTTGGTGGAAGCCGTTGAATCGCAGATCATCGTGAAGTATTCCCCCATGGTCTTGTATCTCG
>JBKHJO010000009.1:0-59468 GCA_046538105.1 Anaerolineales bacterium | reverse complement strand
CCCAACGCCTCGGCCTCTGCCTGAGCCTCCAATCTGCGCGACTCGGCGCGCCCCTCGGCAGCGACGATGGCCGCATTCTTCTCGCCCTCCGCCTTTGCCACGGCAATTTCTGCTTCCTTTTGAGCCGCCTGCAGTTCATATTCCTTCTGCAGCGCCTCCTGTTCTGCCACCTGCTTCTTTTCAATGGCCGCGTCGAACTCTGATGAAAACTCGATATTGGCCAGCGAAAACTGGTCGACGATGAGATAGTTCGGACGGAGGCGGTCGGCAAGGCTCTCCAGAATGCTCTCCTTGAGGACCGCCCGCTCTCTTAATACATTCTCCACACGAAATTCCGCCGTCGCCGACTTGATGGCTTCCTCCAAAGCGGGAGCAATGATGATATTTTCATAGTCCGAGCCCACTTCTCGATACAACTTGCTCACGTCCACAGGGTCGGGATGATAGTTAAGCGCCGCCTTGACGTTCATGACCTGCATATCCGAAGAAGCCGCCTCGGTGGTTATCTCGAGCTTCTTAGTACGCACATCCATCTGTATAACCCGCCGCACCACCGGCGGCATAATCAGATGGAAACCCTCAACCAACGTACGATCCTCCACTCTCCCCAGCATGATGACGACGCCACGATGCCCCGGCTCTATGATCGTGTAGCTGGAAAAGACGACTACAGCCCCCAGGATCACGAGGAAGACGATTCCTACAGCACGAAATGAAAACCCACCACTCTTTTCCACAAGCCCTCCATTATGAATAACTGTCTCTATCGATTCTATGGCTGAAAAGCATCCGACGCACGAAAAACGGGCAATCTTACAAGAGGTTACGCCAAAAAGATCAACACACAGCAAGAGCAAATATAGGGGCTAGAGCATCAAGAGTCGAGCGATTCCCCACATTGTCCCTATAATAGTGCGCCTAATTATAGCATAAGGCTGGCAAAAGAGGACAATTACCAGCCCTGATACGCAAAAAGATCACGAGTTTGTGGGGCCGACCTTGCCATCTATCCCAAACTGTCGCGCAACCCTCGTAGATAGGCCACGCTTTCACGTGTGCTGAGACAAAAGTCCGCATCCCCCTCGTATTCGCTCAGTACACCGCCACCATAGTCTTCTTCGGCAAGCAATTCCATGACCCATGGGAGATCAATGTCTCCACGTCCCGCAGGGCGCAGTACCCACTCGTCATCCACAAACGTGCCATCCTTGACGTGTACATTGATGATCCAGGGCGCCAGGATCTCAAAAAAGCCATGTGCCTCATCCAAAGAGTGTCCCGCCCAGCAAAAGTTGCCCGTATCCAACGTGACGCCCAATATGGGACTATCCACGTCCCGAAGGAGGGCGCGCAGGCAGCGACCATCGTTTATCAGTCGACCATGATTCTCTATGCCGATCAACAGGCCCCAACCTGCCACCCGACCCACCACCTGTTTGAATCCCTCGACGAGCCTGAAATAGATGTCGTCCAGTGAGTATCCCTCCAGTAGATCCCCTGCAAAGGCGCGCACGACGGGTATCCCCAATTCGCGGGCCGTCCGACAATACTCCACAAAGCGCGTCACCTCGCGCTCTAACCCCTCCTCAGTGGGTTGTGCAAAATCGCAATATCCTCCTAGACTGGTAACCGTTACTCCCTGAGCCCGAATGCGAGAGCGCAACGCATCATAGTCGACGGGCTCCTGCCACAACCCTTGGTGTACGCCCGGGCGCCCGTTGATCTCCAATGCCTCCCCGCCAGCGCTCACAGCCAGATCCAGCACCTCCTGCAGCGATTCATCCCGCATCCCCAAAGATACGAACCCAACCTTTATGTCATTCATGGTGCCTCCTCTCGCTATCACCCCCAGAAAAAAACATGACCACTGTAAGGCGTTTTAGAGGACGAAACTTCGATTGCATGCCTTCCGGACTATCCTCTAACCATAGCCGAAACTGTCTAGCAGGTACTGGTGGCTGATGGCGCAACTCTCCACCGCCCCCCTGTCACTCGTATCCTGCTCATACACGACCCACCGCACACCCTCAAGCATCTCCAGTGCCTCCATGATGTCTGCTAAAGGTACCACACCGGCGCCCAGCTCCACCCAGTGACGATCTCCCTCATAATCCTTGAGATGAAGATATCCGATCTGCTCCTGATGATCCAGCAAAAAACGCGCGGGATCCTGCCCCCCGATCTGCACCCAGGCCACATCCAAACAGAGGTCCGTGGTATCCGGATCCATCTCGGCCAGGATCAGATCCATACCAGTGGGCCCCTCGTCCGTGGGCGCAAATTCGTAGGCGTGGTTATGATAGTGCAAGACGATACCGTGCCGCGCACATACGCGTCCCATCTCGTTAAAGGCCCCTATATCGCGGCGGTAGCCTTCTGCTTCCACGCACTCCCAACCACCCAGGCCTGAAATACACAGATCCCGCGTGTCACAACTCTCCATAAGTCCAAGGGTGTCATCCAGGTTCTGATCCAATCCACCGTGCATCCCCGCCACCGCCAATCCGTTGGCAGCCAATGAGGTCTTTAATCTTTGGCGGTCATCAGCGCAAAGCCCCACACCGATCTCGACGGCTCCAAAGCCCGCCTTTCTGACGTCCATCAGCACATCCTCGATATTCTCCTCTACGTTAACCTGCTGGCTGAAGACAATAAGTTGTACCCCAAGAGGTGGATACTTTGCCATATCTCTCCTTTCGTGCATCAGACCGATAAACAATCCAACGGCTTCCTGTAAGATGATTTTAGCGCACACCGTCCAGCATGTCCAGCAATATGATCGCCAGAAGAATAGAAGCATCTTACACATTTGAACGCGGAGTCATTATGGCTTACTATATGATCGATCACACAATGCTCTCAAAGCAAAGGCTGCCGCCATCGATGAGCGAGTCTGTGCATAGAGTCTATCAGATCACGGTGCTTGTCCTCCTCGCCTTCTTGGTGACGGGCGTCCTGGTAAAGGCCAGTCCCGTGAAGGATGGGACAGAGCCCGTGCATCTGGCTTCTGTCCCCGGGCTTGACGCTCGACCACAGATCGCCACCCGGGCTGATGGCTCCGTGGTCGTCATCTGGATGGAGCGCGAGCAGGGATCGGACGACGGTTCCGTGCTCTACGCAGCCCAATCTCCCCACTGGCGTCCCACATCCATCACGTCCCTGCCAAGTTCCCAGCGCCAGTATACCATTGCAGTGACAGCAGACGAAAACGTGCATATCGCCTATTCTCAGACCATGACCCAGACACAGAGAATATGGCACCACGTACTGGGAGAGGAGAAGACAAAAGACCCCTGGGAGGTACCAGACCACACACAATCGGCGTTCGCGGTGGACGTCGCGGGGTGCCTGCACTATGCATGGATTCAGGACAAAGCGATCCATTACATAAACCGCGCCCAAACGATGACCGTGACTTTAGACATCGATCCTTCAGAGACCACAAGTGATCTGATGCTGGGCACGGACGGGAGTGGAAACGCCCACGTGGCATGGAGAGGAAGCGATGTGACCGAAGGCACATCCCGGATATACTATGCCCCCCTGGCGACGGACACGGCCCCTGTCCCCGTCGCTCAGGGGACAGGACCCCCCAAACTGGCCGTGGAGGCATCCGGGATAGCACACCTCTGTTGGCACAATGAAAATGGCCTGCACTATGCCGACAGTCGAGACTGGAGCGAGATAGAATTAGTTGATAACCACGTCACCTCCCAGGACACTTGTAACCTGGTTGCCGGACCCGGCCAGGAAGCCCATCTGCTCTGGACCGCAGGAGGAATGCTGTGGTACGCCCACCCTGTAGACTGGAACGCGTCAAGGCGCCAGATCTCCTTCCCCACAACGATGGGAGATTTCGAGACCGCAGTCGACGACCGCGGATCTCCTCACCTCATATGGGCCACCTCTGAGAACGATGCAGACTGGGACATCCTGTACCAATCCGTTTTCTCAATATCCCCAAAAATGGTCGTACGCTATCCTCAGGGAGGCGAGTTCCTCACCCACGACACATGGGCAAAAGCGGAAATCATCGGGGATGCGGCGGATATCCTCCGTGTAGAATTCTATCTTCAGGTTGATGATCCCCTTGACAATGCCCCATATCGCACGAGCCACACACTGCGAGAACTGGGCATCGACAGGGAGGCCCGGGATGGATGGGCAGTACCTCTCAATATAGCCCACCTGAAGACAACCGAAAGGTACCGCATCATGGCCCTGGCGACCAATGCACAGGGGGAAACGATACAAGCCCGAGGGGACTGGTTTCGCACCCAGCCGCCCGACGACGCCTGTACGACATTGCGCCTCCCCGCTACAGAGCCCGTGCGGGGACAGGGCTATATCGAGGCTCTGATACACTGTCAGCGCTCATCATACCAGAGACTACATCTCTATCTGACCCCCGCCGCAGCGGCGACAGAGACGAGAATTCCCCTGCCTGATACTTTACAATACGTGGGCTCCTATACGTATCCTGGACAGCAGGCCATGTCCCCGCCCCTTCCCTGGAGGCTCTCTTACGATTCATCCCGCTTCCCCGACGGTCGCTACGTGGCCATGGCCATTGCAGAGGACGATGCGGGACATCGCACATATCTCTGGCCCACGGATCCTTTTATCATCGATAATGTCATGGCACCAGATCTGGAAATCACCCGCCCCAGATCGGGCGCCGCAATAACCGAGGATGAATTGCGCGTCTCGGCGATAGCAGATGACGTGGATGGAACCATAGAACAGATCGATTTTTATCTGGAGCAACGCCACCCTCTGACCCAAGAATACGAAAAAAACGCATCCTCCCTCGAACAAAGACATCTCTTCTGGCTGGGACAGGATACGGACAGCACGGATGGCTGGAACCTGCGAGTTCCCATCGATCCCGCCTGGCAGGGAGAACACTGCCGTATATGGGCCACGGCCCTCGATGATCGAGGGATGCAGAAAAGCGCATATTCTGGAACTTTTAGCCTCTTGGGCAACGAACACCCCCAGATACGGCTTCTAAGACCCGTCCCCGATCATCCCTTGCGCGACACAGTGACGATACGAGTATCTATACGCCATGGGACAGGCCGAATCCGTGAGCCTCAGGTCTATCTCCAAAACAGGGACGGATCATTGACCCTCTTGGGGCCGCTGGAGGAAAGGGAAAACTACCTTGTCCACGAATGGGATACGCGGGAATCCCCCAATGGCCCATGCCGTCTCCTGGTGGTTACCCAAAACGAAGAGGGGCATGCCTTCTCTGCCAACAGCGACGAGTTTCTAGTAGACAATGGCCCGCCGCTATACCGCTTTGCAGCGCCCACATCCGGACAGGAGGTCTCGGAGACCATACGTGTGGCGCTTGAAAGCACCGTCGATCCGGCACCGCTGGATAAAGTGTCCCTCTACTACCGGGACGAGAGGGGAGAACTCTATCCCATCGCCGAGGGACACGATATCCAGACGCACTGGGAAACGACGTGGAACACCCGCACAGCCCCTGATGCAACGTGCTGTCTGGTGGCCTTGCTCACAGACGCAGAGGGGAACACCCTTCGCCTGGAACGGGAAGTGATGGTACGCAATACCACGCCCCGTGTCGACTTTGTCTCTTTGCCCACAGAACATGAATGGCAAGGTTCTCAATTGATACGCTGGCAAGCCCATCATCCCTTGGGAACACCGCTCTCAACAAGCCTGGAGTACAGTCCAGACGGTGGGAAATCTTGGAGCGAGATCGCCTCTGGCATCCGGGCCGAGAATTCCTATCGGTGGGACACCACTTCTGTATATGACAGCAGACAGGGACGGCTGCGCGTGAGCGTCAGTGACGGGATACACTATAGTCAGGCGACGAGTGAGATCTTTGTTCTAAATAACGTTAACGAGGATCCCGAGATAACGCTTCTGGCTCCCAAACCGGGAACGATGGACAAAGGCGAGACCCAGATCGCCTGGCAGGCGTGGGACCCGGATACGGATCCTATCACGGTGTCCCTTGCCTATCGACGCGGCGAGGATTCCTGGACGCCTATAGCCTCGAATCTCACTAGCATCGAAAAATATCTGTGGGACACAAGCCAACTCCCAGCACACGACGACTATGCCCTGAGAGTCACTGCCAGGGATCCTTTCGACGCCACGGCAACGGATATAATCGAGAACCTTGAACTGGTGGACAACACAGCCCCTTCTATACGGCTCCTATGGCCCAACGCAAGGACGCACCTTGAGGACAAAACCACCATTCTCTGGTCTGCCAGAGATGTCGATGAGGACCCGCTGGCAATCGACATCTATTACAGCGACAACGCCGGCCAGAGTTGGATTCCGTTGGCGGAAGGGATTCCCAACACGGGTTTTTATGAATGGCAGGTGTCCTATCTGCCCTCTGGTGCCCGGTATCGGGTAAGGGTCGTGGCACGAGACGAGCATTCACAGGCCTCGGACGAGAGTGAAGACGTATTTACCATCGGTCGTAATCTGCACCCCCACATAACCCTCCTCTCGCCCACCGCCACCCAAACTGTCTCTGGTATACAGCCCATCAGGTGGGCGGCCTTTGACCCAGAAGGAGCGTCCCTCCAGATATCTGTCACGATTCGACATACAGGGGCCGAGCGATGGGAATCCCTGGGCACGAGTTCTCTCAACAATGGCCTGCTTCTATGGGATACAACGGATTTCCCCGATGGCGAATACGACCTCCACGCCGTAGCAACAAATGGCCAGTTTTCCGCATCCGCCAGACTCACGCATCCCATCTCCATCTCCAACGAGAAATCTCAAGCGCCGCAGGTGCGCCTCATATCACCTCAAGGAGGCGAAATCTGGAGCGGAATGCAAGAGGTGTTTTGGGAAGCCTGGGACAGCGATGGCGGGCCCATCACAGCGACACTCTCCATGCGTGCGATGGACGAGAGCGATTGGGACCCTCTGGCGGTGGTAAATAGCCGCATCGGTTACCACGTCTGGGATACCAGTCGGATATCTCCAGGAGACGGTTATATGTTACGCGTCGTGGCACAAACCCCAAACCTTTCTGCAAGGGATATGACATCGAACCCCGTCTATCTGACAAATAGGGACAGTCATCCTCCCCATGTCCGGATCCTTTCGCCCGATGCAATGAACCTTGCCCAAAACAATATCATAGCCTGGACTGCAGACGATCCCGATGGCGATTCTCTGGCCCTGGATCTGAGCATCCGAGATGAAAACGATGGGGCATGGCAGGAATTGGCCACGGGACTTTACAATGGGGGAGAATATGTCCTGGATTTCCCCCTGCACAGCGAAAGATCATATCAGATACGCGCCGTCGCCAGCGACGCCATCTATTCCAGCGAAGCCCTATCCCTCTCTTTTGGCACGTCGGTGTCTGTAAAGCAGGTTCCCGACCTGACCCTCGATATCCCGGCCGACAGGGGCGTATGGTCGGGAACGGAGGAGATCCGCTGGCGAGCCACCGACCCCAGTAGACAGGATCTCACCGTCAAAATCGACCTCAGCCGGGACGGGGGAGAAACGTGGAACACACTGGAAAGAAGGTTGGAAGATACCGGCTCTTATATGTGGGACACAACCGCTTACGCCAATGGTCCTTGCCTGCTACGCCTTACAGCCGATAACGGGTACTTTGATACCTTCAGGATCAGCCATCCCTTTACTCTAAGCAACCCGGGCGCGGCGCCCCCTACTGTTTCCCTGCTCTCGCCACGCAGAGGCGAGACCTGGTCGGGGATCCAAGAGATAAGATGGTCTGCCCAGGATAAGGACGGAGATGAACTAAAGATTGACTTGGCCTACAAGGTCGCCGGAGATAGTACATGGCAGACGATAGCCCGAGCCATCCCTGACACGGGGCGCTATATCTGGGACACCTCCGGCATCCCGAACTGCGACTGTTTGAGAATACGCGTCACAGCAAGTGATGGCAGGTTCCTGGCCCAGGATGAGATGGACATACCATTTGCGATGAACAATGCCCATACGCCCTTGATAAAACTGATAATACCACATGGTGGAGAAAAATGGTCGGGAAAGCAAAAGATCAGATGGATCACGGCACAGGAGACACGAATGACCCGCGTCACCATACAGTTATCCACCAACGCCGGGGAGCAATGGGAAACGCTCGCCTCGGATCTTCCACCCACAGGAACTTATCTCTGGGACACCACGACACTACCCGCTAGAAGCACAGTGTGGATCCGGGTCATAGCAGAAGAATATACGCAAAAGGCTGTAGACATGTCATCAAAGCCGGTGATTGTGCACAACGGCGCGCAGAAACGCCCCCTCCCCTTTTACTTGAAATGACAGGTCCTGGTGCCACACCAATCAACTCAATCATACATCCCAAAATGATCCTGCGCTCTCACGTCGGATTTACCCCATATTTAGGGGCTCTTTACGCAAAAAATGGGGGATATGTACTATTATAGTATTGAGATGGGGCTTTAGATCATCAAACAAAAGACAAGCAGGGGTACGATGCACTCGCTTCGTGAGAATTTGCAGACTTTTACCCACAACCGAAACGATACCTTTGATTCTATCTTTCCCCAGAGGTGGGATGCGGCTTTCTCCCTGAACCTTAAACAACTGCAAAGGAACCAGGTGCACAAGGAGAATAAACTACCGTTTTCTCTCTATATCTATATATCGGCGCTGCTGCTGGGCACGTTGATCCTTGTTGAGTGGAGTCTATCCTCTACAAACCATAACTGGACACGCTCGTTGTCTGCCATCCCGTTCGCAACGGCCGTATTTCTCTCCGACCTCTATCCCCTTCGAATCCCCACCGGCGAGAACAAGGTCACTCTCTCTTGTGCTGTCAAGACGGCAGTGGCCATTATCTACGGCCCAAAACTGACGGTGCTGATTATATTGCTGGGCACCATCATGACCGAGATCGCCACGAGAAGGAAATGGTACAGGGCAATATTTAACATTTCGGCCATGGTTCTCACTTCGACAGCCTTGAGCGCCGTTTACTATACTTTATCCAGTACTCCAAAGGATCCCTTCCATTCGTTGCAAAACGGCGTCGCCGTGCTCGCCATTGTTATCACTTATTTCGTCATCAGCGTCGGGTTGGTTTCCGTTCTCATGTCCCTGTTAAGCCATGTAAATCCCCTTTATCTATATAAAAAGAATCTCCAGAGGATATTTTTGGACAATATGACGATCATCCCCGTAGGAGCCCTGATCGCTCACCTGTGGATGTATGCCCCCTGGACTGTGTTGGCTGTAGGCATACCTATAGTGGTGGCAGGCAAGTCTTTTCAGTTCATCGACGAGTTCCGGGGACAGACTCACCATACCCTCATCCGCATGGCCGATGCCATCGACGAGCGCGTGCCACATACAAGCCATCACGCAAGACGGGTCGCGGCCATCTCCCGCGCTATCGGCAAGGAGATGGGATTGAGCGAAGTGGAACTCGAGCATCTTGTGCTGGCCGCACGCCTGCACGACCTGGGCAAGATCGGTATGAGCGACAACCTTAATCAGGAAACCGAATATCTGGATGCCGAGGAGATAAAGACCCTTGTCCGTCATCCCGTCATCGGCAGCAGACTATTGGAACGATTCCTCTTTTTCAAAAAAGGGCGGGAAATGGTACTGCATCACCATGAACATTACGATGGCTCGGGATATCCTGATGGGCTGGCGGGAAAAGAGATCCCTTTGGGAAGCCGCATCATAGCATTGGCAGATAGTTTTGACAGGCTCTGGCATCAACAAGAGCATGCTTCCTCAGTTGATCAGACAGAGGCATTTCAACAGATCCTGGATCGAAGCGGTACACAGTTCGATCCCCAGATTGTGGACGCATTCGCAAAGGCCATGAATCGGCAAACTCTTCGGGCCACCCTCGCTGCCCTTCACCCGCGCGCGGTGGAGTGAACGTATGATATCACCCCCCTGCCGGTCCCAGTCCACCATCGCGCACAGTTGCGCGATACAGCGTAACATCGTTCCGCCCCCCCTTGTTTCCTGCTTCTGCTGATCTCGTCCCTCTCTCACTCAACTCATACACGAGCATGACTTTTCACTTCCCTGACATTTGACGCCCCGTCTGGAACCTGTACAATATAAGTTGGTAAACGTGCAATGACTGGTAGAGAGCATTATCTTGGGCCGCTAGCTCAATAGGCAGAGCAACTGACTCTTAATCAGTGGGTTCCGGGTTCGATTCCTGGGCGGCTCACTCTTATTTTTATGGGGAAGTGTCGGAACTGGCAGACGAGCGTGACTTAGGATCACGTGGAGCAATCCGTGAGAGTTCAAATCTCTCCTTCCCCATTACCACTTTGTCGATAGGCGGCGGTGGCTCGGTGGTAGAGTCTCTCCTTATCATTCAGAAGTCAAGTTTGAATCTCGCCTTTTATGCATATTCCGTCCGCGCGTCAGCGGGGCGAACCCAAAGCTGGTTCTCGGGACTGGCCCGCGAGCCAGCCTTTTTGTGCGGCTCCAGAGAATCGTCCGATACATGGCGTATCTTGACAATACCCCAAGAGGGAGGATCAGCAAATTGAGAGTTACCACAGAAACCATTGGACCAAGAAAAGTTACCTTGACCATCGAGCCAGACCAAGAGGTCATTGAGCAGGGACTGCGTAGAGCAGCACGAGAGATCTCGCAAATCCAGCCCGTAGAGGGGTTCCGCCCCGGAAGGGCTCCTTATGAATTGGTACAACGGATATACGGCCGCGAGATGATGCTGAACGAGGCACTCCGAGAGATCGCCCCTCGCATCTACGAGCAGGCCGTCGAGGAAGCCGGCATCGAGCCCCTGGAACCGGGAGAGTTCGAGGTAGAATCCCAGGACCCGGTGGTGCTCACGATGGATGTCTCCCTTATGCCCAACGTCGAGCTTGGAGATTATACGGCGCTGGAAATCGAGCCCGAACCCCAAGTGGCTATCAGCCAGGAACAGATTCAACAGGAACTGGAGCGGGTACAGCGCGAATACGCCGAGTACGAGCCGATCGAGCGGCCTGTACAACTTGGCGATCAGATCGTGGCCTCCGTGGAAGGTATATCGGAGGGTGAACTGGTCATTGATCAGGATAACACCACCCTGGACGTGACTCACGATCTCATGCCCCCCGGGTTTGCCGAGGCGCTTATGGGGATGGAGGAGGATGAATCGCGCGAGTTTTCCCTCACCTATCCCCAGGATTTTGAGAATGAGGAACTGGCCGGAAGACACGTTGACTTTACCGTGACGGTGAACACCGTTCGCCAGGCCAACCTTCCCGAACTGGATGATGATCTGGCCAAGATGGCCGGCGACTATGAGACGCTGGACGAACTGCGAGAATTCCTCACCGAGAACTTGCGAGAGCGACTGGAGGCAGAAGCACGTGAACGCGAGGTCGATGCAGCCATGGAAGCCCTTCGGAAAGTTTCGGAGGTGGAATATCCAGAGGCCGCCGTGGATCGCGAGGTGGAGGCGATCCTGCGCAATCAGAGAGCCCGTATCGAACAAAGCGGCCTCAACTTTGACGACTATTTGCGCATAACGGGACAATCGGAACAGGAGTTGAGAACTCAGATGCGTCCCGATGTCGAGGAGCGGCTTGTACGTAATCTCTTGCTCCAAGAGTTCATCCGCGCCGAGGACGTGACGGTAGACGAGGAGGAATTGGAAAAAGAGATGGACCGTATGGCGGAAAACATCGCCAGTGCCACTGGGCAGGAGCCCAAAGAGGCAAAGGGACGCCTGCAACAGGACGGCACTCGCTTCTCCATACGCAACGACCTGATCATGCAAAAGGCCTCCGATCTGTTGGTGGACATTTTAACAGGCCGACACACCGAGGAGGAAGAGGAGAAGGAAGAAAATCCCTCCGAGGAACAACCGGCCTCTGAGAAGCGATCTTCCGATTGAAGCATATCAAACCATATAAAAAAGGGGATTAAAATATATGTTTGAAAAAGACGGAGAGGAAAAGATGAATCCCATGGCGCGGATTCCCATGGTCATCGAGACGTCCGGGCGGGGCGAGCGAGCGTATGATATATACTCACTTCTCCTGAAGGAGCGTATCATCTTTTTGGGAACGCCCATCGACGGTAATGTAGCCAATGTCATAGTAGCCCAGCTCCTATACCTGGACCGAGAAGACCCAGAGCGTGAAATAAACCTTTATATCCACAGTCCGGGTGGCGTCATCTATGCTGGCCTGGCCATATACGATACCATGCAGATCGTGCGATGTCCCATCGCAACTATCGCCGTTGGCAGCACGGCCAGCATGGGCACCGTTCTGCTGGCCGCTGGCACCCCAGGGCGACGTTACGCCTTGCCCAACTCGACGATACATATCCATCAACCCCTGGGAGGTGTCCGGGGCCAGGCGACCGACGTGGAGATCCAGGCGGACGAGATTTTACGACTGCGCGACCGCATCAACTCTATCCTGGCGAAACATACGGGACAATCCATGAAACGCATCAAACAAGACACGGATCGCGATTTTTATATGGATGCAGAACGTGCTCGCGAGTACGGGCTCGTGGACAGGGTTCTTTCAACGCCGGGAGCGAGAGAGGGGGAGAAGGAGGAAGAAGATAATGCCTGAAGCAAGAGCCCACTGCTCCTTCTGCGGGCAGCCGGAACATGCGGTGAAGCGACTCATCGCAGGGCCAAACTCTGTCTATATATGCGATGAGTGTGTAAACTTGTGCAAGCAGATACTGGATGCCGGCAATTCGGAAGCCGAAAAAGATCCCCTACAACTTGAGCACGTGCCCTCCCCACACGAGATATATGATGGCCTGAACGAATACGTTATTGGACAGGAGCGAGCCAAAAAGGTTCTCTCCGTAGCCGTATACAACCACTACAAGCGCATCCTCGCACGCGAGGAAACGGACGACGTGGAGGTCGAGAAGACCAATATCATCCTCGTCGGCCCCACAGGCTGCGGAAAGACGCTCCTGGCGCAAACGCTGGCCAGAATTCTCGATGTGCCCTTTTGTATCGCCGACGCCACGTCTCTGACAGAGGCGGGCTATGTGGGCGAGGACGTGGAGAATATTTTGCTTAGACTGCTGCAGGCGGCCGATTTCGACGTCGCCCGCGCCTCCCACGGCATCATCTACGTCGATGAGATCGACAAAAAGGCCCGCAAGAGCCAGGGTAACCCTTCCATCACACGGGACGTCTCGGGGGAGGGGGTACAGCAGGCGCTGCTAAAGATCCTGGAAGGTACGGTGGCCAATGTGCCACCACAGGGTGGGCGTAAGCATCCACATCAGGAGTTCATCCAACTGGACACTACAAACATACTCTTTATCTGTGGAGGCGCCTTTGACGGATTGGAGGATATCGTGCGTAGGCGTACCCGAGAGGAGGGTGACCTTGGCTTCAATGCGGCAAGCGAGGGACGATACGCCAGAAAACGCGATATGGCCGAACTCCTCAGCCAGGTAACCTCCGCCGATCTCTTGTCTTACGGCTTGATTCCAGAACTTGTGGGGCGCTTGCCGACTATCGTAAACGTCAACCCTCTGACCGAAGAGGATCTGGTGCGTATACTGATGGAACCCAAGAACGCCCTGGTGCGCCAGTACCAAAAACTCTTTGCCGTCGACGATGTGGAACTAGAGTTTACCCAGGAAGCGCTACACATGGTGGCCAAAGAGACCCTTGAGACCAAGATGGGTGCACGGGGCCTGCGCACCATCATCGAAGAGACCCTTCTCGATGTCATGTACGAACTGCCTTCTCGCCGCGAGATAAAACAGTGGGTGGTTACCGCAGATCATATCCAGAACCGCCACAAACACACTCCGGAGGATCTTACCGTAGCCGCCTAGGACATATCGATCATATACAGCGATACAGGCGCGGCTCGAAGGAAAAGGAATAGCAATAGGGAAACTCCCCTTTGCTATTCCTTTGCACTTTTTCTCCGCCCCTTTTGACACCCCATCCTTATTAGCATAGAATTTTCATAATGACAGTATCGGCCTTTGCGATGTGTACAGTCTCAATATCAGTTCCTTACCCCACCTGGAGATAGAGGTTCATGTTAAGCAGCGCCGAGATTCGAACCAAATTCCTAGAGTTTTTCAGGGAACGTGACCATACGGTAGTCAAGAGTTCTTCCCTCGTACCCGGGAATGACCCCACCCTGCTGTTCACGAACGCAGGTATGGTGCAGTTCAAGAACATCTTCCTGGGCCTGGAAGAGCGCCCCTACTCCAGGGCCACCACGGCACAAAAATGCATGCGCGTCAGTGGAAAACACAATGACCTCAAGGCGGTGGGGCCATCCCCAACACACCACACATTCTTCGAGATGTTGGGTAACTTTAGTTTTGGTGACTATTTCAAGAAACAGGCCATCGGCTACGCGTGGGAATTTCTGATCAAAGAACTCGGTCTGGATCCCGAACGTCTCTATCCCACCGTGTACCGGGACGACGACGAGGCCTTTGCCCTCTGGCGAGAGATGGCGAATGTACCCCCCTCGCGGATCACACGATTGGGCGAAAAGGAGAATTTCTGGGCCATGGGCGACACAGGGCCCTGCGGCCCGTGCTCCGAGATCATGTATGATCGCGGGCCCGACGCCTGTACCTGTGGTATGGAGCCATGTACGCCCGCCAACGAATGCGAACGCTGGATAGAGATATGGAACCTGGTCTTTATGCAGTTCGAGACCCGCGACGACGGCACCCGCGTCTCCCTGCCCAGCCCCAGCATCGATACGGGCATGGGCTTTGAGCGCATCACGGCCATTCTTCAAGGGGTCGACAGCAACTATGATACGGACCTCTTTGTGCCCATCATGGCAAAAGCGCGGGAACTGCTGGGGCACAGCAAACAGACCATGGACGAGAATATCGTCCCCTACCGCGTCATCGCCGACCACAGCCGCGCCATCACTTTTCTCATTGGCGATGGGGTGCTACCCAATAACGAGGGGCGAGGATATGTCACGCGGCTCATTCTGCGGCGCGCCGCGCGCTATGGCCGCATCCTGGGCTTTAGGGAGCCCTTTCTGGCAGAGACGGCCCGTATTGTGATCGACATGATGGGAGAACACTATACAGAACTGCAAAGGCGTCGCCAGTTCATCTGCGACGTTATCACCCAGGAGGAGGAACGTTTCCTCAGCACCCTCTCTGTCGGACTGGCCCATCTCGACGAGTTGGCCATGCAGTTAAAAGAGGATGATCGGGACGTGATCCCCGGAGAAAAAGTCTTTAGGCTCTACGATACCTATGGCTTTCCCCTGGAGTTGACCCGCGACGCCGCCCAGGAGATGGGGATCACCGTGGACGAGGCGGGATTTGAGGCCGCCATGGCAGAACAACGCGAGCGAGCGCGCTCGGCACAGCAATTCGATATGGACGCCGAGGAGGAGTTATACCGTCGCCTGGAACTCCCCGGCACCGAGTTCCGGGGATACGAGACCTGCTCGTGCGAGTCCACCATCCTGGCCCTCGTCAAGGATGGCACCCCCGTCGATAACGCCGCCGAGGGTGAAGAGGTGAATGTGGTACTCGACGTCACCCCCTTCTATGCCGAGGCGGGAGGCCAGGTGGGTGATGAGGGAAAACTCTGTGGGAAAAGCGTCCACGTGCGTATCAAGGATGCTGTGACTCCCGTACCCAACATCATCGTCCACCGCGCCGAGGTCGTCGAGGGAACCATCGCTGTGGGTGACAAACTGAAAGCCATCCTGGACGAGAAGCGGCGTCTGGATATTGCGCGTAACCACACAGCCACCCACCTGCTGCATGGCGCGTTGCGAGACGTTCTGGGAGAACACGCCGCCCAGTCTGGCTCTATGGTGGCCCCCAACAGACTGCGCTTTGACTTTTCCCACCTCTCCCCACTGACAGAAAAGGAGCGCAGGCGTGTGGAACACATTGTCAATACCAAGATTCGGGCGAACCTACCTGTCAAGATAGAGACCATGGATCACGATCAGGCTCTACAGGAGGGGGCTATAGCCCTGTTCGGTGAGAGATATGGAGACCGGGTTCGCGTCGTCAGGATAGGAGATTACAGCACAGAACTTTGCGGTGGCACGCATCTCGACACCACGGGACAGATCGGTTTCTTTCTCATCGTCAATGAGTCAAGTGTCGGATCGGGCCTGCGCCGTATAGAAGCGGTGACGGGCCGAGGCGCCGAGGCGTATGTGCACAACCGACTGGAACAACTGCAAATGGTGGGCGACCTTCTTTCAGCAAAGCCAGGAGAAGAGGTGGCAAGGCTCCAGAATATGATGGAAGAGATACGAGAACGGGATCGCACCATCGAGGATCTGCGACGCCAACTGGCAGCCCGCAGCGTGGACGCCTTGTTGGACAAAGCTCTTGACGTCGGCGATGCCAGGGTCCTATCAGCCAAGGTGGATGCCAGCAACGTGGACACCCTCCGAGAGATGTGCGATCGCTTCCGACAAAGGCTGGGCAGCGCCGTGATCGCCCTGGGAAGTATTATTGATAAAAGCCCCATGATCGTGGTGGCCGTCTCTGATGACTTGGTTTCCAAAGGACTGCATGCCGGCAAATTGGCCAATACGGCAGGTCAACATATCCATGGTGGCGGCGGCGGACGCCCTACCATGGCTCAGGCGGGCGGCAAAGACAGTACTAAACTGAATGGCGCCCTGGAAGCGGTTCGCGAACAAGTCCTGGAACAACTGGAAAGATAGAGCCCGCTATTCCTTTCGGAGCGAGTAACTGGATATGTTCAGGTTTCTAAAGCAAAAAGAGAGTTCACCAGATTTGCCCGTGACCCAGCACAGTATCATCGCCTGGGAAAGGGATCACGTAAGGGCAGGGGTCATGCAGTTAGAAAAAGGAACAGCACAACTCCTGGGCGTTGCCGCCGCAAGCGTACACGGCGTCGACGGTAACAGTCACCCTGACGTGGATCGCTGGTTCGCTGGCTGTGACGAGGCGCTTACGAAAGCGGAGGACATGACCCCATCTGCCCGTGGACACAAAATCGTCCCCGATCATGTGGTGATGAGCGTGCCCTCGAACGTCACCGGCAACCTGAATGTCACGGTATCGGAAACGCGAGAAAGACCGGATAGTAGCGTAACTACGGACGAGATCGAGACACTGTTGATACGGGGCTACCGCAAAGCCCAGGATATACTTGGTACCCGCAAGGAAAACTCTAACCTGGCCATTATCCATGGCTCCGTTTCCGCTATCGATCTGGACGGAAAAGCCCTGATAGATCCCCTGGGAATCCAAGGCCGAGAGATTACGCTGGATACGAACTTTAGTATGGCCCCAAACGAATGGATACGCGCCCTGGAAATAATTTCCGAGCGACTGAAACTGCAACTTGTGACTCTGGTGCCTCACTATGCACTCTATGCCGCTCCCCTGCTCGACGCTTCTTCCTTGTTGATAGTCGTTGATTATGACTATTCTCTGGTCAGCCTGGTCAAACGAGGAAAAATAGCATGGGCCAAACGTATCGATATAGGAGAGCGTGATATCGTCCGCGCTACTGGCAAGAGCCTGCACCTGACAGAACACCAGGCCGATGCCTTGATGCGCACATATAGGGCGGCAAAACTCCGTGAGAAAGCCGAATTACGGTTGGCCGGTATCTTTTGGCAGGAACTGTGTCGCTGGATGGGTACCATGGCAACTCAAATACAGAACTATCAGGAAAATGGCCCGATACCCCACCACGTCTATTTTTTGGATATGACCAGACACATACCAGAGGCCCGATCCTGCCTGGAAACCCCTTTTTGGGAAAAGAGCCTCCCCTTTACACGCTGTCCGGATATTACAGAAATCAAGGTAAATATGGTCAAAGACGTTCTCGATTGTACAGCCCAGGCCACTGGCTCCCCCTATCTCCTCCTGCGAGCATTGGCACAGTATGTGGCACGTGTTTACACGAACAAGGACAATTTCGATCGCTTGCTGCTCGAGCATATCGATTGGCGCCACGTATCGTAAACCCTATGGCTACGAATCGAGGAGAGGGCTTGCACGCAGTCAGAGTTGTCCGCTTATCCGCCCAGGATACCATAGATATCCTACGAGAAGTCCTGACCAGGATGCCTCCGGGGACCCAGGTATGGCTCATCGCCCCTCGCCGCCTGCAATGTGTACGCAAGATGCTCAATCTGAAAAGGCTCCAGTATGCAGCCGAAAAATCGGCCCTCGATCTGCGCCTCGTCTCCCGGCATTTTCACGCGCGCGCGTTGGCGCGTGAGGTGGGAATTCCCTCGTACCTTTTCCTCCCACTGAGGCTGCGGCGGTACACGCAACCCTCCTCGGAGATCCTTCAAGTCACAACGGAAAGAAAAAGGGACGCCAGCAAAGACCGGAACGTCGAGCAGACGATGCCTGCCAGATTACGTCGGCGCCCGAGCAATATCGGAGTGAGCGTGGCTTTCCTCGCCCTAACCATGACAATCATCTTTGCGGCCATCATACTGGGTGCGGCAGCAGCCCTGATCCCTGAGGCGGAGATCGTCCTGATACCCACCTCCGAATCCGTATCAACCCAGTTTACTGCTACCGCGAGGACGACGCAAAAGCAGATCGACTACGAAGAGGCGATCATACCAGCGCGGGTCGTTCAGGTGATCATAGAGGGACGAGGGGAGACCCCAACCAGCGGCTATGAGGATATTTCTGACGAACACGCCTCCGGCGAGGTTGTCTTTGCCAATCTTACTGGAGAGCCCATCACCGTCCCCAAGGGGACCATCGTTCGCACCAGTTCGGGCGTCAACGTGCGCTTTTACACCGTCGCCGAGGTAGAGATTCCCCCCACGCTCTATGGACATCAGCGCGTGGGTATCATCGCACTGGAACCGGGACCCAGTGGCAACGTCAGGTCACTGACCATAAACGTGGTAGAGGGAGAAATCGCCCAGTCGGTCTCCGTGATCAACGACAAGGCAACTGAAGGGGGAACCCTCAAAAGAGCCTCCATCGTCTCCTCCCAGGATTTTGATCGACTGCGCAACGATCTCCTCGCTCGCCTACAGCGCGAGGCATACGACAAACTTATCACAGAACTCCAAGGAGAAGAATTCATTTCCCCCGATTCCGTAGAGGTACAGGTGATGGACCAGCGCTACGACCAGGTGGTGAATCAGCAAAGCGATATACTATCCATGCGCATGAAAATCGTCGCGCGGGGGGTCGCTGTAGATACCGCGGCACTTGACGAGTTGGCCGCTCATTCTCTGGAAGCAAAAGCGGAGGGCGAGGCAGACGTCATCGAAGATAGCCTCGTTGTACAGCAAAACGAGCAACTCCAGGTAGAGGACGATAGGATACGCTTTGTCGCGTCCGCACGCTGCAAAGTGGCCCCCATGATCGATCTGGAAACCACCAAAAAAGCCATTCGAGGAAAAAAGATATCCGAGGCAAAAGCATGGCTACAGGAGAATCTCCCGCTGCAAGAAGCGCCTCAGATCGACGTGCTCCCGGAATGGTGGGATCGCATCCCTTTGCTTCCTCTCAGAACAGAGATCACCCTCTCGGTAGGATAGGAACGATGCGTTATCTGGCGCTGGATGTGGGCGAGGAACGAATCGGCATAGGCATCAGTGACGAGACCGGGCTTGTGGCCCGTCCTCTGGAGACCATCCTTCGGAAGCCCGGCCCGGCCAGTTTTGAGAGAATCGCGGATCTCGTGCACGAAAATGGTATCGATGCCATCGTCGTGGGATTGCCCCTGCTGCTCGATGGCTCCAGGGGAAAACAGGTGCGATCCACACAGGCCTATGTAAGGGGCCTGACGACCCACGTGGAGGTGCCCATCACGTACTGGGATGAGCGATACAGTACGAATCGAGCGCGAGAGATCATGATCGAGAACCGCAGCAAGCATTCCCTCGACGCCATCGCCGCTGCTGTCATATTGCAGGAGTATCTGGACAGAGTAGAGCAGGAGGAAAGATCTGGTGAACAATAGAACCGTGCGCATAATCCTGCGCCTCGCCACCATGGTGCTCTCCATATCCGTCGTCATCGTCATCTTTGCTGGGGGTTTCTGGTATACGTGGCAACACAGCCAGGGAAATACACCCCAGATCGAGTACAATATCACAGCAAGAAAACTGGAACGTACAGCCCTGGGGTTGTATCTTCGCTCCCAGGGAAGTGAGGTTACAAGCCCCATAGATCCAGACAGCGACCGCGAGGTGACTTTTGCCATCGAATCTGGAGAAAATGTGATGACCATCGCACAACAACTGGAACACGCTGGCCTGATCAGCGATGCCGAACTCTTTCGACGCCTGGTGCAGTACTGGGGAGCCGACGAGGGCATGCAAACGGGTGTCTATTTGCTAAAGCCCAGCATGACCATGGAAGAGATCATGCTGGAACTCCAACACGGGCGCGTGGCCACCACCACGGTGACGATACCCGAAGGATGGCGCATCGAGGAAATAGCCACTCTGCTAGAAGAAAAGGACGTCGTGTCGGCGGAGGAATTCATCCGCCAAGCCAAAATCTCTCATATGGATCACAGATTCCTCCAGGACCGCCCCCCGGAAACCCCTGACAGCCTGGAGGGCTTTCTTTTCCCCGACACTTACCATTTCCCCAAGGATGTCACGGTCCAACGTGTCATAGAGATCATGGTGAATAACTGGGATGAACGCGTGCCAGAGGCGCTCCGACGCCAGGCCGACCATGTCAACCTTTCGCTTTATGAAGCGGTTACTCTCGCCTCCATCATCGAGCGTGAGGCCGTGGTACCCGAGGAGCGCTCCCTCATGGCCAGCGTATATCTCAACCGCTTGGAAGAGGGAATGCGCCTGCAGGCCGATCCCACAGTTCAGTACGCCAAAGGCTACGATGAGAAAACCGGACGCTGGTGGAGTTCCATGACCCGAGAGGAATTCAACGCCGTGGACTCAGCGTATAACACGTATCTCAATACCGGCCTTCCACCTGGACCAATCTGTAATCCCGGTCTGCCCTCACTCAGAGCGGTACTGGAACCAGAGTCCAGCGATTACCTGTTTTTCCTCGCCAGGGGGGATGGCTCTCACGTCTTTGCCAAGACCTATGAGGAACATCTTCGCAACGAGGAGAGATACGGCGGCGAGTGATCATGACGAAACATATGCCGGAATCGAAAAACGAAAACGAGAAGAAACCTGGCTGGTGGCAGAGGTTCCTCTCCATGCCCGATGCACAGCGAGCCGAACTCCTGGCCAAGATATCAGTCTGGGCCATTATCGCGTTGCTCTACATGCTTGGAGGCATCAGCCTCTATTTGCGAGCCAGATACCTTCCCTCTGGCTCTCCTTCCGTCACGCCTCACCAGATTGCGACTCCCGGCGTCCCGACCGGAGAACCCACGACCCCAGCAGTCACCGAAACCTTGTATCCTACCCGTACGCCCAAACCCAGCAGTACAAGCCATAACAGCGATATCACTGCAGAATGGATCGTTTTTATGACAAGAAACGATGCCACAGTAGACGCAAATGTCTAGGGAGATTACACTATGGATACCACGAAACTCTTGCACGACCTCTCGGAATCTACCGGTATATCGGGCGATGAGGAGGAACCACGTGAGATCGCCCGGGAGGCTCTCATACCCTTTACCAACGAGCAACGCGTCGATGCATTGGGAAACCTCATCACCCTGAAGCGGGGAACACGCCCCGCCCAGGTTCCACGGCGCTCCATCATGCTCGCCGCACACATGGATGAAATAGGCCTCATGGTCACCGATTTTGATGAGGAATTCCTCCGTTTCACCATGGTGGGAGGCGTGGATACGCGCACCATACTGGGACAGGAAGTTACAGTACATGGTAAGCGTCCCCTGCCCGGGATCGTAGCCAGCCGTCCACCTCACGTCCTCCCGGAAGCAGAGCGTGAAAAACCCCTGCCTCTGGAGAAGCTTTTTATAGACGTGGGCGCATCTTCGGAACAGATCAGAGAACTGGTACAGGTGGGAGACTTTATTACCATGCGGCGGGATTTTCTCAGTCTGGCCAAAGGATACGCCTCGGGCAAAGCCCTTGATGACCGCGCGGGCGTGGTCACCCTCGTTGGCTGCATGGAGACCCTGAGCACAGTGCAGCACAGTTGGGACGTGTATGCCGTCGCGACCTCACAGGAAGAGGTGGGATTACGAGGGGCCATGGTCAGCGCCTGTGGCACTGCCCCCGATATCAGCATCGCTGTGGACGTGGGCTTTGGTCAACAACAGGGCGTGGAGGAAAAGGAGGCCATATCCATGGATGAGGGGGGAGCTATTGGCATCGGTCCCAATTTTCACCCTCTCATGGTCCAGAGATTGATCGAGACCGCCGATAAATACGAGGTAAAGCACCAAAAGGAGATCGTCCCGGGCCGGTCGGGCACCGACGCCTGGGCCATCCAGGTGGCCCGCGAGGGAATTCCCACCGCTCTGATCTCCATCCCCCTACGCTACATGCACACATCCGTGGAAACCATATGCCTGAAGGACATTGACCGTATTGCCAGACTCATGGCCCTGTTCATCGCCGACCTTGACCAGGGCTTTGCTGAGACACTTGGGCTTCCCAAAGGAGGAGAACGGATATGATACTGGAAGCATTATCAAATGCGCGCGGCATCTCGGGAAAAGAGGATCGGGTGCGCGACATCATCCTCCAGGAGATTCGGGGTCACATAGACGAACATCGTGTGGATGCTCTTGGCAATCTGCTGTGCATCAAAAGGGCTCGTCACGCCTCGGGGGAATGGCCCCACAAGGTGATGATCGCCGCACACATGGACGAAATAGGCCTGATCGTCACGGGCATCAACAAGAATGGAACATTGCGCTTTGACAAGGTGGGCGGTATCGATGATCGTATATTGCTCTCCAAGCAGGTTCTTATAGGTGAAGAGGCAGTGCCCGGCGTCATCGGATATCGCCCCATCCATCTGATACCCAGAGGTGAACGCGACAAGGCCATCGAGGCGGAAAAACTATCCATCGATATCGGAGCCACCGACGAGGAAAGCGCCAAAAAACTTGTCACGGTGGGAGATTACGTCTCTTTTCGTACCTCTTTTGCACCTCTCGATACAGAGTTGCGAACGGTAAAAGGTAAAGCCTTCGATGATCGGGCGGGATGTGCTGTCCTGATCGAACTGTTGAAGGAAGCGTACGATCTCGAGATTCATGCCGCTTTTACCGCTCAGGAGGAGGTAGGGCTCCGGGGCGCGCGTGTGGCCTCTTACAGTATCGATCCCGATGTCGCCTTTGTCCTGGAGGGGACCATATGCGACGATCTACCCAAGAAAAAGGATACCAGTCCTGTCACCGAACTGGGCAAGGGACCGGCAATCACCTTCATGGACCGCTCCTTTATCGCTGATCGCCGCCTGGTGGAACTGCTCGTAAAGACGGCAGAGCGTATGGATATCCCCTATCAGTTTAAAAGAGCCGTCGCCGGAGGAACGGATGCCGGCGCCATTCACCTCGCCCGCGAGGGAGTCCCCTCGGCGACCGTCTCCGTTCCCTCACGCTACATACACGCGCCGGTTAGTTTACTCAGCCTATCCGATTTCGATCATACCGTGCGGCTCCTGCGAGCTGCTTTGCACAAACTGGAGGGAGGACTTGGATGAAAGGTTTAATCAAGAAACTGGTGGAAACATACGGCCCGTCAGGAAACGAGGAACAAATCCGTGGGCTGATCGAAGAGACGATCCGCGAGCATGTTGACGAAATCCGTGTCGATACCATGGGTAACCTCATCGCCCACAAAGAGGGAACAGGGAATGGCAAGCGGGTCATGGTCGCCGCCCACATGGACGAGATAGGGCTCGTCGTGACCCACATCGATGATGATGGCTTTGCACGCTTTGGCCGGGTTGGCGGCGTATCTCCCGTCACCCTGGTAGGTAACCGTGTACGATTTGCCGACGGTACCACTGGTGTGATCGGCTGGGAAAAGTGGCTTCGCTCCTCCAAACTCCCCAAATGGGAGGAACTCTTTATCGACGTGGGCGCCACCTCACAGAAGGACTGTCCCATAAATGTAGGCGATATTGCTGGCTTTGTGCGCTCCTTTACAGACATGGATAAACGCCTTGTGGCCAAATCCATGGATAATCGCATCGGTTGCGCCGTGGTCATACAGACCCTCTTGAAAATGGACACGCCTCCACACGACATCCACTTTGTCTTTACCGTACAGGAAGAACTGGGCACCCGAGGTGCGATGCCCGCCACATTTGACATCGAACCGGACGTGGCGGTGGCTGTGGATGTGACGATGGTCGGCGATACGCCGGAGGCCCACCCCATGGCCGTATCTCTCGGCGATGGGCCGGCCATCAAAGTGATGGACTCTGGCATGCTCACCCATCCTGGCGTCAAGCGGTGGATGATACAGACGGCAGAGGAGACGGACATCGCCTACCAACTCGAAGTGCTGGAGAGGGGATCGACGGACGCCCGTGCCATGCAGCTATCGCGCACCGGCGTGGCCGCCGGCTGCCTCTCCATACCCTCTCGCTACGTACACACGCCGTCAGAGATGGTGGACTATGGGGACGTACAGGGCAGCGTTGATCTCTTGAGCGCCATGCTGAGCAAGGAGATCGATCTTTCTCAAAAGTAAGACCAAAGCAGAGGGGAGAGAAAACAGTACAGTAACCCTCCTCTTCTCTCCCCTCTGCAAGACGGTTCAAAAAGCCCTGGGTTGGCCATCAAGGGCTTTTTCCCAAGCCTGAATCAGCGAGGGCAGATCATCAAAAACAAAATCCACGGGGACTTGATGTTCTTCAGCCTCTCGCTTCTCAGAGATGCCCGTCAAAACCATCATAGTGGCAATCCCCGCGCGATACCCCCCTAGAAGGTCCGTCTCCACCCGATCTCCCAGGATGGCCGTCTCCTGCTGTTTCGCGCCGAGCATATCCAGCGACTGTTCGAACATGATCGGCTCTGGCTTTCCCACCACAATCGGTTCCACATCTGTAGCCGCAACCAAAGCCGCTAGGATGCTACCTGCACCCGGTATTATATCATTCTCCAGGGGATAAGTCTTGTCCGGATTAGTTCCCACAAAGGTTGCCCCATCACGAATGGCCAGGCAGGCGATCTTGAGTTTCTCAAAATTGATCCCCCTATCCCAACCACATACCACATAATCTGCATCACGACCGGCCATCACAAAACCACGCTTCTGCAACTCTTTGATCAGGGCTTCCTCTCCCACGACGTTGACTCTTGTCCCATTGGGGGATCGCGCCCTCAGATATTTGGCTGTGGCGACGCCGGATGTGACGATCGATTCCTCTGATACGTGAACCCCCATCTCCTCCAGACGCGCGACAAACTGGGCGGGCGTCGACGTGGAGTTGTTGGTAACCAGGAGATAGTCTATATTCTCCTTTTTCAAAAACTCAATGAGCTCGCCGCTGCCCGGTAGGGGGGTCTTTCCCCGATACAGGACACCGTCCATATCGATCAGCAAATTACGAATGTTCGTCAACTCTGTCATATTTCACTCCATCAACGCTGTCAACCTGTAATCGATCTTGAAACCAGCGGATTCGCCGCTTTCTCTCCCCATTTATTCCCGCAATCCATCTCCTATTCCTCATCACACCTTTGCAGAATAGGCAAAATAAAACCCCGTTCGCGCGCTCGCTCGGCGATGGCTTCCTCGTTGAGGGTGAGTATTTCGCCATGTCGCATGAGGACGCGCCCGGCCACAATGGTGGTATCCACGTGAATTTCCCCCACAAGCACGGCCAGATCCTCGAACAGACTCTTTTCGTCCAGTACCTCGACCCGAGGGCGATCGAGAAAGATCAGATCCGCAACGCCCCCCTCCTCGAGATATCCCAGACGATCCCGAAAAACTATTGAGGCCATGCCCGCATTGTTCTGAAATATCATCCGCCCAATCTCTTCGATACCAAGTTTTCGTGCCGCCCCCCACGCATGTCTATGTAAAAAATAGGCGCTCTGTAGCGCTCCGAACATACTACTCAGATGCCTGCCACAGCCAATACATACTTTGAGACCGCTCTCTAAAAGTCGCGCCACCGGAAGCGCCTCCGAAGCGTGCAGGGCAGCCAGCACAGGATTGTATACTGGCCAGGTCCTGGCTTGCAACACGGTATCCATCTCATAGGAGGTCATGTCCTCGCACCCCAACAGCAGGGTGCGAGGGGCCAAAATGCCAAACCGTTTCAGGCGATCCAACACCCCCATCCCGTAGCGTGCGCCAGATCGGCGATCATCGGCCGACGTCTTGGAGATGATGACGCTAAACCCCATATCAGAAAGGGCCCCCGCTCGAATAATGGCCCCCAACATATCATCGGAGAATCCTCCCGAGGTCTCCAAGCCCATGGACGCGACCAGCAACGGCTCCCCGGCAACCCGACGGGCAAAGCGCACATTCTCCTTTATGCCCTCCTGCACGACGGTTGCTCCCTCATCCTCCCTGGCAACGTGCGAGACGCAACCTCGTATCCCTGCCTGATAGATGGCCTCCGCCATCGCATCAAGGGCGTGGGAGATCAGATGGGGAGAGAAATGATAGTCAAAGACCGTCGTCGTGCCATTTCGAATGGCTCTTATACAGCCGAGGAGCGTATGATATCGGAGATCCTCATAATCACCTCCCGTATCAGATGGCCGCAAAGGGGGAAAGAAAAGGGAGGAAGAACGAGAAGCCCCTTTCCACAGGGGCTCATGTAACAGGGTGTAAGGGCAGATCATCCCCGGCATGACAAGCATCCCACGGGCATCGAGCCGCTTCTCTTCCGGATACCCCTGACAAAGATTGAGGCTGTCCCCGATATCCATGATCCGCCCCTCATCCAAGCGCAGGGCGCCATCTCGCGACAGACGCACCCGCTCCCCCTCGATCTCTAAGAATGTGGCATTGATAACAAGCATATCCGATTCCTACATACCGCTGTATCAAACAAACATTATACCATAATCAAAGGGGCATGACCAGCATCATTCGCCCCTCGCTTCGGCGACCATTCCCCTGGCTTGCCTCAGGATGCCATCGTGTGTAAACTGAATATGGGTGAAAATCAAGCCCTCATCGACAGCACATAATCCACAGGTATACACGCTAATCGCGAGGGAGAGGAGACAAGATGGATCTCAAGGAATATCGCGTCGTGGATCTGACGCACATCATCGAACCGGAGACGGGATCGCGCCCAGTGCACGTCGAACGTGTGCTAGCACCTCACGCTGAACCGGATGGCCCCTGGTACATAATGCATAGAATCGAGATGACGTTGAATCACGTAGGCACCCACCTCGAGGCCCCCTACCACGTGCGTAGAGACGGGATGGATGTGGCAGATGTCCCCGCCGCGGATCTGTGTGGTCCGGGCATCCTATTGGACATGACCCTCACCGAACCGGGGAGCATCGTCACGCGGGAGGACATGGAAAGGGCAGCAGATAGGGCAGGTGGCATCCAGGAGGGAGATATCCTGTTGGCTCGCTTTGATTACGACGGCACAGACGCCACAGGGCGTCGTTTCGAGGCCGAGGCCATCACCTATGTCGTGGATGCGGGAATAAAGATGATGGCCGTCGATCTGGGAGGAATCGAACTGCCCGAGGGCGATCCCCGCCTGGACGGACAGTACAACCATCATCAGCTTCTGGACAACGACATATGTCTCATCGAACGGGCGGCCAATCTGGATCAATTGCGCCAATCGCGGTTCTTTGTGTTCGGTATGCCCATTCCCATCAAAGGCATAGATAGTTTCCCCGTGCGGCTGATCGCCCTGGAAGCCGTGCAGTAGGAGAGGACAATGGCCAAAGAGAAGGTGACACAGGAGCAAGAAGAGATTGTGCAGGGAGACGAGGCGCTGGCCCGGGGCGCCCTGGCGGCCGGCGTACAGGTGGTGACGGGATACCCCGGTTCCCCTTCCACAGGTGTCTTTGACAACATCCTGACCCACGCCAAAGGCGCTGAGATATACGCGCGATGGTCGCCCAACGAAAAGGTGACCATGGAGACGGCCATTGGCGCCTCCATTGGGGGGTCGCGAACGCTGGTGGTCCTCAAGAGTGTAGGATTGAACGTGGGCCTTGATCCCCTGGCCACCATCTCCCTCAGCGGCTGTCACGCCGGTTTCGTCATCCTGCTGGGCGACGATCCCGGTGCCTGGGCCTCGCAGAATGAGCAGGATTCCCGGTGGTCCCTTCGTGTGGCCGAGGTTCCCATCGTGGAACCCCTGACCGTGACTCAGGCCGCCCCGCTGATGCATCAGGCATTTTCCTGGTCCGAGTCCCTGGGCATGCCCGTCACCGTGCGGGTCACCCGCGCCCTCACGCTGGGCCAGGGCCCCCTCGCAGCACTGCCAGAACCGCCAACCGCCCACCAAAAGGACTTCCTGCGCGAGCGTAATCGCTGGATCGCCCTGCCCTACCTGGTCGAGGATCGTCACCGCGCCCTGCATCAGGATCTCCGCCAGATGCAAACAGCCTTTGAGAATTCTTCCTACAACGTTCAAGAAGGAGAAGGTGAGGTGGGCGTGATAGCGGTAGGATATGCCTTCTCCAAACTCAAGGAACTGCTACAGGAACTCGCGCTACCCTGTCAGATCATGGGGCTCGCCACCACCTGGCCCCTCCCTGAAAAAAAGATCGCCTCGTGGGCCCGGGGCTTGCAGCGCATACTCGTGTTGGAGGAGAACGGCCCCTTTGTGGAGCAACAGGTGCGCGCCCTGGCCCAACGCCACGCCCTCCCCCCCCGCATCCTGGGTCGGGAAGAGGACACTGTCCCGTCGGAGGGTGAACTGGATGCGGCCAAGATCACCGCGGCCTTGCAGGCTTTGCTACCCGACGCCCACTTGCCCCCTCAGGAGGCCGAGGAACGCAGTATGCCCAGCAAGGTCCCCCTCTGCGATGACTGCCCCTATCGCCCCACCTTTGATGCCCTGCTCGCCGCCATGGAACACAATGGGGGACGCGACCGCCACATCGTCATCGGCGAGACGGGCTGCATGGTGCGCGCTAACCTGCCCCCTATGGAACTCTTTGACATCAAATACTCCCTCGGTTCCGGCTTGGGCATCGGCATGGGCGTGGCCCTCAGCAATACCGATCATCGTGTCGTGGCCATCCTGGGAGACTCTTCCTTCTTCCACTCCGACCTCCCCACCATGCCCCAGGCAGCGCAACTCGACCTGCCCATGCTGGTAATCGTTCTGGACAACGATGTCACTGCTCTGACCGGCGGACAGGTACACCCCGGCAGCAGCAGGGATGAACGCGGAAAGGTTCGGGCAAAAAGGGCGGATCTGATCGAGGTGATCCGTGGCTGTGGCACAGACCCTTTGCTATTCACACCCGAGGACCGTGTCGAGATGGAAAAGGCTTTTGATCGCGCCCTTTCGGCAGACGGCCTCCAGGTCATCGTCGCCCGGGGTCCTTGTCCTCGCTACATGGAAGAGGAATGAGAGGGGCATATGCCCACCCGTTTTTTGCATGCCGCCGACATCCATCTGGGATACCAGCAGTACAATAGCAAGGAACGCTACAATGACTTTGCCCGGGCTTTTGAGCAAATGGCCGATGACGCCATCGATCACGAGGTGGATTCTGTACTGCTGGCCGGGGACCTCTTTCACAAGCGCACCGTCGATCCCCGGACCCTCTTGCAGGCGACCCTAGTCCTGGAACGCCTGCAGGACCAGGGTATCCGTGTCCTCGCCATCGAGGGAAACCACGACCGCTCCCCCGAAAATGAGGGATTCTCGTGGTTGGATTACCTGACAGAGATGAACCTGCTGACCCTGCTTAGCGCCCAGTACGAGGGAGACGATCTGGTCTGTCCGCCCTGGAGTCATGAAAACGGGGGCTGCTATATAGACCTAGGTGACGTGCGCGTCATGGGCATCCGCTACTGCGGGGCCCGGATTCCGCGCGTGATCCGCGATCTGTCCGAAACGTTGGAAACTCTTGAGGGGCAGCGGCCACCCTTTACCGTCCTCATGCTTCACGCCGGACTGGAGGACGTGTTGCCCAACTATGGCGGCACGCTGACCCATGCCCAACTGGAGACCCTGCGACCCCACGTAGACTATTTGGCGCTGGGACACATCCACAAGCCCTACAAGCGTGATGGCTGGATCTACAATCCGGGCTCCTTGGAATCGAACAGCGTCACAGAGAGCGAGTGGAAAGATCGCGGCTATTTCATCGTCGATGTACATCCCAAGGACAACCCCACGTTCACCGTAACCGAGATACACAACGCGCGACGTCGCTTTATCTGTCCTTCCTTCGAGGTCGACCCCTACGACACTCCCAAAGCCCTGTACACAGCCCTGGAAGGTTATCTCCAGAACGAGGCAGAAGCGCAGGGCGTGGGCCAACGGCCGGTGGTGGTGCTACGCATGACGGGAGCCCTTCCCTTTGACCATAGCGATCTGGATATCGAGCACATCGATAAATTGACGCGTGAGATTTTCGAGCCCATCGTCTGCAGCATCAAGGATGTCACCATCCCCAACGACTTTGAGATCCGTGTGAACGACACCATGACGCGGGCAGAACTCGAATACTATGTGGTGAAGGAACTTGTAGAACGAGACGTGCGGCGCCGCGACAACAGCGACGAATGGAGCAAGACGGTGCTCAGGCTCAAGGACATGGCTCTATCTGGCGCGACCACAGACGAAATAATGGACGAACTCTCTGCCTTTCGAGAGGTACTGGAAGACGAGGACGACGAAACGTGCTGATAAAGCACCTCGAACTGGAAAACTTCAAGAGTTATCAAAAAGTGAGCATCCCTTTTCGGCCCGGCACCAACGCCATCACTGGTGAAAACGGGGCGGGCAAGAGCAGTATCGTGGAAGCCGTAGGCTTTGTCCTTTTCGACTATCAGCCCGAGGGCGTGCGGTTGACGGATCTGCTGCGCGAGGGCAGCAGTTCGGGAAGCGTGGTCATACGCTTCGTTTCCCCATCCGACGAGTGCGAATATGAGGTGGAGCGCCAGTTCAGTGAGCGGGCTACCACGCGCTACTGTGTCTATTCCACGGTATTGGGACGCCAGAGCCTCGCCGAAGGAGCGGAGGATGTAAAGGACTGGCTCCGCCAGCATCTGGGGCTGGATCCAGACGCCAGGCTGGATTACATGTTCGAGAACACGGTGGGCGTCCCCCAGGGCACCTTCACCGCGCCCTTTCAGCAACCGGCCAGCGCGCGCAAAGAGATCTTTGATCCCCTTATGCAGGTGGACGAGTACCCCAAGGCCAGCACCCGGCTCCGCGATACCGAGAGGGAATTGAAACAACAGGAAACCGAACTCCGCGAGGAATTGGCACGTTTGGAGGGCCGACTGACCCAACTCCCCAAGGTTCGCCAGGAGAAGGAGCAGATGGAGCGCATCCTCGAGGAACTGGAACAAGATATGACCTCCCTGCAAAAGGAACATGAGGAGGCACTGGAACATCTGCAGTGTCTGAATCGGGCCGAGGAGCGGCTGCAGAAATGCGAGCAAAAGCGCAACGAGGCCTCAACTGCCCTGGAGACGGAGGAGAAACGTTTGGACGCCGCCCGCCAAGCCCTGGATGAGTCTGAACGGGCCAGAAACCTCGTCGAGAACAATCGAGATGGACATAAAAAGTACGTCGAGGCGGATCGAAAACTCCAGGAACTGGATGAGAAACGTAACAAGCGAGACGCCCTGCTGGAAAAGCGCAACGATCTGGAAAAAGAGGCCACGCGGATCGAGACACAGTATGAGAACCTGATCGCAGATCTGGAAGAGATAACCACCGCCGCCGAACGCATGGGCGAACTCGCGCCACGTCTCAGAGAACAAAAAGAGGTAGAAACAGCCCTCTCCAAAGCCCAGGAGGATATCCGCACCCTCACCAATCTGGCCGAACGCGAGGAGCGAGTTCTGTCGCAGATAGAAGAGGAGAAGAAAGAGATCGAGTATATCCAAAACGGGCTGGAACGGGCCATGGCACTGAGACAGCAGATGGAGGAGAAACAGGAGAAAAGGGAGGCCTTGATGCAGCGCGAGCGCAGCCTGAACGAGGAGATGGCTGCCCAAAGCGCCGAGAGGGCACAACTTGCCGAGCAGTCAGCCAGGCTGGAGAAGACCGATGAGGCCCGCTGTCCCGTATGCGAGGCCCCCCTTACCCCACAGCACCGCCAGGAACTACTGGCGCGAAATGCCAAAGACGGGGAACGCCTGAGACGGCGCATCGCCGACCTGGAATCCCAGGCCCAGGAACTTGCCAACCAGCGCCAGCAAGTAGAGGACATCCTGGATCAGACCGGGCAGGAACTCCAGTCCCTGCCCGGCAAAGGGGAATGGCAGCGTGTCCAGGATCGTCTTTCCAGACAGCAGGCCGAGTTGGAAGAGATCCATGAAAAGGTAGCAGAGTTGGAAACCGCTCCCGAGCGTGTGGAGACACTGCAGGCGGAACTGGATGCCCTGGATGACCCGCGTAGCGAATACCGGGTGCTCCAAAGCAGGGTACAGGAACGTGAGGCCAAGGAGGCGAGACGAATCGAACTGGAGGGCGAGTTGGTCAGGACGCAGAAAAAGGTAAAGGAACTGGACCAGGAACTGAAATCCTTTGCCCAACTCGATCAAAATATCAAAAGGGCACGCGAGACGCGGGATCGCCACAGCGACGCCCACGACACCTACCTGGCGAATCTCCAGGTCGCCCAGCAGTACGCCCCCCGGCGGGATGCTGTACTGGAGGGTGAATGCGCAATTGACCATCTGCAAGAACAACTGCAAAAGATGGAGCAGGAACTGGAAGCGGCCCGCCAGGCCTATGATGCCGAGGAGCATAGGTGCGTCAGGGACCAGGAGGATCAACTAAAACAGAAACTCACCCAAAAAAAGACACAGTGGGAGGACAGGCAGCGCCGCCTTGAGACATTGACTGAGGAGATGGCAAGCCTGGAAACGCTGGTGAAAACCCAGGAACAGAAAGGCCTGGAATTGGAGCGCGTAGAGGACCTGAAGCAGATCATGGCCACCGTGCGAAACCTGCTCAGAGCAGCAGGCCCCCATGTGACGAGACAGTTGGTATATCAGATATCCGTCGAGGCCTCGAACCTCTATGCCGAGATCATGGGTAGCCATAGAGGACGGCTGCACTGGGCAGTGGATTATGAACTCTCCCTGGATGTCAAGGGACGCCACCGCTCCTTCCGCCAGTTCTCCGGAGGGGAACAGATGGGGGCGGCCCTGGCTCTGCGACTGGCCCTTCTTCACGAGATATTGCCCATCGATGTGGCATTCTTTGACGAGCCGACGGCCCATCTCGATCCCGCCCGCCGCGACGGCCTGGCGGAAAAGATCATGCAAGTCAAAGGCTTCTCGCAACTCTTTGTCATCAGCCACGACGACACCTTTGAGCGCGCCGCTCAGAACTACATAAGGGTGGTCAAGACGGAAAATGGAAGTTACCTGAAGGAAGCGTAAGCCATGCTCAGTATAGGACACGTCAGGAACGCATTGCAGGCCAAACGAGACGCCTTCACCATGTACGGTAGGGGTGCGCTTCGGACGCGCCAGCGATACGAGGAATTACTGACGTGGCTATCCGAACAAAGTCACGACCATCTGACGGATGTGCTGACTCCCTACAAATATCCGGGGGCGAGGCCCACCCCGGAACACATCAGAGGCCGCCCTATGGGGTTGATCATACCCTGGCAGCAGGATCCGACCGACCATCAAAAAGCCCGAGAATGGGCCCTGGACATCCTGAAAGGAGTAACCACTCTGGCCGTGGATGGCTCGCAGATATTTCCCTCCACCGATTTCTCCATTCCCATCGGTGCCGTCCAGATCGGCTGGTTTGAGAATCCCCACCACCCCCAAAAGGGATACGAAAAGGACATCCACTTTGAGATCCTCGCCCCCCACGAGTTGACCGATGAGGAGGACAGTGCGAGCCCCTTCTCAGGACGCCGGGTGAATCTGCGGCGCTTTGAACGCGAATGTGAGATGATCGTCACCTATATGCGACAGGTAGGGGCAAAAAACCCCCCTCCCGTGTGTTTCTTTGATGGTTCCATGGCTATCTCTTTTGCTGCCCAGATGGCGCCCAAACTTCGAGGGCGCTATATAGCCGCCGTACATTCTCTGATAGAGGTTTCGGAGGAGACACGGGTACCCCTCGTGGGCTATATCGCCACATCGACTGCACACGATATGACCGCCATGCTGCAAAACCTGACCGACGAGGAACATCTCCCCTCTCTCACCGACGGCGCTTTGCTCCGGCCACATATGTCCTGGGGAGATCGCACCGAGAGCCTTTTATGTGCCCGCGATGATCAACTTTTCCAAGAGGGTAACGAACACCTCGATTACTATGATCGCCTCGTGTTCCTGTATTTAAAAACCACGTCCCGCGGTGCACCAGGACGCCTGGACGTGCCCGCCTGGGTGCTCGAGGATGACCTGTTGCCCTGGGTCATAGATGTCGTCCGCGCCGAGTGCATCGTCGGCGGGGGATATCCCTATGCCATCGAGACGGCGGACGCCACAGCAGTCATCACCCAAGACGATCAGGAGCGCTTTTACCGCCTTTTCCAGGACTTTTTGGAAAAAGAGGTGGGACTGAATCTGCGCTATTCACGCAAGGCGTACAGCAAGCGAAGACGGAGATAGGAGCAAGACCATGCAAATCGGCAAGATTGTCAACGCCACATCCCATATCGATTATGTCTGCCAGGTGTACGAGCGAAACGAGATAGAACCTGCACCGCAGCCCAGGGATTATGGTTTTGGCACCCTGGTGGGTATCCGACAAAGGGACGGTGGCTACCTGGTGGGAGCCATCTATAACACAAACCTGCTGAATCCCGAATTCGGCAACCTGGGTCCGCACCTCTCCTCCGAAAAAGATCTGGAGATATTCGCCCCCGATTACCTGGCCGAGAAGGTGACCCTCGTGGCCATCGTCATCCTGGGAACCGTGGAGGCAGACGGCGAGGTAATCCAGGGCGTACCTCTGGTGGCCGCCCGCATCGATGACGCGGTACGCAGACTGGAGACAAAAGAGGTCGTCGACTTTCACCAGAGTGAAACGGGACTCCACCTGGGATACCTCTCCACCCTTACAGCCATGGATCACCCCCTGGCCGTCCCCCTCATCCTGCAATTGGTGGACAGCCTGAGCGAGCTCTTTCCTGCGGAAAGTGCCCGTCTGAGCATCCTCCGCAACAACCTATCCTGGAAATCGCGCGTAGAACCCATGGGCTGAAAGGAGTAGCGATGACAGAAACCCACCCCATCGGCACAACCAAGGGACCCGGCGAGACACCCCACGAATATCTCTTCATCGCCCCCGATCCACAACAACAACTCAAATACGGCGAGTTCGTCTATTACGAGACGTCCATCGAAAAAGAGTCCCGGCGCATACTGGGCCGCATAAGCGAGCGCATGGCGCTGCGTCTGCATCCCGATCCTTTTATGGCCAATCCCGAGATATCGCCCCGATCGGTGGCCGAGTTGCTGGGCTTTTCCCAGGAGACGGAGGAACTCTACCAGATCACAGTCACCATATTGGGTTACTACGACTCCGTCATGGGCTTTGTCAATCCCCGGGTGCCGCCGCGCCCCGGCGCTCCCATATATATGGCCAGCGACGACATGCTCTCAGAAGTTCTATGCCAATGTCAGCCAGAATCCCTCGGAGCGGTACAGATCGGTTCCCTCCTCAGCCGCCCACGGGGTAACGTTCCCATCGTACTCAATGCCCGGGGCTTTACGAGTACCCATATGGCCATCATCGCCTCTACCGGGGCCGGCAAGAGCTACCTGGCCGCCGTCATGCTCGAGGAGTTGATGCAGCCCTATAACCGCGCTGCCGTGCTGGTCGTCGACCCTCACGCCGAATACGGAAGCCTGACCGAGATGCGGGATCACCCGGCCTTTGCCACCGGTGGTTATCGCGCCGAGATCAAGGTAGTGAGACCTCAGGATATCACGGTGCGCGTCTCCTCGCTGACATTGGGGGATCTGCGCTACCTGCTGCCAAACCTTTCCGAAAAGATGCACTATACCTTGGGGCGCGCTTTCGGGCGCGTAAAGAGGCAATACGGGAAAAAGTGGACGCGAGGCCAACTCAAGGTGGCCATACGCGCCGGGGAGAGCGACCGGGCGGTGACCGACCCGGACGCTGACGAGGAAGAGGATCCCACCATAGGTGCCCTCATATGGCGCGTTGCCTCAGTCCTCGACCAATCCAAGATATTCGACGACCACGTGGGCATGGCCCTCGATGAACTCTTGCGCCCTGGACAGTGCACCGTCTTGCAACTCAACGAGATACCAGAACGAGAACAGCAGGTCATCGTAGCCACTCTCCTGCGTCGCCTGAATCAGGCGCGTATGGATACAGTCCGCCAGCGGACCAGCCGTGGCGACGAGAACTATTTGCCCTATCCGGCCTTTGTGCTCATGGAGGAGGCCCACAACTACGCCCCGGCGGGCACCGAGGTGGTGACGACCCAGATCCTGAAGCAGATACTTTCCGAGGGACGCAAATTCGGTGTCTCGGTGGGCCTGATCAGTCAGCGCCCGGGCAAACTGGATAGCGATGTCCTCTCACAATGTATGACCCAGTGCATCATGCGCATCGTGAATCCCATCGACCAAAGCCGCGTGGCAGAGAGCGTCGAGTCTGTAGGACGGGATCTCATACGCGAACTGCCAGCCCTCAGCAGGGGTCAGGTCATCGTGGCCGGTGCTTCCGTGAACACTCCCGTGATGGTCCAGGTACGAGAACGCCTAACCACCCACGAGGCCGAGAATCCAGATGCGCCGCAGGAATGGCATGCTTACTTTGGGGCACAGAATGAGAGACAACGCCAGAGGGATGATGCCCCGCCAGGCAACCTGCGGCCAAGACGGGGCGGGAATCGCATGTACAAATGAAAAGTGGAGACTTTTTTCAAACAAGGAATCAGACTCTTCGCTTTTGAGGGGGGAGGAATTTAGTTTCCCTCACTCTCCTTTTCAGCGTCTTCAAAAGAGACGGTGTCCGACCCGGCCTGCTCCTCACTGCCACTCGCCTCATCGTCATCCAGATCCTCTTTCAACGCGTCTCGGCGCTTTCCAAGAGCCTCCAGACCGTTCCGAATGACCTGCTGCAACTGTCCCACAGAGCGAGCCAGTTCCATGAGCTTTGCTTCAGCATAATCGTCGGCGCCGGCCCTGATACGCCTCGCATCTGCCCGGGCCACCTCAAGTATCTCCTCAGCCTCTGCATGGGCCGCCTCTTTCAACTCGTGTTCGTCAAGTTGTTTTGCAGCATCCTCCCTGGCTTGGGCCATGATGCGACGGGCCTCCTCATGGGCCTGCGCGATATACTTGTCCCTTTCCAACTGCACTTCGCGCGCCTGCTTGATCTCTTGCGGTATGGTGATACGCATTTGATCCACAATATTCAGAAAAGCGTCCTCGTCGACGGCCACCTTTCCACTCAAAGGCACACGCCGCCCCTCATCAAACAGTTCTTCGAGTTGGTCAATAAGCTGCAAGATGTCGATTTTGGTGCCCCCTTTATCTATTCACTTGTGCATCCATACCCACGTCTCAATTATGCCCTTGTAGACGAGCCTGTAAAGCCTTTTCCACGCCTGAAGGCACAAACTGACATACGGAACCGCCTGAGGCAGCCACATCCTTGATAAGCGAAGAACTCAGGTAAGCATACTCCAAATCCGTCATAAGACATACCATATCCACCTCGGGCGCGAGTTTCCGCGTCATCAAGGCCATCTGATATTCGTACTCGAAATCCGAATACACGCGCAAACCACGCACTACAACTGCGGCGCCCTGCCGCCGCACAAAGTTGACCGTTAAACCGCTATAACTGGTAACCTCAACACTCGCCACACCCTCCACAGCCTCACGCATCATGTGCAAACGTTCAGAAGCCGAAAAAAGAACATCCTTATTGTTAGGACGTTTGTATATGCCGATAACCAGCTTTTCAAAAAGCAATGCCGCCCGCTTGGCAATGTCGATATGACCATAATGCACGGGATCAAATGTCCCGGGATAGACTGCTATCGTCAACAGGTAACCTCCGTCAAGAAAGACTGACCGTGCTCCAAAACCGCTCCAACTTGGCCCTCAGCAGCCCGTACTCCTCACCCCCCAGGTTTCGCTCCCTTTCAAAAAGGCGTTTGGCCTCCTGGCGCGCTTTCTCCAGAATAGCCGTATCGCTCAATCGGGCAACTTTCAGGATTGGCAACCCATGCTGGCGCGAACCAAAGAAATCGCCCGGGCCGCGCATCTCCAGATCCTTTTCGGCCAGGACGAAACCATCTTTCGTCTTTTCCATGATGCGCAAGCGCTCCATGCCCTCCCCAGAGGGTTCCTCGGACATCAGGATAGCATACGACTTGTGCTCTCCCCGCCCCACCCGTCCGCGGAATTGGTGTAGTTGCGCCAGGCCAAAGCGTTCTGCCCCCTCCACGAGCATCACCGTGGCATTGGGCACGTCGATGCCAACTTCTACAACGGAGGTGGATACCAAGATATCGTACTCGCCATCCCTGAACGCCACCATAACCTGATCCTTTTCCTCCGCCCCCATGCGACCATGCAGCAAACCCACCCGGAGATCGGGAAATACGTCCTTCTGAAGGCGCTCATACTCTTCCACCGCCGCCCTGCTGTCCATTGTATCTGACTCTTCCACTAGAGGGCAAATGACAAAAGCCTGACGCCCATTGGAGACTTGAGACCTGATAAAAGAGTATATCCCTTCCCGACTAGTATCGTCGCGTATGGCGGTGATGACCTCTTGTCTGGTAGGAGGAAGTTCGTCTATGACCGATATATCTAAATCCCCATATATGGTTAGGGCCAGCGTACGCGGAATGGGGGTGGCGCTCATGGCCAGTAGATGAGGTTTGACTTGCCCCCCCTTGTCCCGTAGGGCCTCACGCTGTCGCACACCAAACCGATGCTGCTCATCAATGATCACAAGCCCCAACCTGGCAAAGTCGACCGTCTCCTGAATCAATGCATGGGTGCCTACAACCACCTGGATGCGCCCTTCCGACACCTTTTGCTGAATCCGTTCCTTCTCCGCCGCCGAGAGGCTCCCCACGAGCAGGGCACAGGATACATCCTCGAGTCCTTCCAGCATATTCGAGATCGTGCGATAATGTTGCTCGGCCAACACAGAGGTCGGCGCCATGACGCCCGCCTGCAAACCGTTGCGTACGGCCACCAGGACCGCCACCACGGCAATCACCGTCTTGCCCGAACCGACATCGCCTTCCAAAAGACGACTCATGGGAACGGGACGCTGCAGATCGCCAAGAATCTCCTCAATGGCGCGCTCCTGCGCCCCTGTCAGGGAGAAGGGCAGTCCCTGAACGAATGCCTCGATCTCTTCTCGAGGAATCTCTAATATGCGCCCCTGCTGAGATCGCCACGCCTCTCGCTGCCGCAGGATCCCAAGTTGGAGGAGCAAAAACTCGTCGAAACATAGCCGTCGATGCGCACTGTTGAGGGCGTCACGGCTCTTTGGGAAATGGATCTGCTCCAGTGCCTGATCCAACCGCAAAAATCCATGACTCTTTACGATGGATCGGGGTAGCGGATCCAGGTGAGGAGATACATAGGCGTCGAGCGCATTGCGCACCAAATGTCGAAACTGGCGCGCGCTCACGCCTTCTGTGAGAGGATATACGGGTACGAGCCGCCCCGTATGCAACAGTTCACGCTGCAGCGGTTCCCATTCCGGCGACGTAAAGACGAGACGTCCCAGATACTCATCCACCTGGCCGCTGATGACCAGTTCGTCGCCTACATGAAATCGCCTCGCCAGATAGGGTTGATTGAACCACGTAGCCTGAATCGATCCCGTGGCATCGCCCAAGGTCACCTGAACGAGACGCGTGCCGCTGCGCGTCCGCCGTGCCTCCACCTCCTGAACGACGGCCACGATGGTGACCTCTTCGCCATATTCCAGACGATTGATACTCTTTAGCTCGCCAAAATCATCATAGCGTCGTGGCAGATGGTAGAGTAGATCCTCAACCGTTTCGATGCCCAATCGTGCCAGACGCTCGGCCATGACATCGCCGATCCCCTTGACCGCCGTGACGTCTGCATACAAAGCATCTTGCACATCCATGGCCACTTCCACATCTTCAAAAGCATCATCTGCTTCCGCATCGTCCCCCGATGTCGCCCCCCCCTCGTCCGCGGTATCGTCCTTGGGTGAGATCGCTCTTTCACCATTGGGCGGCACGGCATCCTCCAAGCCCTGGCTCCCTCCCTGCAAAGTCTTCAGAAGGACATCTATCCTGTCGCTCCGCTCGGCCGGCAAAAGATCACCGTACCCGTCGAGTATCTCCAAAATACGATCAACGGCCACAGGAACCAAAGCGGACTCCTCGGCCTCACGACGCGCCTGATCCTGCCAATACTTTAAAAACTTGGACAGCCCGCCTATCACAGCCCGATCATGATATCCCTGTGTCCGCTCTAACAACAAAATACGTCGTAGCTTATCGTAGGCTGATGACATATATTCTGGTACAAACTAACGACAACGAAGACAAAATCAAAAAGCCTCCTCAAATATCACGACCCCTAGAGCCAAAGCCCCAATGTATGACGAGAGCACAGGGCCATAGATGTGATCCTCAAACTCCTGATTGGGAAGATCCTCCGCAAACAAGGAGGCGATACCCTCAACCCCCGGTCCCAACCCCGTATGCACCACCGAGAGCCGCTCGATATCCTGGAATTCGGTCGCGAAATCGACCAGACGCTCCACAGGTGCCCCACGGCTTCGCGATTGACGCAGGGAGCCGATCTTCCCATCCTCGAACAGAAGCAAGGATCTGGACAATCCGCTTTCCTGAAATCGCACGTTGCGGATAAACCCTCGGCGCTTGAGATGATCCAGCGTCTCCACATAAAAAGCAAAATATACCCTCGAGATCAGGCTACCCACAAAGCGGGTGATCTCCGGGCCAGTAGCCCCCTCCTGGCAGGCCCGGGCCGCTCTGGTGACGAGCAACCCCAGAGCGCGAGAGATGAAAAGGGAGTCTATCACATCGATACGACATCGTCCTAGGAGACTACGCGAGCCCTGCTTGGCCGCCTGTACCACGGTGCTGAGCCCGGAAGAGGTGTGCACGGAAATAATCTGATCCGTCTCTCTGGCCAGTTCCTGATATGCCTGGGAAAACTGCTCTCGATGGGGGGGGATGGCCACGGGCACGATCCCCTTGCCAGCCAGTTCTTTGTGAAAGCGCGTCTTGAGAAAATCCCCGTCGTCCGTCACCGTCTCGGGTCCAAGACGTATTCGCCAGGGAACAACGGTTATACCAAGGTCCTCCACAACTTGAGGAGATAACTCGGCTGCGCTGTCCGTGACGACCTTGACTTGGCTCATAAGCCCATCTCCCTCGGTAAACTATTCAGCAGAGATAATATAGTGATAGTGTGCCTGCCCCCCATCCAACACTTCTACTTCAACAGCGGGACACATGTGACGGACCTGATCGGCGAGTTCCTCTGCCTCATCGGCGGAGACATCCTCGCCGTAATAGATGGTGATGATCTCACAACTGGCCACCTCAATACGCCCCAGCAATCTTTCCACAACGGTAAAGACATTCTCGCCATGGGTCAGAAGATCGCCATCGAGCAAACCGACAAACTGCCCTTCTGCAATAGATAGCCCATTGATCTGCACTCCACGCACAGCGCGGGTTATCTCGGCTGTCCGAACACATTCCCGAGCCTCCGACATGATCTCCAGATTGGTCTCCAGATCAGCCTGATAGTTGAAGGCCAAAAGCGCGGAAATGCCCTCGGGCACCGTCTTGGTGGGCACGACGGCCACCTGCTTGTCCGAGAGTTCCTTGGCTTGATTCGCGGCCAGAATGACGTTGCTATTATTGGGCAGGAGCACAACCCTGGCATTGGGCACATTGTCGATAGCCTGCAAAAGATCCTGTGTGCTGGGGTTCATGGTCTGTCCCCCGGGAACGATGGCATCGGTGCCAAGACTCCGCACGATACGCTGCAGTCCCTTTCCCGACGTCACAGCCACTATGGCTATGTCATTGGGTTTTTTGGGCAGCGAAATTTCCCCCTCCGGAAAAGTCGATGGTAGGGCTTCCTGCTCTTTTCGCAAAGAGGTAGCCTGGAACTCCTCGTACTGAAGTTGCATATTCTCCACGACCACGTCGGTGATATACCCCTGCGTCACGCCATAGTCCAAGGCCTGGCCGGGCCTATCAAGATGCACATGCACCTTGACCTTGTTCGCATCGCCCACCACCAACACCGAATCCCCCAGGGTGGCCATGCGCTCCCGAATGGCCTGCACGTCCAGGTCATCGCCCAGGATTATAAACTGGGTATCATAGTTGTATTCACCCTCGGGCGCATGCACGATCCTGTGCACATCGCTCTGTACCTCAGCAACCCCTTCAAAATGCTGCCCTCGCAAAAAACGCAGAATTCCCTCCAGGATGAAAACAAGCCCCTGTCCTCCCGCATCCACCACACCGGCCTCGTCAAGTACGGGAAGCAGGGACGGGGTGTGAGAAAGGGAGGTCTGGGCCGCAGATACCGTCTGCAGCATGAGCCGTTCTATATCCATATCCGGCAAAGCCGCCGCTACGGCCGCATCGGCGGCCTCCCTGATGACGGTGAGTATCGTGCCCTCGACCGGCTTCATCACCCCCTGATAAGCGGTAAAAGCCCCCTCTTCAAGGGCTCGGGCAAGATCGACCGCGTCGATGACTCCCCTATCTCCATTGACGGCACGCGCAAAACCGCGAAGTATCTGAGAGAGGATGACGCCCGAATTCCCACGTGCTCCCATCAGCGCACCGTTGGCCATGATCCCGGCCAATTCGGAAACCGACTGCTCGGATAGACCCTCCACTTCGTTCAGTGCGGCATGCATCGTCATGGACATATTAGTCCCCGTATCACCGTCGGGAACGGGAAAGACGTTCAGATCATTCACTTCCGAGGCATGCAAATCCAGCCAGATGCTGGCGGCGCGAAAAGCCTCCACCAGATCTTTGGCATCAAGCACCCTGTGTTTTTGACGATCACGGCTTGATTCAAGAGAATCGGTCAATGGAATACCCTTATAAGTCAACTACCATCGGCGACACAAACCATCCTTACACAGTATTCGCCAATCGGACCATCCAGATCTACTCATCGTCATCACTGACCCGCAACCCCTGAACGTGAACGTTCACTTTGGCGACACGCATGCCAAGGGCTTTTTCCACGCTGAACTTGACGCTCTCCATGACATTGTGCGCCACCTCCGAGATACGCGTGCCATACTCGACGACCACGTACAGATCGATGACGATTTCATCGTCCACGACCTCCACTTCAACGCCCCGATGATAACTGTCGACCTGAAGGATCTCGGCGATGCCATCTCGTAACGTTGCTGCCGACATGCCCACCACGCCATAACAACTCAGGACAGCCTCGCTGGCTATACTGGCTATGGCCTCTCGCGAAACTTGGATTCTGCCAAGGGATGTCTCTTCACACATAATATCTCCCCTGCAATTACTTTTGCAGACACACTTTATCTATGGTATCATATCCAGGTTGTGGAAAGCAAATCCCCGAGTCATGCTGACTCGACGTCAGAAAGGAGTAGATTCGTGGCAAAATGTGATATCTGCGGTAAGGGACCGCAATTTGGACATAATGTACCTCGTTCCAAAAAGCGCACAAAACGCACGTGGTCGCCTAATATACAAAAGATCACCATCAACGTAGACGGCGAGCGAAAGCAGGTCAACATGTGCACGCGTTGCCTGCGCACGTGGACGAACAAGGGCAAACTCTAGCCATCTGGGACCATCTTTTCAAAAAGCCTCGCAAAAGTGCGAAAAGAGTCAGCCTGGGCTATCCAGGCTGGCTTTTTGGTCTTTGAGGGCCGCCCTTAGCCTCCGAATCGAGGAATGTATTCCGTCTTCTGCGGCAAAGATCGCCGATCCCATCACCAGGGTATCTCCCCCCGCGTCCACGACTTGCCGTATAGTCTTTTCGTTGACCCCCCCATCCACCTCAATGGAACAGGTTAACCCCCGTTTCTCTAGAGTCTGACGCAAGCGTCGGATCTTGTCCAACATGGAGGGGATCAGCGTTTGCCCGCCAAAGCCCGGGTTCACCGTCATCATGAGAACGGCGCTGACCTGTGGAAGGATCTCTTCAAGCGCTACCAGAGGCGTGGCGGGGTTGAGGGTCACAGCAGGCAGGGCACCCGTGGCGCAAATCTGTTGAATGGTACGATGGAGGTGTGGACAGGTCTCCACGTGCACGGTGATCAGGTCGGCACCGGACTCCGCAAACTCGTCGATGTAGCGCTCCGGCGCCTGCATCATCAGATGCACGTGAAAAGGAAGTCGTGATACGGGACGCAGCGCCCGCAAGACCAGGGGGCCCACGGTAATATTGGGCACAAAATGCCCATCCATCACGTCAAAGTGGATCACGTCAGCCCCGGCATCCTCCGCCTCCTGCACCTGTTCGCCCAATTTGGCGAAATCAGCAGAAAGGATAGAGGCCGCGATGCGAGGACATCTTTTTTCAACCATAAATTCCCTTCCCCCTATCCTTTCATCCTCTGATATTTCCCTCTCAGTTGGCCACAACCAGCCTGAATGTCGATCCCCCGACCCAGACGAACGGTCGTCTGGATGCCCCCATCAACCAATATCTCCTGAAAACGCAGGACCCGTTCCGGACTGGGGGCCTCATAATCACAACCGGGCGTCGGATTCAGAGGGATCAGGTTGACATGACAGAGAAACCCCCGCAGTAACTCTGCCGTCTGCAACGCGCGAGTGTCCGAATCGTTCAAGCCTGCTGCGAGCACGTACTCAAAAGTGACCCGACGCCCTACACATTTGATATACCGACGACAGGCCTGTAAAAGGCGTCCCAGAGGATAGCGACGATTCAGGGGCACAAGACGATCGCGCAAAGCATCATCCGGGGCGTGTAAGGAGATGGCCAGGCCCACAGGGAGCGCCTTTTGGGCCATGCACTCTATGCCTGGCACGACGCCGGCGGTGGAGACGGTGAAACGACGCGCGCCCAAGAATAGGCCCTCTGGATGATGCAAGTTCAGGATTGCCTTCCACACGGCGCCAAAGTTGAACATGGGTTCCCCCATGCCCATGAATACCACGTTCGTGAGATGTGCACCCTGTTTGCGCAGACGACGCGCGAAATACAAAACCTGTGCCGTAATCTCTGCCATACTCAGATCCCGCTCCAAGCCCACCTGGCCCGTGGCACAGAAAAGACACCCCACAATACACCCCACCTGGGAAGATACGCACACCGTATTGCGATCCGTGTAACGCATCAGGACGGTCTCAAATAGACAGTCGTCAACCGCCCGAAAGACCACCTTCTCGGTCAGACCATCTTCCGATACTATCGTATCCACCACTTCCAGACGACCAATATGGGCCTTTTCCACAAGACGCTGGCGCAGTTCTTTGGGCAGTGTGGTCATGTCACGGGGATCATCGGTCAGCATATGATAGACCCAGTGCCAGATCTGTTGCGCGCGGAATTCCGGCTCCCCCCACGCGTCCACCAGATCCTGCAGTTCATCATATGAAAGATCGAGCAGATCGACCTTATCAACTGCCATTTCGTTTCAACACACTAGAGACGAAACAAGGCGACATTTGGACCACAACCTAACGCCGCCGCCGAGAACCACTCAAAAGGAATGCATAGTAAAGAATGGTCGATAGCGCCTGGGCCGCGGCCGCCACATACGTGAGAGCAGCGGCCGAGAGCACCTCACGTGCGCCGTCCACCTCTTCCCTGGTTATCATCTGCCCATCCCTGAGCATGGCCACCGCCCGGCGGCTGGCATCGAACTCCACCGGCAGAGTAACCAGAGAAAAGACCAATGTTCCCGAAAAGAGCAGGAGGCCAATCAGTGAAAGGTTCTGTATGGGGAAAAACATCCCTCCCAGGAAAAGGATGGGCCCCAACCACGAACCTATCTGCACCACGGGAACGAGGCCCGATCGTAAGCGTAGCGGCATATAATCCCGCTGGTCCTGAACCGCGTGTCCCATCTCATGCGCAACGATGGCCAGCGAGGCCAACGACGGCGAGCGTGCAACGTTTTGAGAAAGGGCCAATGTCTTTTCTTTGGGATTATAATGGTCCGAGAGCTGCCCTCCCGTCTCTTTCACCTGAACGTCCTGCAATCCTTGCATCCTCAACAGACGCTGTGCCGCCTCATATCCCGTGACATTGTACCGATTGCGCACTTCTAGGTATTTGGAATAAGTGGAGCGCACCTTGTGCTGAGCATACATGCCCAGCAAGAGGGCAGGCAAGGCAAAAAGATAATACATGGGATTGAACATGGGTAAATACATACGGACTGACTCCTTCTAGAAAGGACTCTCCCACTTTGCAACCACGATTGCATATATCTATCAATAAATGAGGAGAGCCGCTTCATCGTCTTTTTTCCTATTTACTGACTCAAGTATACTATGGGTTTTTTAACCTGTAAAATAACCTGTTATAAAACTCTCGCAAGGCATTCTCCAATAAACGAGAAACCACCGCCTCAGGGCACGAAACGCGCCAACGGCAGCATCCGGAATCGCAGGGCGGTCTCCTCAAAGTTGGCTGGCGCATCTCGCGGCCAGACATAGTAGGTCAGCACCATGCGTTCCCCACAGACCCGAAAACTGGTATAACCATAAGCATATACTGCGCTGGCCTCGATATCCTCCAGGCGCTGCCAGGTATTCCCCCTATCGCGAGAGCGTGCCACGGATAGGGGCGTCCGTCCCGCCCAACCGGCTTGTGCCCCATCAGGGCGATGGTTATAGATAGTCACGAGATTCCCATCGGGCAGACGTGCCATGGTCGCCGGGGCGGCGGGGGCGGGTAGATCCTCAAAGGGGCGTGGCGCCGTCCAGGTATCTCCACCATCGGCGGACCAAGCGCCAAAGACATAGTCCTGATCCGTGCGTATATGCATAAGCAGGTCGTCTCCCACGGGCACCACCCCCGGTTCCTGACACCCCACACGGCTCTGAGGTAAATCCGCAAACCCACCCCCCACACGCCAATGTGCTCCCCCATCATCCGAGATGTAGCAGAAGGCGACCTGATGACGCGACCGACCATAATTCTGCGTCAATGCCACGGGAGCCAGCAGACGTCCGCTTTCCAACTGTACCACGCGCGCATTGTTCATCACGTGATATCCGTCCCGTACGGAGACGCGCCAGGGCGATCCCCAACTGCGCCCCTCATCGGCAGAGCGCCTGAGAAACACGTTGCAATCGCGAAAACTGTTCTTGCGCAGATAGAAAAGAAGAATATCGCCGCTCACCTCCTCGCGCAGCAGGGACACAGACATGACGTTCTGACGGCCCTCCTCCCTCGATACCAGGAGTCGCGGTTCACTCCAACTCTTTCCCCAGTCGTCTGTCACCATACCGTAGATATCGGCCTTTGCGTGATCCGCGGCCCCCACAAAGCGGGTCCACGCTAGAAGAAGTCTATCATCTGACAACAGTATAGTGTCGCCCTCCGAATTGCGTGGATTACCCGGTCCGGGGTTTATGCCGAATACTGTCATACGAACACCTCCTGCAAGAGAAGCACAATGGCCGTTCATTCGTCACCATCATGGAGCAAGGTGGAAATCCATTCTTGAACCCGACAGCACGTTTCCTGGATCGCAAGTTCCGTCGTGTCCAAGAGGCTCATGGGTGGCTGGGTGGAGGCAGCGTTCTGCTTGAACCAAGCGTTAAAGGCTAACATCTCTTTGATGAATTCAGGCCGAGACGAGTCTCGCCAGCGCGGGCGATTTTGCAATCGCTTTGCGAGTTCATCCGCGTCACAGACCATGGTCAAGTAGTGGATGGTTGTGAAATAGCGCCGTTCCGGGCAGGTTTCGAACTGCTCAGGCGTAGCGCTGCCACATAGAACGACGGGGCGGCCCGCCTGACTGATGTTCTTGGCCACGCGCAGCCACATATTACGGTAATCACGCCAGTTGTCCTCAGGATTGGCAAACTCTGACCGCCAGAGAATATCCGTTTCCATGAACACGCACTCCTCCACCTCTGTCGCGAGTTCCAGACAGACCGTCGTCTTGCCAGACGCGCTGGCTCCCGTAATCACAAAGAGCGGCAGGCGAACAAAACGATGCCGGTATCCACAATAGGGACACATAGCAAAAGGCCCTTTGGGATCAATTTCCTTTTCCTCAGAGTACTGTCCACAGTTGGGACAGACGTTGAACATACCTGTCTCCACATCCAGTTCATCTACGAGCTAACCCACAGCTCCAGAACACTCAGCAAGATTGAAACGATTGTAGCACGCGTGTAACATAGGGGCAACGACAGCGTAAGGAGGAGGCATTCCCATGGTAGAAAAGATACCCACATTCTGGAAACGACCGTTTCGCATGATTCAACCCAACCTGCGCAAGATCGACGCCCGCGATCTGGATCCCAGGCGCCTGGTGGACCAGGTGATAGACTATGGCGGAAACGCCATGCTGGTCAACGGCGGGGGCATCGTGGCCTGGTATCCAAGCGATATCCCCCACCATCCCGTCAACGAGTACATGCGAGGCGATTTTCTCGGCGACGTGATCCAAGAGGCCCATCGGCGCGGGCTTAGGGTTCTCGTGCGCCTGGACATCAGCAAAAACCACGAGGCGCTCTATGAGGAACACCCCGAATGGTTCCAGAGAACCCCCGAGGACGATGTGCGGCGAGGCTGGACCATGCGTCTCACCTGCTTTAATAGCCCCTACTGGCAGGAACACAACTTTGAGTTGGTTGACGAGATCATGTCGCGCTACGTCGTAGATGGCTTCTTTTACAACGCCTTCCACTATGATCATTGCACCTGCAAAAGATGCCAGGAGGCCTTTCGAGAGGCTACCGGGCTGGAACTGCCCCGACAGGAGGATTGGGATGATCCCGCCTGGCGGACCTTTGTCCGGTTCCGCTATCGACGTATGGAGGAATACACACAGAGGCTCCGATCCTTCATCCGGGAACGCGACCCACGTGCCATCCTGACCGTCGACTTTCGCCTGACGAGCGATAATCCCTCCCACCTGCGAGAGGCGGGGTGGCGCGGTCCCCGTATGGCCGGGGCCGTGGACGTGATAACCCTGGAGGCATTTAATCCTCTCACGCGCCCCCTACCTAAATACTATCTGTGGGCCAGTGAACAAGTGCGCATGGGACGTACCTTTGCGCCCAATCAGCCCATCAGTATCATCCTCACCTACTCCGAGATCTTTGGCAGCCGTCGCACCGCGCAGCCACCGGCCCAAATCGCCTACGATCTCATGCAGATCGCCGCCCACGGAGGGCAGCCCTGCGTGGCCCTCTCGGGGACGTTCGAACAGGATGATCGCAAGGCCCTGCCAGCCATCAAAAAGGTGTATCATCACCTGCGCGACCATGCCGACAGTTACAGGGATCTGCACTCCCCCGCCCCCGTCGCCCTCCTCTATTCCCAGACCACCATGGATTACTATGGCCGGGACGATGTGATGGGCCGATGTCTTGCCGAATACCGGGGCTTTTACGAGGCCCTTGCCGAGTCCCACGTACAGTTCGACGTCCTGCACGACGGGCAACTCGACCCCTCCCTGCTATCGCGATACGGTCTGTTGATCCTACCCAACGTGGCCGCCCTCACTGACGCACAATTGGCCACCATAGATGCCTATGTGAAAGAAGGAGGACATCTCCTTGCCAGCCACGAGACCTCCCTGTACGATGGGGAAGGATTGCCCCACAAGAGATTTGGCCTTCAAACTATCCCTCGCAAATTCGTAAAGAAAAAAAAGTGCCCGGGATCCTATCTGCGTATCTTGGATAAGAACCTTTTTCAAGGATTCGACGAGACGGACCTGATACCCCTGGGTGGGATACTGTTGGAGACCGAGCCCCTGAAGACCCCTTCACAGCAGATGACGGACCTCCATCTGATCCCACCCGTGCGCAACAATACCCCCGAGTTCGCCTACTGGGAGGAGGAACTCTCCACCCCCGGGTTGGTGATCGCGTCTCACGGCCAGGGAGACGCGACCTACCTGCCCTGGGAGATAGGCAAATTCTACCATCGCTTTGGCGTGCCCGAATACAAAAGGATTATACAGCGCCTCGTGCGGCGATGGATACCACCCCTGACGACGACAAATGCGCCCGGATCGGTGGAGATGACTCTCCACCACGTACAGGGAGATCCCCAGCACGCCCTGGTGCACCTCCTCAACGCCACGGGCTGGCAGAGCAAACCCCTTACCGAGATTATCCCCCTGACCGACATCGCTCTATGGGTGCGGGGAGACTATACGGAGGCCAGAGAACTCTTTGGCGATCAGGAAATCCCTCTTGTAAAGGACAAAGAGGGCGTGCGCCTCACCATCCCTGAACTGGGAGGTTTTGCCGCCATCGAACTGGTCAAATAGCGCCCAAAGAAAAAAGGATCTCCGCAGGCATGACCTGCGGAGATCCTTGCGCCTTTTCAAAAAGTGCTATAGCGTTTTCTCGATGGACTCGATCAATCCCTTCATATAGCCTACGGCGAACAACCGACCCAAAAGGCTATATCCTGGACGGCTATTATCGTCGCCCTCCATGGTGGGCACGTGGTCGGGACGCATGGGCCCTTCAAACCCCACTTCATGGTAGGCTTTCATGGCCTCGTACATGTCCGTATCGCCATCGTCGTGAAACATCTCACAAAAGTCCTCTGCCGTGCCTCGCAGATTTCGAAAGTGCGCGAAGAACAGTTTATCCTGCTCTCCAAAGTGCTTGATGGTGGCCGGAATATCCACGCCCATCTCGGCAAAGCACCCCTGACAGAAGGTGATGCCATTCACGGGGCTGGGCACCATATCGATCATGCGCTGGAAATTGCCCGGATTGGTCATGATACGCCCAATGCCCCGAATGGGAGAAAGCGGAGGATCATCGGGGTGCATGGCCAGTTTGACGCCAGCCTCCTCTGCCACGGGCACGACGGCTTTGAGGAAATACTCCAGGCTTTCCCACAACGTCTCCTCTGGCACAACCCCCACCTCGGTGAGTGGCGCATCCTTTAGCAGGGCATGTTCGTAACTCGTGGCCGGCGCGCCGCCCCTGACGGGGGTGGTAAATGACGTCCTGAGCCATCCAAAGACGGCCATCCAGTTGTAACAGATGATGGGAATACTCGCCGCTCCCACGTTGCGCAACGACTTGCGCCAGTTCTCTATATCCTCGTCGCGCCCTTCCAGACCCAACTTTACCCTGTCGGAGATCGGCATACTCTCAATAACCGAGAAGGTCAATCCGGCGTCCTCGATCATTTTCCTCAGGTTGATCAGCGGCATCAGTTCCCAAACGGGACCATCCCGCTCGCTGCGGGGCAGCGAGGTGACGACATCTGTCGCCCCCAACTGCTTAGCCAACCGCAGATTCGACTCTGTCAGCCCGGGTAGAACTAGACCAATTCTCATCTTGCAATCCTTTCCTCATAATACCTTGCCGTTTCCCTGTATCATGGCGCCTATGCTATCACCAACAAAAAGCAACGTCAAATGAAAAATCCTCGCCATCCCCTGTCATTCCTGGGCAGGGGAAGAAAAAGCCATTCCGTATTCGAGAATTGCCCCTCGTCGTCTACGCGGTACATCCCCACACGAACTCCCACTGCCCCGGAATCCGCAGGTAGAGAAAGCACGTAATCATCACGCACGATCTCTTTCGTGCGCCAATGGGACGTGGGGTACCATCCTCCGACAGGATGCTGTACGTCGGCCTGCGCTATGATGTCGTTCGCATCGCGCGGTGGATCGCTCTTTATCAGGTGAACTGCCACGCTGTACTCCTGCGTCGGCTCAACCTCTTGCCAGTAGATTGTCACCTCTACCCTCTGATCCTCAACTTTGGCCAGGGCCGATAGGATACGAATCCCGTTGCCCAAATCCAGCCGTGGGCCCTCGGGCACGTCGGCCATGGTCAGGGGTGGCTCTGGGGCGATCTCCACGATCCCCGGAGCCACCGACGTGAGAGCCAGTGAGCCCAGGCGCTCCTCCCACCAGTCGGGCGGCTTCTCGTAGAACGTTTTCTGCAGCGTCAGTAGCCTGTCACCACGCGCCACGAGGTCCTTGAAATTCGCGTTATGATCCACCAGATCAAGGTGGGGAAATTGCCCCCGGTAGGTCTGCGCATAGGCCAGAGCCCAGTAATCGTGGCCCCAGAGGGCCATAAGCGTCGTGGGATTCAAAGATGGCGGTATATCCTCCACCCTGGCCACCACCTCCTCCACGCTCCGATCGTGAGTGATGGCGACCACTTTCGGACGATGGACCACAAAAAGAACCAGACAACCGGCCATCATAAGAACAAATATCACCAGACAAAGACGAGGCCAGCGCCCCCCAATCTCACCCACGATGACCGACAACCCCAGTGTAGCCAGCGCAACGACGGGCAACTGGGCGGCCAGGAGCGCATCGGAGACCCTGCCCTCCCAGATGATAAGACATAAAAAGAGATAGGCCCCCATCACCGCGAGTAACGCTGCCCCTGCTTTTCGATGATGGGAAAACAGGAGGGCGAGTCCCAAGAAACCAAAGGCGATCAGCAACATCGGCAGATCCCTATCCAACAATTGAACCAACGTCTGCACCCGCGCCACCCATTCTACAGGGGTCTGGGGCAGTTCGATGATGCGGCTCGCTTTGGTATCCGCGATCATCCGCCAAAAACCCGTCCACGTGCCAGGCCGCCCAAATGTCCACTCTGCCCCCTGCCAGGCCCGAAGGGGAAGATAGAGATAGGTCAGGGGACCCGTCAAAGCCATGGCAAACACCATGCCAATATTGCGCCAAAGCACCTCAAGCCTGTCAAAGACGAGGATCAGAATACCAGGGGTGAGAAAAACGAGAGCCCGCTGATGGGTCACTCCCTGAGAGAAACTCAAAACCAGCAACAAGAGGTCACGACGGCGACCAGTGCGACCGAATCTCACAGCAAAGAGGAGTGTAACAAAGGTCAGCGCCATACTCATGGTATGAACCTCAGCCAGCGAAGCGTCGATCCAGAACGATGTCGTCAGGGCCATGGCTACGCCGGAAAGGGAAGCCACGTAATCTGGAATCCCCAACTCCATGCCCAGCAGAGCGAACAGGACCACGGTCATCACGCCCCATAGCGCAGAGTAGAGAGAACTCCCGGCCGCTGGCTGGATGCCCAACCATCGCATACAGGTCACGAACAGGGACCCCAAAAAAGTATACAGTGGATAGCCCGTAAAGTGGAGGGTGCCCCAGCGGGGCAACGCGTTCTGGATCTCCCCAACGTCTGTGACATAGGGAGAGGGGCTCCCGTTTACGTGCCACTGCAGCGTGCTGAGGAACGCGGCAAAGGTGAGCAGCGCCGCTATCAATATCCAGCCTCGACGTCGAAGCGAACGAAAAGGGAATGGCTCTTTGTCCATAAAAGAATTCGCCCTCAGATTTATCACGCCTTCGATTGTAACATCCCCTCTGCTACTCAGCAATTGTGCACGTCAAAACCCTGGATGGACAAAGAGATGGCGTCCGCGCTACAATCATGGCAAGACACTTTCAACATACGACAGAAGGAGGAAACATGGTCGAGGTTCCATCGTATCACTACGATAAACTGACGTGGCCAGAGATACGACAGGCAGCGGCCGAGGAACGGGTCGTCGTACTGCCCGTGGGTTCCACGGAACAGCACGGACATCACCTGCCCCTGGACGTGGATAACTTTTTGTGCCATTCCGTGTGTGAAGGAGCGGCGAAAAGGGTGCCCGATGACGCGCTCCTTATGCCCCAGTTGAACTATGGCTTCAACTGGCACCACATAGATTTCCCGGGCACCATCGGCATCGACTGGGACCACTATGTCGATTTTCTTCTAGATATCGTCAAGAGTGTAGCCCACCATGGTTTCAAAAAGATCCTCATCATCAACGGCCACGGCTCCAACAGACCCCTGATCGAGGTCGCCGCGCGCCAGGCCACCATGGACAATGAGGCCATCTGCGCCGCATGCAGTTATTTTGAACTCGCCCTTGATGCCCTGCACAAAATACGCGAATCCCCCAAAGGGTGGGTGGCTCACGCCGAGGAGATCGAGACATCCCTCTACCTCTACCTGCGTCCCGAGGATGTACGGCAGGATCGTATGCAGGCGGAGAATAATATGCTGTCCTCAGACTTTTGGTGGCAGGATCTGGAGGGAGGTGCCCGGGTGGGCATGATGGAATGGTGGAGTTCCTTCTCCCACACCGGTGTCCTGGGAGATCCCACGCTGGCGACCCGGAAAAAGGGCGAGGCATTCTACAAAGCCTGTACCGAGGAACTGGCCGCCCTGATTCGCGAGATAAAGGCGCGTCCCATGCGCCCACGCGAGGATCACCATTAAGGAAGACCTATCCCGTCAAATTCTGACGCAGAGGCGGGCGACCCGCGAATCGCAACCCTGAGACTATCTCGATTGCTCCCATGGCCTTGGAATCCACATGGGCACCTCGCGCCTGTACTCCTCGTACGCCTTCCCAAATCGCTCCACCAGCAGCCTCTCCTCGTAGCATGAGATGTAATAGAGAAAGAGGATGGCTACAAGCCAGATCGCCACGGCAGCGAGAGAGAGGCTGAGCATAAGAAAGCCGAGGTAAAGCAAAATCTCGCTCAGATAGATGGGATGGCGTACGAGGCCATAGACGTCCCTCTCGATCACCCCGGCCTTCTCCCTCGGTTCGCCAAACACGACGGAAATTCCCCTCTGTGCCAGGTAACCCGAAGCACAGAGAAAGACGAGAGCCAGGAGCAATCTCACAGCGGGCGGCACATGGCGATTCAAAAAGATAGTATAGTGAAGAAAGAACGTATCCGCTGTCCATACGACGCCAAACAGAATGGCCAACCCAAACTGCCCAGCGTCACCCCATGGATGCTCCCCCGCAAGTTCCGCGCGATGCCGCGCTAGCGCCCTTTCGATCCAGCGGCGCCTCATTCCCTCTCCTCACTTTGCCACCACACTCACTCTCTCGCCCTTATGCGCCTCGTCCCCATTCACAAAACCCCGTTGTACCACGCCCTCTATGATGCGATGGGCATTCTCTTCGGCAGAATACTGCACCGTGTCCAGACGAAATTCTGGATCCCGAGGAGCCTCGTAGGGATCGTCGATGCCCGTAAAGTTCTTGATCTCGCCCCGCCGCGCCTTGGCATAGAGCCCCTTGGTATCCCGCTGCTCGCACACGGCCAGGGGAGTATCCACAAAGATCTCAAAGAAGCGATCATCTCCCACCATATCCCGCACCTCCTGGCGCGCGACGCGATATGGACTTACGGCTGCGCATACGGCCACGCCGTCATGCCGCACGATCTCGGAGGCCACAAAGCCGATGCGTCGGATATTCGTATCCCGATCTTCCTTGCTGAATCCCAGCCCCTTGGACAGGTGCGTGCGCACCACGTCGCCGTCGAGCACCGTCACCTGCCGGCCCCGCTCTTGCAGTAACGCCGTCACGATCTCAGCCGTGGTGGATTTGCCCGATCCGCTTAATCCCGTGAACCATAGACAGAATCCCTGCTGAGAACGCGCCGGATAGGCTTCCCGCAGGATCTCGGCCACCTCGGGGCGGGTGAACCAGGAAGGAAAGGGACGCCCCCTGTCCAGATACTCGTCACGCACCTCAGTACCAGAGATAGATATGGTCCGAACACCCTCAGGCACCTTGTCTACTTCCTCATAGCGATCCTCGTCGGGCAGATAGGCCAACATGCGAAAGGGCACCATCTTCACACCCAACTCCTCGCCGTACTCCCGCGCCAGTTGCTGAGCCTCATAGGGACCATAGAACGGCCGCCCCTGCGAATCCTTGCCCGGCCCCGCGTGTTCGCGTCCTATGACAAAATGGTTGGCCCCATAATTACGGCGGATGAGCATATGCCACAGGGCCTCCCGTGGCCCGCCCATGCGCATGGCCAGGGGCAAAAGGGAGAGCACGACACGCTGCGGGTCGTAATACTTTTGGGCCAGCGCCCGATACGTCCGCACCCGGGTATAGTGATCCACGTCACCCGACTTGGTCATGCCCACCACGGGATGCAAAAGCAGAGCCCCCTCCATCTCTTCCATGGCCCGTCTTGTAAGTTCCTCATGAACGCGGTGCATGGGATTGCGCGTCTGAAAGGCTACCACGTTTTCACGCCCCGTGGCCTTTAGGCGCTCCCGTGTTTCCGTTGGTGTAAGACGCAGATCGGAAAAATCGTAATGGGGAGGCAATTGATAGACCCGCAGGGAACCCGCGATATTTCTCCGCCCCCAGCGGTGCATCTCCGCTACAAGGGGATGGCGCACGTCCGTCGTGCCAAAGACCTTCCGCGCCGCCTCCTCCAGATCCCAGGTATAGACCTCCTCCACCTCCATGACCGCAAGCAACTCGTTCTTGGCATCGCGCAGAGCAATCTCCTCTCCCACACTGACTTTGACCTCATCATCCACAGGCAGTGTGATGGGCATGGGAAAAAGATGCCCGCCCGTAAGGCGCATCGCGTCCAGCACCCTTTGATAGTCAGCCTGCCCCATGAAACCATCCAGCGGGGAAAAGGCCCCCACACTCAAAAGTTCCAGATCGCACGCCGCCCGCTCAGAGATCTGCAACGAGGGCAGGTGACTGGCATATTCCTTGAGCGCGGCCCGCTCCCCTGCAGGCACGCGCAGATCCACAAGCCGCCCCCCATACGGGGCGATCAAATCCGACATATACCTCCTTCTTCAACGGTCACAGATTCATCACACATTTATCGTTATCTCAATCCCACATCCAAAAGGCGACACGCAAACCCCGCCCCGCTTGTTACTTCTCAGAACCACGGACGATCACTCCTCCAGCGTCTCGGCAAGTTGACACGCATAGTCGGGAACCAGCGAGGAGATGACCAGGGGCATACGCGGCATCTCCTTCTCATAGGTCACCGTGCGTCCATCCGCACCGACTACCCGCCCCCCCAACTCCTCGATGATGACGCTGGAAACCGCCGTATCGTGCCCATGAAAGTGCCGCATCACCATGACCCCCAACCGCCCCTCGGCCACGCGCGTCAATTCGTAAGCCGCCGAGCCGCTCTCGGCCGGCACGACCCGAAAATCCAACCGTTCAAAAGCCTCGTAATCGGCATCCTCCAGGCGTTTTACCCTCTCCACCGTCCTGGGAGGAGAGACTGGTGCCATGGGCCGCAGAGGGGCATAGAATCCCTCGCTGACAAAAGCCCCCATACCCCGAACGGCCATATACAGGCGCCTTCCCTCAGGGAAATAGATCATCCCCAGATGCATCCGCCCGCTCTCTTGATCGAGCAGGCCCATCATATGGGCGTACGTATCCGCCCCATCCAGAAAATCCCCCGTGCCGTCCACGGGATCCATGACCAGGACATAGCGGTGCGCGTTCCCGGCGAACAGATCGCGAATCGCCGGTGGACAATCATCAATCTCCTCGCTTTGAATCTCCAGATATGGGGCCAGCGCGTGGGCCCGAAGCAACAATATCTCCTGACAAAGGCGATCCACCACGCTCACCGACGTGCTCATCTGGTGCACAGAATCCGGCGGCTTTTCTTCCCTCGCCACCCTCCCCTGAAGCCCACGCGCCACCTGCCCACATTGATACAGCGCGCTGCGCATGTCCACGGCAAAGGCTAACGGGTCCACTCTTCCCCCATCCCCATATCAGATCTATCCTTCACACTCTACAATCTGGCCACCCGGCAATCGGCCGAATCGCCGAGGGCATTGCGCGTGTCAAAGACGAGGCGGGCATGCTCGGCCACCCACTCCCAATCGTACGCACTGTGGGCCGTATGTATCAGGACGCAATCGGCCCAGGAAAGCAACTCGGCCGATAACTCGGCGGAGGCCATCTTTTCGGCGGGCGTGACCTGCAATTCCTCAATGTAAGGATCATGATAGACCACCTGGGCCCCCCGCCCCTGAAATTCCTGAATGATGAGCAGCGCGGGGCTCTCTCGCAGATCGTCCACGTCGGCCTTGTACGCCACTCCCAGGACAAGTATCCTCGCGTCGCGCAGGGGCTTGCCTTCCTCGTTGAGCAGGTCCTGCACGCGGCTGACCACGTAATGGGGCATGGCCGCGTTCACAGTGTCGGCCAACTCGATAAACCGCGTACGCACTCCCAGTCCCCGCATCTTCCACGTGAGATACAGGGGATCGACGGGGATACAGTGTCCGCCAAGGCCGGGCCCGGGATAAAAGGGCATAAAACCAAAGGGTTTGGTAGAGGCTGCATCGATCACCTCCCAGATATCGATGCCCATACGATGACATATCTGCGCCATCTCGTTTACGAGGCCGATATTCACAGCGCGAAAGGTGTTCTCCAGAATTTTGGCCATCTCCGCCGTCGCCGGGCTGGAGACGGGCACGATCTCCTCCACGGCGGTGCTGTAGAGGGCGCTGGCGACCTCCAGACAGGCCGGCGTCACACCCCCCACCACCTTGGGAATGTTACCCGTGGCATAGCGGGCGTTGCCCGGATCCACACGCTCGGGAGAAAAGGCCAGAAAGACGTCCTCCCCCACCGTATAGCCGTTCCCCACCAGCCGGGGCATCAGTATCTCCCCGGTGGTACCGGGATAGGTGGTGCTCTCCAGCACCACCAGCATGCCCTCGTGCATATGGCCCGCCAGTTCGTCCGCCGCGCTCACGATGTAAGAGATGTCCGGATCCTTGGACTTGCCCAGGGGCGTGGGAACGCAGATGACCGCAGCATCTGCGACATCCAGAACCGTATAATCGGTCGTGGCCCGCAGAAGCCCATCATCCACCATCTCGGCGACGATCTCCGCGGGAATATCCCCGATATAACTCTGCCCGTCGTTGATCCGTTCACACTTATTTTCGTCTATATCCAGCCCCACCACGGACAGCCCGGCCCGAGCGAATTCCACGGCCAGGGGCAACCCCACATATCCCAGGCCGATGACGCAGACCTGCGCCGTCTTCTCCTGAAACTTATCTAGAAGCGCTCGCTTATAGGACACTGTTCTATTCTATATCCGATATCACCACGTATAACCTAATTCTAGTTGGCACCAGAGACTGTAGGCGTTTCCCTTCTCTCTGTCAAGAAAATGGGCTCGACGATAAGAACGATCAAATTCTTGGTCGGTCAGATGGCAACATACTCAAGAGTCACCGCCCACCTCTATAGGTGTCATCTTTGACTGGCATCACTTTCGGTTGTCGTCCAACATCCTCCAAAATATCAAAAACCTTCAACGCTATCTCTTTACGGCGCCCCAAACAGAACCCCGTAGATCGAAACGGCTTCCGCCCTACAAGACGCGGGCCACCCTCGAAAGCCCTC